>CBIHRJ010000129.1:0-2388 GCA_966212445.1 uncultured Noviherbaspirillum sp. | reverse complement strand
TAGACGCCGGTATCGAAGTCGGAGCAGGCGCGGCCCCAGCCGCGGAAGTCCGGCTTGCGTTCCTTGTCCTGCTGGTCGGCCGGATGGTTGTAGCGGCCGGCGGAGCTGGCCTGCCAGATTTCGATCAGCACGTCGCGCATGGGCGTGCCGGAACCGTCGATCACGCGTCCCTCGATGCGAATGCGCTCGCCGCGGGTATCCGGTCCAGCCAGCACGTTGCTGAAGTTCTTTTCGAAGATGCCGAAGCCGGCCTGCTGCGGCGCCAGGCCGATGTGAACGTACGGACCTGCGGTCTGGGAGGTGGTTTCCTTCAGTGGCTTGAGCGGGGGCAGCATTACTTGGCTCCTTGGAACTTGTTTTCGAACAGGGTGGCGCGCGAACCGCGCAGCACGATATCGAAGCGGTAGGCCAGGCTGTCGAGCTGGATGGCCGCCGACTTGTCGAGCGGGGCGATCAGGCGGCGCACCGCTTCTTCGTCGTTGATCGTTTGCACGATCGGGCAGGTCGCGATCAGCGGGTCGCCTTCGAAATACATTTGCGTGATCAGCCGCTGTGCCCAGCCGGAACCCGAGATCGAATAGTGGATGTGGGCGGGGCGCCAGTCATTGATGCGATTGCGCCACGGGTAGGGACCGGGTTTGATGGTGCGGTAGAAGTAATAGCCGTTGTCGTCGGTCAGCATGCGCCCGCAGCCGCCGAAATTGGGGTCGATCGGCGCAACGTACTGGTCCTTCTTGTGACGGTAGCGGCCTCCTGCGTTGGCCTGCCACACCTCCACCAGCGCATTGCGCACCGGGCGGCCGTTCTCGTCGAACACATAGCCATGCACCACGATCCGCTCGCCGATCGGCATGCCGTCCTTCGCGTAGTTCATGATCAGGTCGTTGTCGAGCGGACCCAGTTCGTCCGCGCGGAACACCGGACCGGTGATTTCGGAGAGCGAGTTTTGCAGGGAAATGAGCGCGTTCCTGGGCGAACGCAGCACGCTGGTCTTGTAGCCGGGCGCATAAGCGGGGGGATGCACGCTGGTGTCGCGCTGGTAGAACTCGCCGTATTTCTCGGTCATGGGATCTCCTGAAGGGTTCTGGTCACTGGCAAACAGCCTGAATGACACTCTATGCTTGAAAATTATTCATGTAAATTGAATTAATACGCGATTATTGATAACCTATAGTTATGGAAAAAGATCTCTTCAAAAGTAGGGTCCGCCTGCGCCACCTGGACTGCTTCGTATCGGTAGCGCAGACGCGCAATCTCGGCAAAGCGGCGACGAAGATGCGGCTGACGCAGCCGGCGATCTCGAAAACGCTGACCGAGCTGGAAGAGATCCTTGGCGTGAAACTGCTGGAGCGGAACCGGCTCGGCGCGCAACTGACACGCGACGGCGAGACCTTCCTCGCGCATGCGTTGGCGGTGCAGGATGCGCTCAATGCGGCCGGGGCCGCAGTGGGAGGCGAACAGGCGCCGCAAAGCGAGGCGGTGTATGTGGGCGCATTGCCGACGGTGGCGCCAGACTTGCTGCCGCTGGCGCTTGCCGAGTTTCGCCGCCAGCATCCGCATACACGGGCGGTGGTGCAGACCGCGACCAATACGGTGCTGCTGCAGATGCTGAAGGCCGGCGAAATCGATTTCGCCCTGGCGCGCATGGCCGATCCGGAAATGATGGCCGGCCTGTCGTTCGAGCTGCTCTACGTGGAACCGCTGGCGCTGATCGTGCGGCCCGGGCACCCATTGGTGGCAACCGGCAAGGTGTCCTTGAGCGAGGTGATTGCCTACCCAATCGTGGTGTCGACCAGAGGCACCATTCCGCGCCACAACACCGAGAGTTATTTCCAGTCGCGTGGATTGAAGATTCCCTCCAATTGCATCGAAACCCTGTCGGTGTCACTGGCCCGCCAGATTGTGCGGCAATCGGAAGCGGTATGGTTTGCGCCGGCCGGCGCGGTACGCGCCGATTTCGTGGATGGTGCGCTGACAAGGCTTGCGGTTCCAACCGAAGGAACCGAAGAGCCGGTCGGGCTGATGCAACGGAGTGGTGGGGCACCTGGTGCACCGGCTTTGGCTTTCATGGAGGTGCTGCGGGAGATGGCGGTGGTGCGGCGGGCTGCGCTGGTTTGAGGCGTACCATTGAGCTACCCACAGAAATCCATTTGAAGCCGGCACCGACATCGGGTCGTGGTTCCATGTCGTCGCCGTCAGCCCCGATGTATGCGACGAACCTGTCCAGACATTCCAAGCGATGAAGCCCCCAAGACCTTCAGAAAAAAATTTCTTTGTTTTGATGAAAAAGGGGTTGTCCACCTCATGGGGCTTTGCTATAGTTCGCCCCCTGCCGCGAACGCACGCAGAAAAACGCTCCGAAACGAGCGGGACGTGTGTGGAAAACGC
>CBIHRJ010000128.1:0-4301 GCA_966212445.1 uncultured Noviherbaspirillum sp. | reverse complement strand
CCCCTCCTCCCGCCCCAGCCCTCGCCCTGGTCGCCCCGCCCGGGGGGGGGGGGGTGGCCGGGGCCGCCCCCGTGAAGGTCGCGCCATCGACTGCGATGATTCAACCGCACTACCCCCATCCTAGCCTTCCCCTTGCAAGGGGGAAGGAACCGGCAGGCAGAAGCATCGCTGGCGGAGACCACCCCATGCATTCCCCCAACCCCCATTACCGCGAAGTAGTCGAAAACGGCTTCCGTGAAGCCGCCTTCCTTTCCGACCTCGGAATCACCCTTTCCGATTTCGGTCCCGGCTGGTGCGAATCATCCCTGCGCATCGAGCCGCGTCATCTGCAGCACACCGGCGTCATCCACGCCGGTGTCCAGGCGACCATCGCCGACCATACCGCCGGCGCCGCCGCAATGTCGCTCACGCCTGCGCATGAGTTCATCCTGACGGTGGAGTTCAAGATCCACCTGCTGCGTGCGGGCAGTGGTGAATCCCTGGTCTGCCGCGCGCAGGTGCTCAAGCCCGGCAAGGCGTTCCACGTGGTCGAGTCCGAAGTGTTCGCCATCAGCGGCGAGCGCAAGACCCTGATCAGCAAGCTGAGCGGTACCATGGCGGTTTTGCCACGGGAAAGACAATGACACAGCTTCACATCGCCACACCGCTATTGCGCCATGACGCCTTGTCAGCGGCATTGGGCAAGCAGGTGACCTTGAAAATGGAAAACCTGCAGCCGTCCGGCTCCTTCAAGCTGCGCGGCATCGGCGCCATGTGCCAGCGTGCGGCGGAACAGGGGGCAACGCACTTCGTGTGTCCGTCCGGCGGCAATGCCGGCTTTGCTGCCACCGTCGCCGGCGTCGCGCTCGGCGTGCGCACCACCATCCTCGTGCCGGAAACCACGCATGAATCGGTGCGGCAGAAAATCCGGGCGCTCGGCGCCGAACTCATCGTGCACGGCGGCGTCTGGGATGAAACCAACCAGCAAGCCTTGCGCCTCGCCGAGGCGCCGGGCGCGGTCTACGTGCCGCCGTTCGACCACGCCGACATCTGGGACGGCAACGCCACCCTGATCGACGAAGCGGCCGCGCAGGGCGAATTCGACGCGGTGATCTGCTCGGTCGGCGGCGGCGGCCTGCTGTGCGGTGTGCTGGAAGGCTTGCATCGCAACGGGCTGGCGCAGGTCCCGGTGCTGGCGGTAGAAACCAGGGGCGCGGCATCGCTGCACGCCGCGATGCAAGCCGGCGAACTGGTGACGTTGCCGGCGATCATGTCGATCGCGACGACGCTGGGCGCCAAGCGTGTCGCGCAGCAGGCATTCGACTGGACCCGCCGCCACGATGTGCGCAGCATCGTCGTCAGCGACGCCCAGGCGGTGGCCGCTTGCCTGCGCTTCGCCGACGACATGCGCACGCTGGTGGAACCGGCTTGCGGCGCGGCGTTGGCGGTGGCATACGAAAACTTGCCGGAACTGCAAGAGTTCACGCGTCCGCTGATCGTTGTTTGCGGCGGCATCGGCGTCGATTTGGCTAAACTGGAGGCTTGGAAAACGCAATTCGAGCATTGAGCCATGCCATTGACCGCCTTCCCCAAACTCCTGTCCTCGCAGATCGCGTTCGACATCGCGCGCACGATCCTCGACGGCTTCGACAAGCACTATCGCTTGTTCCGCGCCGCCAGCCAGGATGCGCGCCGCTATTTCGAGCAGGGCGACTGGGCCACCGCCCAGACCAAGGCGCGCGAGCGCATCGCGTTCTACGACAAGCGGGTGCAGGAGTGCGTGCAGGACCTCGAAGACGAATACGATCAGGAAGAGATCGGCGATGAAGTGTGGCGCGAGGTCAAGCTGCACTACATCGGCCTGCTGATCAACCACAAGCAGCCGGAACTGGCGGAAACCTTTTTCAACTCGGTGTGCTGCAACATCCTGCACCGTTCCTACTATCACAACGACTTCATCTTCGTGCGGCCGGCGGTGTCGACCGAGTACATCGAGCCCGACGAAATCCAGCCGACCTACCGTGTCTACTATCCCGGCACCGACGGGCTGCGCTTCACGCTCAAGCGCATCATCACCAATTTCCAGTTGAGTACGCCGTTCGCCGACCTCGACCGCGATATCGGCTTCGTCGAATCGCGCATGCGCGCGATGTTCGGCAACGACCTGCTGGAGCCGAACCACCAGATCCAGGTGCTGTCCAGCCTGTTCTACCGCAACAAGGGCGCGTACATCGTCGGCAAGGGCATCAACGGCAACCGCATCTATCCGTTCGTGGTGCCGATCCTGTACAACCGCAAGGGCCAGCTGGTGCTCGACACCGTGCTGTTCGATCCGACGCTGATCACGGTGCTGTTCTCGTTCACCCGCGCCTACTTCATGGTCGACATGGAGGTGCCGTCCGCTTACGTGCATTTCCTGCGCTCGCTGATGCCGTACAAGCCGCGCAGCGAGATCTACACCATCCTCGGCTTGCAGAAGCTGGGCAAGGCACTGTTCTACCGCGACTTCCTGCACCACCTTACCCATTCGTCGGACTGCTTCGAATCCGCGCCCGGCATCCGTGGCCTGGTGATGGTGGTGTTCGCGCTGCCGTCGTTCCCCTATGTATTCAAGGTGATCAAGGATTACTTCCCGGCGCCCAAGGAAACCACGCGCGCGCAGGTCAAGGAAAAATACCTGCTGGTGAAGAACCACGACCGGGTCGGCCGCATGGCGGATACGCTGGAATATTCGAACGTCGCCTTCCCGCGTTCGCGTTTCTCGGCCGAACTGCTGGCGGACCTGAAGCAAGTCGCGCCTTCGATCGTCGAGGAAGAGGGCGACGAAATCATCATCAAGCACCTGTACATCGAGCGCCGCATGACGCCGCTCAACATCTGGCTGACGGAAGCCGAACGGCGTGGCGATCATGCCGCCGTCGAGCATGGCGTGGTCGAATACGGCAACGCAATCAAGGATCTGGTCGGCGTCAACATCTTCCCCGGCGACATGCTGTACAAGAACTTCGGCGTCACCAAGCACGGCCGCGTGGTGTTTTACGATTACGACGAAATCGAATACATCACCGACTGCAATTTCCGCAAGATTCCGGCGCCGCGCAACGAGGAAGACGAAATGGCGAGCGAACCCTGGTATCCGGTCGCGAAGAACGATGTGTTCCCCGAGCAGTTAGGCACCTTCCTGCTCGGCAATCTCGAAGTGAGGAAGCACTTCCTGAAACACCATGCCGACCTGCTGACGCCGCAGTACTGGCAGGATGCGAAGCAACGCATCCTGGACGGCCATGTCGAAGATGTATTCCCGTATCCGCAGGAATTGCGGTTCAGTTACAAACCCCCTCTCACCCCCGCGGCGCAAGCCGCTTGATCTTGGAGACTTGTCATGAACGATCCCGTTGTCATTGTCGGCGCCGCACGTACCCCGATGGGCGCATTCCAGGGCGACTTTTCCGCGCTGTCCGCTAGCGACCTCGGTGCCGCGGCAATCCGCGCCGCGGTCGAGCGCGCCGGCCTGGAGCCGCAGCACGTTAATGAAGTCCTGTTCGGCAACTGCCTGATGGCGGGCCAGGGCCAGGCGCCTGCGCGCCAGGCTGCGATCAAGGCCGGCATCCCGGTGTCCGCCGGCGCGGTCACGCTGTCGAAGATGTGCGGCTCCGCGATGAAGGCGACCATGTTCGGCTACGACTCGCTGCTGGTCGGCACCAACGACGTGGTCGTCGCTGGCGGTATGGAGTCGATGACCAACGCGCCCTACCTGATCCCGAAAGCGCGCGGCGGCTACCGCATCGGCCACGCGATGATGTACGACCACATGATGCTCGACGGCCTCGAAGACGCTTATGACAAGGGCCGCTCGATGGGCACCTTCGCCGAAGAATGCGCGGCGAAATACCAGTTCACGCGCGAAGAGCAGGATGCGTTCGCGATCGAGTCGGTCAAGCGCGCGCAGGCCGCGACCAGTGACGGTTCCTTCAAATGGGAAATCGCGCCGGTCACGGTTGCGGCCAAGGGCGGCGACGTGGTCATCGATAAGGACGAAGGCCCGCTGAAGGCCAAGCTCGACAAGATCCCCGCGCTCAAGCCGGCCTTCAAGAAGGACGGCACCATCACCGCCGCCTCGTCGTCGTCGATCAACGACGGCGCTGCCGCGCTGGTGCTGATGCGCGAATCGACCGCCAGGAAACTCGGCTGCAAGCCGATCGCCCGCGTGCTCGGCCATGCAACGCATTCGCAGGAGCCGAACCTGTTCACCACCGCTCCGGTCGGTGCGATCGACAAGCTGTACAAGAAGCTGAACCTGACCACCAAGGACGTCGACCTGT
>CBIHRJ010000127.1:0-4310 GCA_966212445.1 uncultured Noviherbaspirillum sp. | reverse complement strand
CCGATGACCCGCACCGACGGCTTCGTTTCCTTGATGGCGGTGGCGATTCCCGAAAGCAGGCCACCGCCGCCCAGGGGAACGATGACGGTGTCCACATCCTCCAGATCCTCCAGGATCTCGCACCCGATCGTTCCCTGGCCGGCCATGACAAGCGGGTCCTCGAAACCGTGAACCGCCGCGTACTTGTTCTCTTCGGCGATCTCGCACACCTTTTTCCATCGGGCGGCCGTGTCGCCGTCGAAAAGAACAACTTCCGCTCCCAGGGCTTTTGTGTTCTCGATCTTGATCTTGGGTGTAGTCACCGGAACGACCAGGATCGCCTTGACACCCAGCATCCTGGCGGCATAGGCGATCCCTTGGGCATGATTGCCTGAAGAAGTCGCAATGAGGCCGTTGGCGATCTCTTCTCTCGAAAGTGACAGTGCCTTGTTCAGAGCGCCTCGAATCTTGAAGGCGCCGGTAATCTGCAGGGTTTCAGGTTTGAGATAGAGCTGGCAGCCAACGGCCTTCTCGATCTTTTCCGCGCGCAATATCGGCGTACGCCGGATGTGGGGCTTGAGCCGTGCCTGGGCTTCGTGAATGTCCTGGATGGTAGGGTAGTTGCGCACTTGAAAAGTCCTTATTCAAAAAACTCGAAGAATGTTCCAACCTTGTGCTCGATGGCGTTCCGATAGATTTTTGTCGACGTCGTGTTGTCCTGGATGGCCATCCCGGTGGAGTCGAAGATCGTGATTTCCTCATCGCTCTCTCTTCCAGGCTTTTTGCCCAGCAAAACCTCGCCGATCTCTGCATGGATGCCGTCTTTGGACATGATGTTCTGGCTTAACGCATGCTGGGTTTCGCCTTTTTCGCTGCACTGCATGATCGAGTCGACGACCACTTTGGCATTCCTGAATATTTCCGGATCGAATTCCTGCTTCCCTTTTGCATCCGTGCCGATTGCAACGATGTGTGTGCCGGGCTTTACCCAGTCGGCGTCCACCAACGCCCCTTTTCCGCGGGTCGTCGTAATCAGGATATCCGCCTGCTCAACCGCTTCTCTTTTGGAGTTCGCCATCACCACGGGAATGCCGAACTCGTGCTCGATATCCGCTTTGTACTTGGCGAGTGACTCCGGGGTGTGGTCCCATGCATGGATTTCTTCAATCTTCATGATCTCGTTGATTGCACGGATCTGCATCCTGGCCTGATTCCCGGTACCGATCGATGTAATCTTTTTCGCGTTTTTTCTTGCCAGTGCTTTGACTGAAACGGCGCCACACGCCCCGGTTCTGAGGCCAGTAATCAAGCTTCCATCCATCACGCAAATCAGCGCACAGGTCCTGGCATCGAACAACAGTATGGTCCCCATGCCGCTCGGCACGCCGTATGTTGTCGGGTTATTGGGGAAGCCGCCGGAAGAGGCCTTCATGGAGATGATTTCATTGCCTTTGTAGTAGCCAAGCTTGAAGTCAATATCCCCGCGCGGCGGATGCAGATCTATCCCGATATAGTCGGGTTGCACCACCTGGTCACTGTTGAAGGCTTTGTACGCCTCTTCCACCGCATCTATGACTTCCTTCATGGATATCAGCGGTCCTACTTCCTCTTTCTTAAGTAACAGCGTCTTCATTTTTGTATGCCCTCTCTATTTTTCAGGAAATGCACGCAACCGAAAGCCTGGCCCTCGTCAGTAGCCACGCGCCCTGTCGACCACGCCGATCATCGGCAGACCCTCCCGATGCCGGCGCAGGTTATCGAGCACCGCCTCAACCGCGGTTTCCGGTTGCGTCATGCTGGCGATGTGCGGCGTCAGCATGATCTTGGGATGCGTCCAGAACGGATGGTCTTGCGGAAGCGGTTCCGGTTCGCACACGTCCAGGGTCGCGCCGGATAGCTTCCCCTCGTCGAGTGCCTGCAACAAATCTTCCTGCACCAGGTGTCCGCCGCGCCCGACATTGATCACCGTGGCGCCGCGCGGCAGCTTGTCGAACAGCGGCTTGGAGAGAATGCCGCGCGTGCTGTCGGTCAAGGGCAGCAGGCAGATCAGGATGTCTGTGCGCGCCAGGAATTCCTGCAAGCCATCGATACCGGAATAGCATTCGATACCCTCGATTTCATGCGGCGACCTGCTCCAGCCCGCGCAGGTAAAACCAAAACCGCACAGGCTTTCCAGCACGGCGCGTCCCAGCACGCCGAGACCCAACACGCCGACACGCCGCGATGATGCGGGATGCACGCGATGCACCTTCCAGTTTTGTTCGCGCTGCTGGTCGAGATAAGTGCGCCAGTCGCGATGCAGGGAAAGCACGGCAAGCGTCACGTACTCGACCATGCCGTTGATGATGCCGGACTCGACCATGCGCACGACCGGCAGCGTCTCGGGGATCACGGAAAAGTCGAACTGATCGGTTCCGGCACCGGTCGAGAACAGCACTTCCAGGTTAGGGAACCGCGTCGCCAGGTCTTCTGGCGGCTGCCATGCGGCCAGGTAGCGTACCTCGCTCGGATCTCCGATGTCGGGCCAGATGCGAAACGGCAGCTCCGGCATCTTGCGGGCGAACAGGTCTGCCCATACCGCACCGCGGACCGGGTCGGCTTTGTAGAGAAAGGTCATGGACGGTTCCATCGGTTCATTCGGCGCTGAGCCGGGCGATTTCCCGCATCAGCAACGGCGGACTTGCCAATACCGGGCATGTCAGTTCCGCGGCGAACGTGTCGCGCAAATGCGCCAGCGATGCCTGCGCAAGCACCAGCACATCCACCTCGTTGGAAATCTCGGTGGCCGCCGCATAAAGAATTGCGTCATGCCGCGCTCGATCGCCTGCCATCAGCGCCTGGTAGGCCTCGGGGCGCAGCACAGTCTTGATCATGATTTCGCGCCCTTGCTCTGCGGCATGCGCGCGCAGTAGTGCGCTGCTCGGTTCCACCGTGCTGGTTGCCGTGCAGAGCAGACCAATGCGCGGACCGCTGCGGGCCGCTTCCGACGCCATCGGGTCATCGATCTTCAGGATCGGCTGCGGCACGATACGCCGTGCGATATCGACGGCCGGTGACGTCGACGAACAGGTGACGACGATCAGGTCGGGCTGCGCTTCCGCCGCCAGTACGATTTGATCCACCACGCGCCGGTAAACCAGCGGCTGCGGCGCACCGCGCAACAGGTCTTGCAACAGGCTTTCGTTAAGGATATGGAAGCAGTCGGCGCCGGGAATTTCGGCGCGCATGCGCGCCCGGAAATCCTCGACCAGGAAACCGACGGTATGGACAAAGGCAATGCGCTTGGTCATTCAACATTCTCCCGCAAGCTGGATTGAGCGCGGTATCTAAAAAGGCTCGTAGACATTGCTGCCTGCGAGCCAGGCTTCCTGAGGAAGAGGAGACAAATTCAACAATCTGGCGCTGGCAAATCGCTCGCTCTATGCCGGACGGTAGATCACGTACACCTTCGCCACTTGCACGCAGCTCTCCCAGCTGCAAGAGGCCTTCTGCTCGATGAGGAAAATGTCGCCCTTCGAGAACGTGCCGCTGCGGCCCGCTTCATCGACGAAGGTCACGCTGCCTTCCAGCAGGTGCATCAGTTCCATGTGGCGGAAGAACATCGCGCGGCGCGTATAGGGCGTCGAGTCCCAGGTGCCGCAGGTGAATTCACCGTCCTCGGTCTTGTAGTCGGTGTAATTGCGGCAAACCGGCGCCGGCGTGAGCAGCAGCTCGGGCGACGGCCCGCCCGCCGACGGTCCCATCTCCGGGTTTTCCTTGATCGGCACGATGGCGCCGTCGCCGGCCTGACTCTTGTTGTAGCGGGTAAAGATCAGCGACACCGGCCCTTGTGCGGTCCAGGTGAATGCGGCGCCATGCCTGAGCACCGCGCTCTGGTTCGGTCCCAGCGTCAGGGTGGAGCCCAACTGCGTGAGGGTCAGGCTGCCTTCGTTGACGATGATGAATTCATCCGCCGGAAGGGATTGCACGGAGCCGCTGCCGGTGTCGAGCGTAATGACACCCGCGGTGACGGGGCTCGGCTCCCAGTCGAGGACGCGGCGACTGGAAAGGAAGCGGTCCTGCCCCGGCGAATCGATCACCGGAATACCTTGGGTCTTGTCCTGCGCGAACTTGCGCAGGTCGACGAAGGATGGCGTGTTGGCCGTGACGGCCACTGCTGCTTGCTGCGAATTTGACATGGTTTGTTCTCGTGAATCGATGTTGATCTGAGTGGAATGTTGATCGGCTGGCGACGAAGAACTGACCGGCTCCCTCCACCTCGCCGGCCGCCCATCAAGGGGGGCCCGCGTGGTGGAGGGACCCCGCCCGGTTATGCTTAAACGAATTTACGG
>CBIHRJ010000126.1:0-4364 GCA_966212445.1 uncultured Noviherbaspirillum sp. | reverse complement strand
CCCTCCAAATACCTGCGACTCACTCCAGGGGGAGAAGTTGTGTGTAATGAGGTGCCTTTGACCCGCTTGACTTGATACTTGTCGGAGCCGGCATCATCAAGCTCATTAAAGGTGGCACTGGCGTAGTAACCAGGCTGGCGAAGGCGAAAAGCATTTTCGGATTATCGGGAAAATTTAGCACTACAATTGTTGCGACACTGCGGAGCCGGCTATTCGGACTTTCAGCAAAAAAATTACTGTTTACCGAAACGGCCGCCAGGCATATGGCCAATTCCGGACGGTTCGTGCCGATTCATATCCTGCATCTGACGATCAAGTATGGAAAGAGAATGCCTGACCCCCAAAAGGTAGCTGGTGTATTCAGATACGAAATCAAAATCCGAAGGCTGGTCAAGCGCGGCAGCATCCATCGAATGGAAGAAAAGACGCTGGAAGTTGTAGTCAGGGAATCCGATTGGACCGTTTTACACTTCATGTACTTCTGAAATCCCCATGCTTGAACTACTCGCCCCTGATTTCTCCCTCACCATCGAACCGAAGGCCAGGCATGTCGAAGGCACTGGCGGACCTTATCTCGATTGGCTCGACTGCGCAGTTCATCTGAGAATCCCCGGCTTCACTGCAGAGACAGTATGGTCATGTATGCCCGGCGAGCTTGATCGCTTCAAGGGCGAGCTGGAAGCGATCAAGGCCAATCTCGCGCCGGGATCAAGCGCGACATTGAAAGGTGTCGAGCGAAATTTCGAGCTTCGATTGACACTTACGGAACTGGGCGGATTGATGGGCGAATACCAATTGCAAAACGAAGGCGCGAAACTGATGGGGGAGTTTGGGATAGATCAGTCGTATCTGCCGGAGATGATTCAAGGGATTGGCAGGTTAATGCGTTTTTGAAAATCTATATATCGCGCCAAAGGTCTTCAACCCCGCTTCTTCCTCTTCCCCTCAATCACCGTCGGCACCGGCGACCCACTCCACGTCAGCTCATACGCCATCCCCCGCCGCACATTCCCCACCAGGGCCGGCCGGAAGCACGCCAGGTTCGTCCCGCCTTCATGCCGCACGCTCGGATAGATGATCCCCATCGACCCTGCCTCCAGCAGATGCGCCGCCAGCGCCTGCGATGCGACGTAACTGTCGGGATCCAGGCATTTCGCAAACTGCCGGACGCCGCGCAGGTCGTGGAATTCACTGCTGAAATCCGCCAGCAAGGCCTGGTAGCTCACGCTGTCGTCGAAGCGGTCGATCTCCTGATACTCCACCGTCTTGTGGAAAATGATTTCCGCGAGTGCGGTTTCGGCTTCGAATGCGCAGTACCAGGCGCCGCGATCGTCGCCGTTGAAGCGGCTACCTTCGGGGCGCGCATAGGTAAACGCAGCGTTGACGATGCGAAAATTGGGAACGCCGAACACCAGTTCGTCGATGCCGATGCCGGGCAGACCATTCTGCTCTCCGAGCAGGCGTTCATTGGTGGCATTGTCGAGATCGAACAGGTCGCGCAGATGATCGTTGTCGTCGGCAATGCCGGCGAGCACCGAATCCTCCTGGTCGGCGAAACGCGATGGAATCAGGCGGCAGGTATCGAACTGGCGCAGCAGGGTGAGCGGCGGTGTGCGCAGGCTCACAGGCTTCCGCGCCGGGCGTCGAGGAGCTTGCGCACGGTCTGCATCGCCAGCAGGCCGCCGCCGAGCATGTAGGCCAGCGGCGTCCGTCCGGCGAAAATCACGTTCTTGTTCGGCAAGCCTATCCATTCGTCGGCCAGCTTGTCGCCGTAGAGAATGTGCAATGCCTTGTAAATGCCGATCAGGTAGGAGATGCGCGTGATGCGGTCGACTTCCAGCACCCGGTCCGGATTCTTCTTCCATTCGTAGAAGGCGCTGCTGGACAGGCCGCCAAGCAGTTCGCGCGCGTCTTCGTCGCGCAGCTTCCACGCATCGGCCAGCCGGAAAAATCCCTTGAGCGCCGATTTCGACAGGCGCTCGCGTTCGGACTTCGCATTCAGGTCGACAAACGCTGCCGGCTCGAAGCGGCTGCGGGGATAGGCGTAGGCGAGGCTCATAGTTTCTCCATTTCCGGATATTTTATACTCCGAAAACGGAAAATCAAGAAAAAGCTCTCGGTTTTGACGAAACTACCGTCCCGTGTTGCCGTTGCCCTGCGCTTCCGTGCCGCCACTACTGTGCTGTGCGGAACCACCCTGCCGCAATGCCTCCTCCTCGAACGGATGCGACTTTGCCACCGTATCCCTGTCCATCAGCAGGATGATGTCGACGTCCGGACGGGTGGGAAACCGGAAGGCATTGAGCGGCAGCGCCACCGGCTTGTTGTTCAGGCTCCAAGTCTTGTCGAAGTTCAGCACCGTATAACGGGTCTGCGCGTTGGTGAGATCGAGGACAAGATCTTCCACCCGGCCAAGCTTTTCGCCCTCGGGGCTGACCACCGTCGCACCGGTCAGCTTGCTCGCCTGCATATCGAGCTCATCGCGTTGCTGGATGGGCAGCGGCCGTGCACCGGGTGTGATGCTGTTTTGTGCAAGCACTGATGTGGACAGACCGGCGCAGACGGCAACAGCAGCGGCCCGCAAAACCCTATTCAAGATGATGTTCATGGCGATCCGGTCTCCAGAGGACAGGCGGGAAAATAGCTCCGGCTATCGCTGCAAGAAACAGGCCCATCTGCGACGCGAACGGCATATGTGCTCGCGGCTTGCAAACTGTGCATTGTGTTGATGGCCCAATACGCGGCTCAGGACGGGATCAGCAAATATTTCACCTCGATGAAAGTTTTTCAATGGCGATGGATCTACACACGGCCCGCGAACGCAAGAACACGTTGCCGGCAGTACGACCGGAACCGGAGAAGCCGATCGGGCATGGCAGCGTTCAATGATGCGCGAGCCACCGGTCCAGCTTCTGCATCAAGCCCTTGCGGTTCTTGTGCTTCGATTCGTAGGTGCGGATCTTCCTGAGTTCGGATGTGGATAGCGACCCCAGTTGCTTTTCGACCTCTGGAATCGTCAAGTTCTGGAAGTCCTTGATCGGCAAATCCTTGTCGGGCGCCTTGCCGGCCTTGTCCTTCTGCCTAGCGTCCTTGGTTTCACCGTATTGCGCGCGCTGCTTGTTCACGACGCGCGCAGCCACTTCCTCTTCGCGGCCTTCATAGCGATGGTCTTTCTTGAACTTCTGCTGCAGTTTCTTGAACTCGTTTTCGCGCTTGGCGCTGGCTCCTGCTGGCATGGCGTGTCTCCTTGAAAGAATGAAGAAAGAGCATCGGTGCGCCTGCATAATCCATGCCTTCTTCATTCGATACGACGCTGCGCTATGCCAGTCCTTTCTTCGCGATGATCTTGTCGATCTTTTCCTTCAGCGTGGCCGCGTTGAAGGGCTTGACGACATAAGGAACCGCGCAGGAATAAGTTGCACAATTTTGCTGGCCGTAGCCGGCGCGCTGCTGTGTTGTGCGCTGTTTGCAGGGGCCCGCCGAGGGTACTCGCACTGCGGCGCGTCGCATGCACCTCGGCGGCCCCCTTGCCCTTGCAACGGGTTCTTGTGATTCCCTTCGTGATACTGGTGCTGTCGCTGGCCGGCGTCATCTATTGGGCTTCGAAACGGTCCGGCGAAAGCGCAGCGCAAGAGTTTTCGCAAAAAGTCTTGCTGCACATGCTCGACAGCGTCAACCAAGCGACAGATCGCCATCTTCTGGGCGCGCGGGTTGCAATCAAGGTGTTGGGATCAACTGACGGCCGGAGCGGATAGAGTTGCGGTTGCGCCAAGCCGGAGAGGCGCCTCGCCACATTTTCAGCGTGACTGCTCCACACAAACGGCTCGGCCTGGTACGTACCGACAACTACGATCCGCGCCACCGGCCCTGGTTCCGGAATGCCGTGACAACCGGAAAGGAAAGCTGGTCGGCGGTCTATACCGACTTCACCACCCTGGAACCGACGTTTACCCTGACCAAGCCAATCTACCGGAAGGACGGCACACTGATCGGTGTCGCCGCAACCGACATGTCGCTTGCGCAGTTGACGAATTTCTTCAAATCGCTTGAGATCAGCAAGAACGGCATTGCTTTCATCGTCGAGCGCTCCGGTGCAGTGATCGCCACCTCCACCAATGAATTGCCGTACCGCCTGGAAAAGAATGCGCTGGTGCGGCTGATGGCGGACCAGAGCGCCTCGCCTCTGCTGCGCGAAGCCTATACGAACGTCCTGCGCTGGCAGCAGGACGGCGCGTCGCTCGACCATCCGCTGTCGCGCGAGTTCAACAGCAAGTCCGGCATCGTGCAAACGATATTGCGTACATCGGACGCACCTCATTACACACAACTTCCCGACGTTTTGTAAGCGCGAATTCCGGCGGCAA
>CBIHRJ010000125.1:0-4441 GCA_966212445.1 uncultured Noviherbaspirillum sp. | reverse complement strand
CCCTTCAAGGGGAGGGCCAGGGTGGGGATGGGGTTTGCCGTTAAATCCCCTTCTGACGCTGCCGAAATGGGGGGGACTGAAACGGATTAAGAAGCGCGACTTGTCTGAGCCGCAGGCGAGTTTGTCGCGCTTCCCGTTTCGGTCCCCGCCATTTCGGGAACCCGAAGGGCAGCGACAGCGGGGTCGCCTTTCTTTGCTTACTTTCTTTGGCGAAGCAAAGAAAGTGAGTGGCCCGCCGGGGCCAGTCCCGGCTACTCACCACGGAGTGACTACCGAACCGCATCACCGAAGAAACACAAGAAAATCACCAAAGGCATAAGAAAACCTTATACCCCCATCCCCATTCCCTATTTGCATCTCCCCCCACCCCGCTCTAAACTTCAACCCATGGCAACTTCGTCAATCGAAGTTGCCATAAAGAAGACCGGCACCCCGGTCCTGCAACCCGGCACTACCCCGCCTTACCCGGCGGCTCCCTGCCAGGCGCTATCTGAAATACACTTTTGGAGAAGACCCAATGCATGCCGAATCAGCAGTGGCCACTGCTGGGCAGGCGAATGCCGCACAGGACGGCAAACCTGCCCTCGCCCCCGTCAAGCTCGACGACAAATACACCTCCACCTCCGGCCTTATCTTCATTTCCGGCATCCAGGCCTTGGTGCGCCTGCCGATGATGCAGCACCAGCGCGACCTTGCTGCCGGGCTGAATACCGCCGGATTCATTTCCGGCTATCGCGGCTCCCCCCTGGGCGGCCTCGATGAAACCCTGTGGAAGACGCAAAAACTGCTGGAAGACAATCACGTCAAGTTCGTTCCCGGCGTCAACGAAGACCTGGCCGCGACCGCGGTCTGGGGCACGCAGACGGTCGACCTGATCGGGCCGGCGAAGTACGACGGCGTATTCGCGATGTGGTACGGCAAGGGGCCTGGCGTGGACCGCTGCGGCGATGTCTTCAAGCACATGAACCATGCCGGCACCGCGAAGCACGGCGGCGTGCTGCTGGTGGCCGGCGACGACCATGGTGCGTACTCGTCGACGCTGCCGCACCAGTCCGACCACATCTTTTCCGCCTGCATGATCCCGGTGCTGTATCCCTGCAACGTGCAGGAATACCTCGACCTCGGCTTGCATGCCTGGGCGATGTCGCGCTATTCCGGCTGCGCGGTCGGCTTCAAGGCGCTGGCCGATACGGTCGAATCCACCGCATCGGTGGACGCCGATCCATTCCGGCTGAAGATCGAATATCCGACCGACTTCGTCATGCCGGAAGGCGGGCTGAATGCGCGGCTGTCGACCGACACCCTCGGCATCCAGGCGCGCAAGCAGGAAGCGCTGATGCAGGATTACAAGATCTACGCCGCGCTCGCTTATGCGCGCGCCAACAAGCTCAACCACACCACCATCGACAGCCCGAAGGCGCGGCTCGGCATCATCGCGTCCGGCAAGTCTTACCTCGACGTGCTGGAGGCGATGGAAGAGCTCGGCATCGACGAGAAGATGGCGGCGGAGATCGGCATCCGCGTGTTCAAGGTCGCGATGCCGTGGCCGCTGGAGCCGGATGGCGTGCGCGAGTTCGCGCAGGGGCTCGATGAAATCCTGGTCGTCGAAGAGAAGCGCCAGATCGTCGAGTATCAGCTGAAGGAACAGCTCTACAACTGGCGCGACGACGTGCGCCCGCGCGTGATCGGCAAGTTCGACGAGAAAGGCGAATGGGTGCATCCGCGCGGCGAATGGCTGTTGACCTCGAAAGCCGATTTCTCGGTCGCGCAGATCGCACGCGTGATTTCGCAGCGCATCGCGCGCTTCCACACCAGCGACCTGATCAAGGCACGCCTCTCCTTCCTTGAGGCGAAGGACAAGGTGCTGACCAAGGCGGTGAAGACACCGCCGCGTCCCGCGTACTACTGCTCCGGCTGCCCGCACAATACCTCGACCAAGGTGCCGGACGGCAGCTTCGCGCTGGCCGGGATCGGCTGCCATGTGATGGCGACCGCGATCTACCCGGAACACAACAAGCTGACCACCCATATGGGCGGCGAAGGCGCGCCGTGGATCGGGCAGGCGGCGTTTTCCAAGGTGCCGCATGTGTTCCAGAACCTCGGCGACGGCACCTACTTCCACTCCGGTTATCTCGCGATCCGCGCCACGGTCGCGGCGAAGGTCAACATGACCTACAAGATCTTGTACAACGATGCGGTGGCGATGACCGGCGGGCAGCCGGTGGACGGCATCACCTCGGTGCCGATGATCGCGCAGCAGATGGCGGCCGAGGGCGTGAAGCGCATCGCGCTGGTGACCGAGGACCTGGGCCGGTACGCAGACCGTTCCGCATTGCCGGCTATCGTGACACTGCACGACCGCAAGGACATGGATGCGGTGCAGCGCGAACTGCGCGAGGTCGAAGGCGTGTCGGTGCTGATCTACGACCAGACCTGCGCCGCCGAAAAGCGCCGCCGCCGCAAGAAAGGCGAATACCCCGACCCGGACAAGCGCTTGTTCATCAATGATGCGGTGTGCGAAGGCTGCGGCGATTGCGGCGAGCAGTCGAACTGTACGTCGATCCTGCCGCTGGAGACGGAGTTCGGGCGCAAACGGGTGATCGATCAGTCGTCGTGCAACAAGGACTATTCTTGCGTGAAGGGTTTCTGTCCGAGTTTCGTGACGGTGGAAGGCGGAAAAATAAGAAAGAGCAAGGCCTCGTCGCCCGCGCAAACGGCGGGAGAGCCCGTCTTGCCGGACCCGGCGCTTCCCCCTTGCGATGCCCCCTTCAACATCCTCCTCAACGGCATCGGCGGCACCGGCGTCATCACCATCGGCGCGCTGATCGGCATGGCCGCGCACCTGGAAGGCAAAGGCGTGTCCGTGCTCGACATGACCGGCATGTCGCAGAAGAACGGTTCGGTGACCTCGCACATCCGCATCAGCCGCGTGCCCGGAAGGATACGCGCGCAGCGCATCGCTACCGGCGAGGCAGACCTGGTGCTCGGCTGCGACGTGCTGACCGCCGGTTCGCAGGATGCGATCTCGAAGATGCGCGCCGGCCGCACGCGCGCGGTAGTGAACACGCATCAGCAGCCGACCGGGCATTTCGCGCGCCAGCCCGACTGGCAGTTCCCGTTCGACGAAGTGCAGGAGCTGATCAATGAGTCGGTCGCCAACCGCGCCGACTACATCGATGCGACACGCCTGGCAACGGCGCTGATGGGCGATGCGATCGCGACCAACCTGTTCATGCTCGGCTTCGCCTATCAGAAGGGCGCGCTGCCGGTTTCCGAAGCCGCATTGCTGCGCGCGATCGAACTCAACGGCGTCGCGGTCGAGGCCAACAAGAAGAGCTTCCGGTGGGGCCGCCGCGCCGCAGTCGACCTCGCGAGCGTGGAACGCAGCGCCACCCCGGCGCAAACCGTCACGCTGCACATGCCGCAAAGCCTGAACAGCCTGATCAAGCGCCATGTCGCCTTCCTGACCGACTACCAGGATGCAGCCTATGCTGCGCAGTACGAAGCGCTGGTCAGCGCCGTGCGCAAGGTCGAAGCCGGGCTTGACGCCGGCGACAAACTGTCGCGTGCGGTCGCGAAATCGACTTTCAAGCTGATGGCGTACAAGGATGAATACGAAGTCGCGCGGCTGTACACGGACGGGAAGTTCATCGACAAGCTCAGGCAGCAGTTCGACGGCGACTTCACGCTGAAATTCAACCTGGCGCCGCCGCTGCTGGCGAAGAAGGATGCGAAGGGGCATCTCGTCAAAGCCGAGTACGGCTCATGGGTATGGCAGGGCTTCAGGCTGCTGGCGAAGCTGAAGAAGCTGCGCGGCACCAGGCTCGACGTGTTCGGCTATACCCAAGAGCGCAAGATGGAACGTGCGCTCATCGGCGAGTATCGCGACACGATGCTGTCGCTGCTGGACCGGCTCGACAAGGACAAGCTTGCCCTCGCGCTGGAGATTGCCGCGTTGCCGGAGAAGGTGCGCGGCTTCGGGCATGTGAAGGAGAAGGCGGTGGCGGAGTATCGCGCACGACTGGAGGAATTGCGGAAGAGGTTTGCGGCGGCCGAGGCAGGCTTGCCGCACGCGGCGTAGTACTACTTTCACGCTCAGCAGCGCGTCAAGTTTCCGGCCATGCACTTCATCATTGAAGATAATTCCGGGAATCGATCGCTGCGGCAAGCCGTTGCCGCAGCGATGCACGGAGCCGTTCGCCCGGAAACGATTCCATGCGCAACATTTCCAAACAGACAATGTCATCCGCGCGATTGACGGAGCGCTATATTGACGTTAACGTAAACGTCATTCATCACCCCCTGCCATCTCCCCCCAAAACACCTTCAGAGACGCGCCATGACCGATCTTTCCATCGCCGACAAGCTCACCGAATACAAACCGCGCAACAAGGTCCGTTTCGTCACCGCGGCCTCGCTGTTCGACGGCCACGACGCATCG
>CBIHRJ010000124.1:0-4658 GCA_966212445.1 uncultured Noviherbaspirillum sp. | reverse complement strand
AGAACAGGATGCCGTTGTTGGCGATGATGCCGACCGGCATGCCGAAGATATGCGCGAAGCCGCATACCAGCGTGGTGCCGTAGCGCGCCTTGAACTCATCGAACTCGCTGCCATCGACGATGCGAGCGATGACTTCGCGCACGTCGAAGGGCTTGCGGGTGTCGGCCGGGATCACGCCGTACAGTTCATGCGCGTCGTATTTCGGCGCGACCGGTTCGCGCAGCACCAGTTGCTGCGGCTTCCGGCGATTCAGATTGGAGACGATGGTGCGCGCCAGCGACAACGCATGCATGTCGTTCTGCGCGAGGTGGTCGACCACGCCCGACAGGCGCGTATGCACGTCGCCGCCGCCGAGGTCTTCTGCACTGACCACCTCACCGGTCGCGGCCTTCACCAGCGGCGGGCCGCCGAGGAAGATCGTGCCCTGCTCTTTCACGATGATCGATTCGTCGCTCATCGCCGGCACATACGCGCCGCCGGCGGTGCAGGAGCCCATCACCACCGCGATCTGCGGAATGCCCTTGGCCGACAGATTGGCCTGGTTGTAGAAGATGCGGCCGAAGTGATCGCGGTCGGGGAAGACCTCATCCTGGTTCGGCAGGTTGGCGCCGCCGGAGTCGACCAGGTAGATGCACGGCAGATTGTTCTGGTCGGCGATCTCCTGCGCGCGCAAGTGTTTTTTGACGGTGACCGGGTAATAGGTGCCGCCCTTGACGGTAGCGTCATTGCAGACGATCACGCATTCCTGCCCGGCGACGCGGCCAATGCCGGTGATGATGCCGGCCGACGGCGCGGCGTTGTGATACATGTCGTAGGCCGCGAGCTGCGAGAATTCGAGGAAGGGCGTGCCGGGATCGAGCAGCATCTGCACGCGGTCGCGCGGCAGCAGCTTGCCGCGTGCGGTGTGTTTTTTGCGCGCTTCTTCGCCTCCGCCCAATGCGATTTTTTCGACCTTCGCTTTCAGGTCGTCGACCACGCGCTGCATCGCTTCTGCGTTGGTCTTGAAATCCTCGTTGCGTGGATTGAGCTTGCTCTCTATTTGCGGCATTTTCGACTTCCTTCTTTGTTTACGCTCGGGCTTGTGGCTCAAGCTGTTTCGTTTTCACCGGGACGCTTGCGGAAAGCTGCCATCCACGTACAGCCACCTGCCGTCCTCGCGCACGAAGCGGCTGATTTCATGCAGGCGATGCGCGCGTCCGCCGACCTTGTAGCGGGCAACGAATTCCACCGTCGCCTTGTCGCCGTCGGGCACATGCCTGCGCACTTCTAGTTCCAGCCATTTCACATCCTCGTCCTGCGCCACAGCTTCGCTCGGCCGCGTGCTCGCATGCCAGGTCCATTTCAGATACACATCGTCGTGCAGCGTGTAGGCGCTGTAGCGCGAGCGCATCAATTCCTCCGCCGTTTGCGGCAGTTCGCCGCGTTCGATGAAGCGCCCGCAGCAGGCGGCGTAATCCGCACTGCCGCAAGGGCAGGCAATCGTTTGTGTTTTCTTCATGCGTGTAACAACTCCGGCAACTGCGCCATGTCGTCGAACACCTCCACTGCGCCGGCGTCGCGCAGCAGTTGCGGGTCCATGCGTTCCGCATAACCGAAGACCGTCATGCCGGCAGCGACGCCGGCGGCAATGCCGGTCGGAGTATCCTCGACCACCACGCAGCGCGACGGCGCCACGTCCATGGTTTGCGCAGCCAGCAGGTAAACATCCGGCGCCGGCTTGGTGCGCGGCACTTCCATGCCGCTGAACATCTTTCCTTCGAACCAGGGCAGCAAGCCGGTGCGCCCCAGCGTGAGCCGCATCTTCGCGCGGTCGGCGCCGGACGCGACGCAGAACGGCAGCTTTCGTGCGGCGAGCACCTCCAGCACCGTCTTCACGTTGCGCACCGCGATGATGCCGGACTCCAGCCCGACATTACGCCGCGCAACGAATTGCTCGTAGAAGTCCCTGGGCAACGGCTTGCCGATGCGCGCCTCTATCATCGCCGTCTCGTCGCGCACGAGGCGGCCGACGAACGTGCGTATCGTTTCTTCCAGCGAAATCTGCCAGCCGAGTTCGGTCAGCATATCGGCCAGCACGCCGCAGGTAATCGGCTCGCTGTCGACCAGGACGCCGTCGCAATCGAATGCGACCATCTCGAATTTCCGCATCAGGCTTTCTTCGCTTTCTCCGCGACCGGACCGCCGGCGGCTTTCCATGCGCCGAAACCGCCTTCGATGTGGGCGACGCGTTCCAGTCCCATGTCCTGCACGGTCTTGGTGGTCAGCGCGCTGCGCCAGCCGGCGGCGCAGAAGAAGATAAATTCCTTGTTCTCGCCGAATACCGGCTTGAAATAAGGCGATTCGGGGTCGACCCAAAATTCGATCATGCCGCGCGGTGCGGGAAAGGCGCCGGGGATGACGCCTTCGCGTTCCAGTTCGCGCACGTCGCGTACGTCGACGAATTGCACGTTGGGGTCTTCCAGTTTGGCCCTGGCCTCGGCGACGGAGTAGGTCTTGACTTGCGCCATCGCTTCGTCGACGAGTTGTTTGTAGCCTTTTTTCATATGGGTTTCCTTGGTAGTGCAGGCCTCCGCGCCTGCACGCGCTCCTTGAACAGTCGCCGCATTCCCGCAGGCTACTGCAATCCGCGCGCGATCAGAATCTTTTGTATGTCGCTCGTTCCCTCGTAAATCTGGCACACCCGCACGTCCCGATAAATCCGCTCCACCGGGAAGTCGCTCACGTAGCCGTACCCGCCATGAATCTGGATCGCGTCCGAACACACGCGCTCGGCCATTTCGCTGGCGAACAGTTTCGCCATCGCGGCCTCCTTCAGGCAAGGCTTGCCGGCGTCCTTCATGCTAGCTGCATGCAGGATCAACTGTCGTGCGGCTTCGATCTGGGTCGCCATCTCGGACAGCTTGAACTGCACCGCCTGGTGCTCGAACAGCGGCTTGCCGAAACTGGTGCGCTCTTTCGCATAGGCCAATGCCGCTTCGAACGCAGCGCGCGCCATGCCGACCGATTGCGATCCGATGCCGATGCGTCCGCCTTCCAGGCCGGACAGCGCGATCCTGTAGCCCTGTCCTTCTTCGCCGATCAGGTTCTGCGCCGGGATACGGCAGTTCTCGAACAGGATCTGCGCGGTGTCGGACGAATGCTGGCCAAGCTTTTCTTCGAGGCGCGCGACGATGTAGCCGGGGGTGTTGGTCGGCACCCAGAAAGCGCTGATGCCTTTCTTGCCGGCGGCCTTGTCGGTCACTGCCATCACGATCGCGACATCCGCATGCTTGCCGCTGGTGATGAACTGCTTGACGCCGTTCAGCACGTAATGATCGCCATCCCTGGTTGCAGTGGTGCGCAGCGCGGAGGCGTCGCTGCCGACATGCGGCTCGGTCAGGCAGAAGGCGCCGAGCATGTCGCCGCGTGCAAGCGGCTTCAGGAAGCGCTGCTTCTGTTCGTCGTTCGCGTACATCATCGCGATGCTGCACACCGGGCAGTTGTTGACCGAAATCACGGTCGACGTGCCGCCGTCGCCGGCAGCGATTTCTTCCAGCACCAGCGCCAGCGACGTGTAGTCGAGGCCGGCGCCGCCCAGTTCTTCCGGCACCGCGACGCCGAAGGCGCCGAGCTGCGCCAGTTCCTTCAGCTCATCTTTCGGGAAGTGGTGTTCCTTGTCCCAGCGCGCGGCATTCGGCGCCAGTTTCTCGCGTGCGTAGTTGCGCAGCGCGTCGCGAATCATTTCGTGCTGTTCTGAGAGAACCATGTTGTCTCGCTTTTCGTTGTCGTCAGTTACCAGGGAAGTTCCCGGCCGCTGTAATGCAGGAACCTGCCGCTGTCGCCGTGCGTTGCCTCGTCGATCACCCGCAGCATGCCGCGCACGCTTTCCTCCGCGTCGAGCGGCGCGCCCGAACCGCCCATATCGGTGCGCACCCAGCCTGGCGACAGCGCCAGGAAGGTGGTCTCCGGATAGTCGAGCGATGCGCATTTGACCGTCATGTTGAGTGCCGCCTTGGACGCGCGGTAGACCAGGCCGTAGGTGCGGTCGGTCTCGGCGATGCTGCCCATGCCGCTGCTGACGAAGGCGAACTTGCCCTGCACCTCCTCGGTCATCGGCGCGACCAGCGGAATCGCCTGCATCGCGCCGAGCACGTTGGTATGCATCACGTGGTCGAAGTCCTGTTCGGTCGGCGACGACGTCACGCCTTCGCGCGATCCGAACACGCCGGCGACGTAGATCGCGAGGTCGAGTTCTTCGCCATCGAGCTGCCAGCCGAGCGCGGCCAGCGATTCGGGATTGGTGACGTCGATCCTGAGGGCTTCGGCGCCTGCGTCGCGCAGCTCGGACAATGCGGCTTCGTCGCGTGCGGTGGCGAAGACTTTCCAGCCGTCGGCGAGTAGCTGGCGGGTGAATTCGCGGCCGAGGCCGCGCGAGGCGCCGAGGATGAGGGCGGTGGGCATGGTGGGGTAAGTTGGAAAAGGTTGATTAGTCCTGCTACCGGTTCCCTCCCCCTTGCAGGGGGAGGGCTAGGGAGGGGGTAGTGCGTTCGAGACATCACATCGATACCTCGAGCGCACCACCCCCCAACCAAACAAACCCCAGCAACGGGGAACGAGCACGTAGGAGAAGGAGGGTACGTAACACCACATCAATCGCCAAAGCCCGAGCTAACACCCCC
>CBIHRJ010000123.1:0-4812 GCA_966212445.1 uncultured Noviherbaspirillum sp. | reverse complement strand
CGATGCGTCGTGGCCGTCGAACAGCGAGGCCGCGGTGACGAAACGGACCTTGTTGGCAGGCACGTACTCGGTCAGGTTTTTGGTGACGGACAAATCAGTCATGTGTCACCTCGTCCGCGTGATCGCGGTCTGCCGTGTTGAACTTCATTGTATATTTCTCCTTCAGGAAGCGGACGGACGCGCGAAATCCGCCCGGTTCCCGCACCAGTTTGTCGTGAACGAGTATAGAAAGACGAGCGCCGCATCGCCATGACCGATCCATTCAAGATGAATGACACAATTTGCCATGCCCTGAGCGCATAACACCTCCACCCGGCAGCCATGAACAAGAGAAGCAATTCGCAGCGCATCGAAAAGGGAACCATCTCGATCTGCTTCGTCGATAACGCCTTGCAGGGTGTGCGGGCGAGGGGCCTCGATGCCGACGACATCCTGCGTCGCGTCGACATTTCCCCGAGCCTGTTGCGGCTGCCGCTGGCGAGGGTGTCGGCGACCAGCTACAGCGCCCTATGGCGGCTGATTGCGCAGGAACTGGACGACGAATTTTTCGGGCAGGATTCGCGGCGGATGAAGGTCGGCAGCTTCGCCATTCTGTGCAGGCATCTGGTGCATTGCAAGGACCTGAGGCAGGCATTGCAGCGGGCGCTCGCTTTCTTCGACATCCTCCTCGATGACATTCATGCAAGTCTGTCCGCGGACCAGGGGCTTGCCAGGATTACCTTGCAGGAACGTCCGGCAAGCAATGCGCCGCGCATCTTCGCGCACGAAACCTTGCTCATCATGCTGCATGGATTGATCTGCTGGCTGGTCGGGCGCCGGGTGCCGATCCTGTCGGTTGCATTCGCCTATCCGGAACCTGTCTACAGCGCCGAATACCGCATCATGTACTCGACCACCCTGCGCTTTTCCCAGCCGGATACCGTGGTGGCCTTCGACGCTTCCTGCCTTGATCTGCCCGTGATCCAGAACGAGCGCACGGTCGTGGAGTTTCTGCGTATCGCGCCGGAGAACGTCATCCTGAAGTACAAGAACCGCAACAGTATGGCGGCGAAGATTCGCAAGCGCCTGCGTGCGCAGGCGCTGCATATGTGGCCGGACTTCGACACGCTGGCCGCGGAGCTGCATCTGTCCGTCTCGACCCTGCATCGCCGGCTCGACGAGGAGGGGCAGTCCTATCAGGCGATCAAGGATGAGTTGCGCCGGGACTTGGCGATCGACTACCTGTGCCACTCGGAGAAGAGCGTGGCGGAGATCGCCGAGAGCCTCGGGTTCGCGGAACCGAGTTCGTTCCACCGCGCGTTCAAGAAGTGGACAGGTGCGCGTCCGGCGGAGTATCGCAAGTATGCGGGGGCGGCGGAGCAGTAGTTTTGTCGGGCTTCATTGAGTCGGAATGGGTTTGTTGTACAGGGAATGCACAATGTGTGGCCCATGACAGCTCCCTCTTCCGCTTGCGGGCTGAGGATTACCTACAAATCGGATAATGTTTGGACTTGCATATGATGAGCGCACCGTAAGACTCCTTCCCCCTCGTAGGGGGAAGGCTGGGATGGGGGTGCCCGGCGAGGGGTGGGAAGGCCGATTTTCCGTCTGCGATGATTCAACCTCACTACCCCCATCCTAACCTTCCCCCTGCAAGGGGGGAAGGGACTCTACAGCGCGTCGCTCATATTGCAGCGACGCATCTGTGCCGACTTGTGGGGAAACTTCAGCACGAGTGGGAGAGGGGGAGCGAAGGCGCGATAAAGTCATGCCGGATCAATAACGGAGCAAGACGTGTGGACGCTTCTTGCTTCGCCAGCGTCCGGAACTTGCTGGCCGGCTCGATGACCTCGAAGATCCCGCGGCAGCCCGGCGGGCCGTCAGCGTAACAACTGCCCGAAGCGAACCACGGTAACGCCGGGACGCAACTGCCGCAGCGACGGCATCACGAGCACGCAATTCGAATAAGGGGTCGTCACGGCTTCGCCGTCGCGCCAGCCGATGACGGTGCCGGCTTCCGGGAAGGTTTCCAGTCCGGTGTAGTTGCCGGCGAAACGGAAATCCATGCTGGGTGCGACCACCGGTTCGGTCACGCGCACCACCCGCGATGCAACGGGAAGGCGCCGGTACCATGCGGACGGCAGGTCGTCCATTTCGATGACGCCGTGCAGCGCCAGAAAACGCGCGGTGGTGTCTTTGGCGACATCGACCGCCGCCGCTTCCCAATGCTGGCCGCATTCGATCAGCAAGGCATTCTTCGGGCTCTGCGGGTCGCCGAAATCGCCGTAGTCGCGCATGCGCCGGCCTTCCGGGTGGCCTTCATCGCTGATGATCCAGGATGGCGTTCCGAGTTTGCGTGCCAGTGCGATGCCTTTGTTCAGCGGGCCGCACACCGACAGCGGCGCGCTGCGCTCGTGCATGGAATGCAGGTCGAGCAGGAAGTCGACGGTGTCGACGATCGGGCGCATCCGACGCGCGCGGCGCAGTTCCGTCGAGTCGCGGGAAGCGTCATTCAGCACGGCGGCAGTCCAGACCCGGTTGAAATCCTGATCCACGAAACGCGAGGCATCCGGATTGGCGGGATCGAAGCGCTGGTAAGCGTCGACGTTGGCGAAAGCCAGCGTCAGCTTTCCCTGCCGGGGACGCACGCCGAGATCGAGCAGTTCCTTCACCGCGATAGCGCCGCAGACTTCATTGCCATGGGTGAGCGCGTTGATCATCACATGCGGGCCCGGGATGCCGCTGTCGAACGTGAACACGTACGGAACGCCGGTATTGCCTTCGGCGTAGGGGCGGATATCCGGGAAGCCGACTTCGATCGGATAATCGTCAAAGGTTTTTTTCATCGTGTTCATCGCACAAACCCGCCCTGGCACAGATACTTCATTTGCATGTAATCGTCCAGGCCGTATTGGGAACCCTCGCGTCCGTAACCCGATTCCTTGACACCGCCGAAGGGCGCCGCTTCGCAGGCCAGCGCGCCTTCGTTGATGCCGACGATGCCGGTCTGGAGCTGGTCGGCCACGCGCCAGACGCGGTTGATGTCGCGCGCATAAAAGTAGCCGGCGAGCCCGAACGGGGTATCGTTGGCGAGCCTGACTACTTCGCTTTCGTCGTGGAAGCGGAATAGCGGGGCGACCGGGCCGAAGGTCTCTTCCGAGGCAAGCGCCATGTTGCCGTTCGCATCGGCCAGTACGGTGGGCGCGAAGTAGTGCGGGCCGTCGGCGATCTCGTTGCGCAGGCGTTGACCTCCGGTCAGCAGCCGTGCCCCGTGTGCCAGCGCGTCCTGCACGTGATGCTCGATCTTCTCCACTGCGCGCCCGTTGATCATCGGGCCGATCTGCGACTCCGCATTGGTCGCCGGACCGACCCGCAGCGCCGCGACGCGGGCCGCGAGCTTTTCGGCGAATTGATCGTAGACGGCATCCTGCACGTAGACGCGGTTCGGGCTGACGCAGGTCTGCCCGCCGTTGCGGAACTTCGCCGCCATCAAGCCGTCGACGGCGGCATCGAGATCGGCGTCTTCGAATACGATGAACGGCGCGTTGCCGCCGAGTTCGAGCGACAGCCTCTTCAATGTCCCCGCGGACTCGCGCGCGAGATGTTTGCCCACTGCCGTCGATCCGGTGAAGGTGATCTTCCGGACCCTGGAATCGGTCAGCCATGCGCCGACCACCTCCCCGACGTGCGAGCGCGACGCGGTGACGACATTGAGCACACCGGGCGGCAAGCCCGCTTCCTCCGCAAGCGCGGCCAGCGCCAGCGCCGTCAGCGGCGTGTCTTCGGCCGGCTTGGCGACGACCGTGCATCCTGCGGCCAGCGCCGGGGCAATCTTGCGAGCGATCATCGCCAGCGGAAAATTCCACGGCGTGATGGCGGCGACCACGCCCACCGGTTCCTTCGCCACCATCATTTTCTTTCCGCGCACCACTTCGGGAAGGATGTCGCCATAGGTTCTGACGGCTTCTTCCGCAAACCATTCCACGTACGATGCGCCATAAGCCACTTCGCCGCGCGCTTCCGCCAGTGGCTTGCCCTGTTCGCGCGAGATCAGCCTTGCCAGATCTTCCGTATTGGCCACAATCAGCGCATGCCAGTACTTGAGGAACTGGGCCCGTTCGCGTGCGCTGCGGGCGCGCCAGCCGTCGAAGGCAGTCTGTGCGGCGATGGTTGCCATCTGCGCATCCACGGCGCCGCTGTCCGGAACGCTGGCAAATGCCTCGCCGGTCGCCGGATCGGTCACGCGGTGCCGGGCCGAGCCATGGCAATCGCGCCATTTGCCATCGATGAAGTTCTGTTCCTTGAGCAATTCAGGACGGGTAAGAGTGAGAGTCATAGTCAAAAATCCCGGTTATAAGTGTTTTATGTGGCGGCGCATGGGGGAGCCGCGATCAAGCGGCGCTTTCCACCGCTGCGGCGATCGCCTTGCCCATTTCCGTGGTCGAGGCCTTGCCGCCGAGGTCGGCCGTGCACGGGCCATCGACCAGCACCTGCTGGATGGCTGCCAGGATGGCGTCATGCGCGCGACGCCCGGCATCGCCGTCCTGGTCCAGGAAGTCCAGCATCATTGCGCCGGACCAGATCGCGCCGACAGGGTTGGCAATGTTCTTGCCATAGATGTCCGGCGCGGAACCATGCACCGGCTCGAACAAGGAAGGGAAACGCCGCTCGGGGTTGAGGTTGGCGGAAGGCGCCAGGCCCAGGGTGCCGGTGCATGCGGGACCCAGGTCGGACAGGATGTCGCCGAACAGATTGGAGGCGACCACCACGTCGAAGCGCTGCGGCTGAAGCACGAAGCGTGCGGACAGGATGTCGATATGCTGCTTGTCCCAG
>CBIHRJ010000122.1:0-4922 GCA_966212445.1 uncultured Noviherbaspirillum sp. | reverse complement strand
GGCGGCGACGGCGGAAGAGATGAGCAGCCAGGCCGAGCAGTTGCAGCAGACGATGGCGTTCTTCCGGATCGAGGCGGCAGCAGGAAGTGCGCGTTCGCAGCGGACCGCCCGTTCATGACACTAATCAACCTGACTGCCTGCTTTCGATGAGCAACTTTGCCATTACCGATCAGGAGTTTTCCCGGTTCCAGAGCTTTATCTACGATGCGGCCGGCATCAACATGTCATCGGCCAAGAAAGCGCTGGTCAGCGGACGGCTGTCCAAGCGTTTGCGGCAGTGCGGCGTCCAGACCTACGGAGAGTATTTCAAGCTGCTCAGCAGCGGCAGCGCGCCGGACGAGGTGCAGATCGCGGTGGACCTGCTGACCACCAACGAAACCTATTTTTTCAGGGAGCAGAAACATTTCGATTTCCTGCGCAATCACGCGCTTGCTGCCGGTGCGCGCACCCAGCCCTTCCGCGTCTGGAGCGCTGCCAGTTCGACCGGCGAGGAAGCCTACAGTATCGCGATGGTGCTGGACGAATGCCTGCCGGGCCAGGCTTGGGAAGTGTTTGGCTCCGACATCAGTACGCGCGTGCTGCAGCGGGCGCGCACCGCGCATTATCCGATCGACCGCGCCAGGCATATTCCGCAACACTACCTGAAGCGGTATTGCCTGAAGGGTGTCGGTCCGCAGCAAGGCACGCTCCTGGTCGAGCGCAGCCTGCGCAGCCGGGTACAGTTCATGCAGGTCAACCTGAATGCGCAATTGCCGCAAGTCGGGCAGTTCGACGTGATCTTCCTGCGCAATGTGATGATCTATTTCGACAACGACACCAAGCGGCAGGTGGTGTCCCGCGTGCTGGCGCAACTCAAGCCCGGCGGCTGCTTTTGCATCGGTCATTCCGAAACCCTCAACGACATTACCGACGCGGTACGGGTGGTCGCGCCTTCGATCTACTGCAAGGACTGAGGATGAGCGGCGAACGACGCGCGACCGACCTGCTGCTGCAACCGGGGGAATACTTCGTCGGCGATGCCTGCTACCGGGTCCACACCTTGCTAGGCTCCTGCGTATCGATCACCTTGTGGCATCCCGCGCGCCGTATCGGCGCGATGTCGCATTTTCTGCTGGCACGCCGGCCACCGGGCCAGGCGGCAAGCGCGCCGGATGCACTGGATGCACGCTATGGCGAAGAGGCGATGCTGCTGATGCTGGAGCAACTGGCGCAGCTGGACGTCACCCCGCAGCAGTGCCAGGCCAAGATTTTCGGCGGCGGCAACATGTTTCCCGGACAGGCTGCCGGCGGCAATGGTCTGGGCGTCGGGCGCAGGAACGGTGAAGCGGCGCGCGTGCTGTTGCAGGCGCATGCCGTCCCCATCGCTTCGGAAAGCCTGTTCGGCGCCGGGCACCGCCAGATCATCTTCGAAATAGAAAACGGGAACGTCTGGTCGCGCCAGGTGGCGGCCGGCAATGGAGCGCCCGCGTGAAACGCATCAAGGTCATGATCGTGGACGATTCGGCTGTCGTGCGCCAGGTCATGACGGCGCTGCTCGAGCGCGATCCCGCCATCGCGGTGACGCATGCGGTGTCCGATCCGCTGCTTGCGATGGATCGGATGAAGACGCAGTGGCCCGACGTGATCGTGCTGGATGTGGAAATGCCGCGCATGGACGGCATCACTTTTTTGAAGAAGATCATGCAGGAGCGGCCGACGCCGGTCGTGATCTGTTCCACGCTCACCGAAAGCGGCGCGCAAACCACCCTGGAAGCGCTGGCTGCGGGCGCTTTTGCGACCGTCGCCAAGCCCAGGCTCGGACTCAAGCAGTTCCTCAACGACAGTTCCGAAGACCTTGCGACAACGGTCAAGGCGGCCGCTGCCGCCAATGTGCAGCGCCTGGCGGCGCGCGGCCAGGCTGCCGTCGTGGTGCGCGAAAAGCACAGCGCGGACGTCATCCTCGCGCCCGCGGAAAACCGGCCGATGCTCCAGACCACCGAACGCATCGTGGCGATCGGCACCTCGACCGGCGGCACGCAGGCGCTGGAAAGCGTCCTCGCCGCGCTGCCGCGCGTGTCGCCCGGCATCGTGATCGTCCAGCACATGCCGGAGAAATTCACCGCCGCGTTCGCGGACAGACTCGACAGCCTGTGCCGCATTGCCGTGAAGGAGGCGCAAAGCAACGACCGCGTGGTCCAGGGACAGGCGCTGATCGCGCCCGGCGGCAAGCACATGCTGCTGCGGCGCAGCGGCGCGCAGTATTTCGTGGACGTCGTCGACGGGCCGCTCGTCAACCGGCATCGTCCGTCGGTCGATGTGCTGTTCCGCTCGGTGGCACGATGCGCCGGCGCCAATGCGCTCGGCGTGATCATGACCGGCATGGGTGACGACGGCGCCGCCGGGCTGCTGGAAATGCGCAAGGCCGGCGCGCATACGCTGGCACAGGACGAAGCCAGTTGCGTGGTGTACGGCATGCCCAAGGAAGCGGTCAGGCTGGGCGCCGCCGAGCGGGTGCTGCCGCTGTCCGCCATTCCCGCGGCGATATCGGGAATCCTGCACGGACCATGTACATGAGCAGTCAGAACGTATCCCTGGATGTCTTCCATGCCTTGCCACAGTTCATCGCGGTAGTACGCAGCGATGGCACTCTGCTGGCCGTGAACAAACCGGGTCTTGCATTTATCGGCGCCGTTGCCGGCGACGTGATCGGCAAATGCATCTGGGACACGCCCTGGTGGGCCCATTCCGCTGCGTTGCAGGACAAACTGCGCGCCTCGATCAAGCGTGCGGCGCGCGGCGCGTTCGTTCGCTACCAGGCCCTGCATCCGAATGCGGTTGGCAAGGAAATGGTGGTCGATTTTTCGATCAAACGCGTCCCGCACGCCGACGGCGAGAGCGCCGCGCTGGTAGTGGAAGGGCGCGACATCACGGAACGCCAGCGCCTGGAAAGGCGGCTGCGTGCCGCCGCCAGCTACGCGCGCAACCTGCTGGAATCGAGTCTCGATCCCATGATGGTGATCGACCTGCAGGGCCGAATCGCGGACGTCAACAAGGCGACCGAACGCATCACCGGCCTGCGGCGCGATCTGTTGATCGGCAGGGACTGGAGCGATTGTGTCCCCCAGCCGTCGGAAATGCAGGACACCCTGCGGCATGTCTTCGAACATGGCCACGTGCGCGACTATCCGCTGTTCATCCGCCACGAAAGCGGCAAACAAACCGAAGTGGTCTGCAATGCCACGCTGTATCGCGACGACAGCGGATCGGTGCTGGGCGTGCTGGCGGTGGCGCGCGACATCACCGACCGGCGGGAATATGAAGCGCGGCTTCAGTTCCAGGCGACACGCGACCAGTTGACCGGACTGCCGAACCGCATGTTGTTCCGCGAGCGGCTCGAGCGGGTGATTGCGCGTGCGGCGGACACGGCCGACACGATCGCCATCTTTTTCATCGATATCATCGATTTCAATGACGTCAACGACGCTATCGGGCACGCCGCCGGAGACGAAGTGATCAGGTCAACCGCCGGCCGTCTCGCCGCCGTGCTGCGCCCGGACGATACTGTCGCCCGGATCGGCGGCGACAAGTTCGCGGTCCTGCTGGACGGCGTTGCGGATGCACGCGGCGTCGAGAACTGGGCGAAACTCTTCCTGCGCGTGACGGCAGCGCCATACCTGGTGCAGGGACAGGAGGTCAGGATCGACTGCAGCATCGGCGTCACCCTCTATCCGGACGACGATCGCGACGCCGACAGCCTGCTGCGCAATGCGGACACGGCGATGCACCTGGCCAAGGAGCGGGGAACCAATAATTTCCGCGCCTTCACCGCGGAGATGAGTCAGGCGGTGCGCCGCCGTGTGAAAATCAGCAGCTGCCTGCGGCGCGCGCTGCGGCATTCGGAATTCACGCTGCACTACCAGCCGCGCATGGCGCTGCCCGGAGGAGAGATCGCCGGGCTGGAGGCGTTGATACGCTGGCACTCGGGCAGCATCGGCGCGGTTTCTCCGGCGGAGTTCATTCCCATTGCGGAAAGCAACGGCATGATCGTGGAGATCGGCGAGTGGGTGCTGCGCACGGCATGCCGGCAGGCGAGACAGTGGCTGGACGCCGGGACGCCGGCAACGGTGGCCGTCAACCTTTCCGCCCGCCAGTTGCGCGACGCCGATGTCGTCGGCACCATCCTGCGCGCGCTCGATGAAACCGGGCTGCCGCCGGCGCTGCTCGAACTGGAGTTGACCGAGAGCATGCTGATGCAAGACGCCGCCGGCGTGCTGCGTACCCTGACGGCGCTGAAGAAGGCGGGCGTCAGTCTCGCGATCGACGACTTCGGCACCGGGTACTCGTCGCTCGCTTACCTCAAGCGCTTCCCGCTCGACTACCTCAAGGTGGACCGTTCCTTTGTCAGCGACATCACGCACGACGCCAACGATGCGGCGATCGTGCGCACCATCATCACGATGGCCCACAGCCTCGGCCTCAAGGTCATTGCGGAAGGCGTGGAGACGGCGGAGCAGTTGGCCTTCCTGCAGGAGCAGGGGTGCGACCAGGTGCAAGGCTACTATTTCAGCAAGCCGGTGCCGGTTGAGGCCATGAGCGTGATGCTGGAGGATCTGCAAGAGAGCCGGGACGAAAACGTGAACGTCCGGGCCTGTTGAAGATGGCGACGGCCATCTGCTCCGTTAGACGCTATACAGGGAGAGCACGAAGAACTACGTCTTTCTTCGTGGTGCTTTAGTGTGGCGAGTTGGAAGTTCGTTGATAAGAAATTGCACGGACAGGCGGAGTGGCATCTGGTTCATGGTTGTTTTTTCTTCGGTGATGCAATACGTGTTGTTCTTCGTGGGAGCGAGGCCGGGGCCCGGCCCGCGGCCCTACACCGGGCGGAGGCACGACCCCAACACCCCCGAAAAAAAAAACAACCCCCCCCCCACGCCCCCCAGGTG
>CBIHRJ010000121.1:0-5026 GCA_966212445.1 uncultured Noviherbaspirillum sp. | reverse complement strand
GTTGTTCATGGGCGCGGTAGTTGACGAGGGGGTGGATCAGGTGGTCGCGGTCGAGCGTGATGAGGGTGTTGGTTTGCATGGCAGGTATCCGGTTAGATGAACAGTTGGATGAACATGAGCGTGCACGGTCAAGACAGGCTGCATATATCGCATGCAGCGGCGGCGCGTGTCGGCGCGCGATCGAAATGACAGTGACATCATGTTAGCCAGAAGGGCGCAGCGTTAGCTGTCGCAGACGGGGCTGGAAATCATCGGAAATTGTGTATTTGGGACGGATTCGGCATTTCCTGCTACGCACCCGATGACATACTGCCTGCGCATCACATTCGGCAATGCGCTTCCATATCGGGCGCTTCAATGGGTTGCTTCATCCCGGCATGCGGCGCAAGGCACTGCGCTTTTCCGCCCTGCTCGAGCTGCAAGGGCTCATTGTTTCTTCATCGGAAATCTATGCATTCCATGCATAATGGCATGAGAAACCGGCATAGCGCCCATCTTTCAAACGCGTAGAATTTCCGCCATTGGATGCCATGCCGATGCGACGGCCACGCGACGGACGCATGCATCCTTCACCTCAATCGAAAGGGTACGCATGTCTTCCTCCAGCTACAGAACCGAACACGACCTGCTCGGCGATCGCGACATTCCGAACGACGCCTATTACGGTGTCCACACCTTGCGCGCGGTGGAGAATTTTCCGATCACCGGTACGCCGATTTCCATCTATCCCGACCTGATCAATGCACTGGCCTGTGTGAAGCATGCGGCTGCACTGAGCAATCATGAACTGGGACTGCTCGACGAAACGCGCATGCGTGCGATCGTGGAAGCCTGCCTGGAAATCCGAGAAGGAAAGCTGCACGACCAGTTCGTGGTCGACGTGATACAAGGCGGCGCAGGCACCTCGACCAACATGAATGCCAACGAGGTTATCGCCAATCGCGCGCTGGAGCTGCTCGGTCACAAGCGCGGCGAATACCGGCACTTGCATCCGAACGAACATGTCAACCTCAGCCAAAGCACCAATGATGTCTATCCGACCGCGCTGAAAGTTGCCGCGCATGTCGGCATTCACCGTCTGGTCGACGCGATGGCCGTGCTGCGCCGGGCCTTCGAAGCGAAGGCGGATGAATTCAAGGATGTGCTGAAGATGGGGCGCACGCAATTGCAGGATGCGGTGCCGATGACGCTGGGGCAGGAGTTCAGCACCTATGCGGTGATGCTGGCGGAAGACGAGGCGCGCCTGCAGGAAGCGGCAGGCCTGATCTGCGAAATCAACCTCGGTGCGACCGCCATCGGCACCGGCATCAATGCGCATCCCGACTACGCGGCGCTGGTCTGCCGCCATCTGGCCGAGATCACCGGCATCCCCTTGTCGACCGCGCCCAATCTGATCGAGGCGACGCAGGATGTCGGCGCATTCGTGCAACTGTCCGGCGTGCTCAAGCGCGTCGCGGTCAAGCTGTCCAAGACCTGCAACGACCTGCGCCTGCTGTCCAGCGGACCGCGTGCCGGCCTCGGCGAGATCAACCTGCCGTCGATGCAGGCCGGTTCCAGCATCATGCCAGGCAAGGTCAATCCCGTCATTCCGGAAGTCGTGAACCAGATCGCGTTCGAGGTGATCGGCAATGACGTGACCGTCAGCTTCGCCGCGGAAGCGGGGCAACTGCAGCTCAATGCCTTCGAGCCCATCATCGCGCATAGCCTGTTCAAGAGTGTGAACCACTTGCGCAATGGCTGCCTGACGCTGGAGAAACAATGCGTGCGCGGCATTACCGCGAACCGCGAGCGCCTGCGCGCCATCGTCGAAAATTCCATCGGCATCGTCACCGCGCTCAATCCGTATATCGGTTACGCCAATGCCACGGAGGTGGCGCAGGAAGCGCTGGCGAGCGGCCGCAGCGTGTATGACCTGGTGCTGGACAAGGGATTGCTGACCAAAGCCCAACTGGACGACATCCTGCAGCCGGCCATGTTGACCGCGCCGCGGTCGTTGACGCCGGGCAGGGGATGAAGTCGGTGTAATGCGGCAGGCATGCCCGCCGCAACGCCGTGTTCTTCCCTCAGAAAATTAGGCGGTGAGGATTTCTTGACGTGGCAACCCGCTATGCCCGCTTCAGGCTGGAAGCGGGCATTCGGCTACGCGACTGGCCGGCAGCGCCCGATCCGATACTGCCGGCCGCATTTCTCCGAAGCGGCTGTTCAACGTGCTCGTCGCCCCACCATGATCATCGCGGCTCTTTCAAGAGCCGCTGGAGGGGCGGATTTCTTTGCATGCGGTCTATCCACCATGTCAGCGCCTGCCCATCTTCGCCGCTGCGCCACGCGAGATAAAAAGTCTCCGCCGGTTTGGTTTCCTCCACCTCTTTTTCGACCAGCACGCCGGATGCAATCCCGTGCCGCGCCCATGGCTCCGGCAGGAAGCCGAAGCCGGCACCGGCGACCTGGAATTCGAACTTTGTCCTCATATCGGGCACCGTCAGGACATCCTGTCCGAACAAGAGCCCGACAGTACGCACCGGAAGCCGGCGTGCGGAATCCGCCACCGAAATGGCACGGTGCGCATGCAGATCGGCCTTCGTCAGCGGGCGCGGCAAGCGGGCCAGCGGATGCGCCGGCGACACCGTAAAGACGAACGGAATCTGCCCCAGAGGCAACGCGGTATAACCTCCGCCGGATGGGCCTTCGCCTGCGGCGGCAATCAGCAAATCCACGCGCCTGTCGAGCAGTGCCTCCCAGGTGCCTGACAAGGACTCCTGTGCAATGCGCAATCGCGTCTGGTCGGCGCATGCATAGAATTCGGCAATGTCCTCATTCAAGCCGATCGGCGAAAACAAGGAATCCATGCCGATAACGAATTCGGTCTCCCAACCGGAGGATACCCGGCGCACCCGGCATTCCAGATCGCTGGCCGCCTTGAGCAAATAGCGTCCTTCGCGAAGCAATTCCTGACCGGCGGCTGTCAGCGTAACCTTGGGGCCGGCGCGCTCGAACAACTGTACTCCTAGATCCTCTTCCAGCTTGCCAACGGTGTACGAGATCGTCGATGGCACACGAAACAACTCCCTCCCTGCTCCGGCAAAAGAGCCGCGGCGGTCAATTGCGTCGATGATTTCCAGGGAATCAAGGCTGAGTTTTAACATTCGAAAATTTCGATTATAAGACGGTAAATTTTCCGTTTTTGTTCCTTGATTCTAGCCGCCATAATAGCCTTCATCAAGGAATGCATAGGAAATTTTGGCGGAATATCCTATGTTGCCGTTGGAAGCGATGTGTTCAATATTTTCGAACTTATATAGTTGAAAGGGTCAATCATGTTACAGATTCGCAAAGGCAATGAGCGTGGTGCCGCCGATTTCGGCTGGCTGCAATCGAACCATAGCTTCTCCTTCGGACAGTACTACGATCCGCAGCACACCGGCTTTGGCCCGCTCATCGTCATCAACGAGGATCGGGTCGAACCCGGAGCCGGCTTCGGTACCCATGGACATCGGAACATGGAAATCATTTCCTACGTGTTGAGCGGCGCGCTCGAGCACAAGGACAGCATGGGCAACGGATCGGTATTGCGCTACGGCGATGTGCAGCGCATGAGCGCCGGCACCGGGGTTCTGCATAGCGAATACAACCCGTCGCAAAGCGAGCGCGTGCACTTCCTGCAGATATGGATCGAACCGAACGTCCAGAATATTGCGCCGAGCTATGAGGAAAAGCACTTCGATGCGCAATCGAAAACCGGCCAGTTGCGTCTGATCGCTTCTCCGGATGGAAGGAACGGCTCGGTATCGGTGCATCAGGATGCTGCCATTTATGCGTCGATTCTCAATGCAGGTGACGAAGTGAAATACGAACTCGCTGCCGGGCGCACGGCGTATGTGCATGTTGTACGCGGGCGCATAACAGCCAACGGTGTGGCGCTGACATCCGGCGATGCGCTGAAGGTGAGCGACGAAAGCCTGGTGACCTTGTCGCAGGCAGAGGCCGCCGAAGTTTTGCTGTTCGATTTGCCGTATTGATTCATTGACCGATCTCTGGAGAACATCATGACCAATTTGTCGAAAAACCTTTATCCATTTGGCCGCGCCCTTCTGGGAACCTTGTTCCTCGTTTCCGGCATCAATAAGATTCTCGGCTTTGCCTATGTCGCCGGATGGATGAGCAGTGCCGGACTGCCGCTTGCCAATGTTTTGCTGGCAGCGACCATCTTGATCGAAGTACTGGGCGGGTTGCTGCTGATCGTTGGCTGGCAAGCACGGTGGGCCGCCATGATGATTGCACTCTTCCTGGTCCCGGTGACGCTTGTGTTTCATGCATTCTGGAGTGCCGACGCCGCCAATTTCCAGGGACAGCTGACACACTTTCTGAAGAACGTCGCGATCCTCGGCGGCATGCTGCTCGTCATCGATCGCGAACATGCTTCAGACGAAGACGCGGCACGTAACGCCCCGGTTCAGACGGCCGCCTGACAGGCTCACGCAATCCCGGGGCTTGCGTGGTCAAGCTTCGAAAAAACCGGCAATGACAGGAAAGTGATGACGATCATGGACAAACGAAAAGCGCTGAGCGACTTGACCCATTCCCTGCGTAGCCTGCACCAGGCGCTGGTGCAGGTGGTGCGGCGCGAGTATGAAAAGGAATGGGGAGCGGTCGATCCCGGCCAGCTGCTCCAGCTTCTGACGCGCCATCCCGATTTCGACTGGCTGCATACGCTCAGCGAAATGATGGTCGACATCGACGAGATGCTCGATCAGGATCAGTTGACATCCGAGGATGTCAGCGCTGTCTACGGAACGGTTGAAAAGATGCTGGCACCAGGAGAGGGCGCGGCGTCCGGCTTCTCGGCCCGCTACCTGACCGCCCTGCAGAACGACCCGGCGCTGGTGATTGCGCATGTGACGGTGCGGCAGGTACTCGATGCGTTGTAAAGGTGTACGCAAACGTTACACCGAAGATGCCAGCTATAGAGAGAACCGTAGGGCAATGGAATGGACTCCTCCCCCCACGGCATCGGATGTGCCAGACTGAG
>CBIHRJ010000120.1:0-5211 GCA_966212445.1 uncultured Noviherbaspirillum sp. | reverse complement strand
CCATGCGCCGGGCAGCGTGACGTTCAAGGCGGGGATGAAGGATTTGAGCGGGCCGACCAGCTTGTCGCATGAACTGGCCAAGCTGCCTGCCAAGCAGGGCATCTACAACGAAGCATTTGTTGTGCTCGATGAAAAAACCAAGGCTCCCATGCCAAACGTGCCTTATCGCATTGAATCGGAAAGCGGCGTCACACTGGAAGGTTTTACCGATGCCGAAGGACGCACGGAACGGATTTTTACGGCCAAAAAAGAAAAGCTCAAGCTCTTTCTCCTTGAGGACTGACACGGCCAGACCGCGCGATCCAGCCACTGCCATCCCGTCTTCTCGCATCACGGAGCATATTCATGACCTATTCCCCCAACCCGATTACCGATGACAGCGCAAGCGCGCTCCAAACGATCCCTCCCCATGCCGAGACAAAGACGACATCTCCGGCAAACACGTTTCACGAGGTGCCGCACTCCCTTGGCGACGGCATGCTCATGTACTGGCCGGAGCGCAACGGCTTCGTTGCATTGTGGCCCGATGAATTTCGCGCGCTCATGAAGGAGGCGGATGAGCACAACAAAAAAATCGAAAAGCTTCAGGAAACCAACCGCAGCTTGACGGAAGCGTCCGTCAAGCTGCGTGAAGCGCACATGCGCAACGTGAAAGCCGACATCGCACAGGCGAACGCGGCGCTGGAGGCGGCAACGAATGAAGTCGACGCCGCCAGCAGCGCCGTCAAGGAAAGTCTCCAACCGCTCTCCAAACTGGATGCCAAAGACGGCGTCAAAATGGTCGAGATGGTGCCCCTCAAAAAATTCAAGGACAGGAAAGCCAAGCCGATCTACATCAAGAGCAACAGGCTGGACAAGGTGCTGGCGGAAAGACGCATCTATATCGTCGACGGCGAAAAGGAAAAACGCGCCGAGGAAAAGCTGTTCAAGAACGGCAAGCTCAACACCACGGAGATCAAGCACCGTATCGCCGCCAAGGTGCAGGACCAGGCGACCTTCAAGAAGGAGTGGAAGCTCAAGCCGGAAGATGCGGATGCCTATACCGGTGTGTTTTCGGATTGGGCAAGAACCATGAATGGGGATATCGCCAGGTTCATCGAACGCCGCAAGGGAGAGCTGGAAAAATATATCGGCATCGATCCGAACGACCCGCATCGCAACATCGACCTGTCCGCCGAAGCGCAACTGATGCGCTATACAGCCGGGGCGGGGTTGGAAATCAATTTCAACCCGTTCAAGGGCAACCTGTTCGACAGGCGCGACAAGAATCTGCTGAAGGCCCTCATGCGCGGCATCAAGTCGGGGGAACTCGGCATCAAGGGCAATGCGCAGGCGGCATTCGCCATTGCCGAAGGGCGCATCCGCGCCGAATGCTACTGGCCGCATTATGCCGGATGGCATGCGCAGTGGGAGGGAGCTGGACAAAGTCTCGAGCTGGGGTTCTGGCGCTTCTACGGCGACATCATCCTGCACGGCGGCGCCGGCGCGTCGCTGGCGATTGAAGTCGATCTTGGCGTCACCTACACCGGCGGCAAGCAGGGCTTGAGAGGCATTCCGGCCCGGAACCGGAACAAGCCGGGCGTCAAGGTAAGAGCCGGAGGCAATGGCGAGCTCGACGTGTTCGCCGGCGTGCAAGCGGGCATCGATGCCAAGGGCGCGTTGCAATGGCTCAATCCGGAAGGCGAGGAAAGCAACGGCAAGCCGCTCCAGATCAAGGCCCCCATCAAGGCGGTGCCGGAATTCAAGGATGTGGCGGTGGTGAATGCGGGTGTCGCCGGCAAGGCGGGCCTTGGTATCAAGGGCGCGTTCAAGATCGTGCATGACAACGGCCGGTTCGTGATTCATGCCAAGCTCGGCGGCTGCCTGGGGATTGGCGGCGATGCCAGCCTGAGTTTCGAGGTGGGCACGGACACGATCGGCGAATTCTTCAAGTGCGTGGCGTACCAGCTCAAACGGGTGGATTTCCACAAGATAGAAGAGGTAATCGAGGAGAAGGCATATGACACCTACTGCCAGATTGGTTACCTGGTGATTGCCGGAGAGCGCAGGCTGGAAGAATTTGCGAAGAAAACAATTGAAGATATTGCGAACGAATTCGACAACCTTCAAAAAAGAATTCGAAAGGCGATCCAGAGTGGCACTCAAGAAGCGCAGCAATGGCTGAACCGCATCGAACAATCAATAGAACACTGGTTCATTTATGTGACGCCGGAAATCAAGGGGATGGTGCTAGCCCACCTGACCGATGTGCAGTACAGCACGCAGATGGCAGCGCTGCGGCCAAAGGCGGCGGAACTGACCGCCCGGCTCCTCAACAGTCCGCAGACCACGAACCACCTCACCACCGTCGCCGAACGCATGACCTACAACCTGGGCGAAAAGCTCCATGCTTCGCTGGGCGAGGCGCGCATTGTGGCGTTGACGGAAAATACCCCTTATGCGGGGTGTCTGCAACAAGCCTATAAGCGGCTGGCCAATGCCAAGCCGCTCAACGGCAGGCCGTTCATCTGGAACGACGATCCGGCCTTCGTGGTGGCGACGATGGGAATCGACCATGCGATGTTTGCATAACCGTTGGTAGCATCATTGCGCTGGCGTGGAGCGCTGCACGGCGCAGCGGAATACACCGAGGGCTGAACTGGAATACTTTGTGTAAGGGATTTCCCGGTCAGGCTTCTTTCCTGCGTCATCGTATTGGGTCCAGGTGCCGGTTCGCTCCTCGGATTTCCAAGACCAGCGCTTGAACGTCATTGCACTATCGTCAGAGCCGAAATGTCCGCGCACGACATGCTCTTTTCCAGTGACCGGCCCCCTGGGATTCCTTTCCGGGGAATGCTGGTAATACTGCGGGTCGTACCAGTCATTGACCCATTCACGGATGCCGGCGCTCATGTTATATATTCCCGCCGGATTGGGCGGGAAGCTGCCGACGCTGACCAGACCGCCAGCAGCTTTTTTTTGCTCATACGACGGAATATTGCGCCCTGCTTCCAGCTCCCCGTTATCGGTCGGATACACATACCGCTGCCCGCCGCTGCGCGCCGCATATTCCCATTGCGCCTCGGTCGGCAAATCGAACGGCAGGCCGGACAGCTTGCCGAGCCAGCGGCAGTACGCCTTGGCACCTTCCCATGTCGTCCCGGCCGGATTGTCGGGCTTGCGGTACTTTTCCGACATCCAGTCCTGGTTAATCCTCGGCAGGCGCCGCGCCGCGGTGAACAGATCGAATTCCGCATAGGTGACCGGGTACTTTCCGATCGAAAAACCGTCGAGCGTGACCTTGTGCAGCGGCTTGGAGTCGAGATGCCCGTCATACGGCAAGCCATCGCCCACTTCGGTCCCCCAGTCGCCCATCTCGAACGAGCCGCCGGGGAAGAACACCAGGTTGGCCTTGGAGCGGCGCACCAGTTCGTCCAGCGTCGCCTTGTCCGGCATCGGGTCGCGCAGATTCCCGTCGGGCAGGACTTCCGGCGTGGCGCCGTTGGCGCCCAGCACGTTCCATGCCGCCGCACTCAAGAGGACAGGCAGAATCAGGCGCAAGGGTTTTACGTAGTTCAATGCAGGCTCCGGCGGAAAAAGATGGAAGCCCGAGTATAGCGGAGAGATATTGTTGAAAGAATAACTTTATGCGATGACCAAGATCGCCGCCGAACGCAGGGTTAGCAACAATCTGTCGCCGGAAGCCCGCATGCTGATCAGGAATAAGCCGGGCGTGAAGGTGCGGGCTGGCGGCAATGGCGAGCTCGACGTGTTCGCCGGCGTGCAAGCGGGCATCGATGCCAAGGGCGCGTTGCAATGGCTCAATCCGGAAGGCGAGGAAAGCAACGGCAAGCCGCTCCAGATCAAGGCCCCCATCAAGGCGGTGCCGGAATTCAAGGATGTGGCGGTGGTGAATGCGGGTGTCGCCGGCAAGGCGGGCCTTGGTATCAAGGGCGCGTTCAAGATCGTGCATGACAACGGCCGGTTCGTGATTCATGCCAAGCTCGGCGGCTGCCTGGGGATTGGCGGCGATGCCAGCCTGAGTTTCGAGGTGGGCACGGACACGATCGGCGAATTCTTCAAGTGCGTGGCGTACCAGCTCAAACGGGTGGATTTCCACAAGATAGAAGAGGTAATCGAGGAGAAGGCATATGACACCTACTGCCAGATTGGTTACCTGGTGATTGCCGGAGAGCGCAGGCTGGAAGAGTTTGCTCAAAAAATGGCTCAAGACATTGCAGACGAATTCAACAACCTTCAAAAAAGAATCCGAAAGGCGATCCAGAGTGGCACCGAGGAAGCGCAGCGCTGGCTGAACCGCATTGAACAATCGATGGAAGACTGGTTCATTTATGTGACGCCGGAAATTATGGGAATGCTGCAAGCCCACCTGACCGATGTACAGCACAGCGCGCAGGTGGCCGCACTGCGGCCGAAGGCGGCGCAATTGACCGCTCGACTCGTCGCCAGTCCGCAGACCACGAACCACCTCACCACAGTCGCAGAACGCATGACCTACAACCTGGGCGAAAAGCTCCCCGCGTCGGTGGGCGAGGCGCGCATTGTGGCGTTGACGGAAAATACCCCTTTTGCGGGGTGCCTGCAGCAAGCCTATAAGCGGCTGGCCAATGCCAAGCCGCTCAACGGCAGGCCGTTCATCTGGAACGACGATCCGGCCTTCGTGGTGGCGACGATGGGGATCGATCATGCGATGTTCGCATAACCGCTGGTAGCATCACTGTGCTGGCGTGGAGCGCTGCACGACACAGCGAAAGCCGTTGTCAACCAAATCGGAATATTTTGTGTAAGGGATTTCCCGGTCAGGCTTCTTTCCTGCATCGTCGTATTGGGTCCAGGTGCCGGTTTTCCCTTTTAATTTCCTTCTCCAACGCTTGAACGTCATTGCGCTATAGTCGGAGCCAAAATCTCCGCGCACGACACGCTCTTTTCCTGTCGCCGGTCCCGTAGGATTCCTTTTCGGAGAATGCCGGTAATACTGCGGGTCGTACCAGTCATTGACCCATTCGTGGATGTTGGCACTCATGTCGTAAATTCCCGCTGGATTGGGCGGGAAACTGCCAACGCTGAGCAATCCGCCCGCAGCTTTTATTTGCTCGTACGATGGAATATTGCGCCCCACTTCGAGCTCCCCGTTGTCGGTTGGATACACATACCGTTGCCCGCCGCTGCGCGCCGCATATTCCCATTGCGCCTCGGTCGGCAAATCGAACG
>CBIHRJ010000119.1:0-5412 GCA_966212445.1 uncultured Noviherbaspirillum sp. | reverse complement strand
GGGTGTGCAGGCGCAGCAGGCGGGTGTCCTGGGTGAACTGGGCGAGGTGGGCGCGTAGGGCGCTTGCAGCATCTTGGATGACGACATTCATGGAGGTTACTTCCTGTTGTAGGTGTACCGGGATGCAGGGTATTGCCCAAAGGCTGGGTCCAAATTGCCGCCAGCATTATCAATGTGTAAATATTGCTAAATGATAAATTAAATGATGCCGAATGTCACTTGAGTGCACAGGAAATCCAATTGCCGTTGATTATTTTTCTTGATGGCAAGACTGAATAAGCGTGAACACTTTTCCTCGGCGATTGAGGCGGCGCCGGCCGTCAAAGCCCGTTGTGCCCTGCTCTATGAGATACAACGACGGGGATACAACGGCACGAGCCGACGCCATCGGGTACAGGGGGCCGATGGTTGGGTAAAAACAGTCTGTAAGTATTCATATGGTAGTGGCGACTGAGGGATCAGCCGGGTTATTCTGTTCGCGGCGCGATTGCATCCTGACCGGGAAGCGGCCGCGAACCGATTTTCCGCGTCGGACCGATTGTCGATGTAAGGTAATGACAACCGGTCCGACTACCGTTCAGCCGCATCAACCGGCTGTCCATCCACATCAAGCCATCAAGGAGAACACCATGAACAAACGTCACGCACTGCTCGCCACCGCTCTCGCCACCGCCTGCGTCGCCGGCCTCGGCACCGCTCACGCCGCCGACGGTGAAAAGGAAAAATGCTACGGCATCGCCAAGGCCGGACAGAACGATTGCGCCAGCTCCAGCGGCACGCACTCCTGCGCCGGCCAGTCGAAGAAGGACAACGATCCGAAGGACTGGAAGTATGTCGCCAAGGGCACCTGCGCCAATATGGGCGGCAAGATGATGGCGCCGAAGTAATCGGCTGGTCTCATCGCGGAGCCGCATATGTCACGCATCGATCGTCCAGGTTTTCCCCGGCTCGGTTTCGGCGTCGGTCTGCGCGCTCCGCACTATCGCGAGTTTCTCGAGCACCGTCCGCCGGCGGACTGGCTCGAAGTCCATACGGAGAATTTTTTCGGGCACGGCGGCTGGGACGCGCATGTGCTCGAACAACTGCGTCGCGACTATCCGATCAGCCTGCATGGCGTCGGTCTCGGCATCGGTTCCGCGCGCGGCTTCTCCGAGCAGCATCTGCAGCGCGTGCGCGAGGTCGTGCAGCGTGTCGAACCGGCGCTGGTGTCCGAACATCTGTGCTGGGGCGCAGTCGGCGACCGCCATCTGAATGACCTGTTGCCGATGCCGCTGTCGGCGGAAGCGCTGACGCTGGTCTGCGAACGCGTCGAACGCATCCAGGAAGCGCTGGGCCGTCGCATCCTGCTCGAAAACGTCTCCACTTATCTGCGTTTCCATGACGATGCGATGAGCGAGGCGGAATTCCTCGCGGCGCTGGCGGCGCGTACCGGCTGCGGCGTTCTGCTCGACATCAACAACCTGTACGTCAACCTGTGCAACCACGGCGAAGATCCGCTGGCGGCGCTGGAAGCGATTGCGCCGCACAGCGTCGGCGAGATGCACCTCGCCGGCCACCTGGTGACGCCGGAAGCAGTGATCGACCACCACGGCGACCGCGTGGCGGCGCCGGTGTGGGATCTGTATGAAAAAGCGCTGCAGCGCTTCGGCACGGTATCGACACTGATCGAGTGGGATACCGACGTGCCTGCGCTGGCGGTGCTGCTGGAAGAGGCGGAACATGCGCGGCGCATCGCCGCCGGGATCGAACGCCGTGCCGGCGAAGAACGTCTGGCGGTGGTGCAGCAAACTTTTTCGAATGCGCTGTTCGATGGCGGCATGGAGTTGCTGGCGCTGCCGATGTTCAAGGGCGATACGCAACTGGCGGAACAACGGCTTGCGCTGTATCGCGGCAACCTGAGCGCCGGTTGGGATAAAAGCCTGTCGTCGGCCTATCCTGTGCTGAGGGCGCTGGTCGGCGACGAATTCTTTTCCGCGCTCGCGCGTGCCTATGGCAAGGAGCATCCGTCGGCGGAAGGCGACCTGAACCGCTTCGGCGCGCAGTTCGCGGAATTCCTGGCCGGTTTTCCGCATGTCGCGGACTACCCGTATTTTCCCGACATGGCGCGGCTGGAATGGGCGCTGCATGGCGCGCACTATGCGGATCATGCTCAGGGCATCGATCCGGCGCGCCTGATGCAGCTCGCGCCGGAACAGCTCGATGCATGCCGGTTCACGCTGCATCCTGCATGCAGCCTGGTCGCGTCGGAATGGGCGGTGGTCGAACTGTGGCATGCGCATCAAGCGGACACCGGTGTGCCATTTCCGGAAGAGCTTGCAAGCGCCAATTACGGGCTGGTCGTGCGGCCGCAATGGAAGGCCGGCGTGCTCATGCTATCGCAGGCGGGCTACACGGCCATCGCCGGGCTGCAGCGCGGCGACACGCTCGGTGCGGCGCTCGATGCCGCGCTCGCGATCGATCCCGACTTCGACTTCGGCCGGCAGTTGCGGCAGTGGCTGCAGCATGCGGTCTTGACCGAGGTCGTGATGGAAGAACAACTGGACGGGAAGTGACATGCAAAAGATCCTGCAACTGCATCACGATGTGATGCGCTTCGATACCAAGATCAACGAATGGGCGGGTTCGCTGCTGGGCCTGGCGATCCGGCTGTTCGTCGGCTGGCAGTTCTTCAAGTCGGGCATGGTCAAGATCAGCGACTGGGGTGCGACGCTGGCGCTGTTCCAGAATGAGTACCAGGTGCCGGTGCTGCCGCCAGCGCTGGCGGCCTTCATGGGGGCCGGCGGGGAACTGCTGTTCCCCGTGCTGCTGGCGATCGGCCTGATTTCGCGTCCGGCGGCGCTCGGCCTGTTCTTCGTCAACGCGATGGCAGTGATTTCGTATCCGGCGCTGTTCGAGCTCGAATGTCCGGCGGCGATCAACGACCATTTCTACTGGGGGGCGCTGCTGCTGGTGCTGATCGCGTTCGGGCCGGGGAAGTTTTCGCTGGATTGCTGGCTGGAGCGCAGGGCGCACGGCTGAAAGCGCGGGCCTGGAGGGCGTCGCGCTTTCACGAGGAAAAGTTTGAACCACGAAGGCACAAAGAAAAGCACCGTTCTTCGTGCCTTCGTGTTAGGGTTTTTCTCTGCAATTGCTAGCGCTGCAGCGTTTCGCTGCGCCGGTTCGAACGCCGCTCGATCGCATGCGACGACACCAGGAATTCCAGGCTGGTGATGCCGATGGCACCGGGCGGCCCGGCGACGAAGCCGAAGCCTTGCTTGACCGGGAACAGCGAATCGTCGCGCAGCACGATGTCGGTCTGGCAGTTCGGCGTCGGTTTGTACAGCAGGCCCTTGATTTCTTCCCATACCGGGCTGGTCACCCAGCCGTACAGGTAGAGCTGGTTGGGATAGAGGGAATTGTCGGCGTCGAGGTAGCCCTTCTGGTTCTTTTGCAGCGGCGGCTGCTCCGGCAGCGTCGCGGTGACCGACAGGTCGACCGAGCCGTCGCCGATAGGGTACACTTCCTCGTTCTGCCAGGAGGAATAGGCAAGCCGCAAGTGCCAGCGGCAATTGAGCGCGATGCTCTTTTCCATCCCGACTTTTTCGGTTGCCATCGACAAGCCTTCGCTGACCGTCAACTGGGTGCACATGATCTGGCCGATCAGCGTCGGCTCCAGCTTCCGGAATTCATCCAGGTTTTCATGCAGGTTCCAGAAAAACCATTTGGCGCGCTCACCTTCGGTCATATCGGCCAAATCGGTGAGTGGCCGCATGCCGTGCGCCTCGATCGTCCGCATCACTTCCTTGCGCTGTTTTTCATGCGCTTCATCAACATCAGAACCAAACCGCTGGATGTAATCGCTCCGCATAGACGTCTCCATTCAATTTCGTCCGGATAACTCAGTGTAGAACCCAAATCGTAAAAAAACAGGGCAGGCGCCCGGAATTCCTGCCGCGCGGCACAGCTTCACAATAGAGCGGGATTTCGATGCGTAAGTTCATGCACGGAATCGCTTATTTCGCAGAACAGGGACGGAATCCGGGCGATACTCGGGAAAAGCACCGGCTCTGTGGTCGGATAGTATGCCTACACTCCCCCCTTCCAGAACGTTCTTCCGGGCACCAGAAAAGCGCCCCGATGACTAAAATCAAGAAAGTGAACTATGGCCGGCCTCATCTACATTGCAGACCCGATGTGCTCCTGGTGCTACGGCTTCGGCCCGGAACTGGGCGCACTGCTCGAAGGATTGCAGGAACTTCCGCTCGAAATCGTGGTGGGCGGACTGCGCGCGTACAACCGGGAACCGGCGGATGCGGAATTCAAGGCGACGATCGCCGGACACTGGAAAGAGGTGGCCGAGCGCAGCGGGCTGCCATTCAACGATGGCGGCATGGCCCGGCCTGATTTCGTCTACGATACCGAACCCGCCTGCCGCGCGGTCGTGACCGCGCGCATGCTGGCGCCGCAAATGAGCCTCGCGGTATTCAGCGCAATCCAGCATGCGTTCTATGCGGAGGGCCAGGACGTAACGCAAGGCAACGTACTGGCATCCGTTGCGGCGGCGGCGATGACGGAGGCGGGTGTCCCGACCGAGGCTGCGGATTTCCTGACAGCCTGGAATTCCGAAGAGGCGATCCGCGCCACCCACGGCGACTTCGAACTGACGCGCCGCTGGGGCATCTCCGGCTTCCCGACGCTGGTGCTGGAGCGCGACGGCAAACTGGAGCTGGTCAATTCCGGCTATGTCGCCATGCCGAAACTCATCGAACTGATGCAAGCACTGGTGGACCAGGACGAAGCGCCCAAAGCGTCTTAACTAGGCAGCACAACAAAAAACCCGGCAACGCGAATCGCGAAGCCGGGTTTTTTATCGCCGATTCAAAAAAACGCGGAGCAAACACAAGGTTTGCTCCGCGTCGTCGGAACCACCATGGCGCAACAGCGCCGCCGGCATCAGTGCATGTGCTGGCCGCCGTTGATCGCGATGTTGGCGCCGGTCAGGAAAGCCGCTTCGTCGGACGCCAGGTAGGCGACCAGGCCGGCGACTTCTTCCGGCTTGCCGAGACGGCCCATCGGGATTTGCGGGATGATTTTGCTGTCGAGCACCTCTTTGGGGATCGCCATCACCATTTTGGTGCCGATATAACCCGGCGAGATGGTGTTAACGGTCACGCCCTTGCGCGCGACTTCCAGCGCCAGTGCCTTGGTGAAGCCGTGCATGCCGGCCTTGGCCGCCGAATAGTTGGTCTGGCCGAATGCGCCCTTCTGGCCGTTGACCGACGAAATGTTGATGATGCGGCCCCAGCCGCGGTCGGTCATGCCGTCGCAGACCGGTTTGGTCATGTTGAAGACGGAGTCGAGATTGGTCTTGATGACCGCATCCCAGTTGGTCTTGTCCATCTTCTTGAAGGTCATGTCGCGCGTGATGCCGGC
>CBIHRJ010000118.1:0-5956 GCA_966212445.1 uncultured Noviherbaspirillum sp. | reverse complement strand
GATTTGCCTGGCGCGCGTTCTCCGCGTTCTGCTTCACGGTCGAGGTCAGTTCTTCCATCGACGATGCGGTTTCTTCCAGCGAGCTGGCCTGTGCCTCGGTCCGCGCCGACAGGTCGGCATTGCCCGCCGCAATCTCACGCGACGCCACGCCGATGTTATCGGTACCGGAGCGGACATTTCCGACAATCTGTGCAAGGCTGCCGTTCATTTGACGCAGCGCGTCAAAGAGCTGCCCGATCTCGTCCCTGTTTCTTTCATCAATCTGCGAAGTAAGATCGCCGGTGGCGACGCGACTGGCGACCGCAACGGCCTGGTTGAGCGGTGCCGTGATGCTACGGGTAATAACCCATGCGAACAGGCCGCCGATGGCAAGCGCAACAGCAGCAAGAGCGAACAGAAGCACCATGAGCCTGTTATCGTCGCCGACCGAGCCGCTCAAGACTTCGCTGGCGGCGGCCTGCTGCAAAGCAACAAGCTTGTCCATTTCCAGCAAGGCTTGCTGGTTCAGCGGGTCAATGCGGCTGGCAATGACCTTGATCGCACCTTCGCTGTTGAACGCCAGAGCTTGACCAATTGCCTCCTTGAACGGGGTGGCGATCTCCTCGTCGAGTCGGGCCAATTCGCTGAGGATCGCCTTCTCTGTGTCAGTCAATCCTTGTGCGGTGAGTTTGTCGCGCGCTTCCGCATACCGCTTGTTCTGCGCCTTGACTCGCGCTTCTTCCTTCTGCATCGCGCTGACTTCGGATTGCAGACCGATATTGCGCATCGCAATGCCGCCTTCAAGCAGCGCGCTTTTCATTGTTGTAGCAAGCAGAAGCTTGTCGCTGGACAGTTCCAGTCCTTCGATCAGCCTCTTCTTGTTTTTGGTGGTAAGTACGTTGCCGGTAATGACCATCAACGCAAGAATGGCGAGGATGATACCGAAACCCGCTCCCAAGCGTGCACCGATACGCAAGCTGCGCAAATTCATAGTGTTTTCTCCCCCAACTCGAGCTTCATTGTTGTGACCTGCCGTCTTAAACCGGCGCGTAGATTCCAAGGGCAATCGAAGCCTTAGGTGCTCAAAGGTTATCTTACCCCGAAGCAATGACGCAAGCCACCTCATTCATTCAAAAAAGTGTGGCTCGGCCAACCATTCGCCGATGAAAGTCGCGATTGTGGCGATCTCGCCTCGTGAGCGGCAGGGAGTGCATGCTTGAAGGCGCACGACACCCTGTCCGGAACGGGGTCGCGATGATTCTGCCGGGATGGCGTGAATGCCGCCTATCCGCACTGTTACGGAAGACTGATTGAATTAGCGCCGAGGTTGCGGGGACTCCTCAGAACTCTTCCCATTCGTCCTTGCTGCGTACCGGAGGACGTTGCTCGCCGACTGCCGGTACCGGCATCGTGGGACGTTTTCGGATCTGCGCGGGTGCCTTTCCGGTCACGGCTGTTGCGGATACCGTGATCGCCGGAGCGGCTCCTTGTCCCGCTTGTGCCGTTTGTTCCAGCTTGAAGACGGCCACGGCTTGCGCCAGCGCCGTGGCCTGGTCCTGCATGCTCGAAGCAGCAGCGGCGGCCTGCTCGACCAGCGCGGCGTTTTGTTGGGTCATTTCATCCATCTGGGTAATTGCCCGGTTGACCTCCTCGATGCCGGAGCTCTGTTCCTGGCTCGCCGCACTGATTTCACTCATGATGTCGGCAACGTGTTTGACCGACGTGACGATCTCGTCCATCGTCTTCCCCGCCTGGTCTACCAGCTTGCTGCCCGTATCGACCTTTTCCACAGAATCGACGATGAGCATTTTGATCTCTTTTGCGGCGGCGGCCGACCGCTGCGCAAGCGTCCTCACTTCAGACGCCACCACGGCGAAGCCCCGTCCTTGCTCACCGGCGCGAGCCGCCTCCACTGCGGCATTGAGCGCAAGGATGTTGGTCTGGAACGCAATCCCGTCAATGACGGAGATGATGTCGACAATCTTGCTTGAACTGGCCTTGATCGAACCCATCGTATCGACCACCTGCCCGACCACCTGCCCGCCGCGCTGGGCAACATCGGACGCCGACACCACCAACTGGTTGGCAGTACGTGCATTTTCGGCATTCTGCTTGACCGTTGAAGTCAGCTCCTCCATCGAAGACGCTGTTTCTTCCAGCGAGCCGGCCTGCGACTCGGTCCGTGCCGACAGGTCGGCGTTGCCGATTGCGATCTCTCTTGAACCAACGTCGATCAGCCCAGCCCTGTCGCGCACTTCGGCGATCATGGATGCGAGGTGCTCCTTCATCTCGCCGGCAAGACGCAACAATGCCCCCAATTCATCGCGGCTTTGGACCTTGGGGTCTGCTCCGAGGTCGCCGTCATGCATGCGCCGCAAGGACGTCTCCAGCAATCGCAGGCTGGCGCTGAACGATGCATAAAACGCTAGCATGAAATACGCGGAAACCAGAACCGCCAGCACAATGGGGATGTAGGCCAGCACTTGCCGCTGGTGCAGACCATCCATCCGCACGCCAAGCAATTCATCGAGACCGACCGCGCTCCGGTCGGCGAGGTTGTAGACGACATCGACCGCCTCACCCGTTTTTGCAAGATAGTCGGGGACCGGCAACTGGAATACTGCGCTCGCCGACAAATCGCCGGAATGCGCCCCCAGGAACGACTGCACCCCTTCCATTTGCTTGCGCGCCACCCCAAGCCGCTTTTCCAGCGCCGGATTTTGCGTCACGGCGGCATCGATATCGGCGATCGCATCGGCAAGGGAACGCTTGGTCAACAACCCGGTTTCCGAAACTTTCCGCGCTTCCGTCAAGGTGATTTCCTTGCGCGCGACCGCAGCGGCAGTCAGGCTGCGAATCTCGTCCATGTCCGCCGCCAGCGTCACTAGCGATGAAGTCACCGCGTTCATCAGGTAGAAGGAATCGATATCCGGATCCATCGCCAGATTCGAACGCGCCGCGGCAAGTTTCATATGCTTCTGCAAGCCTGTGGATAGCTGCCCGTAGACGGCATCCGCACCTTCGCCGCTCGCCTTGGTCGCCATCTGCCACTGTTGCGATAACGCACTCCACTCCTTTTTCAGGGACAGCTCGTCCAGCACGCCTGTCATGCCCGAGATTTTCTTGATCTGCTCTCCGGTGCGGTTCTGCATCTCCACAAGCGCGCTGCGCAATGCCGGGTTGTCGGCAGCGCTTGCCGCGCTCGCCTGGGCACGGGTGGTCTGCACGAGCCGGCTCAACACGAGCAACTGCGATACATAGCCGACTCCCACTCTCTCCTTGTTGGCAAACTCGGCATTGGCCATCAGCTCATGCTGCAAAAGGAAAAACAAGGCCAGAAGCGGGACGACTACCAGTGAAGAAATCAGGACAAACTTGGGGAGAATCCGCATGCGGTCAAGCAGTCCGGTAGCGGGCAAAAGCAAGCGTTCTCGAACGGTGCGCGAGGTATTCATGTGTGTCTCCGGTTGTTGTCCCGTCGCTGTTATCCAAGCAGGAAGCACTGCTGCATTGGCAGTTCTTTCGTCGCCATGATGAAATGCTGCGTGGATGGTAAACGCGGCTCCCGCTTGGCGCCATTGTGAGTTTCACGTATCGGGAACAGCGTGACGGAGAAGCCGTCACATGAAAAACATCGAAACCAGGGAAGGGGTATACCGTTTCGGCGGCTACGGGATCAGGAGCGGAGAAGACAATCTGTTACAGGTGTCCGTTTTCAGGCACCCGTCATGACGATGAAAGGCATGACGGCGGTACAGGCCTCCATACCTGCACCGCCGTCATATCAAAAGACTATTGAAGACCTGCTTAGAACTCTTCCCATTCATCGTTGCTGCCACCGGCCTGCGGCTTGCCGATCTTCGCGACACCGGTGCTCGCCGATGCCCGAGCCGGAACGCCGGAAGCAGGTTTGCGCACGATTGCCGGCGCGGATGAAGCAGATGCCGCAGCAGGCACGACCGCATGCTGGCTATCCATGCCCAGTTTGAAAACCGCGACCGCATCAGCCAGCTTGACCGATTGATCCTGCATGCTTTCGGCTGCGGCGGCCGCCTGTTCCACCAGTGCCGCATTCTGCTGCGTCATCTCGTCCATCTGGGCGATTGCACGGTTGACTTCCTCGATACCGGAACTCTGCTCCTGGCTGGCGGCCGTAATTTCACTCATGATGTCGGCCACATGCTTGACCGAAGTGACAATCTCGTCCATCGTCTTGCCGGCTTCATCCACCAGCTTGCCGCCCGCATCGACCTTCTCCACCGAGTCGCCGATCAAGGCCTTGATCTCCTTCGCCGCACCCGCCGACCGCTGCGCCAGGTTGCGCACTTCCGCCGCCACCACCGCAAAACCCCGCCCCTGCTCGCCCGCCCGCGCCGCTTCCACCGCCGCATTCAACGCCAGGATGTTGGTCTGGAACGCAATCCCGTCGATCACCCCGATGATGTCGACAATCTTGCGCGAACTCTCCTTGATCGATCCCATCGTATCGACCACCTGACCAACCACGCGCCCGCCCTTCACCGCATAATCCGAAGCCGACACCACCAACTGGTTGGCCTGGCGTGCATTTTCGGCATTCTGTTTCACGGTTGTCGTCAATTCCTCCATCGACGACGCTGTTTCTTCCAGCGAGCTTGCCTGGGATTCCGTACGCGAGGACAAGTCTGCATTGCCGGAGGCGATTTCGCGCGAAGCGAGCGAAATGGTTTCGGTACCCTGCTTGATGTTGTTGACGGTGCTTACCAGGTTTCCCTGCATGGTCTTGAGCGACTGCACGAGACGGCCGGCTTCATCGGTACCGATTGCCTCGATCCTTGTGGTCAGGTCGCCGCGGGCGATGGTGTCCGCAATGGACGCAGCGTTCTGCAACGGGCCGGTAATGGTGCGCGTAATCAGCAGCGCGATGAATGCACCCAGTGCGATCGTAAAGATACCGACACCCAACATGCCAAGGCGCGTGTTGACGTAGTTTTCTTGCGATGCAGCAGAGGTTGCTGCCATCACTTTTTGCTGGTGGTCGGCCAAGGCGACCAACGCTGCCATCCACTTATCATGCAACGGGGCGAAGTCGGTTTTCAACATCGACGCGGCGTCAAAATAATTGCCGCCCGCGGCATGCGATTTGATCTTTTCGACGACGGGAAGAATCGCCTGCTTTTCCGCAATCGCTGATGCCAGCGTCGCCTTGTCCGCCTCGTCGGTCGAATACTTCTTCACCGTGTCTTCCGCCTTCGCATACGCGTCGAGCAGGGTAGCGAGCCGAGCGGTTTCGCGCTCACCTTCGGTCGCATCGGTCGGCGTTGCAACCTTGCGCAACGACAACGCAATCGACCAGCCGGCCTCACGCATCGCCATGCTGCCTGTCAAGCTGCCGACTTTTTCATTGACGATCAGCTCGGTATTGGTGTTGAGCGCACTCATCCGCCACAGGCCGAATACAAGAACGGCCGTGGTGCAGAGAAGCACAAGGCCAAAACCAATCATCAGACGTGTGCCGATTTTTATGTTGGAGATGTTGAACATCGGGTTTCCTCTCTTCTTTTCATTCATACTGATAGCGTAAGATCACGCCCGACTCAAAACTCTTCCCAATCGTCTCCCGTACCCGCCGGAACAGGCGGGCGCGAGCGAGTCACAGGATGGGTTACGCTGCTCGCCTTCAATGCTCTTGACTGCGCCTGCTTCGCTACCGCCGGCTTCCGCGCTGCCTCCGGGGTTGCCATTTGCGGCGATGCAAGCACGGCAGCCTGTTCAACATGACTCAACTTGAATACCGATACTGCCTGTGCAAGTGTCGATGCCTGATTCTGCATGCTGTCGGCAGCGGCGGACGCCTGCTCGACCAGTGCCGCATTCTGCTGCGTCATCTCGTCCATCTGCGTGATTGCCTGGTTGACTTGCTCGATACCCGTGCTCTGCTCATCGCTGGCGGCGGTGATCTCGTTCATGATATCGGCCACATGCTTGACCGAGGCCA
>CBIHRJ010000117.1:0-6059 GCA_966212445.1 uncultured Noviherbaspirillum sp. | reverse complement strand
AAAACAGAAATGACTTGCAAACCGGGAGGAGTCCATATACGGAAAAGCGCAGCGCATTCCGCCGCGTGCTTCGGCTTTGGTGTTACTCCCCTCCGCTCGACGTATGGCGGAAGGCGTTTCCTTTCCGTCCCCCGAATTACCGAACTTCAGCCGTTTAACCTGCTTTCACCCGGCTACTCGGCAGCAACCGCCACCGCCGAGGTCCGCTGCCGCACCGCACGCTTGGCCAGATAACGCCGCAATATCGCCTGCTCCACCTTCACCCGCTCATTGGGCCGGCAGGCGTAGCGAAGAGACAGCATTGCTTCCTTGGAGTCGACGATCTGCAGGATCACGCGCGGCGCTGCCGAAGGCAGGTCCATCAGCTCGCGCGACTCGATGCGCTTCAGGTGCGCATCCGCCTCGGTCAGCCAGGGTGAACATACCTCGTTTGCGGCCGTGAGCAAGGTATTCTCCAGCGCGATCAGGTCATCGTTGACGTCCGCCCCCACCCGAAGCAGGTTGACCACATAAGCGCCGGTGGAGGTCAGGTTGCGCACCGGCTTGATCAGCAACAGCGCATGCGGCAACGCCACCGTGCGGCTGGTCAGCTGGCTGCCGTCCAGCGCTTCCGACAAGGTCGTCGCCAGCAGGTCGGTGTCGATGACGCGCCCTGAAATGCCGTCCAGCTCGATGAAGTCCCCCACCCGGTACAGGCGCGACACGGTCAGGAACGCCGTGCCGAGCAGGTTCGCAAGGAACTCCTTGCTGATGATCAGCAGTGCGCCGGCAACGGCCGCCAGGGATAGTGCGGCGCCGGCGATCTTCGACGCCCAGATCGTGCCGATCACGGTCAGCGCGGTCAGCAGCACCAGGTTCTTCAACAGGACAAAATTGCCTTTTCGATGCGCCATCTCCATGTTGGACGCGGACGAGATTCGCGCATGGCGCTGAATCATCTTCAGCAGCATCATCGTGATGATGATGGCGATAATGGTGGCGACGATGCGCCCCATCTCGGTATGGGCAAATGCGTTCAATTCATCGATCAGCATGAGGATTCTTTACGTTCTTTCATTGGTTGCGAGCACAAATCGGCTGCGGGTGCACGTTTTCTTCCTAGAGGGGGCAAAGCTCAGATGCATCCGCATCGCATTGGTTGCATTGCAGAATCGCATGTTGATTGCCTGCGCCAAACCCCAAACAATAGCAGGAGCCGTCCGCAGCCGCATCATCGCGGCACAAAGCCCGTCATGTCCAGCCCATCAATCGCCGCTTCGCTACCGCCGCAACGCGTAGTCAGGTATCGTGTCCACCTGACACCATTTTTTTCCTGCCACACATTCTCCGACGCCATGACCCGACTACGCATAGCCGCCATTGTCTACAAGCCCGGTATCGATCCAGCATCTGTGCTAGCGGAGGCGGTGCGTATCTTCGCTTCGCGCGGCATTGCGCTGGCCGGCGCGCTGCAGCACGGGACGGGAGAATGCGCGATGGAACTGGAACTCCTGCCAAGCCGCCGCCGCATGTCGATCTCGCAAGACCTGGGAAGCGGCGCCACCGGCTGCCGTCTCGATACCTCGGCGCTTGCAGAAGCAGGTTCCGTGATCAGACAGGCCATTCACGGTGGTGCCGCCATCGCGGTGTTCAACAAGTTCGGTGCTCAGGAAGCCGGCGGCAAGGGACTGCATGAAGAGATCGCTGCCGCCGTTATCTCCGACGTTCCGGTCCTGATCCCGGTCGGGGAGCGCTTCATGGCGGAATGGACAGAGTTTACCGGCGGCGATTTTGTCGCACTGGCGTGTACGACGGAAGCAGTTCTGGGGTGGTGGGATGCGCTGTCGGACACCCATACAGGCTGAAGCAGTATTCTCATCATCTTCCTCCCCGGATGACCGGTGCGGTGCATCAATACATTTGTGAAAAATTTTTCTCCCCCCGCGAACCGTTTTGTCGCGCCGCCTCCTCCTAGTAGCCGAGGATGTTCCTCGATACAAGACGATGAAAAGGAGAATCAAATGTTCTACGCTAAAAATGTCCCCGGCTGGGAGCGCGTGCTGCGCATCGTGATCGGTATGGCCTTCCTGGCCTTTGCCTACTTCAACTGGGGCGTGTCGACCATAGGAATGGGCGCAGGCGTGGTCGGCGCCATGCTTTCCATGACCGGCCTGATCGGGTTTTGCCCGATGTGCGCGATGGTCGGACGCAAGCTGGACAAGGGAGCGTAAGCGATGGCGGGCGGCGGGATGGATCGCGACAACCTGATCTGCGCGGCGCAAACCGGCGACCCGGCCGCCATTGGCCGGCTGCTTGCGGTCTGTCAGGCCGATGCGCGCCGTTATGCGTACCGGCATTGCCAGGCCAGCGACGTCGACGACGCCGTGCAGGAGTCGCTTTTGATCATCTCCCGCAAGGTGCGCAGCCTCAAGGCGGCGGCAGCCTTTTCTTCCTGGCTGTTCACCATGATAAAGCGGGAGTGTCGGCGGCTGGCGCGTGCGATGCTCCGGCACGACCCGCTGGACGAGGCAAGCGCCGAACGCCAGTTGGCAAGCAAAACCGACAACGAACTGCGCATGGACCTCGCCGCCGCGCTCGAATCCTTGCCCGCGCATTACCTGGAGGTGGTGCTGCTGCGCGACTTCGAGGAATTGACGATTGCCGAAATCGCCGCCCGGCTGGGCGAGCAACCGGGAGCGGTCAAGAGCCGTCTGCATCGCGCCAGGGAACTGGTCCGGGAATATCTGGTGACAACGGAGTAACGGGGAGCATCGGCATAGTTGCCGTCTGTTGACGTCCGTAACGGCAACACCGGAATCCGTGCCGGCGTTTCCGTTTTCCGGAATCCGGCACTGCAAATTCTGGAAAATCTCACCCCTTTTTCCATCCTGCCCGAGTGCATTGGAAACAATTCTTCGCGCCGGAGCGGCGTCTGTCAGAGGGAGAAAGGGCCGATCCGGCCGTTTTTGGCATCCTGCAACAATTCCAGAAGAAGCTGGCCCAAGACTTGCTAAAGAGTCCGCGTCTCCTCCATCCTCCTCAATGAGGAAGGATTTTCAGCCTGGCCGGCAACGGCCGGGCTTTTTTATACCCGTCTGTCAACGATCAACGACGCGTTGCCGGGCGCAAGTGGCGAAGCGGACAGGCTTATTGATGCGGCACGATGGTGTATTGAGCCGGATCCCCTCACCCCGGCCCTCTCCCCCGAGGGAGAGGGTGAGAAATGGACACGATGAAAGAGGCTTCATCGTGCCGGATCAATATCGAACGCAACCGGGTAGACTGGCGGTTCCAGACCACGATCCCGGCAAGAGGAGCCAGCCATGTCCACGCTTCCCCGCACAAGATCCTTCCTGTACGCGCTGTTGCTGATCGCCTCCGGCGCACTGGCGGCCTCCATCGACAACCTGTCCAACCGGGACGCTGTCGGCGGCCTGAAGGCGGCGCTGGAAAAAGGTTCGCTTGCGGCAGTCGCCAGGCTCGGCGTGCAGAACGGCTTCCTCAACAACGACAAGGTCAGGATCGGACTGCCGCCCATTCTCGAACAGGCGCGCCCGCTGCTCAAGATGACCGGCCGCGGCGACCAGCTGGATGCACTGGTGGTGTCGATGAACCACGCCGCCGAAGCAGCGGTGCCGATGGCCAAGCCGTTGCTGCTCAACGCCGTCAAATCGATGTCGGTCGACGACGCCAAGCGCATCCTCACGGGCGGCGATACTTCGGTGACCGACTTCTTTCGCGACAAGACCTCGGCCCGGCTCGCCGCGCAGTTCCGGCCCATCGTCAAGAAAGTGACCGACCGCTCCGACCTCTCGGCGAAATACAACGGCACCATGGGACAGGTATCCAGACTGGGTCTGGCGCAGCAGCCGGCGACGGTGGAAGACTACGTGACGCAGAAGACACTGGACGGCCTCTTCACGATGATCGCCGAAGAGGAAAAAGCGATCCGCCGCGATCCGGTCGGATCGGGCAGCAAGATCATCGGGAAGGTGTTCGGGGTGTTGCGTTGAGGCGGGTTTTGTCCGGGTTCATATCGCAAAGGTTTCGTTGTCGCCGTATTTCAGGAGACCTCAAGCTTTGTCATTCCCGTTCGCCTGCAAATTGCTGGCTGCCGCGTCGATACGGGAACGCATCAACATGTCCTGAAGTATCTGATCGAGGCTGCGTGCCGTGACACGGGGAAGAGCCGATTCCGGAGCACCTCTGTATGAACCTCCCGCCACCGGGAAAAAGTCCGAGCGGATAACTTTCCCTCCGGTCGCTTTTGCTATATACGCCAGCCGGGCTTCTGCCAGGCCCGATCCAAAACCGTTGTCAGGCATGCCAGGCATTTGATACGGAGTGGCTGCCACGCCGGAATCGTAAACCGTCGCCGTCAGCTTGCCATTGACCACCACCTGGGCGTAGACCTTGTCGGGATGTTGCATGGCATAGCGTTCATTGGCTTCCTCTCTTGCCCTGATTTGCGTCTCCCACAGCTTCAGCTCGTTGGTCTCGGCTTCCGTCATCTTGATAGCCGTCGATGGATCCAGATGCATGACCCTTCCAGTGGTCTTGGCACCGGTGCGGGGATCGATAAGAGTAATGGTAGAAGGCAGGCCGGCAGAATTAATACTGCTCATGTTTTTCACCTTGAATGGTTGATGACTTTTCTTCTTCACACTATTCCACGGATTGGCAAGATTGAGTCAACCCGTGCATGGATTCTTTATGGCGAAACCAGTCCTGAACACCGATATAGTAAGTTTCCTTATTGAAACTGGCTATCCCATAAAACGGGTAGAGTTGCGTCGGCCGCAGGCAATAAGGGAAGACCACGATTGTCTTGATCAACTCGAGGAGCAACAAGGAATGGACCATTCGCTACCCCCGATTAAAGCGAAAAACGCCGCTTCAAGAGCGGCGTTTGCTTGGGTTACGTCGACAATCAGTTGACGGTTACCGATGGACCTTCGTTATGAGCAAGGCGGGAGCCGGTATTGCTGTTGTTTACCATAGGAATCTGTCCTTCAAATTCCTGCTGCGCGAGCGCATACGAACCGTCTTCCTGCGCCTGCTTCAACTCGGCCATCACTTGCGCACGGGTCTTGGTGGATGCGAATGGGACGTCGGGCGTGGTGAATTCCTCGCCACCGGCGACGTAGGCGCCTTGCGCCTGGGCTTCTTTCAGTTCCGCGCTGACTTCGGCACGTGTCTTTGTCGACTGGAAATCGTTGAAGTCGACCCATTCATTGGCGAAGGCGGAGCTGGTGGCAGCGAATACGGCAACAGCGGCGATCAATTTTTTTGCGTTCATTTTCATTCTCCAGATATCAGTTAGGGACTCGATCTCGGCGGTTCAGGCAACACGTCTGCCGTCGGGGTTTGCCTCGGTGAGTCGCACGCGTTTTGTTGTGTGCTCATCGATGAAGCACAGTCTAGTCTTTGCTTCTGTCGAAATAAACAATGAGAAAGACAATGAACCATTGCGGAAACAGGAATAATTGAGACGAAAGAATGCGCTGAAGTGTCAATTTGAGATGAACTTTTCGCATCGACTCCCCTCTGAATACTGTGTATGCAACCAGTATTTGCCAGACGGAGAACACAATGGACAAGCAAACGCAAGCCAGCGCGGATAAAAGCAACATGGTGAAGGACCCGAAGGACTGGACCACGGGTGACGAGCCGATGACCGGTGCGCAGAAGTCGTATCTGAAGACGCTGTCCGAAGAAGCCGGCGAACAGATGGACGAGAATCTCAGCAAGGCCGAGGCGTCGAAACGCATCGACGAACTGCAGGAAAAAACGGGCAGGGGGACGCAAGATGGCCAGAAGCATTAATTCTTATAAGCACGGTCTGTATCGAACCACCGGATTTGGCCGCTTAAGTCTGGCTTAAGGAATGCATGGCATCATAAGGCCTGTTGTCTCCTCCCTCCTCTCTAAGAGGTTAGCCCGCCGCCTGAAAAGGCCGGCGGGTTTTTTTATTGCCCTCCGTCTTGTGTAGCTGTTGGTTCAAGTCGACCTGCTTTCCAAGTATGGTAGGGCAATGGAATGGACTCCTCCCCCCACGGCATCGGATGTGCCAGACTGAG
>CBIHRJ010000116.1:0-6076 GCA_966212445.1 uncultured Noviherbaspirillum sp. | reverse complement strand
TTGCACCTAAAGCCAAAACAGAAATGACTTGCAAACCGGGAGGAGTCCATATACGCCTTCCGCCGCACGCAATCAACCGGCCATCACCGCGTCACGGGCTTGTAGCGCACCCGCTTCGGCTTCGCCCCTTCCTCGCCGAGGCGCTTCTTCTTGTCCGCTTCATATTCCTGGTAATTGCCGTCGAAGAAGGTGACTTGCGAGTCGCCTTCGAACGCGAGGATGTGCGTCGCGATGCGGTCGAGGAACCAGCGGTCGTGCGAGATCACCAGTACGCTGCCGGCAAACTCCAGCAACGCATCTTCCAGCGCGCGCAGAGTTTCCACGTCGAGGTCGTTGGACGGTTCGTCCAGCAGCAGCACATTGCCGCCCATCAGCAGCGTCTTCGCCAGGTGCAGGCGGCCGCGTTCGCCGCCGGACAGGTTGCCGACGATCTTCTGCTGGTCCGCGCCCTTGAAGTTGAAGCGGCCGAGATAGGCGCGCGACGGCATTTCGAAACGGCCGACGGTCAGGAGGTCGGCGCCGTTGGACACATCCTCGAACACGGTTTTCTTGTTCTCCAGGTCGTCGCGCGACTGGTCGACCAGCGACACTTTCACCGTCGGTCCCTTCACCACTTCGCCGCTGTCCGGCTGTTCGCGGCCGGTGATCATCTTGAACAGCGTCGACTTGCCGGCGCCGTTGGGGCCGATGATGCCGACGATCGCGCCGGCGGGCACCTTGAAGCTGAGGTTGTCGATCAGCAGGCGGTCGCCGAAGGCCTTCGACACGTTCTTGAATTCGATCACTTCATTGCCAAGACGCTCGGCAACCGGGATGAAGATTTCCTGCGTCTCGTTGCGTTTCTGGTACTCGTGTTCGCTCAATTCGTTGAAGCGGGCCAGGCGCGCCTTGCTCTTGGCCTGGCGGCCCTTCGGGTTCTGGCGCACCCATTCGAGTTCCTTGGCGATGGTTTTCTGGCGCGCCGATTCGCTCGATTCTTCCTGCTTCAGGCGCGCTTCCTTCTGTTCCAGCCAGGAGCTGTAGTTGCCCTTCCACGGGATGCCATGGCCGCGGTCGAGTTCGAGGATCCATTCGGCGGCATTGTCGAGGAAGTAGCGGTCGTGGGTGATGCCGACCACGGTGCCGGGGAAGCGCTGCAGGAACTGTTCCAGCCAGTCGACCGATTCGGCGTCGAGGTGGTTGGTCGGTTCGTCCAGCAGCAGCATGTCGGGCTTGGACAGCAGCAGGCGGCACAGCGCGACGCGGCGTTTTTCACCGCCGGACAGCACGCCGATCTTCGTATCCCACGGCGGCAGGCGCAGCGCATCCGCGGCCATTTCGAGCTGCTGGTTGAGGGTGTTGCCGTCGGACGCGGCGATGATCGCTTCCAGGCGCGCCTGTTCCGCGGCGAGCGCGTCGAAGTCGGCGTCTTCTTCGGCGTAGGCGGCGTACACCGCGTCGAGCTTGGCTTGCGCCTCGAATACTTCGCCCAGCGCCGATTCCACAGCCTGGCGCACCGTCTGCTCGGGATCGAGCTGCGGTTCCTGCGGCAGGTAGCCGATGTTCAGGCCCGGCATCGGTACTGCTTCGCCTTCGATTTCCTTGTCGATGCCGGCCATGATCTTGAGCAGCGTGGACTTGCCGGAACCGTTGAGGCCGAGCACGCCGATCTTGGCGCCCGGGAAGAAGGAGAGCGAAATGTCCTTGAGGATCTGGCGCTTGGGCGGGACGATTTTGCCCACGCGGTTCATGGTGTAGACGTATTGAGCCATAGGAATGTCGAGTGAGGGGACTGAAAAGGGAAGAGTGCAAGGATAACTGATCGGCCCGGGTGCAGGCTACCGCTTCTGATAGCGCTCAATCCGCCTGCTTGCGGGCAGGCGACAATGAAAGCCGGTCGACCGACCGTTTTTTTTGCTTTGCGCGGCGCTTTTTCCCCGAAAGCGGCTTCTCCTTCAGAAATTTCCTTGCATTTCCACGTATTGCATCCTATGGTGCAATGCACCAAAACAATAAACGTATCAATCTTGTCAAACCAACATCAGAAAAGCAGTGTAGCGGCGCTGACCCTGGCCGCCATCGGCATCGTCTACGGCGACATCGGCACCAGCCCGCTGTACACGATGAAGGAAGTGTTCTCGGAGCAGCACGGCCTGGTACTCCATCCCGCCAACGTGGTCGGCGTGGTGTCGCTGATCGTGTGGGGCCTGATCGTCATTGTGTCGCTCAAGTACGTGACACTGGTCCTGCGCGCCGACAACCGCGGCGAGGGCGGCATCATGGCATTGATGGCGCTGGCCTTGTCGTCGGTCAGCAAGAACGCACGCATCCACACCCCGCTGATGCTGATGGGACTGTTCGGCGCCACGCTGTTCTACGGCGACAGCGTGATCACCCCGGCGATCTCGGTGCTGTCGGCGATCGAAGGCCTGGAAGTAGCGACGCCGGCATTCAAGTCTTATGTGGTGCCGCTCACGGTGGCGGTGCTGGTGGCCTTGTACACGCTGCAGGCACGCGGCACCGGCGGCATCGGCAAGTGGTTCGGCCCGGTCATGTGCGTATGGTTTCTCGCGCTCGCCACCATGGGCATCATCAACATCGCGCAGGCGCCGCAGATTCTCGCTGCGCTCAATCCCTGGCATGCACTGAAGTTCATGCTGGACAACCGGCTGATCGGCTTTCTTGCGCTGGGTGCGGTGGTGCTGGCCTATACCGGTGCCGAGGCGCTGTATGCCGACATGGGGCACTTCGGGCCGCGGCCGATCCGCCTTGCGTGGTTCGCGGTCGCCTTTCCCGGCCTGGCGCTGAACTATCTCGGCCAGGGCGCGCTGCTGCTGCATACGCCGTCCGCCGTGGTCAATCCGTTCTACCACCAGTTGGGTACATGGAGCATCTATCCGCTGGTGGCGTTGTCGACGATGGCCACCGTGATCGCGTCGCAGGCAACCATTTCCGGCACCTTCTCGATGACCAAGCAGGCGATCGCGCTCGGCTTCCTGCCGCGCATGCGCATCGAGCATACCTCCGCCAGCGAAATCGGGCAGATCTACATCCCCACGGTGAACTGGCTGCAGTTCAGCGTGGTGCTGCTGGCGGTGATCGGCTTCGGCTCGTCGACCAACCTGGCCGCCGCCTACGGCATTGCCGTGACAGGGACCATGCTGGTGACCACGGTGCTGACCTTTTACGTGATCCGCTATCGCTGGCACTACAACCTGTTGCTGTGCATTTTCGCGACCGGCTTTTTCCTGGTCATCGACCTCACGCTGTTCTCCGCCAACGCGCTGAAAATCGTGCACGGCGGCTGGTTCCCGCTGCTGCTGGGAACCGTGCTGTTCAGCGTGATGCTCACCTGGAAGCGCGGCCGCGAACTGGTGTTCGAGAACCTGCAGAAGCACTCGATCCCGCTGGAAGACTTTTTGCAGTCACTGTTCGTCGCGCCGCCGGTGCGCGTGCCCGGCACAGCGATCTATCTGCGCGGCGAAACCGATGGCGTGCCGCATGCGATGCTGCACAACCTGGCGCACAACAAGGTGCTGCACGAGCGCGTGATCTTCCTGACGGTGCGCATCCATGAAGTGCCCTGGGTGCCGCGCGCCGAACGCATTCGCGTGCAGCAGCTCGGCCATGACTGCTACCAGGTGAACATCCATTACGGATTCAAGGACGAGCCGAACATCCCGGCGGCGCTGGAACTGACCAACGAGCACGGTCTCGAGTTCGAACCGCTGGAAACCTCGTATTTCATCGCGCGCCAGACCGTGATCTCCGCACCCCAGGGCGGGATGTCACCGTGGCGCGAGCACCTGTTCGTCGGCATGTCGCGCAATGCGCGCGGCGCCGCCGACTACTACCAGGTGCCCACCAACCGCGTGATCGAACTCGGCACGCAGATCATGATTTGAGCGGCTCGGCGGAGGGCTTGTCGGCCCAGGAGCGCCACAGCCCTTCCGCCGAATACACCACCAGCGCGCTCCAGATCAGCGCAAAGCCGATCAGCCGGTCGGTGCTGAACGGTTCGTGGAACAGCCAGACGCCGAGCAGCAGTTGTATCGTCGGGCCGATGTACTGCAACAATCCGAGCAGCGACAGCGGAATGCGCCGTGCGCCGGCCGCGAACAGCAGCAGCGGAATCGCGGTGGCCGGTCCGGCCGCGGCCAGCAGCCAGCGCGTGGCGGCCGGGGCGGACATGAAACTGTTCTGCGCCTCCAGCGTCAGCACCACCATGTAGCCGGCCGCCAGCGGGAACTGCAGCATCGTCTCCAGCGCCAGGCCTTCCAGCGCGCCCAGCGGCGCGGTCTTGCGCATCAAACCGTACAGTGCGAACGTCCCGGCCAGTACCAGTGCGATCCACGGCAGGTGGCCGTTCTGCCAGGTCAGCCAGACGACGCCGCAGCCGGCCAGCGCCACTGCAAGCCACTGGACCGTCCGCAGGCGCTCGCGCAGCAGCAGCGAGCCGAGCAGCACATTGAACAGCGGGTTGATGAAGTAGCCGAGGCTGGATTCGACCACATGGCCGTTGTTGACCGCCCAGATGTAGGTGAACCAGTTGCAGGACAGCAGCAATGCGCTGGCGGCGCAGCCGGCCAGCATTTTCGGTTTCCGCAGTACATCGCCCAGCCATGTCCACTGCCGCCGCCATGACAGCACCGCGACCACGAATACCAGCGACCACAGCATGCGATGCAGCAGGATCTCGGACGGCGGCACCGATTGCACGGACTTGAAGTAGAGCGGGAGGATGCCCCACAGCGCGAAGGCGGTGGCGGCGTACAGGATTCCAGGGTTCATGGCGGTCGACGGAAAAACGGGCGGGCTGCCCGCGAGCGATTATCCCAGCAATTGCGCAGAGCGTGCGGCGCGCCTGAATCAATGCGCAAGAATGGACAAGCGAAGGCCGGATGTCTTCGCCTTGGCATGTGGCACTGCAGCGTATATGATCGACCGGATCTGTCCTCCGACCGCAAACGATGCCCCCGATTTCCCTGATTGACATACTGCGCGGCACTGCCTGGGCCGCGTCATTGACGCCCGAACAGATGGCGCGGGTCGAAGCCGACGTGATCGAACGCTTCGTTCCCGCCGGCGGCTACGTCTGCCGCAAGGGCGAGTCGGTCGACCACTGGATCGGCACGATCAACGGCTTGCTGAAAATGAGCAGTGTTTCGCCCGGCGGCAAGGCCATCACGTTTACCGGTGTACTCGGCGGCGCGTGGTTCGGCGAAGGATCGCTGCTCAAGACCTGCCCGCGCCAGTACGACGTGATCGCGCTGCGCGACTCGCGGCTGGCGCTGATGCCGCGCGCCACCTTCCACTGGCTGCTCGACAGCAGCATCGGCTTCAACCGCTTCGTGATGACGCTGCTGAACGAACGTCTTGGCATGTTCATCTCGCTGGTCGAGTTCGACCGCATGCTCGATACCAATGCGCGGCTCGCGCGTTGCCTCGCGGCGCTGTTCAATCCGCATCTCAATCCCGGCATCAGCCCGCAGCTGAAGATTTCGCAGGAAGAGATCGGCTACCTCGCGGGCGCGTCGCGCCAGCGCGTCAACGGTGCGCTGAAGGTGCTGGAAGAGATGGGGCTGGTGAGGCTGGAGTACGGCGCGATCACCGTGCTGGACCTGGACGGCTTGCGCAGTTTCCAGTCCTGATCAATCCTGATTACTTTCTGCGGGAAGATCGGGAGCGGAGAGGGGGCGTCTTTGTACTCGGCATGTAGCGTCATGTATCGGAAGGTAGTGACCGGTAAGACTGTGTAAGAGGTGTGCCGCGTGAAATGGCGGCCGGATAGACTGGGTTCGGGCTTGGAAATTTCCCTCCTCCCTTGAGTCTCTCTTTACCAGGCCTGACCCGCGTGCCTGGAGCGGTTTGCGTGTGCAAGACAGTCCGCGATGGACCGCTTGCCTGCGCAGGCAAACCGCTCCACCGGCTGCGGGTCTTTTTTTGCATGCAGGCACGGAGGCCTGCATTACCTGTCATGTCAACAGACTGTTGCGAACTCGCCTGGCAAGCCGCTGGGACAGCGCTTGCTACATGTTGCGCCGATACTGCCCGCCGACCTCGAACAGCGCATTGCTGATCTGCCCCAGCGAGCACA
>CBIHRJ010000115.1:0-6109 GCA_966212445.1 uncultured Noviherbaspirillum sp. | reverse complement strand
CGCTTCCGGCACTGAACAGGCATGCACACAGTGCACCATAGGCTATGCGTTTCATTACAGTCGTCTCCTATTTGAGTTAGCGATGCGCCTCAGCGCCGCGCAGGAATAAGCTGTGCAAGATGTGCAAATTATTCCTGCGCGGTGCTTGAACATCAGAGTCAACTGTAATGGATATTTCTGATATGAATTAATACTCCAGAATCAAACTTTGGTACTAATATGCAGCTCGTTGTGCGAATAAAACAGTACGACAGCAATAATCCGGATTTATCAAAACCATGCTTGTCGTTCAGAGAGCAACGAGATATTCTAAGCAGAAAATTTCTTGCGAAACGAAGATGCTTATCACCGTTTTCGAAACGGCGACGCGTTTTTATGCAGCAGAATTAAATGTTTGATAAAAAGATCAAACAATGAAAAATATTATCGCAGGCCGTTTCCAGGATATCCGGACCGCTTCATCTGTGCCGCGGTTTTTTCCTGTGACGCAGCAAGCGCCTCTTTCACGGAAATTTTTCCCGTGAGCGCTTTTTCGATTTCCATTCCGACCTGGTTGCCTATTGCGGGAAATTCCGGAATTCCGACATACTGGATTCCGGCATACGGCTTCGGTTCAAGACTCGAGTCGTGGATGTCCGCATGCACGATGGCGTCGAATACGAAATCCGAGAACGGCGCCGCCTTGCGATAGCCTTCGCTCGCATACGTCGATTGACGCGTCCCGGGTGGAACGGCGAGCCAACCGTGACGTTTTGCGACCTCGCGTATATATTCCCGCGATGTCGCCCACGAGATGAACATCGTTGCCGCATCCTTTTTCCTCGACGATTCGGGAATCGCGAACGCCCAGCTCCACAGCCATGCAGCTCCCTTGCGCGTCGCCGCGACCGGCGCGGATACGTACCCTACCCGGCCCGCGACCATCGGCCGTCCGGGGTCCAGAAGCAAACTCGCCGCAACCGTCGCATCGATCCACATGCCGCAGTGCCCTTCCGAAAACAGTGCAAGGTTTTCGTTATATCCATTGCGTTCCGGATGCGGCGGTCCGTAGCGGACCAGCAAGTCCTTGTACAGGGAAACAGCTTGCTCCCATGCACGCGTGTCCAGTTCCGGATGCCATTTCTCGTCGAACCAGCGTCCTCCATGGACATTGACCAGCGTTCCCAGATACGCCATGTTCTCGCCCCATCCCGGCTTGCCGCGCAGGCAGATGCCATAGACGCCCGCCTCGGGATGATGAATCTTCGATGCAAAACGCTTTATATCTTCATATGTCGGCGTCACGGGCATCACGATACCTGCCGTTGCAAAAAGATCCTTGCGATAAAACGTCATCGAGCTTTCCGCATAAAACGGCAATGCAAACAGTTGACCGTCAACGGTAAATGCCGAGCGCACCGGGGACAAAAGGTCGTCGACGTCATATGCGGCGGGCAGATCGAGGGGAACAATCCATCCATTTTTCGCCCAGATCGGTGCTTCATACGTTCCTATCATCATGACATCGTACTGCCCATCGGAAATCGCAAGGTCGCCGAGCAGGCGTTGCCGCAGCGTGTTTTCGTCGAGTACCCGCCACTCCAGCGCGATGTCGGGATGCTGGCTTTCGAAATCCTTCGACATTTCCTGCATCATCCGCATGTCACTGTTATTGACGGTGGCGATGGCGATGGATGTTTTTCCGGCAACCGGCTGGGACGGCTGGAAAAATCCGTGGCTCTCCCGAATTTTTTGCAAAGTCCCGTCCCGCGCCAGTTCATCGATCCCCCTGTTGAATTCGACGAGAATTTTCTGATGTCCTTTTACGGCAGTCGAGAATCCGACATGGAAATTCCGTTTTTCCAGCGGGACAAAATCGAGTTTTCCGATCAGGTTGGGGCGCCGGCCGGAAATCAGGTCGGCGGCGGTGTATTGGTCGATCAAGGCGAGCTGAATCCGGTCGCCAGCGAGCTTGTCGAGATTTTGCAAGTCGGAGTCGGCCATTTCCTTCACAAACTTCTTGTCGGTGTCGACGAACCGCACGTTCACCCCGCCGCGCAACGTGCCGACTCGAAGGACTGGCAGTGTTTTCCCGGATAACCCGGCTTCCGCGACCGGGCTCTTCGGATAGGAAAAGCCAAGCTGTCTTTTTTTCAGGAACCCGAGGGTATGAACCGCGACCGGACGGGAATAGACCAGGGAAGTGTCGTGATCGCCGGCCTCGGCCGTGATCGGAAGAACGCCTTGCACGTCTCCCATTTCGGCGAGCTTCCTCGCCCGCGCCCACGGATAGAAATCGATCCGTACCTGATATCCGCGTCGCCTGAAAGCTTCCGTGACCACTTCAGTCACAACACCGTTTTCCGGCAGCGATTGACCGATGTATGGAATGCGCTCTCCTGCAGCAAGTCTGATCAGTTCATCGGCGTGGGTCCTATGCGAGTACGCCAGCAGAGCGCATGCCACGCCGAACGCCACCATTGCTTGCGCGTATCGATTCGCGGGCATATCGACTTCCTTTCAAGCAGTTGCCGGCAGCAGTATTCGACTGCAGCCGGCGCATTCGATTCCTGGGCCATGATGCGTTGCTTATACAAAATCCGGTGACGCGCAAAAAAAACGCCGCTCATCGAGCGGCGCCAAACACTGCCTCAGGAGGAAGAGATCAGTACTACCCGACACCATGCATCGCTCGCATCCGGCGTCCGGCATGGGCGCAACCGTGTGATGCGATACGGCATGTTTGTCTAACTCTAGCACCGGGAATCCGCAACTGTCTGATACTTGGCGAACAAGTTTCGATACTTTTTCGCGAACCGCACGGTTGCGACTCCCGGCGCGGACGAAGGGGAAAGCCGAGCGTTTTTTCGTGACGTTGCCGGATACCTAACAGTTTGACCGCACACCGCCTTTTCTTGAAAGTTCACTACACGGCTTTATTGAAATGCCATAAAAAATATGGTCTAATCTCAGATATTACGTAAATTTACTACACAATTTTACTTCACAATTTCGCACCTCCGCGCCGGGATCCGGCGGCGTGCGCCGCAGTCGGCACCTCGGAAAATGCGATACCGGTCCGGAAAACCGGTTGCGTCAGGAAAGCCATTCAACGACATGAATCTTCTGGACCACGACAAGGACGAGCGCCTGCAGGACGACATCCGGCAACTCGGCCGCATTCTCGGCGAAACCATTCACGGTCAGCACGGCGGCGACGTATTCAACCTGATCGAAAACATCCGGCAGACATCGATCCGTTTTCGGCGCGACGAGAACAACAGCGCGCGGCGCAGCCTGGAAGAAACGCTGTGCGCACTCTCCCCGGAAAAAGCGATCCAGGTGATCCGCGCATTCAGTTATTTTTCCCTGCTGGCGAACATCGCGGAAGACCAGCATCACATCCGCCGCACGCGCGCGCACGCCATCGCCGGCTCCGCCCCGCGCGCCGGCAGCCTGGCGCGTGCGATCGACAGCGTGCTGAGCGCTGGCGTGTCGACCACCGCGCTCGCCGATTTCTTCAAGACCGCACTGGTCAGCCCGGTATTCACCGCGCACCCGACCGAAGTGCAGCGCAAGAGCATCCTCAATTGCCAGATGGTGATCGCACGGCTGCTGGCCGAACGCGATCGCATGCAACTGACCGCCGATGAAGCCGCGGAGAGCGATGAAGCGTTGCGCCGCGCGATCCTGACGCTGTGGCAGACGCGGATGCTGCGCACGTCGAAGCTGTCCGTCATCGACGAAGTGGAAAACGGCTTGTCGTACTACGACTACACCGTGCTGCGCGAACTGCCGCAGCTGTACGCGGGCATCGAAGACCTGCTCGCCAGCCACGGCCACGGCCGTGACCCGGCATCCGAATTGCCGAGTTTCATGAAGGTCGGCAGTTGGATCGGCGGCGACCGCGACGGCAATCCTTTCGTCACTGCCGATGTGCTGGAAAAAGCGCTGGTGATGCAGGCCGAACGGGGATTGACGTTCTACCTCGACGAACTGCGCACACTGTCGTCGCAGATCTCGCTGGCAAGAGGATTGGCCGGCTGTTCGGATGAACTGCAAAAGCTGGCGGACCGTTCGCACGACGATTCGCAGCACCGCGCCGACGAGCCCTACCGGCGCGCGCTGTCCGGCATTTATGCGCGCGTTTGCGCGACGTTCCGCAATCTTGTTGGCGACAAGGCAACGCCGCACCACGCCCCCGCCGCCGAACCGTATCGCAACGCCGGCGAACTGCTGGGCGAATTGAATATTGTGCACCGTTCGCTGACCGCCAACGGCTCCGCCTCACTCGCACGCGGACGGCTGCGCCGCTTGCGGCGCGCAGTGGACGTGTTCGGTTTCAGCCTGTCGCCGATCGACCTTCGTCAGAATTCCGACGTGCATGAGCGCGTGGTTGCCGAATTGCTGCACTCGGTCTGCGTATGCGACCGCTACGGCGAACTGGACGAAGACGCGCGCATTGCATTGCTGCTACAGGAGCTCGATACGCCGCGGCCGCTGGCCTCGCCGCACCTCACGTACAGCGAGGAAACCCGCTCCGAACTCGCCATCTTCACCGCGGCCCGGAATGCGCACCGCAAGTTCAGCGCCGACGCGATCCATAACTGCATCATTTCCAAGGCGGACGGCGTGTCCGACGTGCTCGAGGTCGCCGCGCTGCTGAAAGAGGTGGGCCTGCTCCATCCGCGTGAAGGCCGCCTCGACGTCAACATCGTCCCGCTGTTCGAAACCATCGACGACCTGCGCAACAGCGCGGACGTGATGGACCGCCTGCTCGGCCTGCCGGTTTACCGCCGCTTCCTGCAATCGCGCGGCGACACGCAGGAAGTCATGCTCGGCTATTCCGACAGCAACAAGGACGGCGGCTTCCTCACCTCCGGCTGGGAACTGTACAAGGCCGAAATCGAACTGGTCCGCGTGTTCGGCAAGCACGGCGTGCGGCTGCGCCTGTTCCATGGACGCGGCGGTTCCGTCGGCCGTGGCGGCGGCCCCAGCTATGAAGCCATCCTGGCGCAACCTGCCGGCGCGGTGCAAGGGCAGTTGCGCCTGACCGAACAGGGTGAAGTGATCACCGCCAAGTATGCCAACCCGGAAGTCGGCCGCCGCAACCTGGAAGTGCTTGCAGCCGCCACGCTGGAGGCAAGCCTGATGGCGCATCCGGAAATGCAACCGCAACCGGAATTCCTCGCGGCGATGGACCTGTTGTCCGGCGAAGCCCTGCGCAACTACCGCAACCTGGTCTATGAAACGCCGGGCTTCGAAACCTACTTCTGGGAATCGACCGTCATTTCCGAAATCGCCAGCCTGAACATCGGCAGCCGCCCCGCGTCGCGCAAGAAGACCACCGCCATCGAAGACTTGCGCGCCATCCCCTGGGTGCTGAGCTGGGCGCAGTGCCGACTGATGCTGCCGGGCTGGTACGGCTTCGGCAGCGCGGTGCAGGTCTTCCTCGCCGACGATCCGGAAACCGGCCTGTCCCTCCTGCAGCGGATGCACAAGGAATGGCCCTTCTTCAGCACGCTGCTGTCGAACATGGACATGGTGCTCGCCAAGAGCGACATCGCGATCGCGAGCCGTTACGCGATGCTGGTGGAAGACGTCGAATTGCGCGAAGCGGTGTTTTCCCGCATCCGCGCGGAACACGCGGCCACCATCGATGCGCTGAAGGCGATTACCGGACAGAAGGAACTGCAGGACGGCAACCCATTGTTGAAACGATCGATCCGCAACCGCTTCCCGTACCTGGATCCGCTCAACCACGTGCAGGTGGAATTGCTGAAACGCTTCCGCGAAGGACATCGCGATGAACGGGTGAGGACCGGGATACATCTGTCGATCAACGGGATTGCGGCGGGATTGAGGAACAGCGGATAGCACCACCCGATATCAATGTTATTCCGAACGGAGTGAGGGATCTCGTACTGTCGAGCAATGGTTGCGGTTTGAGATCCCTCGCCACACTCGGGATGACAGGTTTTTTTACGCAGAGCAGTGAGTAAAAAAGGTTTCACAGGGCATCGTGCTCCCGCAGCGCGTCCCGTAGTTCACCCCACCAACCATCAACGAGACAAGCCATGACAATTCGCGTCGCAATCAACGGCTATGGCCGCATCGGCCGCAACATCCT
>CBIHRJ010000114.1:0-6274 GCA_966212445.1 uncultured Noviherbaspirillum sp. | reverse complement strand
ACCTGAACACCGGCGCCGGCGACCAGGGCCTGATGTTCGGCTACGCCTGCGACGAAACGCCCGAGCTGATGCCCGCGCCCATCTACTACGCCCACCGCCTCGTGGAGCGCCAGGCCCAGCTGCGCAAGGACGGCCGCCTGCCCTTCCTGCGCCCCGACGCCAAGAGCCAGGTGACGATGCGCTATGTCGACGGCAAGCCGCATTCGATCGACACCGTGGTGCTGTCCACCCAGCACAGCCCCGACCAGAGCGAGACCTCGCACAAGATGAAGGCCTCGTTCACCGAAGCCATCATCGAGGAGATCATCAAGCCGGTGCTGCCCAAGGAGTGGCTCAAGGAAACCAAGTACCTGATCAACCCGACCGGCCGTTTCGTCATCGGCGGCCCGCAGGGCGATTGCGGCCTCACCGGCCGCAAGATCATCGTCGACACCTATGGCGGCGCCTGCCCGCACGGCGGCGGCGCCTTCAGCGGCAAGGACCCCTCCAAGGTCGACCGCTCGGCCGCTTATGCCGCGCGCTACGTGGCCAAGAACATCGTCGCCGCCGGGCTGGCCAAGCAGTGTCAGATCCAGGTCGCCTACGCCATCGGCGTGGCCAAGCCGATGAACGTGACGGTGTACACCGAGGGCACCGGCGTGATCCCCGACGAGCGCATCGCGGCCCTGGTGAACGAGCATTTCGACCTGCGTCCGAAGGGCATCATCCAGATGCTCGACCTGCTGCGCCCCATCTATGAGAAGACGGCGGCCTACGGCCACTTCGGCCGCGAGGAACCGGAGTTCAGCTGGGAGCGCACCGACAAGGCCGCGCAGCTGCGCGCCGCCGCCGGCCTCTGAGCCGGGAACCGTCCCGGCAGGCATGATGCGAGCGGGCATGCCGGGATACGGCCAAAGTGGTCGTATCCCTCATCGGCATGCAACTTGCCTGGCCACGCAGCGCAAACCTGCCGCCTGAAAATCGGTCCAAGAGCTCCGATTCTCAGGGGCAAGCTCACATACAGCTTGCCGCTGTCGCGCGGCTTCCGGATGTGGAGAACAACCTAGCGGAAACTCTCGACGAATTCGAGGACGGCACGTGATTCGAAGCGCTCGGCCAACTGGCGCAGCCGCTCGGTGAACGGGCGGTAGGCATCGTCGAGCGTTGCCAGGCGATCGGCGTGCATGCAAATGCTCTGCAGGTTGCCGCACTTGGCGAGCTGGTACAGCGCTTCGATTTCGGCGGGCGGCGGCACCACCACCGGCGTAGCGCCATCGGCAGCCAGCTCGGATTCGGCCGCATCGAAGCGCCAGGCCAGCTGCAGCAGCGAGCCAATTTCCGCGAGCAGCCAGTCCAGATCGACGGGCTTGGGCAGGTAGGCGCTGATGCCACCGGCCAGGATGTCCTGCCGCTCGACGTTGGACGCATGTGCCGACACCATGATGATCGGCACCTCGCTGCACTCGGGCAGTTGGCGCAGTTGGCGGGTCGCCTCGCGGCCGTCCATCACCGGCATCGCACAGTCCATCAGGATCAGGTGCGGCGTGACGGCCTGGGCGCGCTCGATTCCCGCCTGGCCGTTGTCGGCCTCCATCACTTCGAAGCCGAGCGGGGCGAGGAACTCGGCGATCGTCGCGCGGTTGCCGGCGTTATCGTCGACGACCAGCACCTTGCGTCGCGGGCCGACGTAGCCGGTGATGATCTGCTCGGGCGCCCCAGTGCCTGCCATTGCCGGCGCAGGCGCGACGGGCAGCTCCAATTCGAACCAGAAACGGCTGCCTTGGCCGAGCTGGCTGTCGACGCGGATGTCGCCGCCCATCAGGCGCACCAGCTGACGGCTGATGGCTAATCCGAGGCCTGTGCCATGCGCACGGCGAGCCGCGTCTCCTGCCTGTCCAAAGCGCAGAAAGATGGACTCCAACAAATCAGGAGCGATACCGATGCCGCTGTCCTCGACCTCGAAGCGTAGCCACGCCCGAGTGTCGCAACAGCGCACGACACGCACACGCAGCATGACGTGGCCGTGGTCGGTGAACTTGACGGCGTTGTTCAAGAGGTTGAGCAGGACTTGCCGCAAACGCTTGGCATCGAAGCAGGCGGTCCGCGGCAGGCGTCCGGGCAGGTCGACGATGAACCGGAGAGCCTTCTCTTGCGCCCTGACACGGGTGATCTCTGCAACGAGGCCCAGGAATTCGCGCAGATCGAGCGGCTCGGGGAGCAGCTCGATCTTGCCCGCTTCGACCTTGGCCAGGTCGAGCACGTCGTCGATGAGCGCCAACAAGTGCTTGCCGCCCTCCTCGATCGTGTTCAATCCGAGCAACTGGCGCTCGGTGAGACCCTGGTCCTGCTTGAGGATGTGTGCGAAACCCAGCACGGCGTTGAGTGGCGTGCGTAGCTCATGGCTCATGTTGGCCAGAAAAGTGCTCTTGGCCTGGTTGGCCACTTCTGCCTGCTCCTTTGCTTGGCGGGCTTCCGCAAATGCCGCTTCCAGGCGCTGTGTCATCGTATTGATTGCGGTAGCGAGGATGCCGATTTCATCATCCGACGCCACTTTGACGCGTATCGACAGATCGCCGGCGGCGATCTGCTCGGCCACTCCGGTGAGTCGTCTCAGCGTATCCACAATGTGGCGCCGCAAGAGGAAAGCCATGGCCATCCCGAAAGCTGCCGCCATCAGGCTGCCGGTCACCGCCTGGGTACGCGCAGATGCCAGACTGGCACGCGCCTCGGTCAGGTTATTGCGAAACTGCTCCTGCTGATGCATCGTGACCTCGGCCAACAGCGCCATCATGCGGTCTGCCTGCGGCGCTGCCGTGGTACGGTAAAAATACAGATCGTCGTAGACCTGATCGTTCTCCACGAGTTCAAAGATTTTCGGTGCAAGCTCGGCAATTTCATTGCGCCAGCGTGCAATCATGTCCAGTTTTGCACGCTGGCCAGTCGAGAGCGATGGACGTCGGGCCAGCGCCGAATTCCATGCTGCGTCGCTGGCAGCCGCATTGGCGTCATAGGCAAGCCTGATATTTTTTTCACCCGAAGCGGCAAAGGCAACCAGGTCAGCCGCCATCGCATCAAAGGAGGTGTAAAAATCCGCCAGCTTCTCCAGGAAGCTGTGCAGTCCGGGCAACAGAGGAGCGCCTTTTCCCGCCCGCGATTTGAGAATCTCGTTCGTGTGGTCGAGCACCCGCGTTCGCAACGGCTCCACTTCAGTGCGCGCCAGCCGCAAGGCCAGCCGCTCTTCCAACGGGTTGTATTGCGCAAACAGGCGTGGAGGCAGTTTCGACCATTCCCGATAGAGGGACTCGAGTTCCGCAATGCGCTGCATGTCCCCTTTCGTATCCGATTTCGTCAGCAGGAGCTTGAGAACGTTCAGGTTTTCTTCGAAGGCCTGCCTCGACTTCTCATATTGCAATGCATCGTGGGCGTCACCCCGGATCAGGTAACTGCGCAGATGCAGTTGTGACCTGAGCAGACCGGCCTGAGCTTCCGTGGCGGCGAACAGGATGGGCTCGTGCAATTCTTCCGTGGCGCTGATCTTTCGGGTAACACTCAAGCCGGTGAAAAAACCAAGAGCGGCGACCAGCAGGGTGATTCCTACCAGCACCCCAAAACCAACGGAGAGCTTTTCCCCAATGCTGAGCAAGCGAAACCATTTCATGGTCGGCAACTACGTCTCATCGAATTGGCCGATCACACTCATCTGAGCGCGGCCACAGATCTTGATGGTATTGGCTGCTGTCATTGATCAAGCAGCGTGAGGGGCCATCAAAGATATCCCTCAAGGGCCTTGGATAAGCGATCCCTGGGGGAGAGTCTTTTTTCGACCAGGAGAGGAGATCGCAGGAGTGTGCCATGCCTCCTGCAGAACCCCAAGTTCGTTACTTTGCTGCAGCGGATTCACCATGGATTGGCCGCGCAGGCCCGTGCCGGCGGGCTGCCGGTGCACCGCGCCGACTATCGACGCACGCCCGGCAGCTGCCCCCGGGAGCGCTCCGACCATTCGTCGCACCTGGGCTTTTGCCGCTCACTCGGTGTGTCGCCGGCGCTCGACGTCGATGCCGGTGCGCCTCGTGGGCAGACGGGGTGTACCTGGCGCTGGTGGTTGTCGGCCCGTGCGGCAGCGGCCGCACGGGCGGCGGCGCGGCTGGACCTGGCACTTGGCAGCGGGTTCGCGATGCCCCGGCGGGCGATGGAACGCTGGCGTGATTGGTGGCGAGAGCAGTTCCCGCTGATCCCGCTTCAGCGCGCGCCCCGGCGCCCACTTCATGCTGCCGGGGGCGATGCGGCTACTTCCCGCTGGACTAATTCAATCCGCGCCATACACTCTGCTTTGGAGCGACGCCATCGATTCCGCTCCACCTTTTACCGCGCTTCGGTCATTTTAAAACCCCGGACAAGCGCACGGCGATCTAGGGCAATGTTTTCGAAGCGCCTAAGCCGGTGAACGCCTTGAGCACCTGCAATTACCCTATCGGATATGCACTGCCGAGCAACAGGCGTATAGGTGACTCCGGTATCTGAGGAGATTCATTCATGACCAGACGGAAAGATGAAACCGGCAGTCGCCTGAATGCCGACATCGATTACCGGACAGCCGATGAATTCACGCACGACGCGTCTCGCCGGGAGATGCTGCGGACCATGTTGGCGTGCGGCATACCCGCTTTGACGGCTGGCGGACTGCCGACACACATGGCTTCCGCCCACGCATCGACACCCAGGAGAGGCGGCCGGATCAGGGTCGCGAGTACATCCGGATCCGCCGCGGATACCTTGGATCCGGCAAGGGGGACCGGTATCACGGACTATACGCGCGCCGAAATGTTCTACAACGGTCTTACCAGGCTCGATGGGAAACTCGTGACGCAGATGGTGCTGGCCGAATCGATCGACAACGAAAGCGCGTTGTCATGGACGATCAAGCTGCGCAAGGATGTGTGCTTCCATGACGGAAAGCCGCTCACTTCGGCGGACGTCGTCTACTCGCTCCTGCGCCACAAGCATCCGGCTACCGGCTCACAGGCAAAGGCAGTGGCCGAGCAGTTCGAGGAAGTGAAGGCGACAGGCACGCACGAGGTACGGATCACGCTCACCTCGCCGAACGCCGACCTCCCGGTGATCCTCGGCACTTCCCATTTCCTGATCATCAAGGAGGGAACCACCGACTTTGCTACCGCAATCGGCACGGGCCCGTACAAATGCAAGGAATTCAAGCCCGGCACAAGGTCGGTCGCGGTGCGCAACGACGAGTACTGGAAACCGGGCCGGCCTTACCTGGACGAGATCGAATTCATTTCCATTCCGGACGAGGCATCACGCGTCAACGCTCTGCTGTCACGCGAGGTGGATATCATCAGCTCGGTCAACCCGCGTTCGGCACAACGCATTAACGCAACCGGCGGTTATGCCGTCATTGCATCGAAGTTCGGCCAATACACCGACTTGGTCATGCGCGATGAACTCGGTCCGACCCGGAATCCCGACTTCGTCCAGGCGATGAAGTATTTGCTCGACCGGGAACAAATGCGTACCGCTGTTTTCCGCGGTTTTGCCGTACTCGGCAACGACCAGCCGCTGCCGCCAAATCACCGCTTCCACTTCGCCGGCCTGCCGCAACGTCCTTACGATCCGGAAAAAGCGAAATTCCACCTGCGCAAAGCAGGGCTGACGGGCGCGACCTTGCCGATCGTGGCGTCGGTTGCCGCCGGCGGTTCGATCGATATGGCGCAGCTGCTGCAACTGTCGGCGCAAAAAATCGGCCTGACACTGGACATCAAACGCATGCCGGCCGAAGGGTATTGGACCAAGCACTGGATGAAGCATCCACTCGGGTTCGGCAACGTCAATCCCCGCCCCAGCGCCGACATGATGTTCACACTGTTTTTCAAGTCCAATGCGCCATGGAACGAGTCAGGCTGGAAGAATGAGAGGTTCGACCAGCTCCTGCTGGCTGCACGCGCGCAGACGGACGAAACCAAGCGCAAGCAGCTCTATGCCGACATGCAGGTATTGGTACACGAGCATTGCGGGATCGGCATTCCGTTGTTCAAGAGCACCGTGGATGCCTGCAACACCAGAATCAAGGGCTACAGTACGAGTCCCCTCGGCGGATTCATGGGATTTGCGTTCGCGGAACACGTATGGCTTGAGCCATGAGGCATGCCAAGCCCGTCCTCTGGCTCAGGTGCGTATGGCAGATGGCGCGCTTGCGTGCCATCTGCCTGATGTGGGCTCAGGTCTGTGTCTGTCCGATCTTCCCCGTCGATTGGCAGGCCGAACCGTATGGGTCAGAGGT
>CBIHRJ010000113.1:0-6319 GCA_966212445.1 uncultured Noviherbaspirillum sp. | reverse complement strand
TCCCGCTGGTGTTCCTGCAGAACATCACCGGCTTCATGGTCGGCCGCAAGTACGAAAACGAAGGCATCGCCCGCAACGGCGCCAAGATGGTGACCGCGGTGTCGACCGCATCGGTGCCGAAGTTCACCGTCATCATCGGCGGCAGCTTCGGCGCCGGCAACTATGGCATGTGCGGCCGCGGTTTCTCGCCACGCATGCTGTGGATGTGGCCCAACGCGCGTATCTCGGTGATGGGCGGTGAACAGGCGGCCGGCGTGCTCGCCACCGTCAAGCGCGACGGCATCGAAGCGAAGGGCGGCGCGTGGTCGAAAGAGGAAGAGGAAGCCTTCAAGGCGCCGATCCGCGAGCAGTACGAACATCAGGGCCATCCGTATTACGCCAGCGCCCGGCTATGGGACGATGGCGTGATCGATCCTGCGGACACGCGCATGGTGCTGGGACTGGGATTGAGCGCAGCGCTGAACGCGCCGATTCCGGACACGAAATTCGGCGTTTTCAGGATGTGACGATGAGCTACGACACTTTGCTGGTGCAGCAGGAAAACCGCGTTGCGACCGTCACGCTGAACCGGCCCGATGTGCGCAATGCCTTCAACGAGACGATGATTGCGGAAATCACGTACGTATTCCGCGAACTGGCGCAGCAAGCGGACGTGCGCGCTGTTGTGCTGGCAGCCAACGGCTCGTCATTTTGCGCCGGCGCCGATCTCAACTGGATGAAGAAAATGGCCGGTTTCACGCGCGACGAAAACCGTGCCGACGCCGCGCAGCTGGCGGAGATGCTGCGCACCATCTACGTCTGCCCGAAGCCGGTGGTCGCCAAGGTGCAGGGCGATTGCTACGCCGGCGGCATGGGGCTGGTCGCCGCCTGCGATATCGCAGTTGCTTTTGAGGAAACACATTTTTGCCTCAGCGAGGTCAAACTGGGCTTGATTCCTGCGACAATCTCGCCTTACGTGATCAAGGCCATGGGCGAAAATGCCGCACGCCGGTATTTCCTGACAGCCGAGCGTTTTACCGCGCAGCAGGCGCAGCACATCGGCTTCGTGCATGAAGCCGTCGCCGCCGACGCGCTCGACGCGACCGTCGCCGATATCGTCAAGGCGCTGGTGAACAACAGCCCGAATGCGGTGAAGGAAGCCAAGCGGCTGGTGCAGGATGTTGCGGGACGACCGTTGACCGATGCGCTGATTGCCGACACTGCCGAGCGTATTGCGGATATTCGCAGCTCCGAGGAAGGGAAAGAGGGAGTCCGTTCGTTCCTGGAGAAGCGCAAGCCGGGGTGGTTGAGCTAGTCATCTCGAGCGGCTGATTTACTCCCCTCTCCCGCGAGCGGGAGAGGGGCCGGGGGAGAGGGAATGATGAGTGAAAGGAACGTAAACCTGCTTGACCGTGCCAAGGAACTCAGAAGTGAGCAAACCGAAGCCGAGCAGCGCCTGTGGTATCACCTGCGAGCGCATCGTTTCATGAGCCTGAAGTTCAAAAGGCAAAAACCGATAGGCCCATACATCGTCGATTTCATTTGTCATGAGATCAATCTGGTGGTCGAGGTCGATGGCGGCCAGCATCAGGAGAACGTCGAGTACGATCGCCACAGGGATGCGCTATTGCAAGAGAAGGGATTTACCGTGCTGCGATTCTGGAATCATGAGGTGATGCAACAGACGGAGGATGTTCTGGAGGCCATTCGCCTGGTTGCAGTACGTGCCCTCTCCCCCGGCCCCTCTCCCGCAAGCGGGAGAGGGGAGTAAGGTGTTTTGACGTGATGAGCAGTTAGTTTTTTGGAGCAGTTTTGAAGTCATCTCAACAATCCGACTGGATCGCCCGCAGCCTCGCCAGCGTCTGGCACCCCTGCACCCAGATGCAGCACCACGAAACCGTGCCGCTGGTGCCGGTCAGCCACGGCCGTGGCGCATGGCTGTACGACGCCGACGGCAAGCGCTATCTGGACGCCATCAGTTCCTGGTGGGTCAACCTGTTCGGCCATGCAAACCCGCGCATCAACGCGGCGCTGAAAGACCAGCTCGACAAGCTCGAACACGCGATGCTCGCCGGCTTCACGCACGAACCGGTGATCGCGTTGTCGGAGCAACTCTCCGCCCGCACCGGCCATGTACTCGGCCATTGCTTCTATGCATCCGACGGTGCATCTGCGACCGAGATCGCGCTGAAGATGAGCTTCCATTACTGGTGCAACAGCGGCCAAGGCGACAAGCGCGAATTCGTCTGCCTCAAGGGCAGCTACCACGGCGAAACCGTCGGTGCGCTGGCGGTGACCGATGTCCCGCTGTTCCGCGATGCCTACGGTCCACTGCTGCAGCAGGCGCATGTAGTGTCGACGCCGGATGCGCGCAACGCACAGGAAGGCGAATCCGCCGCTGACGTTGCACTGCGTGCCGCAAAGGAACTGGAAACCCTGCTGCAGGAACGCGCAGCCAACATCGCGGCCGTCATCGTCGAACCGCTGGTGCAGTGCGCGGCCGGCATGGCGATGTACGATCCGGCCTACCTGCGCGAAGTCCGCGCACTGTGCGACAAATACAAGGTCCATCTGATCGCCGACGAGATCGCGGTCGGCTGCGGCCGTACCGGCACCTTCTTCGCCTGCGAGCAGGCAGACATCTGGCCCGACTTCGTCTGCCTGTCGAAAGGCATCAGCGGCGGCTATCTGCCGCTGTCACTGGTGATGACGCGCGATGCGATTTATCAAGCCTTCTACGATGCCGACGTGAAGCGCGGCTTCCTGCATTCGCATTCGTACACCGGCAACCCGCTCGCCTGCCGCGCTGCACTGGCAACATTGCAGATCTTCGACGAAGACGATGTACTCAACCGTAACCGCGAACGCGCTCAGCGGATGAACGACGCGCTGGCGCCGCTGGCTGCGCATCCACGCGTCAGACATTTCCGCCGGCGCGGCATGATCTTCGCGTTCGATGCAGTGGTCGACGACCCTGCGTTCTCGCGCAAGTTCTTCACCGCTGGGCTCGACCATGAATTACTGCTGCGTCCGATCGGCCGCACCGTGTACCTGATGCCGCCGTACATCCTCGACGATGAGGAAATCGCGCTGCTGGCGCAACGCACGCAAGCGGTATTCGAACAAGTGACCGGAGCATGACCATGGAACTCCTCGCCCGACTGGAACGCGAACTGCACGACCTCGACGAGCAGAACCTGCGCCGCCGCCTGCGTGTCGCCGACACGCCCTGTGCGCCGCACATGACCGTCGATGGCCGCGACATGCTGGCTTTCTGCAGCAACGACTATCTCGGCCTCGCATCGCATCCGCGCCTGATCGAAGCCTTGCGCGAAGGCGCGACCCGCTACGGCGTCGGCAGTGGCGCATCGCACCTGATCAGCGGCCACTCGCGCGCGCATGCGCTGCTGGAAGAACGCCTCGCCGAATTCGTGTCGCCACACCTGGAATCGGCGCGCGCACTGTATTTCTGCACCGGCTACATGGCCAATCTCGCGATGCTGAGCGCGCTCGCCGGCCGCGACGCCGACCTGTTTTCCGAATCGCTGAACCATGCGTCGCTGATCGATGGCGCCCGCCTGTCGCGCGCGAACGTGAAGGTTTATGCGCATGGTGATACCGACGAACTCGCGCGACTGCTGCAGGCCAGCACCGCGAAAAACAAGGTGGTGGTGACCGACAGCGTGTTCAGCATGGATGGCGACCTCGCGCCGCTGCCGGCCTTGCTCGCACTGTGCGAGCAGCATGGCGCATGGCTGGTGGTCGACGATGCGCACGGTTTCGGCGTGCTCGGTGCGCACGGCCGCGGCGCACTCGAACATTTCAAGCTGCGCTCACCCTACCTGGTCTACATGGGCACGCTCGGCAAGGCGGCCGGCGTCGGCGGCGCTTTCGTCGCCGCGCACGAGACCGTGATCGAGTGGATGGTGCAGCGCGCCCGGCCCTACATCTACACCACCGCCGCCGCGCCGGCGCTCGCGCATGCGCTGCTGGCCAGCATCGACCTGATCAGCGGCCACGAAGGCGCGATCCGCCGCGCGCATCTGCAGAACCTGATCGCGCAATGGCAGTCCGCGCTGACGCTGCAGCGCTGGCAACTGTTCCCATCGTCGACCGCGATCCAGCCGGTCATCATCGGCCCCAACGACGAAGCCATGAGCGCCGCCGCCGCGCTGCACGAGCAAGGCTACTGGGTGCCGGCGATCCGGCCGCCGACGGTGCCGGCGAACACCGCGCGCCTGCGCGTCACACTGTCCGCCGCGCACAGCGCGCAGGACGTGGCGCAACTGGCGAGCGCCTTCAACGCACTGGAAGAAAAGGTGAGTACATGACTGCCTGGTTCATTACCGGTACCGACACCGAAATCGGCAAGACCCTGGTTTCCAGCACGATGCTGTACGCGCTGACGCAGCAAGGTGTGCGTGCGGCCGGCATGAAGCCGATTGCCGCCGGCGCCGAACTGCGCGACGGCATCTGGCGCAACGAAGATGCCGACCTGATTTCTGCCGCCGCCAATGTCGCATTGCCGTCCGAACTGACCACGCCCTACCTGATGCGCGACGCCGCTGCGCCGCACATTGCCGCCGCGCAGGAAGGCATCAGCATCGACCTCGCGCATATCCGCAACTGCTTCGACCAGGTCGCGGCACAGGCGGACGCGGTGGTGGTCGAGGGCGTCGGCGGTTTCCGCGTGCCGCTCACCGACAAGTTCGACACCGCCGACCTCGCGCAACAGCTCGGCCTGCCGGTGGTCATGGTGGTCGGCTTGCGCCTCGGCTGCCTCAACCATGCGTTGCTGACCGCCGAAGCGATTGCCGCGCGCGGACTGCAGCTCGTCGGCTGGGTCGCCAACGTGGTCGACCTCGGCATGCGTTATGGCATGGCGAACATCGAAGCGCTGACCGCACGGCTGCCCGCGCCGATGCTCGGCTGCGTGCCGCGTTTGCCGGCGGCCCTGCCGTCCGCCGCCGCAAGCCACCTCGATTTTTCCGTATTGCCCGGCTGGCCCAGCGCCAAACCGGGTCGCCCTGTTTCAATCTGATGCAAAGGAAGTAAAGATGTCGACGCAACCGATCAGCTTTCTCGAAATCCCCACTCCCGCCGCGAAGCGTGCCGCCGCTGCACAGGCCTGGCCGGTCGACAAGGTGCTGGAACTGTTCAACCTGCCGTTCAACGATCTGCTGTTCCGCGCGCAGCAGGTGCACCGCGAACACTTCGATCCGCTGGAAGTCGAACTCGCGACGCTGCTGTCGATCAAGACCGGCGGCTGTCCTGAAGATTGCGGCTACTGCCCGCAGGCCGCGCGTTACGACACCGGCGTGCAGGCGCAAAAGCTGCTGGAGCTGGAACAGGTGCTCGAAGCCGCCCGCGCCGCCAAGGCGCACGGCGCGACCCGCTTCTGCATGGGCGCCGCCTGGCGCGGCCCGAAGGACCGCGACCTCGACCACGTCGAAGCAATGGTGCGCGGCGTGAAGGAACTCGGCCTCGAAGCCTGCGCCACGCTCGGCATGCTCGAAGACGGCCAGGCCGAACGCCTCGCGCAAGCCGGCCTCGACTACTACAACCACAACCTCGATACCGCGCCCGAGTTCTACAACGACATCATTACCACCCGCAATTACGAAAACCGTCTCGACACGCTGGACAAGGTGCGCAATGCCGGCATCAAGGTGTGCTGCGGCGGCATCGTCGGCATGGGTGAATCGCGCCGCCAGCGCGCCGGCCTGATCGCGCAGGTCGCCAACCTCGACCCGTATCCGGAATCGGTGCCGATCAATCACCTGGTGCAGGTCGAAGGCACGCCGCTGCATGGCCTCGACCCACTCGACCCGCTGGAGTTCGTGCGCACCATCGCGGTGGCGCGCATCACCATGCCGAAGGCGCGCGTGCGCCTGTCGGCGGGCCGCCGCGAAATGGGCGAGGCAGTACAGGCGATGTGTTTCCAGGCCGGCGCGAATTCGATTTTCTACGGCGATAAATTGCTGACTACCGGCAACCCGGATGCGGATGCGGACATGGCCTTGCTCAACAAGCTGGGCATGCGCGTCAAGCATACGCAGGTGGATGCGAAGCTGGCAGTAAATAACTAAAGGAAAGACTCCTTCCCCCTTTTAGGGGGAAGGTTGGGATGGGGGTAGTGAGGTTGAGTCATCGCAGTCGATAGCTCGACCTTCATACCCCCACCCGGGGACGGAGTACTGGCTTGCAAGCCAGTACCGTTCCACCGGCGCGCGACATGTCGCGCGAAACCCCGGTTCCCCCCCTGAGAAGGGGGCGGGGACTCGACCGAGGACGCAGCAAAAAAACCACCCGCCACCCCACAAGGAGCAAGCGTGTTCAC
>CBIHRJ010000112.1:0-6586 GCA_966212445.1 uncultured Noviherbaspirillum sp. | reverse complement strand
TGTCAAAATGGCATTCAATATAGTGCAGAATGTGCTATTTTGGCAATGTTTTACGACATGGAAAATGTACGCGTAGCACAGTTAGGCATGGAATTGCCGTGCCGGATTGCGTTTGCGCAATCCTGAACATTGATCAAACGCAAATCGACGTGCACTCGGGCGGCGCGGTCCTTGCATCACAGGCGTTGTCTGGGACAATCCCGGAGAGCAATTCTTCCTTCCACTTCATCCAACGCGCATGCGACAACGCAGAATGCATATCGACGAATATCGCTCACCTCCTTCTTTTGCAGCAATGCCGGGCCTTCAACCGTATTACGCACAATGAGTGTGCCGCCCCGAAAAATCCTCGTCGTCGAAGACAATTCCGATTTCCTGCAGACCGTGTGCGATATGCTGTCGGCGCTGGGACACGATGTGAAAGGCGTTGCAAGCGCCGAGGAAGCGGCCGGCCTGCTGGCAAGCGGCAGCTTCGGCACATTGTTTACCGACATCAACCTCCCGGGTATGTCCGGTATTGAACTGGCGCAACTCGCCGTTCGTACCGTGCCGGGAATCCGCATCATTTTTTCATCCGGCTACGGCTATCTTTTGTCGGATGATCTCGGGTTCGATTTCCTGCTGCTGCACAAGCCTTATTTCCTGAGCCAGCTGGAAGACGTGCTGGGTTCGCCGCAACAGGATCCCGGCGCTTGAGCGTACGCAAGTGTCATCAAGCCGTCATGCGGTCTTCATTCCCTTGTAACAAATCCTTCGTAGCATGCCTGGCATGAAGCGGCAACGCGCTGCTTCATTCACCCGCATTATTGATCCGGCACGATGAAGTCTCTCTCATCGTGCCCATTTCTCACCCTCTCCCTCTGGGAGAGGGCCGGGGTGAGGGGATGCGGCTCAATACATCATCGTGCCGCATCAATAACAGGCCGCCCAGCGACGGACGCCGCCGCCTTCCATGAAGATGCGGTGGCATGACAAACACCACAGGAAAATGAGCCCCATGAACAACCTTGCCCGTAGTGAACTGCTTGCCGATCCCGAAGATACCGGAACCAACTCCTCGGACAATACGCGTTTCGACAGCGTGCTCAATGCTCGCCTCAGCCGCCGTTCGATCCTGAAGGGAAGTTTCGGCGTTGCGACCACTGCCTTCTTCGGCGCCGGCCTGGTGGCCTGCGGCGGAAGCAGCGATGCGGCGCAGGTAACCTCGCCGGAAGTGGGCCTCAAGACCCTGAAACTCAACTTCAACGCCGTGACCAAGAGTCTTGCTGATACCCTTGTCGTCCCGGCCGGCTATACCGCCTCCGTGCTGTATCGTCTCGGCGATCCGATTGCGGTGAGCGTTGCCGACTACAAGAACGACGGCACGGACACCGCGGATTCGCATGCGCAGCGCGCCGGCGACCATCATGACGGCATGCATTACTTCGGCCTCGGCGCCGACGGCAAATTCAGCGCCGGCGCGAGCGACCGCGGCCTGCTGGTGATGAACCACGAAGCGATCACACCGGCTTACCTGCATCCGAACGGCCCTACCGTCGTCGGCAATGTGCGCACCGTCGCCGACGAAGTTACCAAGGAACTCAATGCCCACGGCGTGAGCGTGATCGAAGTGGCCAAGTCGGGCAACTGCGTCACCTACAAGAAGGATTCGACGTTCAACCGCCGTATCACCACCTTCACCGCCATGACCCTGTCCGGTCCGGCAGCGAAGGCCGCGGCGATGATCACCGCCTACTCGACCGACGGCTCGATGACGCGCGGTACGGTCAACAACTGCGCCAACGGCTACACTCCCTGGGGCACCTACCTGACCTGCGAAGAAAACTGGGCCGGGTACTTCCGTCGTGTCAGCGCCACCGACGATGCGAACCGCAGCGCCAGGGAACTGGCCTCGTTCGCGCGTTACGGCGTGGCCGGCAATGGCCGTGAACTGTGGGCTACCACCACGGCGGCCGATCCTGCCGACACCTCGTTCTCGCGCTGGAACACGATGAAGACCGGGAACTCTGCCGACGGCAGCGATGACTTCCGCAACGTCGTCAACACCTACGGCTGGGTCGTCGAGATCGATCCGTTCGATCCCGCGTCGACGCCGAAAAAGCGCACCGCACTGGGCCGCTTCGGCCACGAGAACGCGTCGCTCGGACCGGTCGTTGCCGGCCAGCCGATCGTCTATTACATGGGCGACGATTCACGCAATGAATACATCTACAAGTACGTGTCGAATGCCGTGTGGGACCCGGCCGATGCCGCCCTCGGCCTTGCCGCCGGTGACAAGTACCTGGACGACGGCAAGCTCTATGTCGCGAAGTTCAATGCCGACGGCAGCGGCGACTGGCTCGAACTCGCGTTCGGCAGCAACAACATCACTGCCGCCAACACCGCCTATGCCTTCGCTGACCAGGTCGACGTGCTGATCAACACCCGCCTTGCGGCCGACGCCGCCGGCGCGACCAGGATGGACCGCCCGGAATGGGTCGCTGTCAATCCCGCCAACGGCGAGGTCTACGTCACCCTGACCAACAACAGTTCGTCGAAGCGCACGCTGGCATCGACCGATGCCGCCAACCCGCGCTTCTATAACGATCCGAAGGGAACCGCCGCGACCGCGCAGAAAGGCAACCCGAACGGCCATATCGTGCGCTGGAAAGAAAGCAGCCCGAGCGCAACCACGTTCCAGTGGGACGTGTTCCTGTTCGGCGCACGTTCGACCGCCGATGCGACCAATGTCAATTTGTCCAACCTGACCGCCGACAATGACTTTTCCAGCCCGGACGGACTGTGGTTTTCCAGGAGCACCGGCCTGCTGTGGATAGAGACCGACGACGGTGCCTATACGGACGTGACCAACTGCATGCTGCTGGCGGCGGTAACGGGGACGGTCGGCGACGGCGGCAAGAAAACCATCACCAACACCGACGGCACCAGCACCAGGATGGTCGACACCTACGTCGGCGCGCCACCGGGCGGTACTAACCTGAGGCGCTTCCTGGTCGGACCGAAGGAGTGCGAAATCACCGGCGTGGCCGAAACGCCGGACGGCAAGGCGCTGTTCATCAACATTCAGCATCCGGGAGAAGACTCGACGCCGGATTTCAGCAATCCCGCGAGCTTCGGCAGTCACTGGCCGGAAGGCGGCAACGCGCGTCCGCGCTCTGCCACCATCGTGATCACCAAGGACGACGGCGGCAAGGTCGGCGGTGATCTCGCCTGAGCGCGGCCGAATCGGTTGACGCGGCGGAAAGCGCCCTGCACCAGCAGGGCGCTTTTTCTTTGACGCTACAGTTTCCGTATCGAACATTTCGGCGAGAAACAGGTCAAAACAGGGATTCCTCTCGGAAACATACACAAATTTTCTCGTGACAACAGGGAACGTTGCGTGCCGGCGGCCTTCTAACAGGGCTATGACGGCCAGCAAGATAGGCCGCAGAAACATTTCTTTCGGTGCGTAAATCGTGCTGTGCCGAAAGACGGCACGCCAAGGTGATGCCGTGGCATGCGCTGATACGTAACGCGGACCGTCACCCGGACCGGCCCTCCGATGGGCACCTCGACATGAGTTGTGCCTGATCCTTCCGGAGGAGCGGTGTATCGCGCTGTTCGTCACATTGCCCGCGCGCATCCCTGCTACACCGAGAGGCTATGTCATTGCTCAAACCCAAAGTTCTTCTTGTTAATGACCACAGCCCCAGTCTGCTGGCGCTGAAAATCCTGCTGGTCAACGGTCCGCAATCCTCCGAATACGAAGTCGTGACGGCGACCTCCGGCGCGGAAGCGTTGCGCCAGGTGCTCGATCACCGCTTCGCCGTCATCCTGCTTGATGTCAGCATGCCCGGCATGGACGGTTTCGAAACCGCCGCCACCATTCACTCGCATCCGCGCTCGGCGGCAGTGCCGATCATCTTCGTCACCGCCCACTATGCCGACGAGATGAACCGGCTCAAGGGATACCAGCAAGGCGCCGCCGATTACCTGATCAGTCCGGTGATTCCGCAGGTCCTGTACAGCAAGATCGCAGTCTTCATCGAACTGGAGAAGAAGAACCTGCAGTTGCAGATGCAGAAGGAAGAACTGGCGAAACTCAACCGGGACATGCAACGCCAGCAGATGGAAGACTTGCGGCGCATCAACGCGGCGCTGGAAGCGGAAGTGATCGAACGTCGCCAGGCCGAAGCGCGCGCCACCATGCTCGCGACGAAAGATCCGCTGACCGGTCTGCTCAACCGCCGCTCGCTCAGCGAGCACCTGGAACATGCGGTCGCACGCGCCGCCCGCCACGGCGAACGCCTGGCGCTGCTGTTTCTCGACCTGGACAAGTTCAAGAGCATCAACGACACGCTCGGCCACAATGCCGGCGACGAACTGCTGCAGCAGATTGCGCGGCGCGTGGTCGGATCGGTGCGTGAAGCCGATATCGTAGCGCGCCTCGGTGGCGACGAATTCGTGGTGCTGATGGAGGGCCTGCCCACGTATGCAGCCGCCGCCGAAGTCGGCAAGAAAATCGTGAAGGCGCATGTACCGCCATTTGTCGTCGGCGCACAGTCCATCAAGACCAGCGTCAGCGTCGGCATCAGCCTGTATCCGCAGGATGGCGCGACCGTGCACGAACTGATGCGCAGCGCCGACCTCGCGATGTATCACGCAAAAAAGGAGCGGCCCGGCAGCGTGCAGTTCTTTCACGAGGAATTGAACGCACGTATGGTCGAGCGCAGCCGGCTCGAACAGGAGTTGCAGCAGGCGCTGGAGAACGACGAATTCGAGCTTTACTACCAGCCCAAGGTGGATGCCGGCAGCGGCGCCATCGCCGGCGTCGAGGCGCTGCTGCGCTGGCATCATCCGCGCCTCGGCCTGCTCAGCGGTGGCCAGTTCATGGATGCCGCCACCGAAACCGGGCAAGTCGTTCCCATCGGCGAATGGGTGATCGCCGCCGCATGCGCACAGGCACGGCGCTGGCAGGATTCCGGCGGGTGCTTCCCCGAGTTGCCGATCGCGGTCAACATTGCCATCCCGCAAATTTACGCCGACCTGCCCGACGTCATCGAACGCGCGCTGCACAAGTACAGCGTGCCGCCGTCCCGTCTGCAGCTCGAAATCACCGAGTCGCTGCTGATCGACGACGTCGAGCGGGCCAGTTCGGTGCTGCGCCAAATCAGCCATAGCGGCATTGCGATTGCGATCGACGACTTCGGCACCGGCTACTCGTCGCTGTCGGTGCTGAAGGCCTTGCCGATCGACGTGCTGAAAATCGACCAGTCCTTCGTGCGCGATCTCGGCAAGGATTTGGGCGACAACGCCATCGTGGCCGCCATTGTCAACATGGCGCGCGCGCTGGAACTGCACGTCGTGGCCGAAGGCGTGGAAACGCAGGAACAACTCATCATCCTGCAGCAGCTCGGCTGCGACGAACACCAGGGTTACTTCTACAGCCGGCCGCTTCCCGCAGAAGCGCTTGTCGGCCACTACGGTCAAACCAGTCTGGCCTGAGACGGCGCACACCCTCTTTTACTGCAAAAGGAAACACGCATGGATACGTCAACCGGTCCAGTGGATGACCTCGACATCAAGGTACTGCTCGACACGCTCAAGGCGCTCAAGCGCGGCGATTTCTCCGCACGCATGCCGTCCGACTGGACCGGCGTTGCCGGCAAGGTTGCCGACATCCTCAATGACATCATCGACACCAACGAGCAAATGGCACAAAGCATCACCAGCGTCAGCCGCGTGGTCGGACGCGAAGGCCGCCTGAACCAGCGTGCGGCGGCGCCCAACGTGTCCGGCGGCTGGGCGGCCATGGTGCATTCAGTCAACACCCTGATCGACGACCTGGTGCGGCCGACGACGGAAATGGCGCGCGTGATCGGCGCGGTCGCCAAGGGCGACCTGTCGCAAACCATGGCGCTGGATGTCGACGGCCGGCCGTTGAAGGGGCAGTTCCTGCGCGCGGCATCCACCGCCAACACCATGGTCGACCAGCTCGGCTCCTTCGCCTCCGAAGTCACCCGCGTCGCGCGCGAGGTCGGCACCGAAGGCAAACTCGGCGGCCAGGCGAACGTGCCCGGCGTCGCCGGCACCTGGAAGGACCTGACCGACTCGGTGAACTCGATGGCCGGCAACCTGACCTCGCAGGTGCGCAACATCGCCGACGTCACCACTGCCGTCGCGAACGGCGACCTGTCGAAGAAGATCACGGTCGACGTGCGCGGCGAGATCCTGCAACTGAAGGACACGATCAACACGATGGTGGACCAGTTGCGTTCGTTCGCGTCGGAAGTGACGCGGGTGGCGCGCGAAGTCGGCACCGAAGGCCGCCTTGGCGGACAGGCGAATGTGCCGGGTGCGTCCGGCACCTGGAAGGACCTGACCGACAACGTGAACTTCATGGCATCGAACCTGACCGGGCAGGTGCGCAACATCGCGGAGGTGACGACGGCGGTGGCGCGCGGCGACTTGTCGAAGAAGATCACGGTGGATGTGAAGGGCGAGATCCTGGAGCTGAAGAACACCATCAACGTGATGGTGGACCAGTTGAGTTCGTTCGCCTCGGAAGTGACGCGGGTGGCGCGCGAAGTCGGCACCGAAGGCAAGC
>CBIHRJ010000111.1:0-7206 GCA_966212445.1 uncultured Noviherbaspirillum sp. | reverse complement strand
CTTGCGTATTGCCTTACTTGAATTGCCAGGCGCGCACGTAATTCACTTCATACGAGTTCGACTTGCCCTGCGGCGTCGAGTCGTCCGGCGTGCCCGACGCGCTGCCGAACCACAAGTCCAGCATCAGGTACATCGGATCACCCATCGACACGTTCAGCGTCAGCACTTCCTTGCCGTCGAAGTAGTAGGTCTGCTTGTTCGCTTCCCACTTCACCGCATACTTGTGGAAGCCGGCCGACAGGTCCATCCCGGTGTCGTACTGGCGTGACCCGACCAGCTGGCCGTCGTAGTCGCCCTTCCACACCGTCGGCGCATATGCCTGCGGATGCGCGACGCCATTCACATTGAAACCCCACGGCGCGGCGCCGCCCGCATACGCTTCCATCACATCCATTTCCGGACGGCGGCTGCCGATGTGGTTGAACAGCCAGAACGCGGGCCAGGTGCCCTTGCCGACCGGCAGCTTGGCTTCAATCTCGAAGTAGCCGTAGGTCTGGTAGTACTTGCCGTCGGTGTCGATGGTGCGGTTGAAGAACTTGCCGGAGCCGTCGCGCTGCGGCCAGATTTTCAGCTTGCCGTCCTCGACCGTGTAGTTCTTGGTCGCGTTCGAGGTCTCGTACCAGATGTGGTCGTTCCACATACTGCTGTTGTAGCTGTTGAACTCTTCCGAGAACGTCAGCGTGTACGCGCTCGCGGTCTGACCGTAGGGCACGACAGCGGTTGAGTCCGGTGCCGGTGCCGGTGCCGGTGCAGGTGCCGGTGCAGGTGCCGGTGCAGGGGCGGGGGCCGGTGCAGGCGAGGTTGTGGTGCTTGTCGTGGACGCGTAGTCGCACACTTTGTTGGCACCGGGATACGGATCACCGAAGACACTGTTGTTGCAGGCGATCGAACCGGTTGCCGTACGCGTTGCCCACTTGTCGCCAAGGCCATAACGCACTTGCCTGGTTCCGGAAAACGAGCAGGTTCCGTATTCATTTGCACAACGCGTCCATGTGGTGGTGGATGGTGCGGGCGATGGAGCAGGTGCGGGCGCCGGAGCGGGTGCAGGTGAAGTTGTGGTGCTCGTCGTCGACGCATAGTCGCACACCTTGTTGGCGCCGGGATACGGATCGCCGAAGACATTATTGTTGCAGGCGATCGAATCGGTCGCAGTACGTGTTGCCCACTTGTCGCCAAGACCGTAACGCACTTGCCTGGTTCCGGAAAACGAGCAGGTTCCGTATTCATTTGCACAACGCGTCCATGTGGTGGTGGACGGTGCAGGTGCAGGTGCAGGTGCAGGTGCTGGGACCGGTGCGGGAGCAGGTGCGGGCGCTGGCGCTGGAACTGGGGCCGGTGCAGGACTAGATGTCGTCACTGCATAGTCACAAACCTTGTCGGCGCCCGGATAAGGATCGCCGAAGACTTCATTGGTGCAGGGGATGGAGCCGGTCGCCGTGCGCGTCGCCCACTTTCCGTTCAAGCCATACCGCACTTTCCTCGTACCCGAGAACGAGCAGGTGCCGCCCTCGACGGCGCAGCGTTTCCAGCTCGTGCTGACGGTTGTGGTTGCAGCGGTCAGCGTATCGCCGCCGTCGGCAGCGGCTTGCTGGTCGATGCCGGCGTCGCCGGAGCCGCCGCCGCATGCGGCAAGCAGGACAGCGGCGCATGCACACGACAGCGCCGACATCGAGAAACGATGGAAAGACAAATTCGACAAGATGATCCCCTATTGGAAAGTAAGACCGCCAACACTTCCTGGCGGCAAGAGTTTTTTCAGAGCATTTCCATTCAGAAATGGTTCCGAAAAAATCCAAGGGAGGGGAACTATTTTTTCTGTGCGATGCAGAAGATAACGATGTGGCAAAACTGCCGAAAACACAATGCGGCGGTTACTCGTACAGGTATCGCCGGAACTGCCACACGCGCACGTAATTCACTTCGAAGGAGTTGGCTTTGCCTTCGGGTGTCGTTTCGTCCGGCTCACCACTGGAGCTGCCGAACCAGAGATCGAGCATCAGGTACTTGGCATCGGCCATGGGCGCCTCGACCACGAACACTTCCTTGCCGTCGAAGTAAAAGGTCTGCCGTCCCGGCTCCCACTTCACCGCGTACTTGTGAAAGCGCGCGGACAAGTCGCGGCCCGCATCATGCTGGCGCGCTCCAGCGGAAACGCCGTTGTCGATCCAGACGGTCGTGCCGAAGCCGGTCGGCCGCGCGACGCCATCCGGTCCGATGCGCCCCCAGGGTTCGACACCACCGGGATAGGCTTCCATGACGTCGATTTCAGGACGGCGTTCTCCGGGATGCGCGAACAGCCAGAAGGCCGGCCAGGTGCCTTTGCCGCGCGGCAGTTTTGCTTCCATTTCGAAGTAGCCATAACGCTGCTCGAACTTGCCGTCGGTATCGATGGTGCGGTTGAAGAACTTGCCGGACGCGTCGCGCTGCGGCCAGATCTTCAGCTTGCCCTGTTCGACCGTGTAGTTGCGCGTCGGATGCGGTGACTCGTACCAGATGTGATCATTCCAGCGTCCATGGTCGAAGCGCTCGAATTCTTCGGCAAAGGTCAGCACATAGTCCGAAGCGTCCTGCCCGAACGGGGTTTTCGCCGCATGCTTTTCTGCGGCAGGCGGCTTCTTCCGATGCGGCTCCTCGCGCGCATGCGCGCCCGGCAGCCACACCGCGCCCGCGCATGCAAGCATGGCCAAGACCAGCCTGTCTCGCAAATGCATTACCTCACCTCAAGCGTTCACGCCGCCTCTGCGGCACTGTCGTAGCCGTTCGGATTCATGCTCTGCCAGCGCCAATGATCGGCGCACATGTCGGCCAGCCCTTTCTTTGCGCGCCAGTCGAGCACATGCCACGCACTGCCGGGATCGGCATAGCACACCGCAGTGTCGCCCGGCCGGCGATCGACAATTCGGTACGGCACGCGCCGGCCGCTCACTTCTTCGAAGGCGCGCACCATCTCCAGCACGCTATAGCCGCGGCCGGTGCCGAGATTGAGGGTAAAGCCTTGTCCGCTGCGGAAGATCGCGGCAAGCGCCGCCAGGTGCCCGCGCGCCAGGTCGACCACGTGGATGTAATCGCGCACGCCAGTGCCGTCCGGCGTGGGGTAATCGTTGCCGAAGACCGACAGTGTGTCGAGCCGTCCCACCGCAACCTGGCTGACGAACGGCATCAGATTGTTCGGCATGCCGCGCGGGTCCTCGCCGATCAGTCCGCTGGCATGCGCCCCCACTGGGTTGAAGTAGCGCAGCACGCCGATGGCCCATTCCGGATCGGATTTCGCGAGGTCTTCGAGCACCTGCTCGACCATCAGCTTGGAGCGGCCGTACGGGTTGGTGACGGACAGGCGCGCCGACTCCTTGATCGGCACTGCCTCCGGATCGCCGTACACGGTAGCGGAGGAGCTGAACAGGAAATTCTTCACGCCGGCATCGGCAAGCGCCTCCAGCAGCGTCACGGTGCCGCCGACGTTGTTGTCGAAATAGGCAAGCGGCTGCTCGACCGACTCGCCGACCGCCTTCAATCCGGCAAAGTGAATCGCCGCGTCGACGTGATGCGTCTTCAACAGCGCGTCCAGCGCGATGCGGTCGCGAACATCCGCTTCATAAAACGGAATCACATGGCCGGTGATTTTCTCCACGCGCCGCAGGGCTTCGGCGGAACTGTTGCCCAGGTTGTCGAGGGCGATCACCGAATGGCCTGCGGCGAGAAGCTCGACGCAGGTATGCGAGCCGATATAGCCGGCCGCGCCGGTGACGAGGATGGTTTTGTGAGTCGTCATGTTGGAAGGTCCGGTCGATGTTGGTGTTCAGATCGGTTGCGCCGGCCGTTCCGGCCCGGCCGGCACGCAGCAATCAGGACGGTTGAAAGCGATGGCTCAAGCCGCCTCCATCGCCAGGTCAGCACTCGGAATGCGCACCTGCCGAACCAGATGCTCGGACAAGCGGAATGCGAGCGCAGCCAGCGTGATGGTCGGAAAGTTGGCGCCGCAGGTCGGGAATACCGAACTGCCGGCGATGAACAGATTGTTCATCCCGTGCACCTTGCAGTCGCTGTCCACCACGCCCTGCTTCGGCGAGTCGTGCATGCGGGTCGTGCCCATGTGGTGCCAGGTCCCTTCCAGGTCGGACGGCCACTTCCTGCCTTCGATCGGCGGATCGAGCTCCACCTCGGCGACGCCGCTGCGCCGCATGTCCTCGGCGAGAATCGCGAGCGTGCGATCGAAGGTGCGCTGTACGCGCGGGGTCAGGCGCCAGTCGACGCGCACACGGTTCATGCCGAGCTGGTCCTTCTGCGACGGCGACAGCATCACGCGGCTGTTCGGGTCCGGTTCCGGCTCGACGATAAGCTGGAACTTCACGCCGCGGATCAGCCAACGCGGCTGGAACAGGCGCGTATAGCCGTAGCCGATCGTGTCCAGCGGATGCGTGACCATGGTCAGGACGTCGCGCGTCAGGCTCCAGTCTTCCTGGTCTTTCTGCAGCAGCGCCTGCTTGATGCGGAACAACGCCTGCGCCCCTTCGCTGCCCTCGCCGGGGAACACCGAGTTGAACCACACGCGTGCATTGAGCAAACCTTCCTGCGCCAGCACTTCCGGGGTCAGCGCGAACTGATGCGCGATATGAGTGTCGTGCGCAGAGACGGCCGCGTTCATGTAGTGGTACTTCACGTCGGACAGCTTGTTGCGAGACCATTCGCGGGTAAAGCGGATATTGCCGGTCAGCAGGCGCGGATGATCCATGAAAAAGCGGCCAACCAGGTCGTTGCCGTTGCCCAGTCCGCAGGACTGCACCTTGTTCGACGCCAGCAGCAGGCGCGCATTCTCGATGCCGCCGGTGGCAAGCACGTAGTGCTTCGCCTTGACTTCCATGTACTTTCCGGTGAGTGTGGCCACCTGCACCCGCGTCACGTTCTGCGCGGGACGGTCGGTGTCGATGTTGGTCGCATTCGCATACAGGTAGACGCGGATGCGCTGCGAGTGCTTGAGCGTTTCGCGATACATCTTGCCGAAGCGTGCCGGCGGGCTGAATTGGGAAATGGTGTCGCGCACCTTGCCGCTGGTGAGCGGCATGCGGCGCACGTCGGGCCGGCCTATCGAGCGTTCCCAGAAATCGGGATCGAAATTGTTCGGCCCCAGTTTGAGCAGCGCATGTGTGCGGTCGTAATACGGCAGCAGTTCGTTCAATCCGAACGGCCAGCCGCTATGCGCGACCCAATCGCGTTTTTCGAAATCCCAGGGATCGAGCGGACGGCACCATCCGCCCCAGCAGTTGCTGCTGCCTCCGAGAAAGCGGCTGCGGCTGCCGTCGGCGAAGTTGTAGCGCCATTCGCCGACATCCTCGCCGCGATACAGGTCGCGCGTGCCATCGTCCGGCGTGAAGCCGCCGCTCTCCAGCAGGACGACATCAACACCCTGCTTGTCCAGCTCCATGGCAAGGGTGATGCCGGCCACCCCGCCGCCGATGATGCACACCGTGCTCTCGACCACGGTTCCCTGTTCAACTCGTCGCGTATCGATAAACATTGTTGTTCTTCTTCCCATGAAGGAGTTGTTTTCCACGATGAGCCCTGTTTCATGAGCTCTGTCTCATGAAACCTATTTTCATGCTCGCGCCCTTTTTGCATTACGCGCATTACGCGCATTGCACTCAATGCGGTCGATGACGTCGCCATCCATTCATGGGTCATGCATGGAATACCATTGATGGCCACATCTCGGCGGCACCGGCTTCGACAAGCTGAGTTCAAGATAGATTGCGCCGCAGTATGCCGTTTTGACATACGTTAGAAAGCGGGCGTTGTGGCTGAAAAATCCCGGCCTTTCGATGTGTTTGCGCATCGCATCGGCTCAAAAATTCAACACCGCATCCGGTTTTGCCGCAAGGATCGCGCGCTTGAAATCGCCCTGGATGCGCGCCAGCGCTTCCTGCGATTCACCTTCGAAACGCATCACCACCACCGGCGTCGTGTTCGACGACCGCGCCAGCCCGAAACCGTCCGCATACTCGACCCGCAAGCCGTCGATCGTCACCACCTGCTGCGCGTCCGGAAAGCACGCTTCCTTCTGCAGCTTCTCGATCAACGCGAAGTTCTCGCCCTCTTCCAGCTGCAGATGCAATTCCGGCGTGCTCGACGATTGCGGCAACGCATTGAGCACCGCCGATGGATCTTCCACCCGGCTCAGCAACTCCAGCAGCCGCGCACCCGCATACAAACCGTCGTCGAAGCCGTACCAGCGGTCCTTGAAGAACACGTGCCCGCTCATCTCGCCGCCCAGCGGCGCACCGGTCTCGCGCAGCTTGGCCTTGACCAGCGAATGCCCGGTCTTCCACATCAGCGGCACCCCGCCGTGCTGCTTCACCCATGGCGCGATATGGCGCGTGCATTTGACGTCGTACAGGATTTCCCGGCCCGGATGGCGCGTCAGCACATCTTGTGCAAACAGCATCAGTTGCCGGTCGGGATAGATGATCTGCCCATCTTTGGTCACCACGCCGAGGCGGTCGCCGTCGCCGTCGAACGCCAGGCCGATCCCGGCCTCGCCTTCCTTCAGGCAGCGGATCAGGTCCTGCAGGTTTTCCGGGTGGGCGGGATCGGGATGGTGGTTGGGGAAATGGCCGTCGACCTCGCAGAACAGTTCGGTCACGTCGCAGCCCAGCGCGCGGTACAGGTCGCCGGCGAAGGCACCGGCCACGCCGTTGCCGCAGTCGATTGCGATCTTCATCGGCCGCGCCAGCTTGACGTCGCCGGTAATGCGGTCGAGGTAGGCCTGGCGGATATCGTGCGTGGCATAGCTGCCGTTGCCGCTGGCAAAGTCGCTGCGGACGATGGTGCGGTAGAGCGCCTGGATCGCTTCGCCGTGGATGGCTTCGCCGGCGAGCACCATCTTGAAGCCGTTGTAGTCGGGCGGGTTGTGGCTGCCGGTGACCATGATGCCGGACTGCGCCGAATTTTCACCATTCAGTTCATGGGTGGCGAAGTAGACCATTGGGGTGGCGACCACGCCGAGGTCGATCACGTTGACGCCGGCGCGCTGCAGGCCGGAGGCGAGCGCGGCGGCCAGTTCGGGGCCGGACAGGCGGCCGTCGCGGCCGATCACGACCGTCTGTTCGCCCTTGATGCGCACGGCGGTGCCGAAGGCCTGGCCAATCTGGCGCGCAATGCCGATGTCGAGCGTCTTGCCGACGATGCCGCGAATGTCGTAAGCCTTGAAAATGC
>CBIHRJ010000110.1:0-7230 GCA_966212445.1 uncultured Noviherbaspirillum sp. | reverse complement strand
CCGATGTCGAGCGTCTTGCCGACGATGCCGCGAATGTCGTAAGCCTTGAAAATGCCTTGTGAAAGGGTGAGCACGTTGCGCTTGACCTCAAGATGTCGTTGTTTCGGGATGGAAGGGCGTCACTACCGTTTCATGCCTGTCATCCCGAACGCAGCACGGAATCTCCACCGTTTGATGCAGCGACGGCTGCCGGAGATTTCTCGCTGCGGTCGGTGACAGGAAAACCAATGGCGCGATTCCTACGACGCCTCGATCAGCGGCGTATTGCCGGGAGGCCGCGGGCCGTAGCCCGACTTGCCGTAGGTGTAGCCGTAGCCGTAGCGGCCCGGACGTACCTTGAGGTCGTTGAACAGCACGCCCTTGGCTTGCAGGCCTGCCTGTGCGAGACGCTTCATCGACTCGTTGATCTCGCCCGGCGTGGTGACGCCGGCGCGGGTCATGATGTAGATGCCGCCCGCATGCGCGCCGATAATCATGGTGTCGGCTACCGCGAGGATAGGCGGCGCATCGATCAGCACCAGGTCGTAGCGCGACGACAGTTCCTGCAGGTAGGCGCCGAAGTTCGGACGCAGCAGCAGCTCCGACGGATGTTGCGGCAAGGTACCCGTCGTGATGAAGTCCATGTTGTCGATCACGTTGTGATGGATCACCTGGTCGAGACGGCGCGCGCCGGCGATCGCATCCGACAGTCCGTCATGCCGGCCGAAACCGAAATACAAGTGAAGCAGGCCGTTGCGCAGGTCGGCATCGATCAGCAATACCTTCTTGCCGGTGGCCGCCATGATCGCCGCCAGGTTGGCCGAGACGAAGGACTTGCCCATGCCCGGCGTGGCGCCGGTGATCAGCACGATGTTGTTCTTGAAGGTCGGCAGCGAGAACTGCAGCGCCGTACGGAAGTTGCGCAGGCTCTCGACCGCGACGTCGGACGACGATACGTTGGCCAGCAGCGGCACCTTCTGGTGCTTCGCACTGACCTGCTGGTACAGTTCGCGCTGTTTCCGGCTGTGCGGGATGGTAGCGAACACCGGTACGCCAGCCACCTGCTCCAGTTGTTCCGGCGTATCGATGCCGCCGACCAGCGACTTGCGGAAGAACGCTGCGACGATGCCGAGGAACAGGCCGACCATCAGTGCCATGGCGAGGATCACCGGACGGTTCGGCTTGATCGGCTTTTCCGGCAGCATCGGCAAGTCGACCAGGTGCACATTGCTGGCCTTGCCGACGGCGATCAGTTTCATTTGCTGCGCACTGTTGAGCAGCGCGGTGTACAGATCGGTATTGACCTTCACTTCGCGCTGCAGGCGGAGCAGACTCTGCTCCAATGTCGGCAGCGACTTGATGTGATCGTTGATGGCATCGATCTGTCCGTTAATCTCGCGCAGCTGGCTGTCGACGCCTTGCACGGCCGGATGCTCATTGGTGTAACGCGCCAGCAGTTCGATCTTCTTCTGCTGCAGGTCCATCTTCTTGAGCTTCGCCGCAGCCGACTGCTGCAGGCTGATCTTGGATTCTTCGTTCAGGTCGACCGTGCCGTTCGCATTGCGGAAAGCGTTGTATTTGGCTTCCGCCTGCTCCAGCTGCGTCTTGATCTCCGGCAGCTGCTTGTTCAGGTAGACCAGCGAGCGCTCCGCATCCTCGGTCTTGCGCGCGTCGTTCTGCTTCATGTACTCCTTGCCGACTTCAGTCAGCACGGTATTGATCAGCTTCGGATCGGAGCCCTCCAACGTCGCACCGATCACGCCGGACTGCTTGCCGCCGAGTTCTTCGACCTTCAGCGAGCGCTGGATGCCTTCGATGGTGGCGAGACGGGAACTGCGCGACAGCAGGAATTCCGCACCCGGCTTTCCGTCCAGCTTGTCGATGCGGATTTCTATCGTGCCCTTCGGCAGCTCGAAGATCGACGACTCGCCGACGCGGGCGCGCAAGTCGATGCCCTGCTCCTTCTGCGTCAGGCGGAACATGCCGTTCGGTTCCGCGGTGACGACGAACTCGCGGTTCATCAGCGCGTCCGGCACGTTGAACACCGCCACGTCGATTTTTTCATTGCCCCAGACATAGCCGCCCCAGCCGAAGATGCCCGGATTGGAAATGGTCTTTCTCTTGTCGGCAATCCACGAGCCGATCACCGGAAAATACTTGGGACCGGCATTGATGTAGAGCCGCAGGTTGTCGGTCGCACGCGAAACCACGGCGCGCGATTGCAGCAGTTCCATCTCGGCCATCGCCGACGTCTTGATGTCGAACATCGACGACAGGTCACCCACGATGTTCTTGGATTCCTTCTGCCCTTCTTCCGACACGTGGATCATCATGTTGGACTGATATACCGGCTTGGTCAGGAATGCATACGCAGCGCCCATCAGCGTGACGATAAGGGCGATGGTCGCGATCAGCCACCGGCTTTCCCAGAGGACGTCGAGGTAGGTCGCCAGCTCGGTTTCTGTTTCCTGGTACCGGGCTGGACCGGTCAACTGCGGGGGAATGGATTGAGTCATCATAGGATTGTCTGCTCTTGGTTAGTACATGCCTGGACGAGGCTGCGCGGATGGACGGCGTAATGGATGCCGGACGGATGCCGGAAGCGGTTCGCGTCCCGGCATCCATTCCGCCTGCTAGCGCCGGGCCAATCGGCGGACGACGATCATTTGGCCGGATGCGCGGCGCCGACCGCGGATGACAGTGCGCCGGGCAGGATCAGGCTGATCGCGCGATGCCAGTTGGCGAGCGGTGTGGCTGCAACGTACACCACGTCCTTGGGCGACAGCTCGAAGCCTTCCGCCATGGCCAGTGCACCGGGAGAGCGGCCGTCCAGTTGGTAGACCACCTGGTCGGCGCCGTTCTTGCGCACGACATAGATCTGGCTGCCGTCGCCGCTGAGCGGATTGACGCCGCCGGATTCGCCCAGCGCTTCATTCAGTGTCAGGCGTCCGTTATGCATCGGCAGCGCGCGCGGGCTGACCACTTCGCCGGAGACGAACACCTTGCTTTCATCGCGGGAGCGCACGCGCACCACATCGCCGTCTGCCAGCATGATGGTGCCGGGATTGACGCCGCGCTGGACCAGTTGCGGCAGGTTGATCTGATAGTTCTCGCCCTTGCGGTTGACCACGATCTGGCTCTGGTCGCCGGTAGGCAGCACGCCGCCGGCGCGATTGAGCGCCTCGACCAGCGTCATCGGGATGTCGTTGATCGCCTGCAGACCGGGGTTCTTCACTTCACCATCCACGTAAACACGCTTGCTGCGATAGGACTGCACACGCAGCGTAACGCGCGGATCTCGCAGGTAGCGCGCCAGCTTGGTTGCAAGCAGGTTGCGCGCCTGGTCCTGGGTCAGGCCGGCAACTTTCAACTGCCCCGCATACGGAAACTGGATCATGCCCTCGTGATCGACAATAAATCCTGCCGGCGGCGCAGTGGTTGCCGATGTCGATGCATCGGCGCCGACGCCGACCGGACCGCCGGTGGCGACGGTGGCGGAATTGGAAAGTTCCGGGTGGTCCCACACCACGATGGACAATACGTCGCCATGGTCGATGGTGTATGGCTTCGGTTTGTCGAGCAAGGCGCTGATGTCCTGGGTGACCTGCTTCTCGCGCAGTGCGCGCTCGGTCTTCACCAGATGCGGCGTGATCGGCCTGTAGACGGCGTTGGCGGCATCGGCGGCGGCAGAATCCGGTGCGCTCGATCCCGAGGTTTCGCCGTCCGGTGACTTGTAGCCCTGCGTACTGAAATGCATGCCGGGAGCGACCGACGCACAGCCTGCAGCAAGCCACGGCATCAACAGAACCACCGCCCATCGTTTGAGAGAAGTCTTGGAATAGCACCGCATTTGATTACTCCACGTGATTTGTCAATCGCGCCATGACGAGACATGGCATCTGCAATGTTGATGGAAGCCCGTTCGGACTTGGCTGCAAGGCCGTTCTATCGGCGCCGGCAACGATGCACGACATGCGTATCCGCACATGGCCATTCGATGAAGCGCGCCTCCCTTGCCTCACCTTTCCGTTGCCATACGGCCACTGACGACTTATCTGATATACAACTCTACGTTTCCTCTTGTTGCCTGTTTTGACCCGTATCAACGCCAAACAAGATATGAAACCGTCATGCGGACAGGCGTTGCGTTCATCTCACGGACGACGGACAAAGACACCGCATCCGGTTATGAAGATAGGCGCAATGCAGAGAGGGAAGCTTGCGCAAAAGCACGTGGGAGGAGCGCAAAGCTTAATCAGGATTAAGCTTTGGCTTTGATGGGAAATTCAATGGAAAAAAACGGAAGCGCAACGCTGGCAAGGCGCCGTTGAAAAAAGCTGAACCACGAAGCACACGAAGAACGCGAAGGGAAAAGCTTCTTCTCTCCCTTCGTACGCCTCGTGACCAACAGGACTCAGGTACCGCGCAAGGACTGCAGCGGCGGATGGTTCAGTACATTGCGCAGGCCGACCCAGCCGCCGAGGAAGGCGCAAGCCGATCCGGCGGCCAGTCCGGCCAGCCACACGGCCGGGCTGAAGCTCCATTCGAAGTTGAAGACATACTTCGCGAGCGCCCATCCGGTTGCCGCCGCGCCGGTGGCGGCAAGCATGCCGGCCAATCCGCCGACCAGCGCAAATTCGATCCGCTGCGACTGCGAAAGCTGGCTTCTCGTTGCACCCAACGCGCGCAACAAGGCCGACTCGCGAATCCGCTCATCCTGCGAACCGACCAGCGCCGCATACAGCACCAGCACGCCCGAGGCCAGCGTGAACAGGAACAGGAACTCCACCGCCGCGATCACCTGATCGACCACGCTCTGCACCTGCCGGATGATGCTGCCGACATCGACCACGGTCAGGTTCGGAAAGCGACGCGTCAACTCGTTCGCGAGGCCCGCCTTCTCGGCCGGAAGATGAAAAGCGGTGATCCAGGTCTGCGGCATGTCGGCGACCAGGCCTGGATTGAGGATCACGAAGAAGTTGACGCGCATCGACCCCCACTCCAGCTTGCGCAAGCTGGTGATCTGCGCATCGACCGTCTGTCCGCCGATATCGAAGCGCAGCATGTCGCCCAGCTTCAGACCGAGGGTGCGCGCCAATCCTTCCTCCACCGATGCCTCGGGCTTGCTGTCGTCCAGCCAGCGGCCGGCAACCACCTGGTTCTTGGCCGGCAATTCACGCATGGTGGAAAGATTGAATTCGCGCTCGACCAGCCGCTGTGCGCGGTCCTCCGCATAGGACTCCGCACTGACGGCCTTGTCATTGACGCGCACCAGGCGGCCACGAATCATCGGATACAGGTTCGCGTCGCGAATCCCGTTGCCGCGAAGCAGTTGTTCGAACTCTGCCTTCTGATCCGGCTGGATATTGATCACGAAGCGGTTCGGCGCATCCGGCGGCGTCGAGTTACGCCAGGCATCGATCAGATCGCCGCGAATCACCGTCAGCAACAGCAGCGCCATCAGGCCCAGCGCAAGCGCCACCACCTGCACCACGGTCGCCGCCGAACGCCGCTGCAAACCGTTGATCGCAAAGCGCCAACCGGGTTGATTGATGCTGCTGCGCAAGAGGCGCAATGCGCGCAGACTCAGCCAGCCGATCAGCGCGAACACCGCGAAGCCGCCGAAGAAACCCGCCGCGGTCAGCAAACCGAGCTTGGGGTTGCCGGCCTGCCACAACAACAAGGCAATGAACGCCAGCAGGCCCAACGCATACGTCGCCAGCGTCATCGGCTGCGGCGCATCCTGCTCGCGCCGGATCACGCGGTTATGCGGCACATTGCGCAATTGCAGAATCGGCGGAATCGCGAAGCCGACCAGCAGCAGCATGCCGGTCGCCACACCCTGCAATGCCGGCAACAGACTGGCGGCCGGCAGCTCGGTCGCGACCAGGCTACCCAGCCATTGCAGCAGCACGAAGTGGGCGGCAAATCCGACTGCCGCACCGAGCAGGCTGCCGGCCAGCCCGACCAGGCAGAATTCCAGCAGATACATCACCGTCACCTGGTTCTGCGTCAACCCGAGACAGCGCAGCATTGCGCAGGCGTCGAGATGGCGCAGCATGAAACGGCGCGCCGCCATCGCGATCGCAATCGCGGCCAGCATCGCCGACAGCAGCCCGACCAGCGACAGGAACTGCTGCGCACGCTCCAGCGTCGCCTGCATTTCCGGCCGGCCGGATTCCAGCGATTCGATGCGCACGCCGCGCGTCTTGTCGCGCTCCATTGCCGCCTGCAGCCAGCGCTGGTAGGCCGTCACCTCGGCCGGCTTGCCAGCAACCAGCATGCGGTAGGTCACGCGCGAGCCGTTCTGGATCAGCCCGGTGGCATCGAGGTCTTGCAGCGGCAGCATCACGCGCGGCGCGAAATTGATGAAGCCCGCGCCGCGATCCGGCTCGACTGCAATCACCTGTGCAACGCGAAAACGCATATCGCCAAGACGCAGCGTATCGCCGAGCTTGATGCCAAGCGCAGCGAGCACTGCCTGGTCGACCCACACGGTGCCGCCGGCGGGAATGTCCCGGGTCGCGATCTCGCCGCCCTTCCCCGGCGCCGCAAGCTTGACCGCCCCGCGCAACGGATATCCCGGCGACACCGCCTTCACCGCCGCCAGTTGCGACACCGTGTCGTCACCCTCGCCCGCCAGCGCCATGCTCGGAAAGCTCACCGTATCCGCCAGCATCAGTCCGCGTCGTTGCGCTTCCGTCCGCCACACCTTGTTCACCGGCTGGTCCGCATTGACCACCAGATCGCCACCAAGCAACTGGTGCGCATCGCGTTCGAGCCCGGCGCGCATGCGGTCGACGAAGAAACCGACCGACGACAACGAAGCAACCGCCACGATCAACGCCACCAGCAGGAAGCGCAACTCGCCCGCGCGCCAGTCGCGGCGGGTCATTCTCAGGGATTGCATCAGCATTGCCGGGAAGATCGATACTCGGCGAGGCATCATTTCAAATGACATGTCGGGTCTGCGTTTAAAAAATGGATCGGCTGACCATACCATCCCTGCACATTCGATGCATGGGCAATGCCGCTTCTCGGGGCTGCTGGGCTGGTTTGCCGATCAGTCTCTCGATCCGTCCAACCCAAAACGGCATCGTGCCGTCAATCTCCCATAAAGTAGGGATTGCCATATCAACAATTTTCCGGCTAATGTTGCCACTATTGAAATTTCTAATTTGCATTGTTTATATAGTAGCAACATGAAAAACAGGGAAATGACGAGCAACTCCTTCCTTTGGGCCCTGGAAG
>CBIHRJ010000109.1:0-7710 GCA_966212445.1 uncultured Noviherbaspirillum sp. | reverse complement strand
CGGGCTCGCTGACGCTGGCGCTGGCGGCCGTGGGCGTTCACACTGCGGCGATGCTCGCCGTCACCGGCGTGATTGCCACCGGGTTTTGCCGCGGCTTTGATGCCGGCGTCCGTTTGCTTCGAGGCCGCAAACGAGGGCCGCCTCCAGCGCCGCGTTGAAGATGATGCGTGGCTGCGTGGGGCAGGAAACACCCGGCGATATCAGCGGGGGTGCCCCTGGACCACTTTCAGTTCTCCCGGGAACTTTTGCTTGTTGCCGATGAGGACATTGGCCATCGGTGCGAATCCTGGCGAGGCGCGGCGAAAGCAGGCATTGGCGACAGACTGCAATTGGCCGGGCTCGGCTGAATGGTGGCCAATCCTGGCTGGCCGGTTAGGGCTACCAAGCAGACCAATGGAATTTCCGGCTGGTATGCCGCATACGACCCTTAGCCGCCTTTCGGCAAGCCGGAAAGCTGCCGTTCAACGTTCGAGTGCGCCCGCGGACGCAAGCGGGCGAAGCCCGCTGTAGGCTGTCGGGTGCAACGACGGGTTAGACCACCGCCAGTAAGCACCCCTATCGGGTCTGTATCTGTTACATGTGCTCATTGGGGCGTCTGCTGCCCGAGCTCTTGGGCAAGCCCAATGAGGATTCCTTCGGGGCCCCGGATGTAGCAGAGCCGATACGTGTCTTCGTACTGGACCACTTTGCCGACGAGTTTCGCGCCGCGTTTGCCGAGTCGGGCGAGCGTATCGTCGATGTCTTCCACGGTGAACATGACGCGCAGGTACCCGAGGGCGTTCACCGGAGCGCTGCGGTGATCGGCGACCACAGGCGGCGCGAGGAATCGGGACATCTCGAGCCGGCTGTGACCGTCCGGCGTACGCATCATGGCAATCTCGACGCGCATGTCACGCAATCCAGTGACGCCATCTGCCCAGTCCCCTTCGATTGGGGCACGCCCTTCGAGCTCCAAGCCGAGTTCGGTGAAGAACTCAATGGCGGCGTCAATGTCTTCTACCACGATGCCAACGTTGTCCATACGCTTGACCGTCATGATGTCTCCTTAGTGTCTAACGCCCTTATAACGTGCGTGCGCCAGCACGTCACTGTTGATATTCATGTTAGCTGTTCTTCTTTAAGCGCCGCCATAAAAGCAAACAAAAGGAGAAGCTCATGCTAATCGCTCCAAACGCCTGCGAAAAATACAGCTGACTCTCTCTCTAGAGCGGAATATTTTTCCTGGTGGAGGCTGGTTGACGACAAAACAGGCAATGAGCGCAAGCGTCAGAGTAGCCAATACGAAAACCAAGTTGATACTCTGCTTCCTAAATTCTGCGGTCCAACAAACAAATAAAAATATGCCGGCCAGCATGTTGAGGAGCAGAAATGTGCTCCCAACCCACTGCAGATAGGCGGATGTCACGACTACCCCGACCGTTACAATGAAAAATAACGGCGCATCGGAGCGCCAATGTTTCACTTTCCACCTTTTCTCTTCTTCGATTTCGTGTAGCGACTTCATAAAGCTAACTGCTTATTTAACAGGACAGCTCGCGCCGTTATGCACGACCGCGAGCCGTTATGCAAATTCGTTTGACCACCCGCAAACCGTATGGCGCCTGGCCTTGGCATGATGGCTGTACATTCATACAGCCTTAAATAAACGTGAAACAAGGCATGCCTGAGACAATAACAGAAAGACAACCGCGTTTGCTCGATCAATTGCGCCGATGCATCCGGGACAAGCATTACACCCTCAGCACCGAGCGCACTTATGTTTATTGGGCGAAATGCTACATACGCTTCCATGGCTTGCGCCATCCCATAGTCCCATAGATATGGGGCCAAACGAAATCCGTTCCTTCCTCTCGTACCTCAATAATGACCGGCAGATCGCCGGTTCGACCTACAGTCAGGCCTTATGTGCGTTGTTGTTTCTATACAAGGAAGTTCTTGGCATCGCCTTGCCCTGGATCGAAGGGATCAGCCGCCCTAAACGTCCGCCAAAGCGCCCAGTTGTCCTGACGCAGACCGAGATTAAGCTCGTCCTGGACCAGATGAGCGGCGTCTACCAGTTGGTGGCCCGGATGCTCTATGGCACTGGCATGCGCTTGTTCGAATGTGCGCAGTTGCGCATCAAGGATGTCGATCTGCAGCGCCGGGAAGTGCTGGTACGTGAAGGTAAAGGCGGCAAGGACCGCATCACGATCTTGCCACTGTCCCTCGTTCAACCATTGCGGGAACAGATCGGAGTCGCCCCGCGCCATTTTTGAACAGGATCTTGCCCAAGGACGACCGGGGGTGATGCTGCCGTATGCGCTCGAACGCAAGTATCCGAAGGCCGGAACCCAGCTTGGCTGGTTCTGGGTATTCCCGTCGAATCACGAATCGACTGACCCGCGAACCGGTATTGTCCGGCGGCACCATCTTTATCCACAAACCATTCAGCGGGCAGTTAAACGGGCCGTGCAGGCGGCCAAACTGACTAAACCGGCGTCGATACACACGCTACGCCATGCATTTGCCACCTATTTGCTCGAAGCCGGCTCAGATCTGAGGGACCGCTGACTGACCGGTTCTGGCCGAACTCGACGGCCTGCACCGCTCATGCGCCCTAGCCCTGATATTTCACCAGAGCGGCCCTTAACTTGATGGGAAGGCGCATGTTTACTCGGTTTGCGGCTTACCACGTCTTGAACCAATCTGACCCGTCGGCCTACGCGGGTGCTGGCGCGCGATTTGCGGCCATTTTACGTCCCCTACGCCGGGCGCCCCGCTTCGCGTCAATAGGCCAGCTATTGACTTGGCGCGCGAATGCAAACTGCCTCGCAACTCGCGCGCCATCACGCCGCGTCCTGGTGAAATATCCGGGCTAGGTGTTACGCCTGTCGAGGAATAGAGAACAAAGGTAAACCACGAAACCCGCCATCGCGAGTGCTGCTCCCAGGATGCCGGTCGATGTCCAGCCCAAACCGGCAGCAATCGCCATTCCGCCAAGCCTTGCTCCCAGCGCATTGGCAATGTTGAAGGCACTGTGATTGAGCGAGGCGGCCAACGCCTGTGCATCGGCAGCCACATCCATCAAGCGAGACTGCAATGCGGGGCCAAGGGCAAGCCCGACGCAACCCACCAGGAAGAGATCTGCGCCGACGATGATCGGATTGTGCGCCGCCAGCGGAAACAGAGCCAGAACTGCCAGATCGGCCAGCAGGACAATGCCGATGGCGCGCATCAATCCGCGATCGGCAAGCCAGCCGCCCAACAGGCTGCCGGCGATCATCCCCGCTCCCATAAGGGCAAGATAGAAAGGGACGGATCCTTCCGACATGCCCGTCACCTCGGTCAGGGTGGGTGTGATGTAGCTATAGATGGCGAACATCCCGCCAAAGCCGATGGCGGCAATACCTAGCGTAAGCCACAGCTGCACGCTTGCGAGACCGCTTACCTCGCGAAGCGGACTGGCCCCGCTTTCCGACGGCATCGGATTCATGCAGACGCGGACCAGGGCCGCCGTCATCAGGCCGATCACGGCGACCACGGCAAATGCCGTTCGCCACCCAAATTGCTGTCCCATCCAGGTAGCAAAGGGCACCCCAATCACGTTGGCGATACTGAGCCCCAGCATCATCTGTCCAATGGCCTGGGCCCGTCTGTCCGGAGCGACCAACGAAGCGGCGGCTAGCGACGCCAGGCCAAAATAAGCTCCATGCGGCAGCCCGGCGATAAAACGGGCGAAGACCACCAATTCGTAAGTTGGAGCGAGGGCGGTCGCAACATTACCCAACGCGAACATCAGCATCAGGGCCACCAGCATGCGACGGCGACTGACTCGAGCGCAAGCGATAGCGATGATCGGCGCGCCGACCACCACCCCCAACGCATAAGCACTGATCATGACGCCGGCCGAGGGTATCGTAACGTCGACACTCCGGGCAACGTAAGGCAGCAATCCCATTGAGGCAAATTCGCCGGTACCAATGCCAAACCCTCCAAGGGCAAGAGAAAATTGAGCAGCAGTTATTCCAAAAGGGGGAATTGTCGAAGACAAAGGCAGCGCCGGCTGGCCTGATGACATATGGTTAATTTCCTGATTATTGAGACGGCTCCGATTGTTTGGGCCGGATACATAGGCAAGTGATGAATAGGGCACTCGGTTTTTGAGGAGGCCGGCTGGTGTGAGCCGGGCCGAGTTGGACCGACCGGCAAGCTGCCGAAAGCAGCACATGTTATGGTTTGCACCGATGGCACGCCAATGAATTTTTGCAAGAAATCGATATACGATTTTGTATCAATCACCCGGCTTGTATTGCACAAGCAGGTTCATGAGAAATCCACTGCAACGCACCTACTGGCCATCAAGAAAGCAATCAACAAATTTCCAAAAAAGGTTGTGGAATACCACTTTCCAAAATCGCAATTCTGATGCGACTTCAGGATGCTTTATGCAGCCCTCGACGGCAGCAAGTGTCCATATCCGTTCGCCTGGATGATGCTCTTCGACGGTCGACAGTGCATCGGCGATGACGCTGTCATCGGCATCCATGATGCGGGTAAATAAACCTCGTTACGTTGCGCACCTGTCGCTGGAATCCCTCAATGCTTCCCGCATTCAAGCAAAAAGGGCCAACCAAAACGGTTGGCCCTTCGTCTTTTACCGCCCTTCATTTGATTGGTGCAGGCGTGTTGCATTAGCCAGCGCCCGCCAGTTGCATGATTCCGGCGCGAATTGCAATGACTGTAGCGGCCTGTGGGATGACAGCCGGAGTACGGTCATGCATTGCATGTTCCCCGGCACCGAGCGTCACCTTCCTCAAATCCCCGACGCCACCCGCACCGCTTCGTCATAGACCCCCGACATCCTCCGCAGATACCATGCGAGTTCGGCCAGCGCATCAGCATCCAGCCGCAACGCCGCGATCGCGTCGAGCAGGCGCTGCTCGCGTATCTCGTGAAAGACGCGCAGGTACGCCGCTCCCGCCGGCGTCACGGAATAAATCACTTCCTTGCCGTGCTTGTCGGTCTGGACCACGCCCTGGCTGACCAGCTTGCGCAGCGAATACCACACCACGCCGGTATCGCCGATGTTGAGGATGAAGCAGATGTCCGCGAGGCGTTTGTGATGCGCGCGTTGCTCCAGCTGTCCGAGGACGAGTGCGTCGATGGCGGTCAATTCCTTCAGGCCCGCGTCCTGCATCGCGCGGACGATCCAGCGTTGGTAGGCATGCATGGCGCCGACCATGCCGAGATCGAGGTCGCCGTGTACGGGGTCCGGCAATAGGGCGGAATCGACAGTCTCCGCGATGAAGGAAGCTCCTGCAGGAAGACGGGATTTCGGCATCGCGACCATCTCCTTTCCGGCGCAGCGAAATCTGCAATCCGCGCCGCAAGTTTTTCTTGAATGAGCGAAACGTTTTGACTATCGTGTTTTTACGTTGACGACTTATTAGATAATTTGTTGACATATTACCGTCGTAACATTTACTATTCAAGAAAAATCAAGGAGACAGCCATGATTTGCAGGATCAGGCTTTACCGGATTGCTCTCGTCTCAGCCGTTCTCGGCGCCGCCCTTTTCCATGGGGCGCTTGCTTTTGCCGCGGAATTCCGTTTCGCGACCGCCTATGCGGCGGATAATTTCCAGACTCAGAACCTCCAGATGTATGCGGACGACGTCGCGAAAGCGACCGGAGGCAAGGTGGTCATCAAGGTGCATCCGGCCGGCTCTTTGATCCGGCCTTCCGAAATCTACGTCGGAGTGCGGGACGGCAAGGCGGAAGGCGGTGAAGTCATCATGTCCAGTCTCGCCAGGGAGCATCCTCTGTTCGGCATGGATTCGCTTCCCTTTATCGTGTCCGGCTACGACGATGCATGGCGCATGTGGGAGGCGTCGCGCGACGGCATCGACAAGGCCTTGCGCGAACGCGGACTGCAGCTTCTGTACGCAGTGCCGTGGCCGCCCCAGAATCTCTATTCACGCAGTGCGATCAACGGTCTCCAGGACTTCAAGGGGCTACGCATGCGTGCATACAATCCCGCCACCGTGCGCATCGCCGAGCTGGTGAAGGCGACGCCGATCACGATCCAGGTAGTCGACCTCGCCAAGGCGATCTCGGAGGAGCGTCTGGACCTGATGATCACGTCGAGCTGGACCGGCGTCGAAACGCAGGCGTGGACAAAACTGACGCATTACTACAAGGTCAGCGCATGGATACCGAAGAATGTCGTGTTCGTCAGCAAGCGCGCCTTCGACAGCCTCGACCCGGAGTCGCGCGAGAAGCTGCTGGCGCTTGCCAGGACGGCCGAGAAGCGCGGCTGGAAGCTGAGCCGGAACAGCGACCAGGAGTACGAAGACAGGCTTGCCGCAAACAAGATCAATGTCTCGACGATGGATTTCTTTCTCCGGCAGTACCTGGACCGCATCGGCGAAAACCTGGCGCGCGAATGGATCAAGGAGGCGGGAAGCGATCAGCTGGGTGTCTTGTTGCGATATACATCCGAGCGCTCGATGAAACAGGCGGGCATCAAGTGAACGATTTCGGTGCAGTTCCGAAAAGCCGGCGCAGGTTTTAATGCGTCCGGCCTTACAGAAGTTTGCCGTCAGTGCTATTTTTAGCTCCAGCGCTGCCGGTGGCTCAACAGAGAGTTGTCATATTTTTCAACAAACGAAGGAGAGAACAATGAAACGCATCCACCACGTCATGCTTGCCGCCTCGCTGGCGGTCGCTTCGAGCACCGTCCTGGCGCAAGCCAAATGGGATTTCCCGACCGGTTATCCGACCAGCAGCTTCCAGACCGAAAACCTGCAGCAGTTCGCCAACGATGTCGCCAAGGCGACCGGCGGCAAGGTGGCGATGACTGTCCACGCAGGCGGTTCCCTCTACAAGGCCAACGAGATCAAGCGCGCGGTGCAGACCGGCCAGGCGCAGATCGGCGAATTCATCCTCTCCGGCGCCTCCAACGAGAACCCGATCTTCGGCATCGATTCCATCCCCTTCCTCGCCACCAGCTATCCCGAAGCGAAGAAACTCGCCGATCTGTCGCGCCCGGCAATCGACAAGCTGCTCGCGTCGCAAGGCATGAAACTGCTGTACACCGTGCCGTGGCCGGGCCAGAGCCTGTATTCGATCAAGCCGATCAGCTCGGCCGACGACCTGCGCGGCACCAAGATGCGCGCCTACAACCCGGCAACCAGCCGCATCGCCCAGCTGCTCAAGGCGCAGCCGGCTACCATCCAGTTGGCTGAACTGGGCCAGGCGCTGGCAACCGGTGCGATCGACAACTTCCTGACCTCCAGCGCCAGCGGCATCGAAAATAAGCTGTATGAACAGGTCAAGCACTTTTATACTGTGAACGCCTGGTTGCCGAAGAATGCGGTGGTGGTCAGCCAGAAGGCATTCAATTCGCTCGACAAGTCCAGCCAGGAGGCAGTGCTGAAGGCGGCGCAAGCGGCTGAAGAACGCGGCTGGAAGCTGAGCGAACAGAAGGACCAGGAATACCTCAAGCAGCTCGCTACAAATGGCATGCAGATCGCCAGCCCGAGCCCGCAGCTCCGCTCGGCACTGGTTGCGGTCGGCAAGACCATGACCGGCGAGTGGCTGAGGAACGCCGGCGATGATGCCAAGCACATCATCGACGCCTACAACAAGTAACACGCATCGGATCGCCCGCTTCGGCGGGCGACGGTTATTGATCATTCCGTAATTCGCGACAGCGAATACGGCAGTTCTC
>CBIHRJ010000108.1:0-8092 GCA_966212445.1 uncultured Noviherbaspirillum sp. | reverse complement strand
AACCTTCCGGCCGAGCGGGTGCGCCATCACGAGCATCGACTCGGCGATCGCGCGATCGCCTTCGTCGTCGGCCATGTCGCGCACGAAGGACTGGTCGATCTTCAGGTAATCGATGTCGAACTTCTTCAGGTAGGCCATCGACGAATAGCCGGTGCCGAAGTCGTCCAGCGCGACCTGGATGCCGGCATCGCGGTATTCGAGCAGCTTGGCGGCGACGGCGGCCGACGCATTGAGCAGCAGCCCTTCGGTGATCTCGACCGAGATGCTGTTGCCGGACAGCCCGCGCTCGTTCAGGTAGGCTGCCCAGTTGAGGTCGCTCGATTGCGCCAGGAACTGCACCGGCGACTTGTTGACGCCGATCTGGAACGGCGTACCGAGCCGCGCGCTCCAGCGTTGCGACGCGGCGGCGGCCTGCATGAACACCCAGTCGCCGATCTGGTGGATCAGGCCCGACTCTTCGGCCAGCGGAATGAACTTGGCCGGATCGACCTCCCCCAGGCCGGGATGATGCCAGCGCAGCAGGGCTTCGGCCTTGACCACGCGCCCCGTGCGCAACTCCACCACCGGCTGGTACACCACCTGCAACTGCCCGGCATCGAGCGCGTTGCGCAGGTCGCCGCCCAAGCGCAGCCGCGTGTGCGCCTTTTCCTGCATGGAGCGGGTGAAATAGCTGAACTGATTACGTCCAGCGCTCTTTGCCTCGTACATCGCCTGGTCGGCGTTGCGGATCAGGTCTTCCGGGTGCGCGCCATCAGCCGGATACAGCGTGATGCCGATGCTGCCGGAAAGATAGGCCACCTCGTGGCCGAGACGGAAAGGCTGCGCCAGCGTCGCCAGGATCTTTTGCGCGACCCGTTCCACATGCACCATGCTGTCGAGTTCGGTCAGGATCACGGTGAACTCGTCGCCGCCCAGCCGCGCCACCGTATCCGATTCGCGGATGCAGGCGGCCAGGCGCTCCGATGCCTGCATCAGCAGCAGGTCGCCGGCGTCGTGTCCGAGCAGGTCATTGACCTCCTTGAAACGATCGAGGTCGATGAACAGCAGCGCCACCTGCATGCCGGTACGGTGCGCCTTTTTCAATTCCTGGTCGAGGCGATCGCGGAACAGGCGGCGGTTGGGCAGGTCGGTCAGCGTGTCGAAATTGGCATGGCGCCAGATGCGTTCGTCCGACATCCGCCTGGCTGAAATGTCGGTCATGGTGCCGGCCATGCGCAGCGGTTTCTTGCGTGCGTCGCGCGAGACCACCACCGCACGTGCCAGCATCCACTTCCACGAACCGTCCTTGCAGTGCAGGCGATGCTCGTTGACGAAGGATGCCGTCTTGCCGTCCAGGCAGTCGCGCAGCGCGGCAAAGGTGCCTTTACGGTCGTCCGGATGCAAACGTTTTTCCCATTCCTCCAGCTCGTTGCCGATTTCCTGCTCGGCATAGCCCAGCATTTCCTTCCAGCGCGCGGAATACACCACCTGCCCCTTGCGGATATCCCAGTCCCAGATACCGTCGCCGGACCCTTCGAGCGCCAGCTTCAGTCTTTCATTGCTGATATGCAGTTCCTCGCGCGCCTGACGCGCGTCGGTGACATCCTGCCCCTGCAGGAAAATGCCGTACACCTTGCCGTCATCGTCGAGCAGGGGTTGCAGCACGAATTCGATGTACATGTGTCTTGACGGCGCATCGGGATTGCGCTGTACCCTGATCCGGACTTCGTGCCCGACGAAGGGTTCGCCGGTGCGGAATACCTGGTCGAGCAGTTCCAGGTAGTCTTGCTCCTCGGCTTCGGGGAAGGCATCCCGCACCGGCTTGTCGAGGAAGGCGTGATCGCCGAACAGTTCGGTATAGGCGCGGTTCGCCAGTTCGATGGTGTGTTCCGGCCCGCGCATGATGGCCATGAAACCCGGCGCATGGTCGAACAGGCGGCGCAGATGCTGCAGCTCCGCGTCCAGCATGCGCTTCGATTTTTCCAGCTCCTGCGAACGCGAAAAAATATTGCCGCGCGCACGCAGGTGTCCGTCGAGTTCGTTTGCGCTGGCTTCCAGCGCATTCCTCAGTTTCAGCAACTCCGTCACATCGACCGGGCTCTGGAACAGGAAAACCACGTTACCGCCCTCATCCAGCACCGGTGTGTGGACCGCATTCCAGAAGCGCTCCTCGAACACCATGCCGTCCCCGGACGGATGCGGGATGGCGTAGCGTATCAAGGCGATGGTGTCGGGCTTGCGCGACCGCAGCGCGGCGTGCAGCGATGTGCGCAGGACTTCCGTGCTGCTGTATGTCCTGTGTCCCGGGTCATCCGGGAAGGCGTCGAAGATATGTTTGCCGACAATGTCGTCGCGCGTTCTGCCGGTCGCGCAAAGATAGGCGTCGTTGGCGCCGATGATTGTCAGATCGCAGGCGAGAAACAGGTAGGGATTCGGCGACGCTTTGATGACGGCTTCGAAGTCCGCCGCGGTCAGCGAACGTTTTTTCGCCGAATGTGTAGGATTGCGTGACAGCATGAATGCACAGCGCCGCGTCCGGAACAAATTCGATAGATCATTCCCGATGCGGCCCGGTTCCTTGAAGCGACGTTTTTTACCCCAAGATACAAATCATTGTCCGCGTTCCCATTCCATATTCCCCGTCCCATGCGCCTGCGCCCTTCGATCACCGTCATTCTCTTGCTGCTGGCCATATTGCACGTCTACATCGGCTGGCGCGTGTTGCCCGACTTGCCGCTGCCGGCGCTGCCGCGCGCACTCGGCGCGCTGTGGCTGATCCTTTCCTTTCTGCTGATCCCGGCCGGCCTGCTGTCGCGCGGCTTGCGGCAGCCGCTGGCGGATCGCCTGGCGTGGGCCGGTTTACCGGCGCTCGGCCTGTTTTCCTCCCTGTTCGTGCTGACGCTGGTGCGCGATGTGATGCTTGGGCTGGCCGCGCTGTTTGGCGGAGCGTCGGCGGAACTTATTGCATGGAGCGCGGCAGCGGTGCCGATGCTGGCGTTGCTGGCGACGCTGATCGGCTTCGTCAATGCGCGCCGTGTCGCGCGCGTGGTCGACGTCGAGGTGCCGATAGCCGGCCTGCCGGAAGCGCTGCACGGCTTCACGATTGCGCAGATCAGCGACGTGCATGTCGGGCCGACCATCAAGCACCGCTACCTGGATGCGATCGTCGACGCGGTCAATGCGTTGCAGGCCGATGCGATCGCGATCACCGGCGACCTGGTGGATGGCAGCGTGCGTCAGCTCGCACCGCACACCGCGCCGCTGGCGCGGCTGCGTGCGCGGCACGGCGCCTATTTCGTCACCGGCAACCACGAGTACTATTCCAACGCGCATGCCTGGATTGAAGAGGTGCGTCGGCTCGGGTTGACCGTGCTGATGAATGAACACCGGGTGCTGCGGCATGGCGGTGCGGCGCTGCTGCTGGCCGGCGTGACCGACTACATGGCGCATCATTTCGATGAAACGCATCGCAGCGATCCGCATGCGGCGGTGGCCGGCGCGCCCGGCGACGTCGCGGTGAAGGTGCTGCTGGCGCACCAGCCGCGCAGCGCGGCTGCCGCAGCCGATGCCGGCTTCGACTTGCAGCTGTCCGGCCACACGCACGGCGGACAGTTCTTCCCGTGGAATTTCTTCGTGCCGATGCAGCAGCCATATGTCGCCGGCCTCAACCGGCTGCGCGGCATGTGGATCTACACCAGCCGCGGCACCGGTTACTGGGGGCCGCCAAAACGCTTCGGCGCGCCGTCCGAGATCACCCGGGTGCGCCTGGTCCGGTCGTGACGCCTTATTGATCCTCCATCCGCCGGCAAGATTTCCGCATTGGAATGTGTGGCAACAAATAGACACAAAATGAGGTCGTTCAAGCCACCGTTGTTCCGAACCTGCTACGTTGAGGCAAGTCGAATTGCGGGTGCCCGGTGCGCCGCAATATGTTGCTTGAAGGAGAGGGAATTGAGCATTCTAGGAAACATGGGCGGCAAGCGTCCGTCTGCCGTGAAATACCGTACCGTCGACGGCAACCATCCGGCGCCATTTCCGGACATGACGGACGAGCAGCTCTACAACTACGAGATGGCATTCAACGTTCCGCGCAAGACCTTCGACAAGCCGCCGCGTCCGGCGCAACCGGAACCGGCGGCGCACAGCGAGGAAAAGACCGCGCGCAACGAAAAGGTGTTCGACGCGCCGCGCTATACCGCGCGAGCGACGAGGCCCGAGCCGCCGGCGTCGGATGCCGCGCTGCCGCCGCTCGACCTGAGCAAGCCGGTGCGTCTCGTGACCACCCGCCAGCCGGTCGAGATCATCACCACCCGCGCGCGCCATCCGGTGTACAAGGTGCACGGCTATATCGGCAACGACGACGTGGTGACGGTGTTTACGCTCGACGGCAGACTGTCGGAACACGGCTTGCGCTATCTCGAGAATGTGCCGTCGCAACAGGAGCTGCATCTCAACATCTACGCGAATCCGGAAGCGCGCGGCGCCGACAGGTATATCGTGACGCAGCACGAGACGCGCGAAGCGGCGGACGCGGCCGTCAGGCCGGGGCGGCTTGCCTGCGTCGCAGTGCAGTTCGATCCGGATTCACAGGTCGGCAAGGAAGAGAGGCATGAAGCCGTCCCTTCGTAGCCGTGCAGAACCGTAGGGCGGGTCCCACCCGCCATTGCCATACATTGCCGCAGCGATGAAGGCGGGTGGGACCCGCCCTACGCGTTGTTCTTGACGCGCTACCCAAGCTTCATGTCATGAAACAGCGTCTTCAGTCCGCGCGGCTGCGAGCGCCAGTACTGCGGCGGCGCATCCACCTGCGCGCCCAGCTTCGCCGCCGCATGCCACGGCCAGCGCGGGTCGTACAGGATGCCGCGTGCGAGTGCGATCATGTCGGCCATGTTGGCGCCGACGATGCCTTCGGCCTGGTCCGCCTCGGTGATCAGGCCGACCGCGATGGTCGGCATGCCGGCTTCGCGCTTGATGCGTTCGGCGAACGGCACCTGGTAGCCCGGCCCCAGCGGAATCTTCTGCAGCGGCGACAGGCCGCCGCTGGACACGTCGATGAAGGCGCAGCCGCGCTTCTGCAACTCCTTCGCGAAGGCCACCGTCTGCTCGATATCCCAGCCGCCATCGACCCAGTCGGTGGCCGACACGCGCACCCCGACCGGCTTGTCCGGTGCAAAGTTGGCGCGCAGGGTCTCGAACACTTTCAGCGGAAAGCGCATCCGGTTTTCCAGCGAACCGCCGTAGGCGTCGTCGCGCCGGTTCGACAGCGGCGACAGGAATTCATGCAGCAGGTAACCGTGCGCGGAGTGCATTTCGATGGCGTCGAGGCCGAGACGCCCGGCGCGCCGCGCGGCTGCGGCGAACGCATCGCGCACCCGTTGCAGGCCGGCCTCGTCCAGCGCGATCGGCACTTCGTCGCCTTCGTTGAACGGCAGCGCCGACGGTGCAAACGTCTTCCAGCCGCCCGCGCCGGACGGAATCGCATGCCCGCCTTCCCACGGCGCGCGGGTCGACGCCTTGCGTCCGGCATGCGCGAGCTGGATCGCGACCGGCATGCGCGAGTGCTTGCGGATCGCCTCGATCACGCCGGCCAGCGCGGCTTCATTGGCATCCGACCACAAACCCAGGTCCTGCGGCGAAATGCGGCCCTCCGGCTCGACCGCGGTGGCCTCGATGAACAGGATGCCGGCGCCGGACAGCGCCAGGTGGCCAAGATGGATCAGGTGCCAGGGCGTGGCCGAACCGTCCTGCGCCGAGTACTGGCACATCGGCGCGATCGCGATGCGGTTCTGTAGTGTCAACTTGCCAAGTGAAATCGGTGAAAAGAGTTTGCTCATTGTCGTGGCCCATTGGAAAGGAATTGGAGGCGTGCACGCCCGCAGCAAGTTGTTTTGCCGCCACTGCCGGCGCGATATGACGTAAGCTTCAGCCTTCCATACGACAAACGGCGAATTTGCAGGCGGACATGCGAGAACAGGACAGGATCAATTTAACCACCATTGCCTCTTATGTGCTGGCGGCGCTCGCGTTGCTGATCGTGCTGTACAAGGGACTGCTGGTCGCGCTGTTTTCCGGCCTGCTGGTGTATTCGCTGGTGCATCTGCTGTCGCCGGCGCTGGGCAAGAACATCAGCGACCAGCGCGCGCGCATGATCGCCGTCGCCCTCCTCGGCAGCGTGATCGTGCTGCTGCTGTCGCTTGGGGTGTGGGCGACCGTGAGTTTTTTCCAGAGCGATGCCGGCAACGTCGGCAAGCTGCTGAAAAAAATGGCGGACATCATCGAAGCCTCGCGCGGCGAGATGCCGGCATGGCTGAAAGACTATGTGCCGGCCAGCGCCGAAGCGATCCGGGAGCGCTTCTCCGAATGGCTGCGCGAACATGCGGCGCATGCGCAGACCATCGGCCAGCAGGCCGGCCGCACGGTCGCGCACCTGCTGATCGGCATGGCCATCGGCGCCATGGCCGCGCTCTACGACACCACCACGCGGCCGGACTACAAGCCGCTCGCCGCCGCATTGCATGCGCGCGTGTGCAACCTGGCGAAGGCCTTTCGCAGCATCGTGTTCGCGCAGGTGCGCATCGCCGGCATCAATGCCCTGTTCACCGCGATCTACCTGCTGGTGATCCTTCCGCTGGCCGGCATCCGCCTGCCGCTGTCGAAGACCATGATCGCCATCACCTTCTTCGCCGGCCTGCTGCCGGTGCTCGGCAACCTGATCTCGAACACCGTCATCGTCATCGTCAGCCTGTCCCATTCGCTCGGCATCGCGGTGGCGTCGCTCACCTTCCTGGTTGTGATACACAAGCTGGAGTACTTCCTCAACGCCAGGATCATCGGTTCACACATCAACGCGCGCGCCTGGGAACTGCTCGCCGCGATGCTGACCATGGAAGCGATCTTCGGCTTGCCCGGCGTGATCGCGGCGCCGGTGTTCTACGCGTACATCAAGAAGGAACTGGGCGACGTCGGACTGGTGTAAAAAAAGGAAACTTTTTGCGTTTTCCGGCATCGCATGAAGAGGGCCGCAGTCCGCTCTGTCCATGCAAATTCACTGGAGAAACGCCATGACCAAGCAAACCGGAACTGCCGATGAAGAGATGCGCAAGCAGTCGCAGGAGGCCGGGTCGTCGCACGGCAAGGAATCGAAGTCGGTCACGCCGAAAGACGTGTCGCCGCAGGACGCCACCGCAAGAGATGTCACAGAACGCAAGCTGCAATCGGACAATCCGGACGAAAAGCAGGAAGAACTGCTCGACGACGCCGTCGACATGACCTTCCCCGCGAGCGATCCGATCGCGATTCCCACACCGGCCGATGCCGAGCGCGATCCGCGCAAGACGCATCACCATCGTCCCTGACGATGATGCTGTTGCGTCAGGCTGACGGTGTGTTTTGCATCGACAATCGCGCGGCGGAAAAAGAAAACGCCGGCATCGCAGCCGGCGTTGCAAACCCTGTGCGGGAACGCGTAATTATTTCAAGCGCGCCGATAGAACATCGCGTAACATCGCGTCGGCATCGCGAATCATCTTTTCCGTCGTTTCCCAGCCGACGCAACCGTCGGTCACCGAGCAGCCGTACTTGAGCTGCGACAGGTCTTCCGGAATCGCCTGCTTGCCGGCGACGATGTTGGACTCGATCATCACACCCACCAGCGACTTGCTGCCCAGGCGCACCTGGTTCACCACGTCCGCCATCACCAGCGGCTGCAACTCCGGATTCTTGAAGCTGTTCGCATGCGAGCAGTCGACCACGATATTGGCCGGCAACTTCGCCTTTGCCAGCGCCTGCTCCGCCATCGCTACGGAAACCGTATCGTAATTCGGCCGGCCGTCGCCGCCGCGCAATACCACGTGGCCGTAAGGATTGCCGCTGGTGCGCACGATAGCCACCCGGCCTTGGCCGTTGATGCCGAGGAAGGAGTGCGGATGCGATGCCGACAGGATTGCATTGATCGCGATCCCGATGTCGCCGTCGGTGCCGTTCTTGAACCCGACCGGCGTCGACAGCCCGGACGACATTTCGCGGTGCGTCTGCGACTCGGTCGTGCGCGCGCCGATGGCGGTCCACGCGATCAGGTCGCCGAGGAATTGCGGCGAAATCGGATCGAGCGCCT
>CBIHRJ010000107.1:0-8675 GCA_966212445.1 uncultured Noviherbaspirillum sp. | reverse complement strand
TCGCGTGCCAGCAGCGCCTTGCGCTCGGCAACCCATCTGTCTCGGGACACGACGGGATGGTTCACGGTACCTGCTGGAAGATCACGAGGTTGCTTTGAGCGCCGTGCCGCTGCACCGCGCGCTGCTGCGGTTGCGGCAGGCCGGCGATCTGCACCGAAAGCTCGTACTGATCGGACCAGAACCAGGGGACGGCGGCATGGGACACACGGTCCCCGAGCAGGTTGCGCGCGACCGTCGCCGCCTGGTCCTCGGCATTCTTCCGGCATTCCAGACGGACCGAATGACCGAGGGACGAATGCGGGAAGCGGCATACATCGCCGGCCGCGAAGATAGGCGGGTCGCTGGTGGCGCAAGCCGCCACCCATTGCACGGTGTTAGTCATGAAAGCTCCTCGTGGGTCATGCGGTTGCGAACCGCGCGTCGGAAGCCGGCAGTTCGCGCCGGATGAAATAGCCGGGTTCGCGGGTCTGGCGGATCAAGGCCGGCACCATCTCCTTGTAGGCTGCCCACAAGCTCGGGTACGGCGGCGGGCATTGGTCCTTGATTCGCGCGTGCAGCGCCGGCAACGCATGCCGCGGCACCATCGGCAGCATGTGGTGCTCAGTGTGGTAGTTCATGTTCAAAGCGCAGTCCGCGCTTCCTCGAGATTGCCGAGGAGGCCGGCGTCAGCGTGGTCACGGTGGACCGCGTGCTCAACGAACGCAACAGCGTCTCGCCTGCCACGCGAGCCCGCGTGGTGGTGGCGGCACGGCACTTGCGCGTTGCACGCGTGCTGCCGGACACGCTCCGACCCGCTTGATGAAACCTGGAAGAAAATGCTGCATTGAATTTACATTTACGAAACACATTGCGTACGAGTTATCACTGATGATGGGGATACCTGAAGCTGTCAGGTTTTTCGAAAGGATAACCATGCCTAACAAAGTGTTTGCGATTTCCCTGTGCGCTGCCGCCGCTTCCATCATTTCCACATCCGCGCTCGCATTTGGCGTGGGCCTAGGTGCCGGTGCTGGCGCAGGTGTGACCATCGGTGGCGGTGGGAACGCCGCGGTGCAGTTGCCGTTGGCTGTTGACAACCAAGCCAATCTGCAACAGGCCGGCGATATTGCGGTCAAGCAGGAACTCAATGCCAGCGTGCATGCTGACGGAAAGGGCAAGCAAGCAGTCGGCAGCACTCAGTCCAGTGCTGACGCATCCGTCCGGAACGGCGTTGCTGCTGATGTCGACGCCAGGCCGACCGCGCGCCGCGCCGCTCAGGCAGCGGCCAAAGCAAAGAGGGCGGCAGCCGGCGCTGTGCGATCAACTGCCAGGACCGCCTCAAACGCCTCTGCCTCCGGTTCCGTCAATGCCCGGGCCGGCGCGCAGGATAGCAACCAGTAGCCGATCAGCGGCAAACATGTCGCCGACGGCATGATCGGCGACAGCGAGTTTCACCTTGACCGTTCCGAGACGGAATTGAACGCTGCGGTACCGGGGGATGAGCGGAATACGTCGACGCCGGCTGCCATGGGTCGCAGTCTGCGTACCCTCGTCCCTGCTGTTTGGCGTGCAGGTTTTTTCATCGCGAGTGTCGCCGGCCTTGTTCCATCCCAAGGGTTCGCTGGAGACGATCAGTACCATGAGAAGGATATTTGCCATTCCAATCGCACTCGTTTGAATACAACGCAGGAACTTGCCTTGCAAACCATCGTCAAGGAGGCAACAGCGCCTGCTGGTCAAGCTATCCGTGAAGGCGTCGGCTCGCCGCTGTTCCTGATTTCTCTCGATGACCAAGGAGATCCATCATGAAACTGCAAGACAAGGTTTGCATCGTCACCGGCGCCGCCAGCGGCATCGGCAAGGAAATCGCTCTGCGTTTCGCGCGTGAAGGCGGCAAGGTCGTTATTGCCGACCTGAACCAGACAGCGGCGCAAGCCGTGGCTGACGAGATCAAGGATGTCGGCGTCAGCGCCATGGCTGTGGCGATGGACGTGTCCGATGAACAGCAAGTCCAGTCAGCCGTCGCCGATGTCGTGTCGGCATGGGGCGGCGTCGACGTGCTGGTCAGCAACGCCGGCATCCAGATCGTGCATCCGATCGAGGAATTCCCCTTCGCCGAATGGAAGAAGATGCTCGCCATCCATCTGGACGGCGCCTTCCTGACCACGCAGGCTTGCTGGCCGCACATGAAGGCTTCGGGCCGGGGCGGCAGCATCATCTATATGGGCTCGGTGCATTCGAAAGAAGCGTCGGTGCTCAAGTCGGCCTACGTCACCGCCAAGCACGGCCTGATCGGACTCGCCAAAACCATTGCCAAGGAAGGGGGCCCGCACGGCATCCGCGCCAATGTCATTTGCCCGGGCTTCGTCCGTACACCGCTGGTTGACAAGCAGATCCCCGAACAGGCCAAGGCGCTCGGCATCAGCGAGGAAGACGTGGTCAAGAAGGTGATGCTCAAGGACACCGTGGATGGCGAGTTCACCACGGTTGAGGACGTGGCCGAGGTTGCGCTGCTGTTCGCCGGCTTCGGCTCGAACGCACTCACCGGCCAGTCGCTGGTCGTCAGTCATGGCTGGTTCATGCAGTAGAGAGGCCATGCTTTTGCGTTTCTTCCGCAGGCGGGCTTCCGGCAAAGAAAGGGGGGCGACCGCCCCCCGTATTTACCTGTTACTGCCTGAGATGTCGCGTCACTTCAGCCATTGATCGACAATCTTGCCGTACTCTCCGCTCTCCTTGGCGAGATGCAGCCAGGTGTCGACCCATGCCTTCATGGCAACGTCGCCGCGCGGCAGCATGTAACCCATTTCGCCGTACTGCAGTGGCTTGTCCGGATTGACGGCGCACAGGCCGGGACGCAGCTTTTGCTGGATCAGCGTTTCCACCGACTCGGAAATCATGACGTCGGCATTGCCCTTCAGAATTTCATCGAAGATCGTCACGTTGTCCTGGTACACGACCACCTTGGCCCGCGGCAGGTTGGCGCGCACGAAGCGCTCGTTGCTGCCGCCGGGATTGACGATCACCGTTGTGCTCGGCTTGTTGATGTCGGCCACGGTCTGGAACTTCTTCACGTTTTCGCATTTGGTGATCGGCGCCTTGCCGTTGACCATGTAGGCCATCGAGAAGCCGGCCTTCTTCGCCCGTTCCGTGGAGACGGAGATGCCGCCGACGGCGATGTCGCATTTTTCCAGGAAGTCGTTCATCAGGGTCGACCAACTGCTTTTGACCATGACGGTCTCGACGCCGAGGGCCTTGGCCGCCGATTGGACGAGATCGATATCGATGCCCTCGAAGCTGCCGTCGGGTTTCATGTAGCTGAAGGGCTTGTAGTCGCCCGGCGAGCAGACGCGGATCTTGCCGGACTTCATGACCTCGTCGAGGCGGGAGGTTTCGGCGTGCGCGTTGAAGGCGGCCGATACCAGGACAATGGCGGGGAGAGCAAAGCGCAGAATTTTCATGGTACCTCGCAGAGATGGTTGACAGTGGGAACAACAATGGTTAGCTGCATCGAACGGCAATATCAGGCTTAGGCTGCAAATTGCTGTGGACTCCTCCTGCATGGCCTGTATGGCGCATTTGAAGAAGAGTCTATCGTTTATTTGATGCAACTTGTAATGATTGTGTGTAGGGAAATGCTTAATTTCTGCACAAAACATGCATGGATTTGAGCGCGCGATCTTGATCAACCTTGCATCGCATCGCGCCATGCCCGCCAAAATGCACAACTCATTCCTGTGCGACGCCTTACAGAATAAATTTCGCAGCGAAAATCCAGATGGGGAGCGTGTAATTTTCATCCACCTTTGTATCGGCCATATGCATGTCTCTTGTCAAGATCGATACAAATCGGTACATGCCACGCATATCACCGATACATGGCGGCATGACAATTAACAATACTCAAGGTTTCACCGGTTTGAAGGGGGAAAACGAATGTCGCCATCGTCAAGCTGGCGGCGCACCAGATCGGCACGATGGCACTGCCGGCAGCATTCCCGAAATTTTGCGTTCATGTGAATTCGATGAATCCGATATGCGGTGCGACGACAGGATGATCGTCCGAGCTACCGCACAAGCGATAACAGGAAAGAAAAATGTCAGAAGAACACGTGCAGTCATTGGTCGAAAACCATCTCGATAATCCCGATTACAACCCGAGCGCGATGATCGATTCCCTGATCGCAATCATGAATCTCGCCAACGACGCAAAGCTCGCCAGAACGTTGAGAGTGTCCCCGCCGCTCATCAGCAAAGTGCGACACAGACATGTATCGATCGGTGCGGCGTTGCTGATCCGCATGCATGACGTGACCGGGATAGAGATCAAGCATTTGCGGAAGATGGCGGGCATCAAGTAGACGGCCAAACCTGATATCAAAAAGAAGAAGGAGAGCATGTTGCTTGCGATTATTCAAGCTGCAGGCTGGCCCATCTGGATGCTGCTGGCCGCATCCTTTATTGCCATCGTATTGATCATCGAACGCATCATCTACCTGCGGCGCAGCCGCATCCTGCCGCCGAACCTGCTGCGGGAAGCGATTCTGGTTCACCAGGGCGGCAAGATCAGCGACGAAGTGATTTCCAGTCTCGAAAACAATTCCCCGCTGGGACGAGTGCTGGCATCCGGGCTGCGCAACGCCGACGCGCCGCGCGACATCATGAAGGAATCGATAGAAGAAGCCGGGTCCGCCACCGCGCATGACCTGGAGCGTTTCCTGACGACCCTGGGCACCATCGCCACCCTGGCGCCGCTGATAGGCCTGTTCGGTACAGTGGTCGGCATGATCGAGATCTTCGGCGCACAAAGCGCCGTTGGCAGCAACCCGGCGCAACTCGCGCACGGTATCTCGGTCGCGCTCTACAACACTGGTTTCGGCCTTGCGGTCGCCATGCCGACGCTGGTGTTCTACCGTCATTTCCGCGCGCTGGTCGATTCTTTCATCGTCGACATGGAACAGCAGGCGGTGAAATTTGTCGATACCGTGCATGGCACGCGCATATAGCGAGGTGCATGCATGAACTTCCGTGGAGCAAAAGGCCGCGAAGATCCGGAGATCAACCTGATCCCGTTTATCGACGTGCTGCTGGTCATCCTGATTTTCTTGATGGTCACCACCACCTACAGCAAATTCACCGCACTGCAAATCACCTTGCCCACGGCCGATGCGGACAGGGCGACGGAGCGTCCGTTCGAGATCGACGTCGGCGTCGATCCGGAGGGACATTACGCGGTCGACAACGCGCGCATCGCCGCACGCGATCCGGCCGGATTGGCGCAGGCGCTCAAGAGTGCGGCGAAGGGCAAGGGCGGTCCTGCCGACCATTTTCCAGTCGTGATCATCAATGCCGACGCCGCTTCCGCACACCAGTCGGTGATCAATGTGCTGGAAGCCGCGCGCCTGGCCGGCTTCGAGAACGTGACGTTCGCTGCACAGACCGGCGGCAAACAATGAAGCACGGATGCTGACGTGACCGATCGGCCTCAAACCTTTTCTGTGCCAAGCGGTTATGCGCGCACCATGTTTTCCGCATGGATGCATGAGGGATCCGCAGCACAGCGGCGGGAGCGGCGTCGCATCCTGATCGCCATCGGCGGATCCGCGCTGATACATGCGCTCCTGCTCCTGATGACGGTTCAGATGAACAGGGAAACAACAGCGCAGCAAGGCGGCGCCGACCAGGTGCCGATCACCGTCCGTCTGGTCCGTCCCGCAGCGCGGGCGCCTGCTCCGCAGGTGGCCACCATACCGGTTCAGCCTCAACCTCAAGCCCGCCCGCCGCGCAGAAAACGCCTGTTGACGATCCCTCCGAAACCGGACCGGCCTTCACAGAAACTGCCGGCGGAGCCACCGCCGCCGGCGGCCGATCCGGCCGCGCCGACCGACATGATGGCGATGGTGCAGGCTGCGCGCGAGCGCCGCCGCGCGGCCGAAGAAGCTGCCGCGCGCATCAACGCCGAAGCGCGCGCCGGCGAAGAAACTTCTCCCAACGACATCGCCATGCAAAATATCCGCCGCAGCCTGCAATCGGCACGCAACGACGGCACGAACGGCATATTCCAGGTGCTGAGCAAGGGAGTGCGTACCGGAAGCTTCGTTTTCCGCGGTTGGACTCCCGGCGCCCGCAATTCAACGCAACAGACCTTCGAGGTGGATGCCGGACCGGACGGCAATGTCGAACTCGCGCTCGTGCGCAAGATGATCGAGCTGATCCGCAAGCATTACACCGGCGATTTCAACTGGGAATCGCAGCGCCTGGGGCGCGTAATGGTCATGTCGGCCCGCCTCCAGGACAGCGCCGCGCTTGAGGCATTCCTGATGAAGGAGTTTTTCGGGGATGAAGAGGGCGCACGCAGGTAGGGGAGGCGTAGCCGTCTCCGCATCGAGTCTCCAGTCAGCCCAGTTTTCGCCGAACAACTCCATTGGATGCTGCGTTCGCTCCGAACCGTTTCCGCAAGCGAGCGAATCGGCAGGGTAATACTTGTCGCATCCCCCAGCAGATCCGCTCGGGGTTCTTCGGATGAATGGGAAATTTCTTTGCCATGCGGGAACGCTGCTGCGATGCGGCGGAGTTCGGTTGCCCTGTCATGGTAAGTGCGTGCCTGCATCAAAAAAGTGATGCAGGTTAAGGAGCTGCAATAACTTTAACTTGCGCCGGTGCCTTGCCCGCCTTGCCTGCACAAAACACGGGAGCGATTGCACCATCTTCATCCATTCAAAAATGGAATATCGGGTAAAAAACTTTTCGCTTGTTCCGTTATCCATCGTTCAAGATTGCGAAGGCGCGGAACGACGCGTCTTCGCCTGTCACAAACACCTCTCCTTTCGCCATCAAGCCGGTAAACTGCGCGAAGAGATATCAGAGATCGAACTTGATACCCTGTGCAAGCGGCAGTTCGGTGGAATAGTTGATCGTGTTCGTTGCACGGCGCATATACGCCTTCCAGGAATCCGATCCGGACTCGCGCCCGCCGCCGGTTTCCTTTTCGCCGCCAAATGCACCGCCGATTTCGGCGCCGGAAGGACCAATGTTGACGTTGGCAATTCCGCAGTCGCTGCCGACGGCTGAGACAAACAGTTCGGCCTCACGCATGTTCATCGTGAAGATCGATGAGGATAAGCCCTGCGGCACTGCATTTTGTAGCGCAATCGCGTCATTGAGATTTTCGTATTTCAGAATATAGAGAATCGGTGCGAATGTCTCATGACAAACGATATCGGTCTGGGCAGGCATTTCAACCAGGGCGGGCCGGACGTAGTAGCCATTTTCACAGCCTTCCACCGTGACGCGTTCGCCACCGCTGACCTTGCCACCCTGCTCGCGGGCGGCGATCAGTGCGTTTTGCATTGCCTCGTATGAGCGCTGGTCGATCAACGGACCGACCAGTGTTCCTTGCTTGAGCGGGTTGCCGATCTTGATGCCCTCGTACGCCTTGCGGATCTGGGGCACCAGCGTATCGTAGATATCCTTGTGGACGATCAGGCGACGCAGCGTTGTACAACGCTGGCCTGCAGTACCTACTGCGGCAAACAAGACACCACGCAGGACCAACGACAGGTCTGCGCTGGGAGTCACGATTGCAGCGTTATTTCCGCCCAATTCCAGAATCGAGCGGCCGAACCGCTCTGCAACACGCGGTCCGATCTCGCGTCCCATGCGGGTCGAGCCGGTTGCCGAAATGAGTGGCACGCGTTTATCGGCAACCAGTGTTTCTCCGACTTCACGCGGCCCCTGTACAAGTTCCAGCAAGCCTTCGGGGGCGTCACCGAAAATAGTGCATGCCTGCTTGAACAATGCCTCGCATGCCAGTCCTGTCAACGGCGCTTTTTCGGATGGTTTCCATACCACGCTGTCGCCGCAGACAAATGCCAGAGCCGAATTCCATGCCCATACGGCTGCCGGGAAGTTAAACGCGGAAATGACGCCACATACGCCGAGCGGGTGCCAGCTTTCCATCATGCGATGTCCTGGTCGTTCGGAGGCAATGGTCAAACCATATAACTGGCGTGACAGGCCTACTGCGAAATCGCAGATATCGATCATTTCCTGCACTTCGCCCAAACCTTCTTGCAGGATTTTTCCGGTTTCCAGCGAGATCAACGTCCCTAGCGGCTCCTTGTTGGTTCGGAGAATTTCTCCATAAACGCGAACCAGTTCACCACGACGCGGGGCAGGCACGGCGCGCCAGGTGAGAAAAGCGTTGTGCGCACGACCAATTGCTTCCCTCGTCTGCTCTGCGGTATGCGTCGAAACACTGGCGAGCAGCGTACCGTCCACTGGGCTGACTACTTTCAGGTCACCGTCGGATAGGGCGGCATTCGGCACTCGTAATCCCTCGAGTAATTCTGTAACGTTCATCATGAACTTTCCTCTTGATTTGACTGGTTGGTAATTCACTGGCCAATTATGGAAATCGCATGGAGGACAAACAAGCGAAATGTTTTTCCCATGCTATTCCTCTTTGGAATGCTGAGACACGAGATGAGACGCTCGTGCGGATTGCGTTACGCTGCTTCTTCAAGAAGGCGGCAGCTTCGTTTTCGCGTGCGCCTTCTTGTATCACTGTTCACCAAGTGCTTGTGTTAACTGCGGCACGATCTCGAACAGGTCGCCGACGATGCCGTAATCGGCCACCGAAAAGGATCGGCGCTTCCGGGTCCTTGTTGATCGCCACGATGGTCTTCGAATCCTTCATC
>CBIHRJ010000106.1:0-8928 GCA_966212445.1 uncultured Noviherbaspirillum sp. | reverse complement strand
TAGACGCCGGTATCGAAGTCGGAGCAGGCGCGGCCCCAGCCGCGGAAGTCCGGCTCGCGTTCCTTGTCCTGCTGGTCGGCCGGATGGTTGTAGCGGCCGGCGGAGTTGGCCTGCCAGATTTCGATCAGCACGTCGCGTATGGAGGGGAAGGGTCAGAGTCGAATGGCACTTACTTAAGAGATAAGTACTTGAATTATTGAGGAGAAACAGGCTGGCCTGATGGTATCGTTAAAGTCGCCAAACCATCACGTCCATTGAAGAGCCAGCCCGCATGCATAGTAGCGGTTCTGTCCTGCCCCAACAAGATCGCATTCAACGTTACGCCGCTGCCGGCGACGCCTTTTTCTTTTTCAATCGCCTCACCGCTCCCGATCTGTTTGACGCACTCGAAGGTGCGCTGCCCGCCCATCGCGAGCGCCTGTTTCCGCCGACCGAAACACTGTCGATGTTCATGGCGCAGGCATTGAAGCCGGACCGTTCCTGTCAGGGCATTGTCAATGACACGGCGGCGAAGTGGCTACTGCATGGTTTGCCACGCTGCAGTACCCGGACTGGCGCCTATTGCAAGGCGCGTGTGCGGCTGCCGCTGCCGATGGTGGCGGGGATGACCATCGCTACCGGTCGGCTGATTGCCGGCCAAGTGCCCGACCGGTGGCGCTGGTGTGGGCGGCGCGTGCGGCTGGTGGATGGCACCACGGTGACCTTGCCGGATACGCCCGCCAACCAGGCCGCCTATCCGCAACAAAGCGGCCAAAAGCCCGGCCTGGGCTTTCCCATTTGCCGCATTGTCGGGGTGACCTGCCTGCACAGTGGAGCGGTGCTCAATGCGGCCATGGGGCCTTACAAGGGCAAGGGCAGCGGGGAACAGGCGCTCTTGCGCTCGTTGCTCGATACCTTTGAAGCCGGCGACGTCCTCCTGGGCGACGCTTTCTATGCCACCTACTTTTTGCTGGCGGAACTGGGACGGCGGAGTGTGGATGCGGTGTTTGAGCAGCAGGGCGCGCGTCAGCGTTCCACGGACTTTCGCCGAGGCAAAAAGCTGGGGAGCCGGGATCATTTGATCACGCTGACCAAGCCGAAAATCCGGCCGCAGTGGATGACGCCGGAGCAGTATGCATCGGCACCGCAGACGGTGACCGTGCGGGAATTGGCAGCGGGCGGCAAGGTGCTGGTGACGACGCTGCTCTGTCCGAAAACCACCCCGAAAATCGTCCTGAAGGCGCTCTACAAGCGCCGCTGGGAGGTGGAGTTGACCATTCGCGACATCAAGACCACGCTGGGCATGCACACGCTGAGCTGCAGAACGCCCGAAATGGGTGAAAAGGAGATGTGGGTGTATCTGCTGGCCTACAACCTGATCCGTCTGGTCATGCTGCAATCGGCATTGCTGGCCGATGTGCTGCCGCGCACATTGAGTTTCAAGCACACGCTACAGATATGCCTGGCATGGCATGCAAGCTTGATGCGCGCTGATGACACGGAACGTGCCGAGGGGCTGTTGACGCTGGTGGCCGAACAGATCGTGGGGAACCGGCCAGGACGCATCGAACCGCGGGCCATCAAGCGAAGGCCCAAACCCTACCCGTTACTGACACAAACACGGGCGGCAGCACGGGAAAAAGTGCGAAAACATGGGCATCCCAAAAAGCTTAAGTAAGTGCCATTCGAGTCTGATCCTGACCCTTCCCCTCAAATTCTGCTTGTAAACATTGCGGATTCGCGTTAACTTTTCCGCAAAAACAGTGCATGCATGGCTGTGCTACCCGTCTCGTTCGTAGCGACCAAACTGCGAAGGAGAGACCATGCATGCACAACGCATCATACAAGAACTGCTTGTCACGGAATGCCCCGCGATTCATGCCAGGCGCCGAACCTGCGTGGCGGCGATGACGGAAGCGGGAAGCAAGGGCGGCCTGAACTTGATGGGCATGAGCCGTGTCGTGAGCGGCGCCACTTCGCTGCGTCACCGCATCAAGCGTTGCGACCGCCTGTTGGGCAACAGCAGGCTGGAACAGGAGCGACACCTGATCTACGGCGCGATGGCGCGGCGCCTGCTGCACGGCATGGCGCAGCCGTTGATCATTGTGGACTGGTCCGATCTGTGCCCGGACCGCAGTCAGCAATTGCTGCGGGCGGCACTGATCGTGCGGGGGCGGGCACTGACCCTGTACGAGGAAGTGCATCCGCTTTCACGCGCGGCCTCGCTCAAGGTGCACCGCGCCTTCTTGAAACGCCTGCAAACCCTGCTGCCGCCGAATTGCCAACCGGTTTTCATCACCGATGCCGGCTTTCGCTCCACCTGGTTCAAACTGCTCGATGGCATGGGATACGCATGGATCGGCCGCATCCGCAACCGCGACATGGTGCGTCCGGCATCCGGCGATCATGACTGGCGCGGCTGCAAGACGCTGTATGCCAGGGCCACAGGCGAGCCCAGGGATCTGGGCCAGTTTCAATACGTGCGCAGCCGTCCCGTCGCTTGCCGCCTGGTACTGGTCAAGAAAAAGCCGAAGGGACGGCACCATACCACCGTCCACAAGAAACGCACCCGCAGTGCGCACAGTAAAATGCAGGCGTGCGCGCAAAAGGAGCCGTGGCTGCTGGCCGTGTCGCCGCGGCTGGCCGCACTCGATGCCCGCAGGATCGTGGTGATCTATGCCGGGCGCATGCAAATCGAACAGACCTTTCGTGATGTCAAGAATCCCCGCTGGGGCTTGGGACTGTCTGAAAGTCAAACCCGCCAACCGCAGCGCCTGGCCACGCTGTTGCTGATCGGCGCACTGGCCTGTTATGCGCTCTGGCTGATCGGACTGGCGCTGCGATCAAGCGGGTATCGCATCGAATTCGGCCGCCGGGAAAAAGCGGCGACAGCGCTGTCGGTCATTTCGCTGGCGCGCTGGTGGGCCGCGGAAAATCCCCTCGCCATGCTTTCACGAAGGCAGTTGCAGGCCGCTCTGGCACTGCTTCGGTCCATGGCCCTGGCTGTCTGGATTTGAGGGGAAGGGTCAGAGTCTGACCCCATTGATCTGCCATTGATCTGCGTGACCCCATTGATTCTGCGGAAACTGGTCGACCTGCAGCCGTTGATAGGAAAACAATCCGAGCACGACGAAAGCGACCATCATCATGGTCGCCAGGACCGGGTTGCCGATGCTGATGCGGGTGAACCACATGGTGGGGCCTTCAGTGAACGTTCGCCAACGTTTGCGCGCGGTCGTTGAGCGCCTAGGTCATCGCGTTGCCGTCGTGGCGGCCGCATTGTCGGAATCGGCGATCCTGGCCTCGACGCCGACCCGGAGACTGCCGAGGTTGGTCTTCACGATGATGCGCGCGCCGGCATCGAACCCGTTGAGGATTCCCACCGCATCGCCCTCGCCATCGTCGCCCTCCATGCCGAGCGTGACCGGCTTTCGTGCCGACTTGCCGTTCTCGATTGCATAGACGTAGCTGGCCCCGGCTTCGCTGTGGACCGCCGAACGTGGCACCATCAGCACATCGGACTTCTTCGCGATGGTCAGCTGCGCTTCGCCGAACATGCCGGCGCGCAGCAGGTGCTGCGGATTGTCGATCCGGACATACACGAGGATCGAGCGCGAACCGGCCTGGGTCGCCGGATTGATGCGGACCACCTTGCCCTGCAGCGACTGCGGCATGCTTTCGACCTTCACCTGTACATCTTGTTCCAGCGCGACGTGCATGATTTCCGAGGCGGGCACCGCCGCTTCCATTTCCATCCGGTCCAGGTCGACCAGGTCCAGCAGGCGGTTGTCGGCCGACACCTTTTCACCGGGTTGCACGCTGCGGCTGCTGATCAGGCCCGGTATCGGCGCGCGGACCACGGTATCGGCCAGCGCCTTTTGCGCGACGTCAAGCGTGCCGCGCGCCGACTGCACGGTCGCGCGCGCGATGTCGTACTGGCTTTCGGCGTTGTCGAAAGCGGTTTTCGAAATGAAGCCCTTGGCCAGCAACGCCTTGTTGTTGTCGCGCGCCTTGGTCGCGATGTCGAGCTGCGCGCGCGCCGCCTGCAGTGCGCCTTTCGCCTGATCGACGCGCGCCTGGTAGTCGCTGCTGTCCATCCTGACCACCACCTGGCCTTCCTTGACCAGCTCGCCCTCGCGGACCAGCACCTCGCGCACCTCGCCCGGCACCTTGGGCTTGGGCCTGGTTGAGCGCGCGCAGCGACCCGGTCAGCGGCAGCAACTGACGCAGCTCGCCGCGTTTTGTACGAGTCACGTCACTGGGCAGGAATCCGAGCACAGCCGGCGCCTGCGTGACCGAGGGTAAGACCGGCGGGGGACGGTTCTGCTTTTTCAGCATCGCGGCGGCAACGCTTGCCCCCAGCAGGCAAACGGCGATCACAATCCAGACGAAACGGCGTTTCAACATGGCGGGTCCGTTCATTTTCCTGACGCAGTGCGGTCGTCCAGCAGACCGTGCAAAAACAGATCGATAAAGCTGTCCAGATAATCGTCGGCGGAAATCGGCTCGACACGGCAGGTGCTGAACGAATGTTTCCACATCATCAGCATCAGCATCGGCGCGCACACCAGGTTCATCGCTTGTCCGACATCGATCTTGCGGAACTCGCCGCGTTCGATGCCGCGCTCCAGCATGCGCACGATGACTGCGTTGCCGCGCGAGATGACTTCATCGTGGTAGAACTGCGTGACTTCCGGGAAATTGCCGGACTCCGCCATCATCAGCTTGGTGATGCCGGACAGCTTGGTATTGCCGATCCTGTCCCACCAGCCATGGATGATTTCGCGGAACAGGTCGGCGCTGCGGCCTTCATGGTTATCGACCATGCTTTCCACCTCGCCCAGCACCGGCACCACGTTTTCCCGCACCACCGCCTTGAACAGCTCTTCCTTGTTGGTGAAGTACAGGTACAGCGTGCCCTTCGACACTCCCGCGCGCGGCGACATCTTCCAGCCGGGTGGCCGCATAGCCGCGTTCTACGAACAGGTCAAGCGCGGCGGCCAGCAGTTCCTGCGGGCGAGCTTCCTTGCGGCGCGCCCAGCGCTGCTTGTTTTTGAACGGGCATTTCATGGGGATGAAAAGAAAATAATTTGCTGAATAGTCAGTAATGTATGTCGCGGTAACGAGGGCGGCAAGCGGGTAACGCTTGTCGCTGGATGGATAAGACACGGAACTGGTTCTACGGCTTCGAGTTTCCTTGACAACATCCCTTGCACTGTTGGAAGGACATGTTCAGAACAAAGATGTTTCCATGGGCTGGTGCGCACTGAAGAGCAGCTAATTTCTGTAATGCAACAAATGATTGTCATATTACCAATTGATAAAAAATAAATATATAATCTGGCCCTGTTTCATAAAGTTACAAATTTCGCAATTGCAAAGTCTGGAAAAGCAATGTCAGTGTCCTTGCAGAAAAGTATCTGGCTTGCCTTCTTCATTGTTGTGTTTGCAAGTGATGCGATTGCTCAGCCGGTCTCGGATGCCGAGTTGACTCGCCGCCAAGCACAGCAGCAGGAGGAGGTAAAAAGCCGGGCGTCGAATTCCCCTGACGTATTTACGCAGGCGGGGAGTGGGGGCCGATCATCCTTTTCTCTCCCGATGGAGGCGCCTTGTTTCGTGATCCGGGAAATCGAATGGCGCGATGTCGGGGAATTAGCCTGGATCGAGCCTGAAGAAAATGTCCTGTTGCATCGATGTGTCGGTGCAAAAGGCTTGCGTGCTTTCCAGAATCATCTGATGCGACTGATGATCAACAAAGGGTATATCACCAGCCGCATTCTGATCCCCGAGCAGAATCTTGCTTCCGGACGTCTTGTGCTGCAAGCCATTCCGGGCCGCTTTGGCACGATACGCGAACAGGGACCGGTACCGGGTCTTAATGCAATGGCGTTCCCGGTAAATCACGGCGATGTGCTCAACCAACGCGATCTTGATCAGGCGCTCGAAAATATCCGACGGATCGAGGGGCAGCAGGACGTCGGATTCGATCTGGTGCCGGGCGCGCATCCCGGTGATACCGATCTGGTGATCAAGCATCCTGCCGGTAAAAGCTGGCATGGTCTGCTGACGGTCGACGAGTCCGGCGCCAATTCCACCGGTAAATACCAGTTGGGTGGCGTGCTCACGCTGGATTCGCCATTGCGTTTATATGACGTCCTGACGGTCGCCCTGACGACAAACGCCAATTATGGTAACCGCAGCCTCGGCACGAAGACCGCCAGCGTCAACTGGAGCGTACCGATCGGTTATTGGTCGCTGCTGCTTGGAACCTATGCTTCACGATACAAGCAGACAGTGGCCGGCTTCAGCGGCGATATCGTTTATGGCGGCCGAAGTTATGGAGCGGAAGCTGGCGTTGCATGGGTGCCGTATCGCACCAGCAACGCGAAAGACACCGTGCAATTGAAGTTGACCCGCAAAGTTAGCCGCAGCGAGATCGACGACACCGAGATCGACGTCCAGTACAGGAACGTGGTCGGTTACGAGGGGAGCTTCAGTCATCGGCAATATTTCGGTCGTGCCGTCCTGGATTTCAGCGTCGGCCTGAAAGGCAGCCTGCCGAACCATTCCGAGGCGCCCGGCTTGATTGTCGGCACCCCCGACTGGGACGGCCGATACCATATCCAGTCAGCCAGCGCCAATCTCAGCCTGCCTTTCAGCATTGCGCATCATCCATTGCGCTATCAGGGTAGCTGGCGCTTACAGCATGCGGACACGCTATTGCCGCAGTTCGAATTTTTCTCGATCGGTAGCCGGTATAGCGTTCGCGGCTTCGATGGCGCTTCTTCTCTCTCGGCGGAAGACGGTTGGCTGGTGCGCAACGATTTCGTCTGGCCCTTGGGACAAAGCGCCCATGAAATCTATTTCGGACTGGATATCGGCCATGTCGGTGGCCCGAGTGCGGTCACGCTCCTCGGCCAATCACTGGCCGGCTCCGTCCTTGGAATAAGGGGCAGGGGCAGCCGTTTCTTCTACGACTTCACCATCGGGTGCCCTCTCAAGAAGCCCGCCCAGTTTGCTACTCAACATCTTACTGTGACCGCCTCAGTCGGAACCGCGTTTTGACCTGGAAAGCACGCGCCATGTTTCATACCTTCTCTCAACCTAGCCCATTCCAACGTGCAATTTCAGCACTTCTGATCGCATTGCAGGTTTTGTCGCCTACCCTGTATGCGGGAAGCGCATGGGGTCAAACGGTCAGGGCGCCTGTCAATCCCGACAAAAGCATTCCGGGACAACATCCGGTCGTGAACGTCGCCGCAAACGGCGTACCGGTTGTCCAGATCGTTCCGCCCAATGCCGCAGGTGTTTCCAACAATCGCTTTACCGAATATAACGTCGGGTCGTCGGGGTTGATTCTCAACAACTCAGGGGGCAATGTCCAATCCCAGCTAGGCGGATGGATTGCCGGCAACCCAATGTTGGGCAACGCAAACGCAAAAACCATTCTCAACCAGGTGACGGGTCCGACGCCGTCGAGTTTGAGCGGATATACCGAAGTCGCCGGCAATCGAGCCAATGTGGTGATTGCCAATCCGAATGGCATTACCTGTGATGGTTGCGGCTTCATCAATACGCCGCGTGCGACGCTGTCCACCGGTACTGCGCAATTCGGAAGCGATGGCTCGCTGACCGGTTTTGACGTTCGCCGCGGCCAGATCAATGTAGACGGTCGAGGGTTGAACGCGACGAATATCGATCAGCTCGATCTGATCTCGCGCAGCATGCGTCTGAACGCGATGATCTGGGCCAACGAGCTGGAGGCAGTGACCGGTAGCAATCTGGTGGATTATGCGGACGGGCAGGTTACGGTGAGGAATGCGATCGCAGATGGCGCGCCGTCCGTCTCTGTCGATGTCTCCCAATTGGGCGGCATGTATGCCAACAGCATACGGATGATAGGCACCGAGAACGGTGTTGGTGTGAACAGTGCCGGCATCATGAGCGCACTGACGGGCGACCTTGAGATCAACAGTGCAGGCGACGTTCATATCATCAGTGGACACCTGCAGGCTAAGGGGGACGTCAAACTGCATGGCGGACAGGCGGTTAACAACGAGGGGACCATATACGGATCAGGTAATGCAGCGATCGACGCATCGGGCGCAGTGCAAAACAGCGGGGTGATTGCGGCGGGCAAAAATCTTCAACTCAATTCCGCCGCGCTTGATAACGCGGGCACTATCGCGGCCGGGCTCAATGAAGATGGTCAAGTCAACCAGTCGGGAAATGCATCTTTCTCGGTGGCCGGCAGCTTAAAGAATGCTGGCGCGATAGTGGCTGCTGAAAATATCGCTGTGGCGGCAAATGATGCAGTCTTGTCAGGCGGCCAGGTAACGGCCGTCGGCCAAGTCAGTATCCAAGCCACAGGTACGCTGGACAACAGCAAAGGCCTGATTGCTGCGGATAGCGTCGGATTGGGTGCAGGCGACAAGATCAGCAACGCCGACGGAATTGTCGACGGACGCAGTGTGTCGCTGTCGATGCATAGTCTCGACAACACTGGCGGGAGTTTGACGCAAACCGGAGACGGCGACTTCGCTGTCGATGCAGAACAGGGCATCGTGAACGACCATGGTCGGATAACCGCCAATGCAACCAACATGGCGTTGAGCGGGGGGGCGATCTCCAATATGGGTGGCGCGATCGAACATGCGGGAACAGGCCAGTTCGCGGCGCTGGCGGACAAGGACCTGGATAACAAGCAAGGCACGATAACGAGTAACGGTACTGCATCCCTACAAGCAAATAGCTTCGCCAATAGCGGTGGCGTGGTGCAAGCGCAGAACAGCTTGACTGTCAATGCGAATGGCGACCTGGATAACGCAGCCGGGAAGGTGATGGCGGTCCAGGCGCTGACGGTGGATGCGAAGGGAAAACTCAATAACGACGGCGGCCAGATCCTGGCAAACCATGGATTGAACGTCTCGGCCGCCAACGGCTTGAGTA
>CBIHRJ010000105.1:0-9245 GCA_966212445.1 uncultured Noviherbaspirillum sp. | reverse complement strand
CCTTGTAGTTCTGGTATTCGCCGTCGACGGTTTCCATCATCACGCGCTGCAGGATACCTTCCTTGTCGCGCGCCAGCAGTTCATCCCAGTAGCTGCCCCAGATGACCTTGATCACGTTCCAGCCGGCACCGCGGAAATCGGCTTCCAGTTCCTGGATGATCTTGCCGTTGCCGCGCACCGGTCCGTCCAGGCGTTGCAGGTTGCAGTTGACCACGATGACCAGGTTGTCGAGCCGCTCGCGGCCAGCCACACCGATCGCGCCCATCGATTCCGGTTCGTCCATTTCACCGTCGCCGCAGAATGCCCACACCTTGCGGTTGTCGGTCTTCGCGATGTCGCGAGCATGCAGGTATTTCAGGAAGCGCGCCTGGTAGATCGCCATCAGCGGGCCAAGGCCCATCGACACAGTCGGGAATTGCCAGAATTCCGGCATCAGCTTCGGGTGCGGGTAGGAGGACAAGCCCTTGCCGTCGACTTCACGGCGGAAATTGAGCAGTTGCTCTTCAGACAGACGGCCTTCGAGGAAGGAACGGGCATAGATGCCGGGAGAGGAATGGCCCTGGATGTACAGCAGGTCACCGCCATGGTCTTCGGTCGGTGCATGCCAGAAATGGTTGAAACCGATGCCCAGCATGTTGGCGAGCGATGCGAAACTGGAAATATGGCCGCCGAGATCGCCGTCGGCACGGTTGGTCTTGACCACCATCGCCATCGCGTTCCAGCGCATCCAGGAACGCAGGCGTTCTTCATATTCGAGGTTGCCGGGACAGTGTTCGCCGAGGTGGGCGGGGATGGTATTGACGTAAGCGGTATTGCTGGAAAACGGGATATGCGCGCCGCGGCGGCGGGCCAGATCGACCATGCGTTCCATCAGGTAATGGGCACGCTCGGGGCCCTCGGTTTCAATGACGGCTTCGAGTGCGTCGAGCCATTCCTGCGTTTCCATGACATCGGGATCGTTGGCGGCTTGCGCCAACACTTGGTCGAGCTGGGCGGACATGTTTCGTCTCCTGGTTTGAAGGGCCACCGGCCGTGATCGCAGCCGGGCGTTTTTTTACAAAAAATAACCTGGGTAGTGCATGGTGAAAAGATTGTAACAGTAGTTTTTCAATTTTTCAAATTGCGGTATCACTTTTTATAATGTGAAATTTTACTGCGGCAATGCAACATTCCGGATGCGCGGCCTTTACCGCCGGAGCAAGCCCGCCGACTTATAATCTTGTTTTAAACCGTTCTTACCATCACGACAACCATGGCCGCACAACTTATTAACGGAACCGAGCTCTCCCAACAACTTCGTGCCGACGTCGCCAGACGCGCCGCCGCCCTCACCGCCAAGGGCAAGCAGCCCGGACTGGCGGTCGTGCTGGTCGGCGACAATCCGGCGTCGCAGGTCTATGTGCGCAACAAGGTGAAGGCCTGCGAAGACAACGGCATTTACTCGGTGATGGAAAAGTACGATGCGGACCTGACCGAAGAAGCGCTGCTGGCGCGTATCGACGCGCTGAACAAGGACCCGAAAATAAACGGCATCCTGGTGCAACTTCCCTTGCCGCCGCACATCAATTCCCACAAGGTGATCGAAGCGATCGCACCGGAAAAGGACGTGGATGGTTTCCACATCAGCAACGCCGGCCTGCTGATGACCGGACAACCGCTGTTCCGCCCCTGCACACCGTACGGCGTCATGAAAATGCTGGAATCGATCGACTACCCGGTGCGCGGCGCGAACGCTGTTGTCGTCGGCGCATCCAACATCGTCGGCAAGCCGCAGGCCATGCTGCTCTTGCAGGCGGGCGCGACCGTCACCATTTGCAATTCGAAGACCCGGGATCTCGGCCATCACACGCGGCAAGCCGATATCCTCGTGGTTGCTACCGGCAAACGTAATATCGTCACCGCCGACATGATCAAGCCCGGCGCGGTCGTGATCGACGTCGGCATGAACCGTGACGACAACGGCAAATTGTGCGGCGACGTGGATTTCGCCAATGCGAAGGAAGTCGCCGGCTACATCACTCCGGTCCCGGGCGGTGTCGGCCCGATGACGATTACGATGCTGCTCGTTAACACTATTGAAGCCGCAGAAAGAACCTGACCGAATGAATTCCGCCTTGAACCCCCTGCTCGATTTTTCCGATCTCCCGCGTTTCGACGGCGTCAAGTCGGAGCATGTCGCACCGGCCATCTCCACCCTGCTTGACGAAAATCGTGCCGTGGTGGCGCAACTTGAAGCGCCGATGGCGGAAGTGACTTGGCAGACCTTTGTCGAGCCACTGGAAAACGCGACCGAAAAACTCGGTCGCGCCTGGGGCATCGTCAGCCACCTCAACGCAGTGGTCGATACCCCGGAACTGCGCGCGGCCTACAACGAGAACCTGCCCAAGGTCACCGAGTTCTGGACCGGACTGGGACAGAACCTTGCACTGTTCGACAAGTACAAGGCGATCAGGAAAGGCAGCGAATACGAAATGCTGTCGCCGGCGCGCAAGAAGATCGTCGAGAACGCCTTGCGCGATTTCCGCCTCGGCGGCGCCGAACTGCCGAACGACAAGAAGGCACGCTACGCGCAGATCCAGGAAAAACTGGCGGAACTGTCGACGAAGTTTTCCGAAAACGTGCTGGACGCCACCAACGACTACGCGCTGTTCGTCGACGACGAAGCGGAACTCGCCGGACTGCCGGACGATGTGAAGCACGCCGCGCGCGCCGCTGCCGAGCGGGACGGCAAGTCCGGCTTCAAGTTCACGCTGCACTTCCCCTCCTACTTCCCGGTCCTGCAATACGCGGGCAAGCGCGAATTGCGCGAAAAGATTTACCGCGCGAATGTCACCAAGGCGTCGGAACTGGGCGCCGTATTTTCCAGATGCGCGGAATGGGACAACACGCAAAACATTGCCGACATCCTGAAACTGCGCGACGAAGCGGCCAAGCTGCTCGGCTTCCTGAATTACGCCGAACGCTCGCTGGTGCCGAAGATGGCGGAAACGCCGCAGCAGGTGATCAGTTTCCTGGAAGACCTGGCGAAACGCGCACGGCCCTTCGCGGAAAACGACCTCGCCGAACTGCGCGCGTTCGCGAAGAAGGAACTCGGCCTCGATACGCTGGAAGCGTGGGACGTCACCTATGCGTCGGAAAAACTGCGCGAACAGCGCTACGCCTTCTCCGAGCAGGAAGTAAAACAGTATTTTCCGGAACCGAAGGTCATCGAAGGCTTGTTCCGCGTGGTGCAGACACTGTTCTCGGTCAAGATCAAGCCGGACACCGCAACCACCTGGCACAAGGACGTGAAGTTCTTCCGCATCGAAAAGAACGGCCGCCTGATCGGCCAGTTCTACCTCGACCTGTACGCTCGTCCGGGAAAGCGCGGCGGCGCCTGGATGGACGATGCGCGCGGCCGTCGCCTGCTGCATCCGGCAGTGCAGACGCCAGTGGCCTACCTCACCTGCAATTTTTCGGAGCCAGTAACCGTGGACGGCAAGCAACGGCCGGCGCTGTTCACGCATGACGAAGTGATCACGCTGTTCCATGAATTCGGCCACGGCCTGCACCATATGCTCACCGAGGTCGACGAGCTTGGCGTATCCGGCATTTCCGGCGTCGAGTGGGATGCGGTCGAACTGCCGTCGCAATTCATGGAGAACTTCTGCTGGGAATGGGACGTGCTGCAGCACATGACCCAACACTGCGAAACCGGCGAACCGCTGCCGCGCGCGCTGTTCGACAAGATGATCGCCGCGAAGAATTTCCAGTCCGGGCTGCAGACGCTGCGCCAGGTCGAGTTCGCGTTGTTCGACATGCATTTGCATTTCGACCACGACCCGCATGGCGGCAAGGCGGCGCAGGACATCCTGAACGAGGTCCGGCACCAGGTTGCGGTGATGATCCCTCCGGTGTTCAACCGGTTCCAGAATTCCTTCAGCCATATCTTTGCCGGCGGATACGCGGCGGGATACTATAGCTACAAATGGGCAGAGGTCTTGTCCGCCGATGCGTACAGCGCATTCGAGGAAGCCGGCGCGGCGACAGGCAATGTCCTGTCAGTGGAAACCGGCGCAAAATTTCACAGGGAGATTCTGGCAATGGGCGGATCGCGTCCGGCGCTGGAATCGTTCAAGGCATTCCGCGGTCGCGAGCCGAGCATCGATGCTCTGTTGCGCCACAACGGGATGACCGCTTGAAGTCAGGGAAGAAAATGAAGCGAGTGTTGTTGCAATCGTGTTCCGTGTTGTTGCTGATGTACACAGCCTTGGCACAAGCACAGTTGTACAAATGGGTGGGACCGGACGGCAAAGTCACTTACAGTGATGTTCCCCCGCCCAAATCGGCGACCCACGTCGAAACCAAATCACTGGCCGCCGGCGGCGCCGGCACCGCCGATTTGCCGTACGAGCTGGCGGAAGCAGTGAAGAACCAGCCGGTCACCCTGTACACGACGAGCAACTGCGGGCCCTGTGACGACGGCCGCAAGATGTTGAAAGAGCGCGGCATCCCGTTCGGTGAAAAGACGGTCAGCAGCAATGAAGACATCGCGAAGTTCCGTGAGGCCGGCGGCGACGGCCAGTTGCCGCTGTTGACCGTGGGCCGCTCCAAGGAACGCGGATTCGAATCGAGCGCATGGAACAGGGCACTGACCGCGGCAGGCTATCCGGAGAGCAGCAAGCTGCCGAAGAACTACGTCAACCCGCCGGCGGAAGCCGCCGCACCGGCGCCCAAGCCGCAGGTTGCGAAGCAGGACAAGGGCAACAGTGCCGGAAGCACACAACCGGCGAACGGCAAGTCCGGCGCAACCGATCTGCCGCCCGCCATCGGCAATGCTCCGCCCGGCTTCCGCTTCTGAACCGGTGGCATCCCGCTCATGACCCGCATCGATTTTCACAGCAACGTACCCGACAAGCTCGCGTATGCCTGCCGGCTGGTGCGCAAGGCGCGCGCAGCCGATTGCCGCATCGTGCTGCTGACGCAGGACCGGCAGGCGTTAATGACCCTGGACCAAGCGCTCTGGACCTTCTCGGCACTGGACTTCGTGCCGCACGTGCTGGCCAGCGATCCGCTGGCCGCAGCCACGCCGGTGATTCTTGCCGACCACGACGACGTCGAGTTGCCGCATCATCAGATACTGATCAACCTGTCGGCCAGCACGCCGACCCATTTCGCCCGCTTCGAGCGCATGTTTGAAATCATCTCGGCGGACGATACCGACAAGGCAGCTGGGCGCGAACGCTACCGGTTCTACCAGCAACGCGGTTATCCGCTGACCCACTACGTGGCGGACAAGGCATGAGTAATCACTTGCAAGATGCCGGCATCCCGGTCCTGACGGAAATCATTCCAACACCCGCGGCGGCACCCAAGCCCGCGATACCGGTGCAGCGCGAGGCTGCACCGGCCGTCCCGGTTCCAGCCGCACCGGCATGGGACGAACACGAATGGAGCCGCATGGAGCGCGAGATTCGCGAACGTGTGCTGTACCAGATTCTCGAACGCGTCGATTTCATGCTGGAGCAGCGCGTGCGCGACAGCCTGGCGGATGCATTGCAAATCGCGGTGGAACGCCTGGCATCCGACATCAAGACCGGTTTGCAGCACGCGATCAAGGATACGGTGACGCAGGTGGTGAGCCAGGAAATCGCCAACCTGCAAGACACGAAAAAATAAAATTTCCTGCCATATTTTTTGCGCATTCCTTCAGCTTCCGCCGTATTCCGTTCCATCGCAGAAATTTTTCGAGCTTCGTTGATTACCCAGGAAATCGATAACTTTCTACAATTTCGTTATCGCCTGACCGGGCATCGATGCGTTTCCGACCTGCCCGGTCGCGCCCTGAAACGAGGCCCGCAGCTCCATGCAGGCTCAACCCTGGAGAATCTCTTTTCATGAAAGTCATCGTACTTGGTTCGGGCATCATCGGTACCGCGTCCGCCTGGTTCCTGAACAAGGCAGGCCACGATGTCACCGTCATTGAACGCCAGCCGGGCGCCGCCCAGGAAACCAGTTTTGCCAATGGCTGCCAGATTTCGGTTTCGCATGCGGAGCCGTGGGCGAATCCGTCGGCGCCTCTGAAGATCCTGAAGTGGCTGGGCAAGGAAGACGCTCCGTTGCTGTTCCGCTTGCGCCCGGAGTGGCTGCAGTGGATGTGGGGTCTGCACTTCCTGCGCGAATGCACACCTGCCCGCATGGATTACAACATCCGCCAGATCGTTGCGATCGCCGAGTACAGCCGCCAGACACTGCAAACGGTGCGTGCGGAGACGGCTATCGACTACGACCAGTTGACGCGCGGCATCCTGCACTTCTATACCGACCGAAAGGAATTCGAGCATTCGCTGCCGGCAGCGAAGCTGATGCGCGAGCTCGGCTGTCCGCGCGAATCGATCAGCCCCGACCAGGTGGTGGCAATCGAACCGGCATTGAAGAACGTGCGCGACAAGATCGTCGGCGGCGATTTCACCCGCACCGACGAATCGGGCGACGTCTACAAGTTCACCAGCGGCCTGGCCGCGAAAGCCGCGCAGGCCGGCGTCGACTTCCGCTTCAATACGACGGTGACCCGCCTGCTGACGGAAGGCACGGGCGCTTCGGCAACGGTCACCGGCGTCGAGGTCATCGACGGCGAAGGACGGCACCAGGTGCTACGCGCAGACGCCTTCGTGATGGCGATGGGTTGTTTCTCGGAGCCGCTGCTCAAGCCGCTCGGCATCAAGCTGATGATTTATCCCGGCAAGGGTTATTCCGCGACCTATGCGGTCACCGATCCTGACGCGGCGCCGACCGTGTCGCTGACCGACGACGGCTACAAGTTGGTGCTGTCGCGCCTCGGCGACCGCCTGCGTGTAGCCGGCACTTGCGAACTGAACGGGTATACGCGGGAACTGAACAGCACACGCTGCGAGGCCATCACGCGCCGCACGCGCGAACTGTTCCCCGGCGCCTGCGACTACGACAATCCGGTGTACTGGTCGGGACTGCGCCCGCTGACGCCGTCGAACGTGCCGTACATCGGCAAGACCCGGTTCGGCAACCTGTTCCTGAATACCGGCCACGGCACGCTGGGATGGACGATGGGCTGCGGTTCGGGCCGCGCCATCGCCGATATCGTATCGGGCCGGCATCCGGACGTGGACTTCGCATTTACGGGGATGCCGCACTTCCGGCGGGACGCCCCTGCCCCGGCACGTCCGGCAAGGGCCTGAGGAACAACGGCTGTAGACACTCGGAGGCACTCGTCAAGACCGTGGTCGTGCGATGTTTTTGACGTCACTATCCACCACGAAGGGCGCGAAGAGAAACGCTTTTCTTCGTGCCCTTCGTGCTCTTTGGGGCCGAATTTTATCTTGCGACCGCCTCAACACGCTGCGGTCATCCAGGCCTCCTTCCACACTGTGGACATTGCGCCTTCACTTCCCGACGCGCACCTGCACTTCCGGAGCCTTTTCATCGAAAGCGATGCGGGTAGCGAACTTTGCACGCTTCATTGGAAAGCGCGACTGGAAATGGCGAACGTTGCCCGAGCCGGAAATGACGCGGCGCACGAACTGGTAATAGGCATCCATGTCGACCACGTGAACGACCAGGAAGTAGTCGTAATCGCCGGACACGAAATAACACTGCATGACCTCGGTTTCCTTGGCCATGCGCGCCTCGAATTCCTGCATGTGTTCGTCCGACTGGTTGTTGAGCGAGACCTCCAGGAATGCCAGCATGCCGTAGCCGAGCGCAAACGGATCGACCAGCGCGACATCGGCACTGATCACCCCCTTTTCGCGCAGGTCGCGCACCCGGCGCAGGCATGTCGGCTGGGAGATGTGCACCTTCTCCGCCAGAGTACGCGTAGGCGTCTGGTTATCCTTCTGAAGCAGGTTCAACAGCTTGCGGTCTACCTTGTCGAGTGCATGAAATTTAGGCATATAAAAATCGAGGAATGTTACGAAAAACCGCAGAAAAACTCTTTGCGAACCTATTTTTCTGATGTACCGTCTGCGTGTTCAGAATTCTGAATGAACAGACACCAAGAAAGCGCCCTTTGGAATGCCATTGTGCATTACGTGGACGCGACACAACGAGTGTTGCAGTAGCCCTGTGTTTTTTCAATCCTTAGGAGGATATTTTATGCAGTTCACTACAAAAATGATTCCGTTGGCTGGCGCGATTGCATTTGCATTTGCAGGTGCAGCATCGGCACAGGAACTGGTGGTCAAGATCGGTCACGTCGGCCCGATCTCGGGAGCCATCGCCCACCTCGGCAAGGACAATGAAAACGGCGCGCGCATGGCGATCGACGAACTCAACGCCAAGGGCGTGATGATCGGCGGCAAGAAGGCCAAGTTCGAACTGCTGGCCGAAGACGACGCCGGCGACCCGAAGCAAGGCACCGCCGCCGCCCAGAAGCTGGTCGACGCCAAGGTCAACGGCGTGATCGGCCACCTCAACTCCGGCACCACCATCCCGGCCTCGAAGATCTACTACGATGCCGGCATCCCGCAGATCTCGCCGTCCGCGACCAACCCGAAATACACGCTGCAAGGCTTCAACACCGCCTTCCGCGTGGTCGCCAATGACGGCCAGCTGGGCGGCACGCTGGGCCGTTACGCAGTGCAGATCAACAAGGCCAAGCGCATCGCCGTGATCGACGACCGCACCGCCTACGGCCAGGGCGTGGCCGAGGAATTCATCAAGGGCGTCAAGAGCAAGGGCGGCGGCGCGCAGGTCGTGGCGCAGCAGTACACCAACGACAAGGCGACCGACTTCAACGCGATCCTGACCGCGATCAAGTCCAAGAACCCGGACACAGTGTTCTTCGGCGGCATGGATGCGGTGGCCGGCCCGATGCTGCGCCAGATGAAGGCGCTGGGCATCAATGCCAAGTTCATGGGCGGCGACGGCATCTGCTCGGCCGGCCTGGCCAAGCTGGCCGGCGACGCGATGGGCGATGGCCAGGTGGTGTGCGCGGAAGCGGGCGGTGTGGAAGATGCGCAGAAGAAGGGCATGGAAGACTTCAAGACCGCCTTCAAGAAGAAGTTTGGCGTGGACGTGCAGATCTATGCGCCGTACGTGTATGACGCGACCATGGTGATGGTCGAGGCGATGAAGAAGGCCGGTTCGGCCGATCCGGCCAAGTACCTGCCGGAACTGGCGAAGATCCACTACAAGGGCGTGACCGGCAACATCGCCTTCGACAAGCATGGCGACATCAAGGACGGCACCCTGACGCTGTACACCTACAAGGATGGCAAGCGCGTGCAACT
>CBIHRJ010000104.1:0-9610 GCA_966212445.1 uncultured Noviherbaspirillum sp. | reverse complement strand
TGATCAACCCGATCGCGATGGAAGAAGGTCTGCGCTTCGCGATCCGCGAAGGCGGTCGTACCGTCGGCGCCGGCGTTGTTGCCAAGATCATCGAGTAATTCGTGAGTCGTTGCGCTGCGGTCGTCGGGTGCGAGTCCGGCAATCGCGGCGTTGTCAATTCAAGTCCAGTTTTACGCGTAGGGGTATAGCTCAACTGGCAGAGCGTCGGTCTCCAAAACCGAAGGTTGGGGGTTCGATTCCCTCTGCCCCTGCCACCGATAAGGTGGTGCAGCAATCGTCGCCTGGCAATGGTCATGCGGCGATTGCTGCACTTATCGCCGAAAGAAACAGGTATGTCTAACCATCCCGTAGAAACCGTCGGCACATCGAGCGACAAGGTCAAGGTCGCTCTTGCCATTTGTGCCGTTATCGCGGGTGTCGTCGGTTTTTATTTTCTTGCTGACAAGCCAACCGTGGTGCGCGCAGGGGCGCTGGTCGCCGGTTTGCTGGTGGCGGTTGCGGTCGCCTGGACTTCGCAACAAGGACGCGATTTTCTGTCCTTTGCCAAGGAGTCCATACGCGAAGCGAAAAAGGTCGTGTGGCCGAGCCGCAAGGAGGCGATGCAGATTACTGCTGTCGTGTTCGGTTTTGTGCTGCTCATGGCGATCTTCCTCTGGGGTACTGACAAGATTCTCGAGTTTGTGTTGTACGACCTGATCCTGGGCTGGAAAAAATAATGAGCGAGAACATGCAAGAGAGCGCAGCGCCCCAGGCGGGCGGCAACAAGCGCTGGTACGTGGTGCACGCTTACTCCGGTATGGAGAAGAGCGTGCAGCGTGCATTGATGGAGCGCATCGAGCGCGCCGGCATGCAGGACAAGTTCGGGCAGATCCTGGTGCCGACCGAAGAAGTCATCGAAGTCAAGAACGGCCAGAAGTCAGTCACCGAGCGGCGCTTTTTCCCGGGCTACGTCCTGGTCGAAATGGAAATGACCGACGAAACCTGGCATCTGGTGAAGAACACCAGCAAGGTTACCGGTTTTATCGGTGGCAAGTCCAACAAGCCGACGCCGATCCCGCCGCACGAGGTTGACAAGATCCTGCATCAGATGCAGGAGGGTGTCGAAAAGCCGCGTCCCAAGGTGCTGTACGAAGTGGGCGAGCTGGTTCGCATCAAGGATGGTCCTTTCACCGACTTCAACGGTAATGTTGAAGAAGTCAATTACGAGAAATCGCGCGTGCGCGTCTCGGTCACCATCTTCGGCCGTGCCACACCGGTCGAACTGGAATTCGGGCAGGTCGAAAAGGTTTAACCCGCCGTCTTTAACTTATTTGCAGTAAACGCCTATAGAGCGTCGCACGCCTCACCGCTTGTGAAATCTAAGCCGCAGTAAAAGAGGAGCTCCAGTAGCACGCCGTAAAGGTGGCGAACAGGCGCTAACACTCAATCAACGTAGGAGCCATCATGGCAAAGAAAATCATCGGTTTTATCAAGCTGCAAGTGCCGGCTGGTAAAGCCAACCCGTCCCCCCCGATTGGCCCGGCGCTGGGTCAGCGCGGCCTGAACATCATGGAATTCTGCAAGGCATTCAATGCCCAGACTCAAGGCGTTGAGCCGGGTCTGCCGATTCCGGTGGTGATCACTGCATTTGCCGACAAGTCCTTCACGTTTGTGATGAAGACGCCGCCGGCAACGATCCTGATCAAGAAGGCAGCCGGCATTCAGAAGGGTTCGGCGAAGCCGCATACCGACAAGGTCGGCAAGATCACCCGCAAGCAGGCTGAAGAAATCGCAACAACAAAAATGCCGGATCTTACGGCAGCTGACATGGATGCCGCCGTGCGTACGATCGCCGGTTCCGCTCGCTCCATGGGCATCACGGTGGAGGGGCTGTAATGGCTAAGTTATCCAAGCGCGCAAAAGCGATCAAGGCCAAAGTCGATCGCACCAAGATGTATCCGTTCGACAATGCCATCGCACTGATCAAAGAGTGCGCAACTGCAAAGTTCAACGAGTCGATCGACGTTGCAGTGCAACTCGGCGTCGATGCCAAGAAGTCGGACCAGGTTGTCCGCGGCTCCGTGGTGCTGCCGGCCGGTACCGGCAAAACCGTGCGGGTGGCTGTGTTTGCTTCCGGCGACAAGGCGGAAGCGGCCAAGGCCGCCGGTGCCGACATTGTCGGCATGGAAGACCTGGCAGAGCGCATCAAGGCCGGTGACATGCCTTTCGATATCGTGATCGCTTCGCCGGATACCATGCGTATCGTCGGTACGCTCGGCCAGATCCTCGGCCCGCGCGGCATGATGCCGAACCCGAAGGTCGGCACCGTGACCCCGGACGTCGCGACGGCAGTCAAGAACGCCAAGGCTGGCCAGGTGCAGTACCGTACCGACAAGGCTGGCATCATTCATGCGACCATCGGTCGCAAGTCGTTCAGCGACGCCGATCTGAAGACCAACCTGGTGGCTCTGATCGATGCGTTGAACAAGGCCAAGCCGGCCAGCAGCAAGGGCGTGTACCTGCGCAGGGTCGCAATTTCGTCGACGATGGGCGCAGGTGTGCGCGTTGATCAGGCGACCCTGGCTGCTTAAGAAGGAATCAAGTCCTCATGCCGGCCGGTCCGGCATGAGGCGAATCTTTGGGCTGGACCTGATTCGGCAGTAACGATGAGGGGCCGGATTATCAAAGACCGTTGGGCGGCGTGCATGCAGTGCCAATGCACAAAGTTAAACACCGGCAGCGCAAGTTCCGGCACCCAACGCAGATGGTGAACCCGAAAAGTTTTTGCAGTCTCAACGCTCGCATTTGTTGTTAATTGCCGGCACTGAACTCCTGAACTTCGGACGCCGTGTTCGAACCGATGTGAGGCATATGCCGAACATCATTTTTGGAGGTTGATCTTGAGTCTCAATCTGAATGACAAAAAGGCCGTCGTCGCCGAAATCTCTGCGAAGGTTGCAACCGCGCAGACGATCGTCGTCGCCGAATACCGTGGCATCCAGGTTGGTCACTTGACGCAACTGCGCGCCAAAGCGCGTTCCCAGGGTGTGTACATGCGCGTGTTGAAAAACACGCTCGCACGTCGCGCCGTTGAGGGAACGCCGTTTGCCAGCCTTGCCTCCGAACTGACCGGTCCGTTGATCTATTCGATCTCCGAGGACGCCGTTGCTGCGGCAAAAGTCGTTCACGACTTTTCCAAAACCAACGACAAGCTGGTCATCAAGGCAGGCAACTACGCAGGCAAGTCGCTTGATAAAGCGGCTGTCACTGCGTTGGCCAGCATTCCGAGCCGTGAAGTCCTCATCGCCCAGTTGCTGGGTGTCATGCAGGCTCCGGTTTCCGGCTTTGCCCGCGCATTGGCCGCTCTCGCAGCCAAGAAGGAAGCCGAGGGCGTGTAAGCCCCCTTCTGCACCTTCCGCGTCAGTACCGATTGGATGTAATTACCGAATCAATTTAGGAGTTTCAAATGGCAATTAGCAAAGACGATATCCTTGAAGCAGTAGGCCAGATGTCCGTGATGGACCTGAACGACCTGGTCAAGGCTTTTGAAGAAAAATTTGGCGTTTCCGCGGCTGCGATGGCTGTCGCAGGCCCGGCGGCCGGTGGTGGCGCTGCTGCCGCTGCTGAAGAGCAGACCGAATTCACCGTTGTTCTGTCCGAAATCGGCGCAAACAAGGTTGGCGTGATTAAGGCTGTTCGCGAAATCACCGGCCTGGGCCTGAAAGAAGCGAAAGACCTGGTCGACGGTGCACCGAAGCCGGTCAAGGAAGGCATCGCCAAGGCAGATGCGGAAGCCGCCAAGAAGAAGCTGGAAGAAGCTGGCGCAAAGGCCGAACTCAAGTAATTTCGGCTTGCCGGGGCGAACTGAAAATCGCCGGAGTCAAGGCTCGGAACTTTCTCGAAAGGGGGAGTTCGGCCTTGGCTCCTTTGTCGTTTTCGTGTTTTGAAGTGCCTTTTCCTGCGTCAAGCAAATGGAATGGGCTGTTGGTAGTCTAGTTAAGCCGAAGGGCTGAGACTTGAGGTTTCGCAGATATTGGAAAGCAACGTCGGTTGGCTCTCAGCGAATCCTGAAATCTCCATCCTTCCTGTCACTCACGGAGTGTCCATGCACTACTCATTTACTGAGAAGAAGCGCATTCGCAAATCGTTCGCGAAGCGCGCTAACGTTCACAACGTTCCGTTCCTGCTGGCGACCCAGCTCGAGTCTTATCTGAGCTTCCTGCAGGCCGATAAAGTACCATCGCAACGTAAGAATGAAGGTTTGCAGTCCGCCTTCACCTCGATTTTTCCAATCGTATCGCACAACGGTTTTGCTCGGCTAGAGTTTTTGTCGTATGTCTTGGGCGACCCTCCGTTTGACGTCAAGGAGTGCCAACAGCGCGGCCTGACTTTCGCATCGCCGCTGCGTGCGAAGGTGCGCCTGGTCATTCTTGACAAGGAATCGCCGACCAAGCCGGTTGTGAAGGAAATGAAAGAGCAGGAAGTCTACATGGGCGAATTGCCGCTGATGACGACCACCGGCTCCTTCGTGATCAACGGCACCGAGCGCGTGATCGTGTCGCAGCTGCACCGTTCGCCGGGTGTGTTCTTCGAACACGACCGCGGCAAGACACATTCGTCCGGCAAGCTGCTGTTCTCCGCGCGCATCATTCCTTACCGCGGTTCCTGGCTCGACTTCGAATTCGATCCGAAGGATATTCTGTTCTTCCGCGTCGACCGCCGCCGCAAGATGCCGGTCACGATCCTGCTGAAGGCCATCGGCATGACGCCGGAGCAGATCCTCGCGAACTTCTTCGTGTTCGACAACTTCACGTTGCGCTCCGAAGGCGCCGAGATGGAATTCGTCGCCGAGCGTCTGCGCGGCGAAGTCGCGCGCTTCGACATCTCCGACAAGTCGGGCAAGCTGATCGTCGCCAAGGACAAGCGCATCAATGCCAAGCATGTGCGTGAGATTGAGGGCGCTGGTATCAAGCATATCTCCGTGCCGGAAGACTACCTGCTTGGCCGTGTGCTGGCGAAGAACATCGTCGATACCGACACTGGCGAAGTGATCGCCAACGCCAACGACGAGTTGACCGAAGAAGTGCTGGCGCGCTTGCGTGAAGCGGGCGTCACCGACATCCAGACCTTGTACACCAACGACCTGGACCAGGGTGCCTACATTTCGCAGACGCTGCGCATGGACGATACCGTCGACCAGATGGCGGCACGCGTTGCGATCTATCGCATGATGCGCCCCGGCGAACCGCCGACCGAAGATTCGGTCGAGGCACTGTTCAACGGTTTGTTCTACAGCGAAGAGCGCTACGACCTGTCGGCCGTTGGCCGCATGAAGTTCAACCGCCGTATCGGCCGCGACGAACTGACCGGTGCAATGACGCTGTCGAACGAGGACATCCTCGCTGTCATCAAGATCTTGGTGGAATTGCGCAACGGCCGCGGCGAAGTCGATGATATCGACCATCTGGGCAATCGCCGCGTGCGCTGCGTCGGCGAGCTGGCCGAGAACCAGTTCCGTGCCGGCCTGGTGCGCGTTGAGCGCGCCGTGAAGGAGCGTCTGGGTCAGGCCGAAGCGGACAACCTGATGCCGCACGACCTGATCAACTCCAAGCCGATCTCGGCAGCCATCCGCGAGTTCTTCGGTTCGTCGCAGCTGTCGCAGTTCATGGACCAGACTAACCCGCTGTCGGAAATCACCCACAAGCGCCGCGTCTCGGCACTCGGCCCGGGCGGTTTGACCCGCGAACGAGCCGGCTTCGAAGTGCGCGACGTGCATCCGACCCACTACGGCCGCGTATGCCCGATCGAAACGCCGGAAGGTCCGAACATCGGCCTGATCAACTCACTGGCACTGTATGCACGCCTGAACGAATACGGCTTCCTCGAGACGCCGTACCGCAAGGTCGAGAACAGCCAGGTGACCAACCAGATCGATTATCTGTCCGCCATCGAAGAAGGTCGTTATGTTATCGCTCAGGCGAACGCGACCATCAGCAACGAGGGCAAGTTGTCGGACGAACTAGTGTCCGCGCGTGAAGCCGGCGAAACCATCCTGGTATCGCCCGAGCGCGTGCAGTACATGGACGTGGCCCCGGGCCAGGTGGTGTCGGTCGCTGCATCGCTGATCCCGTTCCTCGAGCACGATGACGCGAACCGCGCATTGATGGGCGCCAACATGCAACGCCAGGCGGTGCCTTGCTTGCGTCCGGAAAAAGCCTTCGTCGGTACCGGCATCGAACGTACCGTGGCTGTCGACTCCGGCACCACCGTGCAGGCGCTGCGCGGCGGCGTGGTCGACTACGTCGACGCCGGCCGTATCGTGATCCGCGTGAACGACGAAGAGGCTGCGGCAGGCGAAGTTGGTGTCGACATCTACAACCTGATCAAGTACACGCGTTCCAACCAGAACACCAACATCAACCAGCGTCCGATCGTGAAGGTCGGCGACCGTGTCGCCAAGCATGATGTGATCGCGGACGGCGCATCGACCGACCTCGGCGAACTCGCACTGGGCCAGAACATGCTGGTCGCGTTCATGCCGTGGAACGGCTACAACTTCGAAGATTCGATCCTGATCTCGGAGCGCGTGGTTGCGGACGACCGTTACACCTCGATCCATATCGAAGAGTTGTCGGTGGTCGCACGCGACACCAAGCTCGGTGCGGAAGAAATCACCCGCGACATCTCGAATCTGGCGGAAAACCAGCTCGCGCGTCTCGACGAATCCGGCATTGTGTATATCGGCGCCGAAGTCGAAGCGGGCGATACGCTGGTTGGCAAGGTGACGCCGAAGGGCGAAACCCAGCTGACGCCGGAAGAGAAACTGCTGCGCGCGATCTTCGGCGAAAAGGCGTCCGACGTGAAGGATACGTCGCTGCGCGTGCCGTCCGGCATGGTCGGCACCGTGATCGACGTGCAGGTGTTCACCCGTGAAGGCATCCAGCGCGACAAGCGTGCCCAGCAGATCATCGACGACGAGCTGAAGCGCTATCGCCTCGACCTGAACGACCAGTTGCGCATCGTCGAAGGCGACGCCTTCCAGCGTCTGGAAAAGATGTTGATCGGCAAGGTCGTCAACGGCGGTCCGAAGAAGCTGGCCAAGGGCGCGAAGATCACCAAGGAATATCTGGACGATCTGGACAAGTACCACTGGTTCGACATCCGTCCGGCGGAAGATGACGTTGCGGCCGCACTCGAAGCAATCAAGGAATCGATTGCCGAGAAGCGCCACCAGTTCGACCTCGCGTTCGAAGAGAAGCGCAAGAAGCTGACCCAGGGCGACGAACTGCCGCCGGGCGTGCAGAAGATGGTCAAGGTTTACCTGGCGGTGAAGCGCCGCTTGCAGCCGGGCGACAAGATGGCCGGCCGTCACGGTAACAAGGGTGTGGTGTCGCGCATCGTTCCGGTGGAAGACATGCCGTACATGGCGGACGGTACGCCGGCCGACATCGTGCTGAACCCGCTGGGCGTGCCGTCGCGTATGAACGTCGGTCAGGTGCTCGAAGTCCACTTGGGCTGGGCATCCAAGGGCCTGGGCCTGCGTATCGGCGAAATGCTGCAACAGCAAGCCAAGGCTGCCGAACTGCGCAAGTTCCTGACCGCGATCTATAACGAGTCCGGCAAGGCGGAAGAGCTCGACAGCTTCAGCGATGACGAGATCCTGCAATTGGCGAACAACCTGAAGTACGGTGTGCCGTTTGCAACGCCGGTGTTCGACGGCGCGCATGAAGAAGAAATCCGCCGCATGCTCGATCTCGCCTATCCGGATCCGGTGGCGAAGCAGCTCGGCATGACGCCGTCGAAGAACCAGGTCACGATGTACGACGGCCGTACCGGCGAAGCGTTCGAGCGTCCTGTCACGGTCGGCTACATGCACGTGCTCAAGCTGCACCACCTGGTCGACGACAAGATGCACGCGCGCTCCACGGGCCCGTACTCGCTGGTGACACAGCAGCCGCTCGGCGGCAAGGCGCAGTTCGGCGGCCAGCGTTTCGGCGAGATGGAAGTCTGGGCACTGGAAGCCTACGGCGCGTCCTACGTGCTGCAGGAAATGCTGACCGTGAAATCGGACGACGTCACCGGCCGTACCAAGGTTTACGAGAACCTGGTCAAGGGCGATCACGTTATCGACGCCGGCATGCCGGAATCCTTCAATGTGTTGGTGAAGGAAATCCGCTCGCTGGGTATCGACATCGATCTGGAACGCGACTGATGAGAAGCACGCCGGCGGCGCGAGTAACCCGTCGCCGGAACGTAGCCTGGATGTAGCGAAGCGAAATCCGGGTGCGCAGCACAAAAGATATTTTTATTCACGCCACACTGGAGTGATACATGAAAGCACTGCTCGATTTATTCAAGCAAGTTCAGCAAAGTGAACAGTTCGACGCGATCAAGATCGGCCTCGCGTCGCCCGAGAAAATCCGTTCCTGGTCCTACGGCGAAGTCAAGAAGCCGGAAACCATCAACTACCGTACCTTCAAGCCGGAGCGCGATGGCTTGTTCTGCGCCAAGATCTTCGGCCCGATCAAGGATTATGAGTGCCTGTGCGGCAAGTACAAGCGCCTGAAGCATCGCGGCGTCATCTGCGAAAAGTGCGGCGTCGAAGTCACGCTGGCCAAGGTGCGTCGCGAGCGCATGGGCCATATCGAACTGGCTTCCCCGACCGCGCATATCTGGTTCCTGAAATCGCTGCCGTCGCGCCTGGGCATGGTGCTCGACATGACGCTGCGCGATATCGAACGCGTACTGTACTTCGAAGCCTACGTCGTGACCGATCCTGGCATGACCCCGCTGAAGAAGTGCCAGATCATGTCGGAAGACGATTACGCAGCCAAGTACGAAGAGTACGGCGACGACTTCACCGCATTCATGGGTGCCGAGGGCATCCGCGAACTGCTGCGTTCGATCGACATCGACCGTGACGTCGAGACGCTGCGCCAGGAATTGAAGGATTCCAAGTCGGAAGCCAAGATCAAGAAGTATGCAAAGCGTCTGAAAGTCCTGGAGGCGTTCCAGCGCTCCGGCATCAAGCCGGACTGGATGATCATGGAAGTGCTGCCGGTGCTGCCGCCGGAACTGCGCCCGCTGGTTCCGCTGGACGGCGGCCGCTTTGCGACCTCCGACCTGAACGACCTGTACCGTCGCGTGATCAACCGTAACAACCGCTTGAAGCGCTTGATGGAACTGCGCGCGCCGGAAATCATTACCCGCAACGAAAAGCGCATGCTGCAGGAAGCGGTCGACTCGTTGCTGGACAATGGCCGCCGCGGCAAGGCAATGACCGGCGCCAACAAGCGTCCGCTGAAGTCGCTGGCTGAAATGATCAAGGGCAAGGGCGGCCGTTTCCGTCAGAATCTGCTGGGCAAGCGCGTCGACTACTCCGGTCGTTCGGTCATCGTGGTGGGCCCGCAGCTTAAATTGCACCAGTGCGGTCTGCCGAAGCTGATGGCGCTGGAACTGTTCAAGCCTTTCATTTTCAACAAGCTGGAGCTGATGGGCCTGGCGACCACGATCAAGGCCGCGAAGAAGCTGGTCGAGATCCAGGAGCCGGTGGTCTGGGACATCTTGGAAGAAGTGATCCGCGAACATCCGGTGATGCTGAACCGTGCGCCGACGCTGCACCGTCTCGGCA
>CBIHRJ010000103.1:0-10794 GCA_966212445.1 uncultured Noviherbaspirillum sp. | reverse complement strand
CGCCTCATCGATCAGGCTTGGCAGGCGCCATTTAACTCACATTGACAGGGCTGGCCAATTGCTCGCCACGGTATCGACATCCCTGCTGCGTGTCCGATTTCCGCTGTCACTTTCTCAAATGATGTGAAAGAATTGACGCCCGCCCCGACGAAACGGCAAACTCGAATCAACATGTTCGGCAACAGTTTGGACATCGGTGTTGATGGTCGCGTAGCGGAAGAATTCGACCAGCGGGAAGACATCGATGTTCTTTCCAACCTCTTGGGAAATTAATGAAACCACAACAGTACTCTCTCATTGAAACCCTGACGTTTAATGAAATAGACAGTCTTCCCGTTCTTGGTACGCTCATCGAGCAAATCGTCTATCTGCTCAATTCCGACATCGTCTTCAGCGACATCATCATTCATCAGAACAGCCCCATCATGCTGCGGCAACCGAAACGGCTGGTCGCGGTGTCCGACACACCGATCACGCAGGAAGAGCTGGAAGAATTTTTTGAAGTGATCGAGCCGAACTGGGACGAGCGCATCCGGGACAGGGCGTTCGATCGGTCCAAGGATCTGCATAGCGCTCGCATTCGCGCAAACTGTTTTTCATACCAGGGGAACAAACGCCTGGGCTGCGTGATTCGCCGCTTTCCGACCGAACCGATGCCGCTGGACCGAATCGGACTGCGCGAAAGCGCACGGGATTTCGCCGAGCTCGATAACGGCCTGGTGCTGATCATCGGTGATACCTGCCAGGGCAAATCAACCACCATCGCTTCTTTGCTCGATCAAATCAACAAGACGCGATCCGGCCACATCATCACGATCGAAGATCCGGTGGAAACGCTGATCCCGCAGCGCAAATGCATCATCACGCAGCGCGAGGTCGGCGCCGACGGCGACGTCGACAGTTTTTATCTTGGCGCGCTGGATGCGTTGCGCCAGCGGCCCGACGTCATCCTGATCGGCGAGATCCGAGATGCGCAAACCGCGCAAGAGGCCTTGGCACTGTCCGAGTCCGGCCCATTGGTATTTGCGACGCTCCATGCCCGGTCCACCGAATTGGGACTGCAAAAATTGCTGCGCCTGTTGGGAAGCACCGATGCGCAAGCCGAAGCATTGGCGAACTCCTTGCGCGGCATCATTTGCCAGGCGCTGCTGCCTTCGCTGCAGGGCAATACTTATCACCTGGCAACCGAATGTTTGACCAGCAATCCGGAAGCGGCGCGACTGATCGAAAACCGGAATATCGCCGGCATCCGGCCATTACTGGAAAAGCTTGGGCAAGACCCCACGTCGGGATGCTACACGATGAATGATTCCCTGCACGCGCTGATCAAGGACAAAAAGGTAAGTTACGACGATGCCCGCAAAGCAACGACTGATCGCCTGAAATTTGAAGAAATGTTCCGACGCGGCAGATAAGGCGATTTATAGCAGGTACTGAATAAGCAAGCGCACCCTGCACTTGCTGACCCATCCGGGTTTGCTCAATGGCCCGCAGTGAAGCCTGCGAGTAGCAAATCGAGGCTTGCGTGGAACTCGGTCTCGGCATCACTTGAGGCGGCGGCGTTGGCGATCTCGATCAAGTGCGGATAACGGTCACTCGGGAGCGCGCAGAAGCGGGCAATCGTCACCGTCGCCGACTCGCCGGCTTGCAGAGCCAGCGGCCCGGCCAGTTCGGCCTGCGCAAAACCCATCACGAGTGCGGACACTGCCCGAAAGGCAATGAGCAGCGAATCTCCTGCATGCCCACCGCGCGCCAGTGCGTGAAGCATGGCTTCAGCCACCTCAAGAACCGCGGGCGAGCGGCTGCGGCGCGTGAGAATCAGAGGTATCGCGTGCGGGTGCGCCCGAACAGCACGCCATAGCGCCGTCGCGATGGCACGTACTTCATCGCGCCATTCGGCATCGGCAGCAGGTGACCAGCGTGCTTCGGCGATCACTGCTTCGACGACGAGGATGTCGAGCTCCTCGCGTTCATTGATGTAGTTGTAGAGCGTCATTGCCCCCGTGCCGAGCGCGCTCGCAAGCGTGCGCATCGATAATGCGGACCAACTGCTGCGAATGGCTGTATAGCGTGTAACCTTACTGCCGCAACCAGTCCCGCAACTCGTAATACCAATACGTCAGCTGCGCCGCCAGCAACCCTGCGCGGCCACCGGTGGCCGGCAAACCCCAAGGCGCGAAACGCTGCAGATCCCCAGCCTCGCCCAGCAAACTGCGCGCCAGCACTTCGCCGGCCAGCGTCGTCGTGGCAACCCCATGACCGCCAAAACCCATGCCGTACCAGAGCCCTTCCGGCAGGCGGCCCAGTTGCGGCATCTTGTGACGACCGTAACTCATCATGCCGCTCCACGCATAGTGAACCTGGGCGCCGGCCAGTTGCGGATAGACCTTCAGCATGTCGCGATACAACAGGCCGGCGGCCGCTTGCGGGCTGCGATCCCGGATCGAAATGCGTCCGCCCCATAGCAGGCGCGTATCCGGCAAAGGGCGGTAGTAATCGAATGCAAAACGGGTGTCGTACACCGCCGCCGTGGTTTGCATCGCGGTTTCCAGACGCTTGCCGAGCGGTTCGGTCACCATCACGTAGGTGGCAATCGGCAGGATGGCGGCGGCAAGCCTGGGGTATAGCCGCTCGAGATAGCCGCCGCAGCAGATCACCACTTCCCGCGCCCGGACTTCGCCCTGCGTGGTCACGATGCGCCAGCCGCTGCCATCCGGCGCGATATGCGTCACGCGACTTCGCTCGCAGACTCGCCCACCGCCGGCAACGATGGCGTCGGCCACCTCTTGCGCATACTTGAGCGGATGAAAATGGAAAGCATCGGCCTCGAACAAACCGCCGAAATAGCGCCGGCTGTTCAGGCGTTGCGCCAGTTGCCTGCGATCGACGCGTTGCCACTCCACCCCGAACGTATCGGCCATGAAACGCTGCTGCGCATCAAGTATGCGTTCATCGTCGAACCAGTTGGCCAGATAGATCCCGGCATAGGTCGCGTCGCAATCGATGTGATGCGTGTCGATGCGCTGCCGAATCCGCGCCATCGCGTCGCGCGTGAGCTGATACAGCTTGCGCGCCTGTTCCGGCCCGACCGTATCGACCAGGCCGCGTTCGCCCAACGAAAATCCGCCGAAGACGAAACCGCCATTGCGCCCGGATGCACCGTGTCCTACCGTTTCGGCTTCCAGCACAAGCACATTGGGTTCGCCCTGCTCGATCAGCGACAACGCCGTGGCGAGGCCGGCGAAGCCGCCGCCGATGATGCAGATGGCCGTCTCGGACTTGCCGGCGAGCGCGGCGTGCCGGCCACCAGTCGACGTCGCACGATAGTAAGTGTCACTTGAGAGGAAGGAAAAATCATGCATGAGATGAACCAAAAAGCATCGGGTCTAATCCACGTTTCGTATGCTCACGCCTGACCGGATTGTCGTGGACGAACCCGAGTTGTGGATGCAGACGGCGTTTCCTCCGTTGTGCGGCCGCCATTACCAAGTCGAAGCGTTGGCCTGCACCATTGACAATAACGAATAGCGAACACGCGCTTATCGTATCGCGTTTTCACTGTCACCTGCGCAAGCGCTCGGCTGATACTAAACTGTATCCATTCCTTACGACGATCGGACACCCATGGACCTAACAAGCGCAATGCGGTTACTTTGGAACGAGGCGGGTGGTGCCCCCGACGCACTCGACGCCGTTCGCATCTCCAATCCGGATGCCCATCTGCCGTCAGTCTTTGCTGTCGGGACACTCGCGGCGGCAACGATCGCGGCACAGGCGCTGGCGGCCGGCGCGATCTGGAACAGTCGGACCGGGCGCCGGCAATCGGTGGAAATCGACGCGCGCCGCGCGCTGGCGATGTTCCGCAGCGAACGCTATCTGTCGGTGGACGGCAATCCGCCGGCCGAGATCCGCGACCCGATCACGGGCTACTACCAGGCTGGTGACGGCAGGTGGATTCAGCTTCACGCCAATTTCCCGCATCATCGCGAGGGCGTGCTGCGCGTGCTGCGATGCGAGAGCACGCGCGATGCGGTCGTGCGTGCCATTGCTGGCTGGAATGCAGCCGAACTCGACGCCCGCCTGGCCGAGGTCGGCATGTGCGCCGCGTTGATACGCAGCCCTCAGGAGTGGAACGCGCATCCGCAAGCGGCGGCGCTGGCTGCGCTGCCGCTGTTCGAGATCATTCGTATCGGCGATACGCCGTCCGAACCGGTCGGCCGCGAGACGGCCAACGAAAGACCGCTGGGCGGGGTTCGCGTGCTTGACCTGTCGCGCGTCATTGCCGCGCCGGTGGCCGCAAGAACGCTCGCGCAGCACGGCGCCGACGTGCTGGCGGTGAGCGCCGCGCATCTGCCGAATATCGAACCGCTGGTGATCGATACCGGGCGCGGAAAGCGCTCCACGCGGCTCGACCTGCGGACGACGCAAGGGCGGGAAACCTTGCTTGGACTGGCGCGCGAGGCGGACGTATTTCTGCAGGCATACCGCCCCGGCGCGCTGGCGTCGCAGGGATTTTCTCCCGAAGAACTGTGCGCGCTCCGCCCCGGATTGGTGTACGTCACGCTGTCGGCTTATGGCCATGCCGGCCCCTGGAAGGAACGCCGCGGATTCGACAGCCTGGTGCAGTCGGCGACCGGCATCGCCTGGGAGGAGGGCCGTGCCGCGGGCTTGCCCGGCCCGGGAAAATTGCCGTGCCAGGCCCTCGATCACGCGACCGGCTATCTCGCCGCCTTCGGCACCATGATGGCCTTGTGCAGGCGTGCCGTCGAAGGCGGGAGCTGGCTGGTCCGGGTCTCGCTCGCACAGACCGGCCGCTGGCTGCAATCAATGGGCCGGATCCACGACGGATTGCAGGCGCCCGAGTTCGGTGCCGAGGACATCCGGCCGTGGCAGCAAACGATGGATACGCCGTTCGGCCAGGTCACGGCCATCGCACCGGTCGAAACGATGTCGGAAACAATGCCGCGTTTTGCGTTGCCGCCGGTGCCGCTCGGTACGCACCGGCCGGAATGGTGAGGCTGCCAGCGTTGCCGTCTTCCGTGCATCCGTACGTGGTGCGATTCACGCCTTGCTTAGAGCGGATTGCGTGTCAGCGCAAGGGCGCTGCAGGCCGCTTTGGGGCGCATGGCTGCGTTGCTCGTCGTTTGTGTGGCCCGCCACACGGCACTCCTCACGCCTTGCCCTGCACCCCAAATCAACCCGCATCTCCCTCGCACCGACACGCAATCCGCTCTAAGAACGTGCGCCGCGATGTTGATGACCGTTATGCGTTTGAGCGCCGGTACAATGCCAGCGACCCGGCCAGAGCAAGCAGGGCGCCGCCGCAGATCCTGTCAAGCCAAAGGACTCCCGACGCGCGCAGGAGCCGCATCGCCTTTGATCCGGCCAATGCGTAGGTGAACATCACCGCGAAATCAATGGAGGCGAAAGTGATGGCCAAGGCAGCGTATTGTGAAAACTGCGGCTCGTAGGGATTGATGAACTGCGGTAAAAAAGCGGAAAAGAACAGATACCCTTTGGGGTTCGTTACTGCGACCAGAAGACTGCGTAAAAAGACCTTCTTTCTTGAAACTGTATTGGCAACGGATGCGGTTTCCTCCATCTCAAAGCCTCCCTTCGAGCGCAGCAGCCGGATTCCCAGATACGCCAGATAGGCCGCGCCGATCCATTTGACGACGGAGAACCAAAATTCAGACGCGGCAAGCAATGCGCCAAGCCCCAAGGCAACCGCCGAGATGAGCACAAAATCCGACAGCACCGCGCCGATCATTCCGAAACAAGAGACGCGCACGCCGTACCGGGAACCGTTGGTGAGAGCCAGCAGCACGGTCGGTCCGGGCGTGGCGATCCCAATCAATGCAACGACGGCAAACAGAAGAAGTGTAGTGTAGGTCATATGGGTTCTCGATATCGTTCAAGAATGCGATGCATTTCCTCAAGCAGGATAACGTAGAACCAACCGGGCTGCACTGACCGCGAGATCTGTTCCCTTTACGACACGATAAATTGGTAATCGCTCTTGATACGGCCCGCCCCGTCGACCTGGAGAAACTCCAAACCAACCGCCAGGACCGCATCGCTTCCTGCGGGAGTCATTTCCCAGTTAAACGTCACCACGTCACGCAAAAGCTGCGCGTTCTTTACTGCCCGGAACCGGCATCCCTTGTCTTGCACGTTCTTGTTGTGCGATCCGATGATTCGCTGTTCGAGAGCCTCGTATCCATGGGCCTCGAGCGCTCGCACATAGTGTGCGCCGTCCGGTGCCCACAGCAAGGCGATAGCGATACGGCGCCGCGTCGGATCGGTTTCGTTCCATACCTCGGTATAGCGGTTGGCAAGTAGTTGGGCGTCAATCATTTCGAATTCTCCATCCTCAAGGTGCCGCGAACGAAGCGACGGTACATGACAGACATCGCCGCGGTCACAAGGATCAAATAAACCAGGCTGCCCCGGAAGGCGCGTACTACGTCATGGATTCCCTCGTCCCCTCCGGCGCCTCCATAGAACACGATGCCGATCAACGCGATGCCTAAGCTGTTGCCCAGATGCTGTCCCGTTGCAACCACACCGGACGCAACACCGGCGTGACTTGGAGGCACACCGCTCAGCACGGCCGAGACGAGAGGCGCCATTACCATGCCAAGGCCGGCGCCCTGGATGATCAGGATAGGGAGGAGCGGCACCGGGCTCGCGACCTGGAACACCGTCACCGCGACGTACAGCAACGCGTGACCGACAGCCAGACAAACAGCCCCGAAGAAGATCGCCTGGCGACCCAGCAGGCGGCCTATCCGGGGCGACGCCATGGAAGTCGCGAAGAACCCGCCCGCGAGTGCGCTAAACGTGAGGCCCGATTCCAGCGGAGGCAGTCCAAGGCCAAACTGCAAATAGAGGGCGAGCACGAAATAAAACGAAGCATTGCCGGCATAGAACAGCACGGTGACGAACAGTCCCAGGACGAAGGGCCTGTGCTGCATGAGGCTGGGCGCGATCAAGGGCTGGCCTCCCTGTGCGGCGAGCCGGGATTGATGACGCCAGAACAGCGCCAGCAGGGGAACTGCGGCAGCGAGGCACACCAGGCTCCAAAGCGGCCATCCTTCATCACGCCCCTGAACAAGCGGAAGCACGATAGCCGTCAATGCGCTGACAACCAGCGCCACACCGCACAGATCCAGTCGACTGCTCGCCTGACCACTCATTGCCGGCAACACGAACCTGCTCAGGGCGAGCGCCAGCAAGCCGATAGGGACGTTGATCAGAAAGCAGCTCCGCCAGGCCAGACCCGCTATGTCCGCATGGATAAGCAGCCCCCCAATAAGTTGACCACTCGCTGCCGCAAGACCTAAAGTCAGGCCATAGGCGGCAAAGGCCTTGGCGCGCTGCGGCCCGCTGTAAAGCATACCGAGCATCGCGAGCACCTGCGGCTGCAGCAACGCACCTGCCGCTCCCTGGGCGATGCGCGCGGCAACCAGCACGCCGGAATTCGGCGCGACGCCGCAAGCCACCGACGCTATCGTGAATAACGCAATGCCTATAACGAAGATCCGCCTGCGGCCAACCATGTCGCCCAAGCGGCCGCCGGTGATCAGGCCGGCCGCGTTGGCCAGGCTATATCCCGCGACGACGAACTGGAGTGCGGCGGCACTCGTTTGCAGGTCGCGCTGGATCGAAGGCAGAGCGACGTTGACGATGAAGAAGTCAAGCACCACCATGAACGTTCCACTGAGCATGACGAGTAACGCCAGTGGATTCGAAAGCCTCGCGGCTGCTGCACATTCGCATGGACCAGGAGCGCACGCAGCTGCTGCACGCCACGCTTCAACTGCTTGCGATGGAAACAGCACAGCGCGGTCTTGGCTCCGGGCTCGTGGTCAGTCGTTTGGCCGACATCATTTTCGTCCAGGCCATCCGGGCGCACATCATGACGCTGGATGGAGAAAGCGATACCGGCTGGCTGGCAGCGCTATCCGATCGTCGCATCGGCCCCGCGCTGCAGTTGCTCCATAAGGATATCGCCGCCAACTGGACCGTCGAAGCTCTTGCTGGAACGGTCTGCATGTCGCGCTCCGCGTTCGCGCAGCGCTTCAAGGCAAAGGTCGGCCAGTCTCCTCTCGACTATTTGGCGCGATGGCGCATGTTTCACGCCGGGCACCTGCTGCGCAACACCGACAAGACGTTGACGGAAATCGCTTCCAGTGTGGGTTATGAATCCGAAGCCGCATTCAACAAGGCGTTCAAGCGCTCGATCGGGACTGCACCGGGGGCGTATCGTCGTGGCGAAAGAGCGGGAACCGCTCACAAGCACGACCCGCAGGCCAAAGCATTTCGTGCGGCTTAGCCCGCTGTGTTCCCGATCTTTGAACGTCACATGGAGAACCAGAAAAAGTAAAGCTCAGAATTCTTCCCAGTCCCCATTTTGAGCAGCGGCCGCAACAGCCAGTTGCCTTGACTTTCTAGCGGGAACCCGGACATGACCTGATGCAATTGAGCGAACAGGTTTCGCCGTCGCCTTGATGGCCCGGGCAGTCGGAACAACCCTGAGAGTCGCCGGGGCTGGCTGAACCTGCATGTTGGCCACTTTGAATATACTGACCAGTTCCGCCAGTTTTCCAGCCTGTTCCTGCAGTTCTTCCGACGCGGCAGCCGCTTCTTCCACTAGCGATGCATTTTGTTGCGTCGTTTCGTCCATTTGCGTGACCGCCTGATTGATCTGTTCAATGCCTGCGGTCTGCTCCTGGCTGGCGGAAGTAATCTCACTCATGATATCCGTGACGCGCTGCACGCTTTCGACAATTTCGTGCATGGTTGCGCCGGCCTGGTCGACCAGTTTTGCACCGGCGCCGACTTTCTCGACCGAATCATCAATCAGCACCTTGATCTCCTTGGCCGCGGCAGCAGATCGTTGCGCCAGATTACGTACCTCGGATGCCACCACGGCAAAGCCGCGCCCCTGTTCACCGGCACGCGCAGCTTCCACCGCTGCATTGAGCGCCAGGATATTGGTTTGGAACGCAATGCCGTCGATAACGCTGATGATGTCCACAATCTTGCGGGCAGACTCGTTAATCGAGCCCATCGTATCGACCACCTGCGACACGACGGTGCCGCCCTTTCTCGCGACGTCAGATGCCGATACCGCCAGTTGATTGGCCTGTCGCGCATTGTCTGCATTCTGCTTGACGGTGGAGGTCAGCTCTTCCATCGACGACGCGGTTTCTTCGAGGGAGCCAGCCTGCTGTTCGGTACGTGTAGAAAGCTCTCTATTCCCGGAGACGATCTGGACCGATGCTGTGGCGATCGTATCGGTTCCGGCCCGCACCTGACTGACGATACGGGTCAAGCTGTCGCGCATTGCGTACATGGCAAACATCAAACTTGATTTATCTCCTGGTCTCAAGTCGATCGGAACCGAAAGATCGCCGGCCGCAATCTTGTTTGCAACTTCTTGCGCGTCGGTGGGTTCGGCTCCCAGCTGATGGTTGAGTCTCTGATACAAGAACAGCAGAGCGACCGCAGCACTGATCAACGCAAATACCAGCAGCACGGCGGCCACCCTAAAAGCCCGACTGCTCGCACGGTTCGCTTCCGCCACAGCACTCCCGGTACGCTTGTCGAGCAGTTCAAAAAACTCGTCCACGGGCTTCATGATCTGGCCCTTGTATTTGTGGTAGTCGTCGCTATGCACGAGCTTGCGTGCCATCTCCATATCCGGAGCATCCTTCCTGACGAATTTTCCAGTGCCGTCATCGAACAGTCCCTTTACCGCGTTCATGGCGATGACTTCCGTTTTGACGAGCGCATCCGAGTTATTCTGCGCTGCTGTCAACTTCGCGAACTCCTGCTCCGAGAAACCTGCTTTTTTCATCAAATCGGTCAACGCGATGGTTTCACCGTCCGGACGTGGCTTGCTGTCGCCGGCAGCAATAAAGTCCCAGTAGATCCGTTCGTAATTCAGTGGACGCGGCTTCTTGCCGTTACGGATATCAAGAATATCCATGTACTGTTGCTCATACTTGGCATCGCCTGTCACCACGTAGGTTCGCGCAAGGCGTGTCAAGTCGTCCGAGCTTTGGCGCAATTCATCAGCGAGCAGATAGGATTGATACCGCATTTCGTTCGCACGCGTCACTTCTGCCTCAGTCCGCCCAATTTGATACAGCGCAGCAATGAAGAACAAGGCTAAAACGGAGCCGCCGATCAACAACAAGGTGAACAGTTTTTTAAGAGTTAAAGTAACTTTCACAATATTCCCCCATTTAATTTTTGACCTTTTCGTCCTGTGATGGAAAGGACAAACGGAAGATCACAGCGGATGAAGTTTCATCCCGCCTTGAAGCGGACTCTCATGCGTCACTTTTGGAAGCATTGATATGAGACGGGGTTGAGGCATGAGCCTTGGCGGCCTGTGACGAGCTGTTACTCTACATTGATCTTTCCGTAGAGGAATCCCATATTCATGGTGGATGGGAATGGAGATTGGTTTTTGGCTGCCGAAAGACCTGCTGATGCCACGTCGTCCGGAATCAATCCGATGCTTCTCTGCATCTGCATCGTCGTGATGCGTCCGGGCGTCCGCCATTTCCCCGCGCTCCTCCGGCAACACGTTGCGTCCATGGCCATTGATCCTCTTAGGGACAATGAATTGCGACAACCGGAGAGTACGCATCTGTTCCCGGAAAACGTGGCTGCGGTGGGCACGTAGGCGAGGGATAGTGTGCTTTTTGCGTTGCAGCACCGCACTTTTCGGTTTTTCAAAGCAAAAAGCCCCATCTCGTGTGAGCTGGGGCTTTCTGG
>CBIHRJ010000102.1:0-11120 GCA_966212445.1 uncultured Noviherbaspirillum sp. | reverse complement strand
TCAAGGCGGGGATGAAGGATTTGAGCGGGCCGACCAGCTTGTCGCATGAACTGGCGACATTGCCCAAAGGCGAACTGAAAGGATGCGCACAAAAACTCGCTGCAGCCGCCGGCCTGGGCTTGCCATTTGTAACTCCATAACTCCTGTTTTTAATAAAAAGATGCACACACAACACGCAGACAACAGTATGCGCCCCCAAACGACGGATGTGGACTCGCTAACCGAATCGGCTCTCACCTTTCTGCGAACCGCGTTGACCGGGTCGGGAACCGCCGATCAACCGTATACGGAACGGGCGTTGCACGTGCTGGTGGATCCGGCTCTCTCCGACCCGCTGGCTTCACATCCGGACACTAAAGATTTGCCGCGTGTGCCGTTGAAGATCAACACCATCCCCTCGTCGCAGCGCCCCTACCTCCTGTGTTTACGAAACGATGCTGCCCATGAACGCGCCGTCAATACAACGTTGCGAATCGCAATGGAGGAGTATTTGGGCATGTACGACAGCGAGGCGGGACAGATGCGCAGCATTTGTGCATGGTTGATCAGTCATGACAAAAATGAGAAGGAACCGGTTACCGACACCTGTATGCTGTCGGCAGCCATCTGCCGCTTCGCGTCGATACGTGCGCCTTTTCCCGGCATTCCCCCCACCCTGTTCCGCTTCTGGGACCCGCGCATTACGCCGCATCTTCCTGCCTTGCTAGGCAACGCCTCCTGGTTTCAATGTCTGCAGGCCGTGCAGGCTGCGGCATGGTTGACCGTGCATGCCGACGGCGCGCTGAAACAGGTCGGACCGTCAGATCCTGTCCCCGAGAATCCAGCCCGCATCAACAGTTGGCAAATCAATGCCGCGCAATGGCAGGCCCTGGAACGGCTAGGCTGGTGCAATCGTCTTTCCATCTTGTCGAAGCAGTGGGACCTGCCTTCGATACCAGAGCGTTCCGCCATCGACGACGCCGTTCGCAGGGCGTACGAACATGGATTGACCGAAGAAACCGACCTGCTGCGTTTTGCACACTGCGCTTTCGCCATCCATCCGCAGTTTGACCAGCATCCCGAAGTCGCGCAGGCGCTACAACAATGGCGAACTCAAGGCCGCCCCGGCGGGGGCTTTGCGGTGATGGCTCAGCAGTGGACGGAAGAACTCATGGAAGTGCTGCGCTCCGGCCGCTGGCTGCACGTGAGCGGCGCTTTCAATACGCCTGCATCAACAACACGATCTTAAAGACAAGCCATGGATAAACCCTGCAACCGTTGCATACGCAACGGCCTCCCCATTTTCCCCGTCTTGTACGCGGCCGTTCCCAACGAAGCAGCCAACGGTCTCCCCGTCCTGGCAGAAAATTTCGGCAAGGACGTCGTGGACAAGAAGCTTTCGCAGAGCAGCTATGTTCTTCGCGGCGTGGAACCGGGTTATCTTTACTTCCTCTACCCGAACAACGTCTGGAAAGGTTATCTGATCGATGTGGCGGGCTATCCACGCTATTACCCGGACTTGCTGCTTGAGGATATGCCGAACAACGTCCCGGAAAAGTCAGATGTCGTCGCATGCGAATCCCAAGGCAAGCGGCATACCGGCGTCGAAGCGATCTGTATCGAGTTCCCCGAGAGGATCAAGGGGCCGGTATACATTGCATACAGCCGCCATAAGTGGACCAAAGCCGTGCGCGCCAGGCACGCAAAAAATCCCGGCAGCCGGATGCAGCAAGTCATCTCTCTGGACGGCGCGGCCTTCGCACATGCGGAAGTCGCTACCGTGGCCAACATGCAGAAGTGGGTGGCGGACTTCCATCCTGAAGCGGTTGCCAGAATCAACCAATACGTTCCCCAGGACACGGCGGTTCGAAACCGGAGCGGCAAAGCGGAATCCTTGTCCCAAGCCATGCTGGCGATGAGCAGCGAATTGAAGCAGCAAGGACTGATCATGGCCTTGCACGATCCCATCGGGCTCACCATGGCTGTCAATCGCCACCGGACCCGTTTGGCGGCCAAGCTGCACAACGCTGCCGGCGGCAACGACCCGGATCGCGCTCGAAAGCGCGTCGTGGCCGAACTGATCGAAGGCATACGCCTGAACGCCGAGGCCAACCCCGGCCCGGTCTGGGACAGAAATTATGGCCCGGAGCGTTTTCTGAAGCACATCGATACAGGAGCATGGAAAGCCGCGCTCACCGAAGCAAAAGCTGTCTCCACACTGCAAACGAGAATCAAGCAAGCCGGCAGCGATTACGTGCAATGGAAGGAATCGCCGCAATGGAAGGACGTGCAGGCACATGATTTCGATGCCAAGGACGATACGTCCGCCAAGGCGCTTGAAAACATGGTCGCGCACTGCGTCGTCGGATCCGGTCTCATCAAGGAAGAAAGGGAAAAAGTCTGGGACGCGGTGCTCAAGCTGCCAGCCGACAGCCCCGACCATTGGTTCAACCGCGCGCTGGCGGTGCTCAACCCCGATTGGATCGACTATGTCGGCAAGAACAGTCGCGAGGACCGGTTATATGACCTGTTCAATAAAACGAGCACCGAAGGCAAACTGTTCGCCGAAGAGTCCGTCAAGGAGTTCGCCGCGCTGTATGCAGCCTTCAAGGGCAAGCGGGAAGCGACGCAGGCAACCGCCGCGCTCATCGACGCCTCCAGCGCGATACTGATGCGCCTGCGCAAGGACAACCCGGAAGGGTTCAAGAAAGTAGTGCGTGCGGTAACCGCTACCCTGATCACCCGCGCCGACGTGGTGCCGCAGCCCACGGTCGTGCGGGGTACTGCAAGCAAGATCGCCGCAGCCATGTTCGAGGCAGCCAATGTGAAGGAAGTGCCGGGTGGCGCTCCCGTGCAACACAAGCCGCTCGCGGGAAATCCAGGAAGCCGCAAAGGGAACTTTGGTGCAAAGGCATGGGAACTGGCCGAGGCGGCGAATGCCGAGGTGGTTTTCAAGGCCCCCAATACGGAAGAAGAAATCAAGACCACGGTTGCCTGGGTGCTGGCCCGGCTCAAGTCGGGCGCGACACTCAATAAAAAGCTGCTGACTGCACTTGGCCTGCGCCACGCGGATTTGACCACGCCTGGCATCAAGACCAACCCGTTCCTGGAAAATCAGATCGTCCGGCTGAGCGCGAAGGCCGATATCGTGCTGAGTTCGGGCACGGTGTTTTTCCAGATTTATGCGATGAGTAATTCGTTCGAGACATTCAAGAGTGGCGATACGCTCGGAGGCGGAGTCGGGATGACGACGGCGTCCTTGGCACTAGCGGTATCGGGACTGGAGATCGCGTCGGCGGTGCAAGTTCTGCTAGGGAACAGGCTTGCAGCCGCAACATTGCTTCGGTGGGCTGGTCACCTCACCTTGGTGGCGGGTGTAATTGAAGGTGGGTATTTAGTAAACGTGGGGAGACAAAAGCTCACTCGTGATCCGGATTCTGCTTGGTGGACCATGGGCTCAGGCATTGTCGTTATGTTAGGTTGGGGAGCAGCCGCAGGTGCCTATTATGCGGGTGCCGCAGGCTTGGCAGGTGGTGCCGCAGTGTTCCTCGGCATTCCGTTGTGGGGATGGCTTGCACTCACCATTGTTCTGCTTGGCGCGGCTTTGTACATGACCTGGCAAGCCTGGGCCACCGATGACGAAAACCTGTTGCCCGTCGAGTATTGGCTCGACAACGGCACATTCGGCAAACGCAACGCAACCCATGGCAAGCTTCTCGCAAACAATCCTTATCAGGAAGACAAGGCCGTCCCTCCCTTCAAGTCGCTCATGAATGAAATCAAGGCCCTTCAGAAAGTACTGTTTGTCGTACAAGGGCGGGCATGGGCTGCCGGTGACCGGCATGGTTTCTCCATCGTGTGCAACTATGACGTGGCCATCCCTCGCTACGAGGCGGGCAGCAAGCTGAAGCTGGCCTTTACGGTGATCGACGAAGGTGTGCGCACCGACGTTGGCGCCATCATCTGCCAGGATGGCGAAAGCGCACCCAAGGTCAACGCCATCCACCAAGGCCTCAAGGGCATGCGCGACGGTCCGCATCTCCAGCTCGATCCGCAAACCGGTGTGCTTCGCGTGCGTGGATTCTTTTCCACCATGCGCGACCCGTTGCTGTTCGGCTTATTGAAAGAAAAGGACCGCATCTACGCCGACGAAGTGGAAATGAAAGTGTCGTACTGGCCCGACGAGAAAGGCTTGCCGGATCTGGTTTCCATGAAGGAGGCGATTGCACGATGAGTATTCTTAGTCAACACCGTAAAGTGCCCGAGACGAGCGGCATGTGGGGATTTTTGCTGCCTCGTCCGGGAGACAAGGCGGTGTCACATGAGCCGGACTCCATGGGCGAGCTAAAAGAAATCAATCCCGCATACCTGCGATTGGAGCCGTTGGAGAGACTGGGAGATCGAGGCGCTGGACTAGTAATAGGAACAGGCATTGCGGTCACGATGCTAGTGACGCTAGTTCCTGGTTATCTGGATATGCTCCTTGATCCGAATATACGCACCTTTGCAGTAATCGAATGGATTGGCCTGTGGGCGATCCTGGCGTTCGTTACCTTAGTACCACTTACCATCGCATACCTGTGCGCGCGCAACCCGTTACCTCCGCCGATGATCGTCAGCCGCCGTCATCGCACGATCTACGCCTGGGAAAACAAGCAAAAGAAATGGATAGGGCTGAAGTACGACACCCTGGTACCCGCAACCTATCGTCTCCGCATGTTCACCATGGGCGGCTCCCACACCGTTTACCGGCTGTTCCTGTGCCAGCTCAAACCCGGCTCCCGGGATATCGAATGGGCGTTGGGGCTGGGCATGGCGGGCATGGGACCGGAGTATGCCGGCGCACTCTGGGAATTCATCCGCCGTTACATGGACGGCCCGCCCCAAGCCCTGCCGCCGTCCCGTTTGCTGCCCCCGACCGATCATCCGAAATCGTGGATGGCACTAACCGACCGCACAGCCTTGCAGTCCTGTATCGATGAGCAATACCGCGTTCGACCCGGATTCTGGGGGTCTTACGCCGCCTGGTTCGGAGGCAGCATCGGCTACTGGACCGAGCGGGCGGGTAGCTGGATACGGCGCACCGCGCCCCGTCATCCTTATGCGCCAGAGGTCCAGGCCGCGATGCAATGGGAAGGCGAGAACCCGTACCCGATACTGCCGCCCAGCGAAATAGACCTCCTGGCCCTGGAGGGCAAGCTCCCGCATATGCGCCGGCGCTGGTTCATCTGCGGCGTGTTTTCCACGTTGATCTTCGGCTTCCTGTTCAGCTCGTTGCCGCTGCGGGCGTACTTCGGGAAGGAGAAGGCACCGCAGTGTATCGGGGTCGTCGGTTGCGAGCCGATTTACAAGCAAGACAAATGAGTTGGTCAAATGAACTCGACGGCGGCGGCATTCGCGCAATCGCATCTACGCCGACGAAGTTGAAATGAAAGTGTTGTACGGGCCCGACGAGAATGGCTTGCCGGACAGGTTCCGACATCGAGGGCCACGATGCCCTGAGCGAAGGCTACCTGGCGCGGCCTTGTACATGACCTGGCAAGCCTGGGCCACCGATGATGGAAACCTGTTGCCCGTCGAGTATTGGCTCGACAACGGCACATTCGGCAAACGCAACGCAACCCATGGCAAGCTTGTCGCAAACAACCCCTATCAGGAAGACAAGGCCGTCACTCCCTTCAAGTCGCTCATGGATGAAATCAAGGCCCTTCAGAAAGTGAAACCATCAAAGAAAGCTGCTACTTCGTCATTACTGCACTGTGCAGCAATGCCTATCAAGGTTGATCCATCAAAGAACTCTTGCGGACCTGCTTAGTCGTCTGTGGGCTCCGGCAGCCCCTGATCAGCCGCCTTGCGAAACCAGTCCTTAGCCAGCTGATCATCCTTCGTGACACCTATGCCGTTTTTGTACATGTAGCCCAGATTGAGTTGCGCGATGCCGTGTCCCTGATCAGCCGCCTTACGAAGCCAGGCCACAGCCTGCCGATCATCCTTCGAGACACCTCTGCCCTCCGTGTACATATAGGCCAGGTTGGTTTGTGCAGAAGGATTTCCCTGATCGGCCGCCTTACGGAGCCAGGCAACCGCTTGCCGGTCGTCCTTCGTGACGCCTTTGCCGTCCGAGTACATGAGGCCCAGGTTGGCTTGCGCAGACGCGTCCCCCTGATCGGCCGCCTGGCGGTACCAGGCAACGGCCTCCCGATCGTTCTTCGCAACACCCCTACCTTCCGCATACATGTTGCCTAGATTGATTTGTGCAGTAGTGTATCCTTGCTCGGCTGCTTTGCGATACCAGGCAACGGCCTGCCGCTCATCCCTCTCGATGCCCTCGCCGTCCGCGTACATGACACCTAAATTGAACTGCGCAGACGCGTGCCCCTGATCGGCCGCCTTGCGGTACCAGACTATCGCTTGCTGTTTATCCTTCGTAACGCCTTCGCCGTCCGCGTACATGCTGCCCAGATTGAACTGCGCATTTGGCTCCCCTTGACCGGCCGCCTCGCGCAGCCAGGCAATTGCCTGCCGATCATCCTCCGTGACGCCTCTGCCGTCCGAGTACATGATGCCCAGGTTGGCTAACGCAGAAACCACTCCCTGATCGGCCGCTTTGCGGAACCAACCAACAGCCTCCCGATCATCCCTCTCGACGCCTTCACCGTCCGCGTACATGACACCTAAATTGAACTGCGCAGTAGCGTGCCCTTGATCGGCCGCCTTGCGGAACCAGGCTGCCGCCTTCTGAGCATTCTGTGGAACGCCGCTTCCGGATCTATACATGACGCCCAGGTCGAATTGCGCATCAGCGTCCCCCTGTTCAGCACGCTCTTGAAGCGTCTTCGGTGCGACCGCGACTGGTGTGGCAAGCTCTGCATTGTTACCAGCACGCGTTCCGCTCGTATCCACCCAGTTGCACCCAACCACACCCGCCACGACTGCCATCACAGGCAGCCAACGCCATTTCCTTGGCGCAGCCTGCACTTGTTCCGCAACCGCAGGATGTGCCTCGACTTGGCCATGAACGCCCCTTTGCAAGTCGTCAGCCGGCATCAAACTTCCGGCGATATGTGGATGTGATGGGCAGAGGTGACTTTCTTCATTCATGGCTATATCCCCTGTTTGAAATTTCATATTCAGTTGCTCAGTTGCTCTGTTGCACATTTCATTCCTCTTTGGGAAATGCGCCATTCCACTTTCCATTGGAAAAAATGCCGGGGTCTTTTCGAGACTGGCGGCGAGTCATCCCGCGGTGCAACGACTTTCCCCAATGCCGCGCGCTCACTGCCTTGATTGAAGTGGATTGCTTTTCTCTCCTATTCTTCCTGCCAAGAAGCCGCAGCCGGCTTGGAGGAATAATTCAATTCGTCTCGCAGCTCCTGCATGCCGGTCCATTCTCCCGTGCGAAGCAACATAATCAGCGTGCCGCATGCACACAGCGTGACGAGCGCCATGCGCAACATGTGCCGGCGTGCGTTCGGATTGTTTTCCCTGATACCGAAGGCGGCCCCGAGTATCAGTCCGGCCACAGCACCGCCTACGTGGGCAGCCTGGTCGATGCCGGAAATGAAGAATCCGGAAACGAGGTTGAGGCCAATCACCTGGAGCAGTCCGTTGCGGAAATTTGTCTCATCGGAGCTGCTGCCGTGGCCTGCCGCCATGCGCACAAACGCTCCCGCCAATAAGGCTCCGCATACGGCCATGAGCGCACCCGATGCGCCTATGCTTACCACCAGCTCCACGGGCCTGGCGCCAAACAGGCTGTATGAAGCGGCAGAAAATGACGATCTGTTCTGTGCGGCAAAAGCTCCCCGCACCGCAGTGATATAACTGGCCCACAAGCCGCCTGCCAGATAGATGCCGATGAATCCGCTTCGCCTGAACCAACGCTCGGCGTGGGGCCCGATCAACAGCAGCATGTACATGTTCATCAGCAGATGAACTGCCCCGCCGTGCAGAAACATGTTGCTCAACAAACGCCAGTAGTCGCCTGTGAACGTAAATACCGAGAGATTTCCCCCCCACTTCAGCAAGTCTTCCGGCGATGGCTCAAACAAATCAACGCCGTTCATCAGTTGGATCAGCCAGACCGCGACATTGATGGCGATGATCAGCAGGGTAAGCACGAGCGGCGTGGACTCGGATGCATTTTGCGCATCAGTCTCGTTGCATGCATACGGCGTGGTCGACGCCGTGACGGTAAATACGCCATTTTTTTCCTGTTCAACTACCTGTTTGTGTTCCATGATTCTTTCACCTGAGCAGATGTGTAAAGCCGCTGAACGGCTGATCGTTTCCAGATTCCGGCAAATATGTTTCGGCTGTCGAACTCATGCCGCCAGTTACCGCTCGGCGTTTCCGCGACTCTGCATGGCATCACCGTGTTACTCATTGCCGACCGGCTGTAACAGGCGAAACATATTGCACAAATAACAACAAGGCGCGACAATACGGGATTGTTGTGAAAAATGCAATCTTTCTGGTTATTCGCGGTACCGAAAAGCTCTTCGGGTCAACGCAGATCCATGGCGGTTTGCCGCTTTAATTGTTTGCGATAGGTTCAGTGCAAAAGCGTCACTGAAAACCTGTCCGCATATCGCCCACGAAGGGGCAAGCCTTCGCGATGCAAGAAAAGCAGAAGCCGCGCGATCAATCGGTCGCGTTTTCCCTTAAGAAATCAGCAACGAAAGGACAATCATGGGATTTTTTTCCAGGCTTTTTGGCCGCAGCCCCTCTTCACCATCTGCAAGCAGGAACGACGAACACGATTCGCACGCCGATTTGGTGGCCGAGGAGACGGCGCCTTCCGATCCGCCGGAACTCATCCCGGCTATCGCGGCACTGAAAGACAATGCATTCGAAAAAGCCCTGGAGGCAGCGTTGCCTTATGTCGAGGCGGAATCGCCGGCTGTGCGGACAGATGCGAATCGCCTTTGCGCGCTGTCGCTTAGTCGCCTCGACCGTTATGAGGAGGCGTTTGCGTACTGGCTCAATGTGTTTTCTCGGGAGGAAAGCGTTCACAACGCATTGCAGTTGGCGACGTCATCGGTAATGTGCGATGAGCTGGAGCGTGGCAAGGCCTGGCTGGCGAAAGCGGATGAACTGAATGAGAAACAACGTGAGATGTCACCGGTGGCGCTGCGTATCAATTTTATTTCGGCCTTGAGCCGGCGCGGCCACTTTCATGACGCCTTCGACCATTTGCAGTGGATGAAAACGCTGTATGAACAACTCCACATCACTGACTCGACGTTTCTTTACTTGCGTAACGTGCCCTTCTTTACCGCTTTTCTGGAAAACAGCCTGCCGATAACAAAAGCCGTTTTGTCGCCCGAAGAAGCGGTTCGCTGGTATGCGTCGATGCGCGAGCATCTGGATACGGATGGTCAGGAAGAGATTGACCGGTTACTTCATGGCGGCCAACTGGAGAACCAGGCGGTTGCGTGAATTTTGACTTGCTTCACTGGTGCGATCGACATCGAGGGGGAGTCGACACGAGCGGCGAACACCATCCATGGCCGGGGATTTGATTCACGAGACCAAGCATGAACAATAGCGGACGACGAGCGGAGTAACGCAGAGGCGGGACGAAGCCGGAACTGAATCCGCTCAAAACTTCTTCACCGGATTCTCCCCCTCAACCAGCACATACTGATTCCCATCGAAGCGATAGCGCACCCTCCCGTCGCGAAGCGTTGCGGTGCGCTCCGTATTCTTCCCGTCGCCATCTCCCTCAACCGGCTCCGACGCTTCGCCTGAAAAATCGATCACAAGATCGTCGTATTCCGCTTCCGGGTTCGCGCTGTCGAATTTCCATGCACCGTCGATTTCCCAGCAGGGGGGCGTCGACAGGCAGGCACCTTCGTTATCCGAATGGATGGGAATGGATGTCCTGGTCAACGGACGGACGTTGCCGTTACTGACGTCGTACAACGACAGCGCGGCGACGGTCTGGCCCTGCCAGGTGCCGCCGTGGCGGATCGCGAGCGCGGTTTTTTCCTTGCCGGGATGGACCCAGCTCGCGCTGCCGATATGGCCGCCGGAGCCGAGTTCGTCGACGTTTTCGTGGCGTGCAAGGACTTGCCACTGCTTGCCCTGCTTTTTCAGCACGTAGATATTCAGCAGCCCCGGCGCGGCATGCGTTTGCATCGCTTCGCCGTGTTCGCCGGCGGTGTCGGCGTTGGCGACGAGAACGGTGCGGCCGTCGGGCAGGGTTGTCGATGCGATTGCGGTGACGACGAACGGTTCGTCGGAGCCGGCGAGGCCGGTGACGGCGGCGCCGCGTGCGGCGTTGTAGCGTGCACCGAAGACTGCTTGCATCAGGACTGCATGCGATGCTTCGTTCGCGTCTGGGCTGCGGGCCGTGTGTGCGGGCGGTTGAGGCGACTTCTTTTGTGAAGGGGCATGCGCTTCATCCTCCTTGCCGGAACAGGCGGCGAGCAGGACGGAGGCGGCCAACAGCAAGGGCAAGACGATTCTCTTCATGGGGACTGCGGTGCGGACATCTGGATTGGCAGCAGTATATGCGATGCGCTTGCCGAAGTGACAACCACACAGCCTGGCAACGGACGGAATGCTGCGGCTATGCGCTAAACTTGCGGCTTTCCGTCGCGCCGCGACAGGACAATGATTCCGCCATCCCACTTTCAACAGACGCCGATCATGACCACTTTCAACGTAGAAAACGTCAATGTCAGTTCCTTCGATTCCATGCCGACGCCGGTGGAATTGCACACCCGCATGCCGCTGTCCGACGCCGCCGGCGCAACCGTGACGCAGGGGCGCGAGGCACTGCGCAACATTCTGGATCGCAAGGATCCGCGCATGTTCGTGGTGGTGGGGCCGTGCTCGATCCATGATCCTGTTGCCGGACTCGACTATGCGCGTCGCCTGAAGAAGCTGCAGGAAGAGGTGAAGGACACGCTGCTGCTGGTGATGCGCGTGTACTTCGAAAAGCCGCGCACGACGACGGGCTGGAAGGGCTACATCAACGATCCGGACATGGACGATTCCTTCCACATCGAGCGCGGCATGGCGAATGCGCGGCAGTTCCTGATGGACGTGTGCGAACTCGGCCTGCCGACCGCGACCGAGGCGCTCGATCCGATTTCGCCGCAATTCCTCGGCGACCTGATCGCGTGGACCGC
>CBIHRJ010000101.1:0-12170 GCA_966212445.1 uncultured Noviherbaspirillum sp. | reverse complement strand
CCACTGCATGCTGTTGATCGACCTTCGCACCCCCACCCTAACCCTCCCCCTAAAAGGGGGAGGGGACTCTACAAGCCCTTGCCACGGCAATCAACAGAGCAGGAGACACCCCATGAACCGCCGAACCATGGCCGCATCCCCCCCAGCCCCCGCGCTGATCACTGTCATCGGCCGGATCATCGGCGCCCTCACCTCCGTCGGCATGGCCATATCCGCCGCCGGCATCCTCGTCTCGCTGGCGCTCATCACCTGGTCGGTCGTGATGCGCTACGTTTTCCATAGCCCGCCGGCCTGGGTCGACGATGTGGTCGGCATGCTGCTGGTCGCGATCGTGATGTTTGCCGCCGGTTCGGTCCTGCGCCGCGGCGAGCATATCGGCGTCGACGTGCTGACTTCCTGTGCCGGAGAGCGCGGCAGGTTCTGGACGCAGGCCTGGTCGTCCACGGCCACCGTGCTGACCGGCCTGCTGATGGTGATCAACGGCTGGGATACCGCGATGTCGTCGAAAATGATCGGCATCACGACGACCGGCCATATCGAGATCCCGGTGTACTGGTTGCAGCTGCTGCTGCCGCTCGGCGGCCTGATGCTGATGCTGGTTTCGCTCGAAGCGCTCGCGCGGCTTGCCGCCGGCGTTCCGTCGCTGGCAGCCCGTCATGGCGATATGGAAGAGGTGGAAGAATGAGCATCGCACTCCTGTTGACCGGCCTGATCCTGCTGTTGTTTACCGGCCTGCCCATCTTTGCCGGCCTGTCGCTGTTCGGCGCGGCCATGCTGTTCTTCACCGATGGCGGTCTCGGCGCAGTGTCCGAGATCATCTTCTTCGAAGTCAACCGCTACCTGCTGGTCGCGATTCCGCTGTTCTCGTTCATGGCGCACGTGATGATCCGCGGACGCATCGTCGATGACCTGTACAACACCGCCTACACGCTGACGCGCCATTTGCCCGGCGGGCTGGGTATCGCGACCGTGGCCGCCTGTACGATCTTCGCCGCCATCTCCGGCTCCAGCGTCGCCACCGCGCTGACCATCGGCTCGGTAGCGATTCCGCAGATGATCCGCTTCGGCTACGACCCCAAGGCCGCCTACGGCCTGGTCGCCGCCGGCGGCACGCTCGGCATCCTGATCCCGCCGTCCGGTCCGATGGTGCTGTATGGCGTGACGACCGATACCTCGATCGGCGGGTTGTTCATGGCGGGCGTCGTTCCCGGCCTGATGATCGCCGCGATCTTTGCGTTTTACAGCATGGCGACCGCCGCCTGGGGACCGCGCAGGATCGCCCGCGAACCGCGAGCCAGTCTCGGAGAATCCCTGGTCGCGATCCGCAAATCCGCGTGGGCGCTGATGCTGCCGGCGCTGGTGTTGGGCGGCATGTATGCCGGTGTCTTCACCGCCACCGAGGCGGCCGCCGTCGGCGCTGCGCTGGCACTGGTCGTCGCCTGCTTCATCTACCGCAACGTCGGCGTGCGCGACATCTGGGAATCCGCGATCGATGCCAGCCGCACTTCGGCCATGCTGTTCATGATCCTGGCCGGCGCAGCAATCTTCGGGCACGTGCTGACCAAGATGCGGATTCCGCAACAACTTGTCGAAATGGTCGTGGCCGCCGACATCGGCGTGGTCGGATTCATTATCGCGATGATGGTGCTGATCTTCATCCTCGGCATGTTCCTCGAATCAATCGCGATCATCCTGATCACGACGCCGGTGATCCTGCCGGTGCTGATCCACCTCGGCATCAATCCGATCTGGTACGGCGTGCTGCTCGTGATCAACCTCGAACTCGCACAGATCACGCCGCCGGTCGGAATGAACCTGTTCACCATCAAAGCCGTCACCAAGGCGCCGATGGGACAGATCATCCGCGGTTCCGCCCCCTACGTCGTGTTGCTGATCGCCGGCATGGCAATCGTCACGGCGTGGCCCGACATTGCGCTATGGCTGCCGGGCAAGATCCTGAACCTGCGATGAATTTTTCATTGCCTAATGCCGGATGTGCGCCTCCGCAGCCGGCTGCTTCACCAGCACGCCGGTGATGGTTGACAGTTCGTTGACCAGCAGGCCGATCACATCGTCGGCAGTGACGATGCCGAACAGGCTGCCGTCGGCGCGCACCACCGGCAGGCGCCTTACCTTCAGGCGCTCCATGTAGCCCAGCGTTTCCATCAGCCCGGCGTCGGTGCGTATGGTCGCCAGCGGCGTCGTCATGATGTCCCCCGCCGTGAGCATGTTGAGATCGACCTGTGGCGCGACCGCTTCCACCACGATATCGCGATCGGTCACGATCCCGATCGGCGCCCGGCCCTGCTCCGGGCCGCCGATGACGACGACGTCGCCGATATGGTGCTTGCGCATCAAGACCGCCACTTCGGCGATCGATGCGTTCGCTTCGCAGCAGACCACGTCCGGATTGCAGTATTCGGTAATCGGCATCTGGCACTCCTAATGGCTGGTCGACGATTTCACGGCAGGCCGGTGCACCAGCACCGGCAGTTTGCTGTGGGCAAGTACCTTGAGCGTTTCACTTCCCGGCATACGTGCTATGTCGCCGGCCCACCCGTGCGAAGCCATGTAGATCAGGTCGCAGTGCAGTTGCTCGGCAGTCGTCACGATCGCCATGTAAGGTTCGTCAACCCTGACTGCCTTGCAGGTGCATGGAATGCCTTCGGCGAGCGCGCTGTTGGCAATGAACGCAAGGTATTCGGTGGAGAATTTTTCGAATAGCGCCTGGCGCCGCTCCGGATACGCCGGATCGTGATGCGTCCACGCTTCGAGCCGGTCCGGCTGAGGTGCGGGAATTGCGTGCAAGCCAATGATTTCGGCGCCGATGTTTTTCGCGAACAGCACACAACTGGTGACCGCATCCCGCGACAACGCGGAACCATCGGTAGGCAGCAATATCTTCTTGTACATGACTTTTCCCGTGAGGAATCGTCCCACCCGAAATCACTACAGGACAACATATCACTCCCTCCCCATCCCCCTCTGATATGCGTCAAATCTTCGGGCAACGTCTTCCGTTGGGATTACGCAAACCGATGCGGCGCGCAGACACGATGATGACGCGTGCCGCGCAGGACAGTTGCCAAGCAGATTGTCAGAAGACTTTTGACAGTAGTGGGGCTCAGTGCAGCAGATCCTCCCGCGGAAAACCCCACTGCGGCACATGCTCGGGGCATGCCCGGTTCTTGAAGTCTTCGAAATCCAGCGTCGTGAAATTCCCGCGCGGGCTGGATGAAAACCGGATGTCGGTTGCCGTCGTTCCTTCCACCGCAGGCATGCGCGCAAAACGCAACCAAGCCGAGAAATAACAATTGTTGCGCTTCAATGCACGCAGCGTTTGCAGGCTTCCCTGCTGCGCAGACACGAACACGATCGCCAGCGAGCCTTGCTTTTTGTCCGCGCCTTCCGACAGCCTGGGCGGGCAAGCGCTCACCGGCAGGATCTCCGGCACGATGCTGACGATGCCGCGCCGCAAATGATAGATGCCCGTTGCCTCATCGCTATCGACCGCGGCAAAGGCCCAGCACAGCGGATTGCTCGGGAACGACGTCGTCGATACGTCGAGCACGCGACTTCCTGCATCCTTGCCTTGCATCACCCGGGTAACGACGGTGCGCGCCTCCGCCGAAGCAAGGCCCTGCACAACGACGAACGCCAGAATCATGATCATCGCCGCCGACAACGCCGCGATACCGCGTGTGCCGGCCCGATGCTGCAGACGCCCGAGCACGGCAGCGGTCACCAGCAACGTGAACAGGGACGCCCAGGGAAGAAAACCGCGAGTCGTGAAGTAAACCGGGGCACCGATCAACAGCGCCAGCAACAGGATGCGCAATGGCAGACGCTGCACCGTCATCGCCATCGGCACGCCGAACACGATCCAGAACACCGGTTCCAGGATGAAAACCATGTCGCCGTAAAACCAGCGCGAATCGAATGGATGGAAGGGATGGATGCCGTAGGAATTCAGATAATCCATCAGCATGTGCAGCACGAAGCCGGCGCTCACGACAAAGACAAGGCCGCGGCGCGCGTCGGTACTGCGCCGTAGCAAACGCCGCGCCGCCGGCCACGACAGCCAGAGCGTGCCGCAGAGCAGAAGCGCCTGCGGGATCGCGTACAGCAGGGTGTGCGTATGCCCGCGATGATGCAGCAGGTAACCCAGCGGCGCCGGCAGCAGCGGTGTCAGCACCAGGTCGAGATCGGGAAAATTGCTGGCCAGCCAGCACGCAACCAGCAGCAGGTAGCGACGCAGGCGGTTGTCGTCGGGGCTGGTTTCCTGGGGGAGGATGCGATGCGCGAATTCGCCGACGGCAAGCCCGACGACGCTGTGGCTGAGGTTATCCATCGCGGAATCTTACCTGTTTCCGGAAAACATGTCCGGGCAGGTCGACAGCCAATCATGCTTCGGTTATCGTTGGCGCGAACATTTTTCAAGGAGAACAACAACATGATCATCGCCAGGTTTCTTCACGTATTGGCTGTCGTCGTCTGGGTCGGCGGCATGTTTTTCGCGTACATGGCTTTGCGTCCGGTCGCCGCGACAAAACTGGAGCCGCCGCAGCGGCTGACGCTGTGGGAAGGCGTGTTCCGCAATTTCTTTCCGTGGGTCTGGCTGGCAGTGGCGCTGATCCTCGGCAGCGGCCTCTTCATGATGGCGCAGATCGGCAAGCCGCCGGTCCATGTGACAACGATGTTCGTGATCGGCGTGGCAATGATGCTGATTTTCGCGCACGTTTTCTTTGCGCCGTTCAAGCGCCTTAAGCGCGCAGTGGCAGCGCAGGACTGGCCGGCCGGCGGCGCCGCGCTCGGCCAGATCCGCAAACTGATCGGGATCAACCTGGTGCTCGGACTGATCACGATTGCAGTCGGCACGCTGGGGATGCTCGCCCGATAGATTTGCGGCGCATCTCGCGCTGGCCGCCACTGTTCCTGCCGGAGTGCATGCAATCCGGCAGGGCGCGTCCCCCGGCGCAGGTGCGCGCCCCGTTTTTCCATACCACTACACGCCACCACCCTCGCCCCACGCCTCGGCTACGGCTCGATGTGCAATAAGGATGCGCAGCTTATAATAAGCTTTGCTTACTATTTACCTGCGTGCCATGAAACCACCCCAGGAAAGCCTCGGCTTCCTCTTTGCCGATCTATCGCGTCTCATGCGTCGCGCCTTCGCGCAGCGCATTGAAGACAGCTCGCTGACACTCGCCCAGGCTCGGGTCCTGGTCTATGTATCGCGGCACGAGGGCATACGCCAGGTCGAGCTGGCTGCACTGCTGGAAGTCCAGCCGATCACGCTGGCGCGCCTGATCGATCATCTATCCGCCGAGGGCCTGGTGGAGCGCCGTGCGGACCCGTCGGACCGCCGCGCCTACCGCCTGTATGTGACGGCCGCCGCCGCGCCCCATCTTGAAGCGATCGCCAACGTTGCCCTTGCGATCCAGGCGGACATCCTGCATGGCATGAATGACAAGCACGTCGCCCTCGTGCTGACGACGCTGAACAAGATGCGAGACAGGCTTCTTTCGCTGTCCCGCCCGGATTCCGGAGACCCCGCACAATGACGCAAACAGAAAAGACCGGCGCGCAGCCGCCGCACCCGGTTCGACCGCGCAATATGCGCCTGATGCGCATGGTCCTGCTGATCATCGTCCCGCTGCTTGCACTGCTGACAGTGCTGGTCGTTTACCTGCAGGGCGGCCGCTACGTCGAAACCGAAAATGCCTACGTCAAAGCCGACAAGATTCCTGTCAGTCCGGAAGTCTCGGGCATGGTCAAGGAAGTGCTGGTGCAGGAAAACCAGCAGGTCGCGGCCGGGCAGGTGCTGTTTCGTCTGGATCCCGCCTCCTTTCAGGTAGCCGTGGCAAAAGCGGAGGCGAAACTGGCGCAGGTGCGCACCGACCTTGCAGCGCTCAAGGCCAGCTATCGCGAAAAGCAGGCGGAAATCACGCTGGCCCGCACGAAGTACGCATTCGCGATGAAAGAGGAAAAGCGCCAGGCCGGCCTCGCCGCCAAACACTTCATCTCCACAGCCAGGCTGGACGAAGCCAGGCAAGGTTCCGAACTGGCCATGCAGCAGATTGCCGCGAATGAGCAAGACCTCAAACGCATCGCGGAATCCCTGGGCGGAAGCGTGGACGCACCCGCCGAGCGGCATCCGGGCTATCTTGCCGCGCTGGCGGAACTGGAGCAGGCCAGGCTCGACCTGGCGCGCGTCGAGGTGCGTGCCGGGACTGCGGGAACGGTCAGCAAGCCGCCCAAGCCTGGCCAGTACCTTGCGGCGGGCGATATTGCGCTGGCGCTGGTCGCCAGCAACAACCTGTGGATCGAAGCCAATTTTCCGGAAACCGACCTGACCCATGTTGCCCCCGGCCAATCCGTGGCCATTCGCGTGGATACCTATCCGGACGCCGAGTGGAGCGGCATTGTCGACAGCCTCAGCCCGGCAACCGGCGCCGAGTTTTCGGTGATTCCGGCGCAGAATGCCACCGGCAACTGGGTCAAGATCGCACAGAGGGTGCCGCTGCGCATTCGCTTCGACACGCAGCCCGGCCATCCGCAACTGCGTGCCGGCCTCTCCGCTTCGGTGAAAGTCGATACCGGGTATCGGCGCCGGCTGTTCGGTTTATCTTTCTGATCGGTCAACATGAGCGCCGCACAGATCGCTACCGCTCAACCGGATGTTGCGCATCGCGGTCTCATCACAGTGTCCGTGATGCTGACGACGATCATGCAGGCGCTGGACACGACCATCGCCAACGTCGCGCTGCCGCACATGCAGGGAACGATGGGCGCAGCCCAGGACCAGATTTCCTGGGTGCTCACGTCCTATATCGTCGCCGCAGCCATCTTCATGCCGCTGACCGGGTTCATGAGCGCACGCTTCGGGCGCAAGCGGGTTTTCATGTGGGCCGTGGTCGGCTTCACCATCACATCGATGCTGTGCGGCGCGGCGCAAAACCTGACGCAGATCGTACTGTTCCGCCTGCTGCAGGGCATCTTCGGCGCCAGCCTCGTGCCCTTGTCGCAATCGGTCCTGCTTGACACCTACCCGCGCGAACAGCATGGATCGGCGATGGCGATGTGGGGCGTCGGCGTGATGGTCGGGCCGATTCTCGGCCCGACACTGGGCGGATGGCTGACCGAGTACTACAACTGGCGATGGGTTTTCTACATCAACCTGCCGTTCGGCCTGCTGGCATGGTCGGGACTGGCCGCCTATGTGCGCGAGACCGAGATCGACAGCAAACGCCGCTTCGACCTGCTCGGGTTTGCGCTGCTCGGCCTGAGTATCGGGGCACTGCAGATGATGCTGGACCGTGGCGAATCGCTCGACTGGTTCGCGAGCGCCGAGGTCATCATCGAAGCGATGATTGCCGGCTTGTGCTTCTATCTCTTCATCGCCCACATCTTCACCGACAAGGAGCCCTTCATCGAACCGGTGCTGTTCAGGGACCGCAACTTCAGCGTCGGTGTGGTGTTCATCTTCATCGTCGGCGTCATCCTGCTGGCGACCATGGCGCTTTTGCCGCCGTTCCTGCAGAACCTGATGGGCTACCCGGTGGTCGATGTCGGTTACCTGCTCGCACCACGCGGGATAGGAACGATGACCGCGATGCTGATCGTCGGCAAACTTTCCGGGAAGGTGGACGTGCGCTACAAGATTTTTCTCGGACTGCTGCTCACCGCATTGTCGCTGTGGGAGATGACCCGCTTCACTACGGATATCAACGGGTGGGACATCGTGCGCACCGGCGTCATCCAGGGCCTGGGACTCGGCTTCATCTTCGTTCCGCTGTCGACGATTACCTTCTCGACGCTGGCGCCGCGTTTTCGCAATGAGGGAACGGCATTGTTCAGCCTGACGCGCAACATCGGCAGCAGCATCGGCATCTCCGTCGTCATTACCAAACTGTCGCAGAACGTGCAGGCGAACCACGCGGCGCTGGCCGATTACATCAATCCGTTCAACCTGGCGCTTCGGCGCGCTGTCCAGGCCGGCGCCTACGACCTGAGCTCCACAGCCGGGCTGGTCGCGATCAATGCGGAAGTCACGCGCCAGGCAGCCACACTCGCCTATCTGCAGGATTTCAGACTGATGATGTGGGTTGCGCTGGCGGCGCTGCCCTTGATCCTGCTCCTGCGCGCACCGTCGAAAAAGAAATCGCCGGATGGTGTCCACGCCGCTATGGAGTAGTCCGGAAGCGGTGAGATGGGTTCGACGTCATCAGCGGCTTTCCGGCGTTTGCGGGTGCGTATAGAGAAGCCCGAAATTTTTCAGGTGCGCATCGCCGTTGCGAACCATCATCGACAGCACCAGCGACATGAAGAATTCTTCGAGCAACGAACGGACGTTCTGCGACGACGCAAAGGCCTGTGCCCGTCATCACAATTAAGCTCACATTTCATCAAAGTCAGCGCCCAATTGTGACGATTTCGAGATTGCATTCCTTTCTCCCTTCCTTGTGCTGCGGCCGTCAGTGAGTTGGCATACATGGTTGGAATTTGTTAGCTGCATGTATTCAGGGCCGATGCTGGCTGCGGATCGACTGAACATTGGGGGAAGGTAGTAGCTACCTGCCATTTCCGAGCTACTGTTGAATGACGGCAATCGACCCAGACTAGCTGGTTGCGGGGATTTCTTGAATGTCTGCTATGCAGCAGGAATACCATTTAGATTTTCCGAGCGACGGACTGCAACCGGCCAGGAGCCGCCTGTCGCTTCTTCGGCATCGGGCGTTTAAAGGGCTGCTTCGCCATCCTCTGGTACGCTAGTTGCTGAAGTAGTCCGATTGCGCGTGCGGCTTGAATGCACGTATCTGTTCCAACTCAGGAGAACCATGATGGTCAGCAAGAACACGATTTGCCTCTGGTACGACGGCACCGCACTGGACGCCGCGACGTTCTACGCAGAGACATTCCCGGACAGCGCGGTGGAGGCGGTCCATCGCGCGCCTGGCGATTATCCCTCGGGCAAACAGGGCGATGTCTTGACGGTCGAGTTCACGTTGATGGGCATCCCTTGTCTTGGCCTGAATGGGGGCCCGGCGTTTAAGCACAACGAGGCGTTTTCGTTCCAGGTTGCGACCGACGACCAGGCCGAAACGGACCGCTTGTGGAATGCGATTGTTGGAAACGGCGGCCAGGAAAGCGCATGCGGCTGGTGCAAGGACAAGTGGGGCTTGTCGTGGCAGATCACGCCACGCGCCCTCACTGCCGCGATCGCCGATCCTGATCGAGCAGCGGCCAAGCGCGCGTTCGAAGCCATGATGGAGATGGGAAAGATCGACATAGCTGTGATCGAAGCGGCTCGCCGCGGCTGAGCGTCTACTTGGTTGGATGGGAACGGCGGCTTAGGGTCGATTGCCCCAGTTCATCGCCGCAGCAGCCAGGTCTGGTAATCGATCTTTTCCGGCCGTTCCCGAAGGCTTACGCTATTGACTCACATGACTATCTTAGTTAGCATGATTTCATGAAAAGCGCATTTGCGTCCCTGCTGAAAACTATTACCGCCAAATCTGCATTGGTGGGTTAGCGCTTTTCATCTACAGCAACCCGCCCACTGAGGCGGGTTTCCTGTGATGCCTGTCTCCTGTGGGATTACCTTTATGGGAGATCGACGTGGCATCACAATCAAGCAATCACAACAATCAATCATCAGCCAATTCCTTACTGAAGGACGTCCCTTCATCAATGCGTTCTGACAGTTACAAGAATGGCGTGCATGTCGGAATTGTCGGGGCCACCGGATTAGTCGGTGAACTTATGCGTTCCACACTTGAAGAGCGAAGCTTTCCAGTGGCTTCACTTCGTTTGTTTGCTTCTGCACACTCCGCAGGCAAATGCCTTATGTGGAAGGGAGTTCAGCTTACCGTTGAAGACGCAGCGACGGCTAATTTTTCCGGTCTGGATATCGTCTTTTTTTCTGCAGGCGGAGAAACGTCACGCCGTCTGGCGCCGGTCGTTGCCGCAGCAGGGGCCGTGGTGATCGATAACTCCTCGGCATGGCGTCTGGATCCAGATGTTCCGCTCGTAGTCGCGGAAGTCAATCCATCTGATCTCGATACAATTCCCAAAGGCATCGTGGCGAATCCAAACTGCACGACCATGGCGGCAATGCCTGTGCTCAAGCCACTACATGATGCGGCTGGGTTGCGACGTTTAGTTGCGAGCACCTATCAAGCGGTCTCCGGTGCCGGTCTGGCAGGGGTTGAAGAACTTGCGGGTCAAATCGACGCAGTAACCGGTGAGACCAATAAACTTGTCATTGACGGCTCTGCAGTTCAATTCCCAACGCCAAAGAAATGGCAGGTCCCTATTGCCTTCAATGTAGTCCCGTATAACTATCAGGTTGTCGAAGACGGGTACACCGAGGAGGAGATCAAGCTTCGTGATGAAAGTCGCAAAATCCTGGGTATTCCAGACCTGCGCGTATCGGCTACCTGTGTTCGAGTGCCCGTCTTTACCGGACACTCGGTGTCAATCAATGCCGAGTTCGACAAGGAGATCCCGGTAGATTTGGCGCTTGAGCTACTAAAGCGCGCGCCTGGCGTAACTGTCACTGAGGTCCCGAATCCATTAATGGCTGCAGGCCGTGATTCTGTCTTCGTTGGTCGGGTGCGCCGTGATGTCTCTGTAGAACATGGCTTGGCACTGTTTGTGAGTGGCGACAACCTGCGTAAGGGAGCTGCACTGAATGCTGTTCAAATCGCAGAAGTTTTGTACGAGCAGCGGTCGAGGCGTTTCCAAAACTCTGCTACAGAAAGAGCAGCGTAATAAGCGCATACCGCTTTCGCTGTAACCCATGTCGGCGACCAGCTTGCCGTCGGTCAGGCGCGCCGCCTTCGGCACCAGCCAGAAGGTCTTGAGTTCTGCCAGCGGGTCGTTGCCGGCGTCCTCGCCATCCAGCGCGACGCTGTCGCACCGCCGCCCCGCGGCGGTGCGACAGCACCATGCGCAAGTCGTACAGGTGCTCGAAACGCTCGAAGTCGAAAGGCTTGACCGACCAGCCGCTGCGGAAATGCACTTCCAGGCAGCCTTCCCGTTCCAGCCGCGACAACACGTCGCGCACCGGCCTGCGCGACATGCCGAGGCGCTCGGCAATCCCGATCTCGGAAAAACGGTCGTCGGGAATCAGACGGAAATCGAAAATATCCTGCTTGTCGAATTCCTGGAACAAGGTGAGCGCTTCACAGTACACCTGTTGCCGCACACGCTGCGCCTGCTGCACCCATTCCGCCGGAATCAGGCTGCCCGCCACCAGGCGATCGCGCGACAAGGGTTAGTACGCATCGTACTGCCGCGTCAGGCGATCACGAGTGCGGGAATACGGATAGATGCATGGGATCAGCGCATCGGCCGCCTATACCGCACAAGACTGGCAAGTCGAGTTGAGCGGAGATGTGGATGCCGGCGACATCACCTATGACGGCCGCTTGCAGAGCGGCGCTCCCTTCGTCAGCGAAACCGGGACAAGCCTGCGACGCTTCCGTGTTGAACTGAGCAGGAAAGTGACGGATGCAACCCGATTGATCGCCGGACTGGAACAGGACTACTGGAAGCGTCACATCCGGGGCCGCGGCGGCGTCGCCGGTCTGTACGAGCGCTACACTTCATGGCGCATTCTGGCCGGCGCAAAGAGCCGTGTGATGCAGTCCGGCCTGGGCGCCGTCGATCTGAAAGGATTGCTGGTATTCGCAAGACCCGAGCGCCTTCAGGTAGGCTTCGAACAGCAGCTTTTCGACGACTCCACGCTGCACACCAGGTCCGCTACCGGAGCCAGGCTCGGCATCGGCTTTTACCCGGCGGCGTTTCCAAACCTGGGTATCGAAGCCGATATCGACTGGATCAGGGTCGGGCGCAGCGACAGCGTTCCGTTGCGCTCGGGCGGCATGCCTGTCGGGACGGTTACCCAGGCCAAACACGAACGGACGGCCTTCGGGTTGCGGGTCAACTACCGCTTTTGAGTTCGCCCAGGCTTGCGCAGGTTGTTTCATGCGAGGGCCGGATCAGCTGCAAGACAGGCTTATTTCTACCGGCCCAGCACGTCTTTCAGTTGGGTCAGGAAGTAGGGCTTGTGCGACCTCGGCATTGGCAACACTCTGAACATCGCAGCCGTAAAACATTGCCAAAATAGCACATTCTGCACTATATTGAATGCCATTTTGACA
>CBIHRJ010000100.1:0-12633 GCA_966212445.1 uncultured Noviherbaspirillum sp. | reverse complement strand
TGCACCTAAAGCCAAAACAGAAATGACTTGCAAACCGGGAGGAGTCCATATACGGGAAATGGTTTATTGGGGGGTGTTGGGGGGGTATTCGGGGTAGCGTTATCTTCTTCCTGTTGCAGCAAGCAGCGTCTCGCCCATGTTGCTTGCCGCCTTGTCCCGCGTCGCCAATACTGTAAAAACCTTGGCGGCAACACCCCATGGAGCAGTGAACGAAGCCGATGCCGCGATGCCAAAGACGAGTGCCGGGCGTACAGCCCGGTGCGATCACCATTATCGAGATTTGCAATGCGGGAAATGTTTCCAGATGCACCGCTTTTTTCTTCCTCACAATCGGATAGCAGGCCGGTTTGCGAGTGGATTGTGCCGAACGTCATGTCGAAGCGCGACTATGCGAGAACCTGCAAGGCGCTTCCTCCGGGCATGCCTGATAGTCTTGAGGTGCGCGTAACCCGCCTCGAAGAAGGTACCGAGCGTTCTACTGCTGTCATCTACGGCGCCCGGGCCTACCTCATCCACTACGAATTCAAGCCGGTAGCGGACAGCCGATGACGCGATGGCGCAGCGGTTTCCTTCAACGCGCCGCGCGCGCCTGGAACCGATGATAGCGTTCCATTACCATCGGCACGTACTTGATCGTTTCCGCGTACGGCGGCACGCGCCGGCCATGCCGGATTACCGCATTTTCGCCGGCGTTGTAGGCAGCAATAGCCAGGCGCACGTCGCCGTTGAACATGCCGAGCAAATCGCGCAGGTAGCGGGTGCCGACATCGACGTTTTGTTCCGGCGAGTACAGGTCGAAACTGCCGTAGCGCGCGGCGGTGGCGGGCATCACCTGCATCAGCCCGATCGCGCCCTTGGGCGAGCGCGCGCGGGCATTGAAACCGGATTCGACTTCGATGATGGCGGCGAGCAGGCCGGCATGGACACCGTGCGCGGCGGCGATGCGCGCGAGCAGGGGTTCCAGCGCCTTGCGCCGCGCGGCGAGCCGCGGCGTCGATACGGGCCCCGTCCCGGCACGCGGCCACAGCCGATTGCCGTCGAATTCGGCGAAAACATGCGATGTCCTGTTGATCGGCTGGTCGGAAAAGGTCGGCACCTTACCGGACGCGTCGTACGAACGATAGATCTTGGTGCCTTCGGCATGCGCCCCACCGGTCGCGCCAGCCGCGCATAGTGCAATACTCAGCATCGCTTGCCGCACCGTCTTGAACATGTTTCCGGAACCGGAGTTCATTGCATACCCCCTGCCACGCATACGATACGTGGCGGTGATATTTCCGGCAAGCATTATGTGGCCAGGGATGTCACTCCAGCAAGGATTGCAAGATCTCCCTGCCCTGCTCCCAGGCGCCAAGTCCGCTGGCCGCGTTGATGTGCCCGAGCGCGCCGGCGTTGACGAAGCGGCTGCCCCAGGCATCGGCGCAACGCCGTGCATGGTCGGGCGCGCCGTAGGGATCGTCTTCGCTCGACACCACGATGCTGCGGAATGGGAGGCGCTGCAGTGGCGGCGGTGCAAAGCCCGATGCTTCGGCGGGAAAATTCGGGCCGAGCGGATCGGGAACGGAGACGAGCATCAGGCCGCGCACAGCGTCCTTGCTGCGGCTGCGATGCGCTGCCCATTCGACCACCGGCAGGCAGCCGAGACTATGCGCGACGATAAGGACACCCGGCCCGGCCGCGCCGACGGCGCGCTCGATGGACTCGATCCACGCGGAGCAGGCCGGGTAATCCCAGTCGTCCACCTCGATGCGGCGAAATGACGGATTCGCCGCTTCCCACAGGCTTTGCCAGTGAGTCGGGCCGGAGTTGTTGATGCCGGGCATGAGCAGGACGTTCGCGGTCATGGTTTCCTTTCTGATAGCGGTTGACGGTGCCATCAGTCTACGTGGCCGTGCCTGGCGGGAACATCGCAAACCATTTGTTTTCATTGTGTGATATCGTAAATTTCCCTCTTTTTTACCTTCTTTGCTGATGAAAACAAAGTTTGAAGCGGATCGGCTCGACTGGAAGATCATGGAGCTGTTGCAACGCAATGCGCGGATGACGAACACCGAGATCGGCAAGATCGTTGGCCTGTCGCAGCCGGCGGTCACCGCGCGCATACGGGCAATGGAAGACGCAGGCGTGATCGACGGCTACGGCGTGCGCATTAACCCGCGCGCGCTCGGCCACGAGATCACCGCCATCATCCGCCTGCGCACCACGCACGAAAAAATCGGCGCCTGCCTGAAGGCGTTCGAGGAAACGCCCGAGGTGCTGGAAGCGCACCGGATCACCGGCGAGGATTGCTTCATCGTGAAGGCGACGTTTGCGGAGATGCCGCGGCTGGAAGCGACGATCGACAGTTTGGCGAAGTTCGGTTCGGTGACGACCTCGCTGGTGCTGGCAAGTTACGCGCCGAAGCCATTGATGGCGCCGGCGCCGGGTGCGCCAATGCCGTCCTGAAAAAGCAACGACACCAGCGCAGTGGTGTCATCCGTACTTCACGAAGCCAACGCGTCGATGAGCTTCTCCGCAACGAGAGCGGATGACGGCGGTTTTAACGAACGGCATCACTTGAAAAAACGCCGGCATGGATAGCCGGCGTTCTTGTTTGCGCTGCTGCGGAACGATCAAGCCGCGATCTTCTCGTCCGCCGGCGCCGAGGTGCGGATCAGGTGATCGAATGCGCTCAATGCCGCCTTCGAACCTTCGCCCATCGCGATCACGATCTGCTTGTACGGCACCGTGGTCGCATCGCCGGCGGCGAACACGCCGGGCACCGAGGTCTGGCCGCGCGCATCGACCTCGATCTCGCCGCGGTTCGACAGCGCGACCGTGCCTTTCAGCCAGTCGGTGTTGGGCAGCAGGCCGATCTGCACGAAGATGCCTTCGAGTTCGACCGTGTGCGCTTCGCCGCTCTTGCGATCGGTGTAGCGCAGGCCATTGACCTTGTTGCCGTCGCCGGTGACTTCGGTGGTTTGCGCGCTGGTGATTACGGTGACGTTGGGCAGGCTGAACAGCTTGCGCTGCAGCACCGCGTCGGCGCGCAATTGCACGTCGTATTCGAGCAGCGTGACATGCGCGGTGATGCCGGCCAGGTCGATCGCCGCTTCCACGCCGGAGTTGCCGCCGCCGATGACCGCGACGCGCTTGCCCTTGAACAGCGGACCATCGCAATGCGGGCAGTAGGCCACGCCACGGTTGCGGTACTGCTCTTCGCCAGGCACGTTCATCTGCCGCCAGCGCGCGCCGGTGGCGAGCACCACCGTCTTCGCCTTGAGGCTGGCGCCGCTGGCAAGCCTGACCTCGATCACGTCGCCGGGCACCAGTCCGGTGGCGCGCTGCAGGTTCATCACGTCGACGTCGTATTCCTTCACGTGCTGTTCCAGCGCGGCGGCGAGTTTCGGCCCTTCGGTCTCTTTCACCGAGATGAAGTTTTCGATGCCCATGGTGTCGAGCACCTGACCGCCGAAGCGCTCGGCGGCGACGCCAGTGCGGATGCCCTTGCGTGCCGAGTAGATCGCGGCCGCTGCGCCGGCCGGACCACCGCCGACGACCAGCATGTCGAACACGTCCTTCTGCGCGATCTTCGCGGCTTCGCGGTCCGCGGCGCCAGTATCGAGCTTGGCGAGAATCTCTTCGAGACCCATGCGGCCCTGGCCGAAGTTCTGGCCGTTCAGGAACACGGTCGGCACCGACATGATCTGGCGTTCGTTCACCTCATCCTGGAACAGCGCGCCGTCGATCATGGTGTGACGCACGCGGGGATTGATTACCGCCATCAGGTTGAGCGCCTGCACCACGTCCGGGCAGTTCTGGCAGGACAACGAGATATAGGTTTCGAACACGAAGTCGCCATCGAGCTTGCGGATCTGTTCCAGCACGTCAGCGTCGGCTTTCGGCGGATGGCCGCCGACCTGCAGCAGCGCCAGCACCAGCGAAGTGAACTCGTGGCCCATCGGGATGCCGGCGAAGCGGATGCCCATGTTGCTGCCGGTGCGGTTGAGCGAGAACGAGGGCGTGCGTGCGCCGTCGCCGTTGCGCTCGGTCAGCGTCAGGCGCGGCGACAGTTCGGCGATTTCCTGCAGCAGTGCGCGCATTTCCTGCGACTTGTCGCCGTCGTCGAGCGAGGCGACGATCTCGACCGGCTGCGTGACTTTGTCGAGATAGGCTTTGAGTTGGTTCTTGAGGTTGGCGTCGAGCATGTCGATCTCCCTTTCAGGGTAAGTTGGTGCGTTGTTTCAGGGTGTGCAGTGCCACTTCCGGATCAGCAGGGGCTGCCGGATCAGGGGTGCTGATCGGGGAGTGGGACTACGTAAAACGAATAGCTTGCGGGTTCCCTCCCCCTTGCAGGGGGGTGAAACCGGGGTTTCGGGCGACATGTCGCCCGCCGGTGGAACGGTACGGGCTTGCAAGCCCGTGCTCCGTTTCCAGGGAGGGGGTAGTGACTCTGAGTTAACGACTACGCTGGCTCGACCTCACTACCCCCATCCCAACCTTCCCCCTAAGAGGGGGAAGGGGCCTTCATGTGCGCTCGATGGCGAGCGTTTGCAAATTTAAATCTTGCCAACCAGTTCCAGCGAAGGCGCCAGCGTTTCCGCACCCGGCGTCCACTTGGCCGGGCAGACTTCACCCGGGTGGGACGCCACGTACTGCGCTGCCTGCACTTTGCGCAGCAGTTCCTTGGCGTCGCGGCCGATGCCGTTGTCGTGGATTTCGCACAGCTTGATCTGGCCTTCCGGGTTGATCACGAAGGTGCCGCGCAGCGCGAGACCTTCTTCTTCGATCATCACGTCGAAATTACGGGTAATGGCGCCGGTCGGGTCGCCCACCAGCGGGTACTCGATCTTCTTGATCGTGTCGGACGTGTCATGCCAGGCCTTGTGCGTGAAGTGGGTGTCGGTCGACACGCCGTAGATTTCCACGCCCAGTTCCTTGAACTTCGCATAGTTGTCAGCCAGGTCGCCCAGTTCGGTCGGGCAGACGAAGGTGAAGTCGGCCGGGTAGAAAACCACCACCGACCATTTGCCCTTCAGGTCGGCATCCGACACCGGCACGAACTTGCCGTTGTGGTATGCGGTGGCGTTGAAGGGTTTGACTTGGGTATTGATCAGGGACATAGCGACTCTCTCTTGTCTAGGTTGATGGGACTGCGTTGGAAGAATAATAGCTTAATTCTATCGTAGTTTGAAATTGATAGTATTTATGGATGGGATAGGCGGACTATATTGCCGTGCAGCACGCCGCTTTCCCGCACTGTCAGGCGGGCCTGCAGAAATGCCTATATAAGGCGCAAGACCATGAAATCAACGTGCAATAGCCGATCGCGCCTTAATCTTTATTGACGAGATGTTCATCCTGCAGTTCCGCCGCGCCGGCACGCACCAGTTGCGCGACCGCCCACTGCACGAGCTCCGCTTCCGGCTTGCGCAGGTAACGACGGTTCGCTTCATGGAACAGGGCCATGCCGGACAGTAGTGTCTCGATCTGCTGCAAGGGTATGCGCTGCTTGTCCAGCAACAGGAACTTGAGGAGCACCTTGATCGCGTTCTGCGCGTTGCGCACCGGATCGGCGGCAAAATAATCGATCCGCGAAAACGCGATCGCGAGCGCCTTGCCGACGTCGGTGAACGGCGCGCCGTGGCCGGGAATCACCAGCTTCACGTCGAGCGACGCGATCAGTTCCAGCGTGGCGCGCACTTCGGCGAATCCGGACTCGCCTTCCAGTTCTGGAAAGACTACGCCGAAACCGTTCTCCCACAGCGCGTCGGCGGAGATCAGGATGCCTTCGTCGGGGCAGAAGAAGATCAGCGAATGCGGATCGTGTCCTGGCGCGGCAAGCGCCTGCCAGGTCAGGTCGCCGAGCGTGAGCGTATCGCCGGGCGAGACAATGTCGTCGAAGCCGAAGGCATCGCATTGCTGGCCGGTGGCCTTGTAGGTCAGTTCATCCTCGTTCCACGCGTGTACCTTGGCCGCTTCGGCCACAGGAATCGCGGTGCGGCAGGCAAACGCGCGCTGCAGCGCCGCGTTGCCGCCGCAATGGTCGGAATGCAGATGTGTGTTGAGCAGGAGGTCCAGCCCCCTGCCCTGCAGCCCGTGCGCGACCAGCGCGACGGTCTGCTCCGCGTGCGTCTTGTAGCCGCTGTCGATCAGCACGGTGCGGTCTTTTCCGATGAACAGGATGTTGTTCGACGACAGCCAGCCGCGCTCGAACACCTGCATCGACGCTGGCAGTTTCATTTTTTCATCTGGAAGGCGAGCGAGATTTTTGCGAACTCGACCAGCACCGCAGGCGAGCCGCCGTTGAAGGTCGTGAAGGAGGTCCCGGTGCGCACCACAAGGCGCGGCGGGAAGATTGCGCTGAGATACGGAATGCCGATCATCTTGGCACTGCGCACGTCGCGCCACTCGACCTGGCGGTTGTACATCCAGTGCTGCGTGATGCCGGTGTCGTCGATCGTGATGGTGGAGCGCAGGAACCAGTAATAGCTGATGCCAAGCATCAGCGCCGAACCGAGCAGCAGCATCTTCACGCCGAAACCGTACTGCAGCAGCGGGTAGCGCGTCGCGATGCTGAAGCCGTAGGCGATGAGCAGCGCGGTGACGGCTGTCGCCAGCAGCTTGAACAAGGGGCTGTATGCAGGGCCGGTGACCGGTTGTTCCGGCTTGTAGAAATTCAATGTCATTGTTTACCTGTTTCGTTGGATGCCGGGCGGAAGTTCCTGCGCGCGCCTGAGTTGCCCGGATTGGAAAAAGGGATCGCCGCGCAGCCAGGCCAGCAGCATATCGGTCGCGTCGAGTCCCCAGAAGCAGCGATTATCCACTACCGCGGTCGGCACGCCAAACACGCCGGCGGCGATCGCATGTTCGCCATTGGCGCGTAGCTGCTGCTTGACGTCGGGGGCGTCGAGCATGTCCGGCGTCACATTCAATTCCTGCAGCAGGTGCTGGAAGTGTTCGGTATCGGTCGGCAGCCTGCCTTCACGCCAGACGTAGCGGAACAGGCGGTGCACGACATCGGGTGTGCTGCCGAGCGCGATGCACAGACGCAGCAACGGCAGCGGGTTGAACGGATGGTGTGCCGGCATCGTCAGCGGAATGCCGTGCTTGTGCGCAAGCCACGCGCAATGCTCGAAGGTCCACAGACGCTTCGGCGCGATCTCGGCCGGGCCCTTGTTGTCCCAATGGTTCAGCAGACCGGCGAAGAGCACCGGCTTGAACGTGATCTGCACGTCGGCGGGCAGCGTGTGCAGCAGCTCGCTTTGCAGGTAGGAGAAGGGGGAGATGAAATCGAAGTACCAGTCGATCCTAGTCATAGCGAAGCTCCATCTGCTCCTTCCCCCCTCGTAGGGGGAAGGTTGGGAAGGGGGGTGTGAAGGTCGATCTGCAGACTACCTAAAACGAATCAAATCGATGGGAACGTCGATTCAACGCAGTCGTCAGCTCAACCTTCACACCCCCACCCTAACCCTCCCCCTAAAAGGGGGAGGGGACTTTTTCTTTATGACGCAAATTGAAGAGCTACTGCCCCTTCCTCAAAACATCTCATCCTGCCGCCGTTTGATCTCCCCCCACACCGCCCGCTTCATCGCCTCCGTCGCCGTGCCCCACTGCGCAATCTCGTCGATCGTGCGAAAGCATCCTTCGCACAGCCCCGTCTTCGGGTCCATCCTGCAGATGTTGACGCAGGGCGACGGCACCTTGCCGCCGTCGGTGGCGGGATCGAATTCGATCATCAGGCTCATGCCGCCTCCGCCCGCAGCGCCACATTCGCGACAGGCGCTCCGGTCATCGCCAGCAACTGCCGTGGCGTGAGGTTGAACACCGCGTGCGGATGGCCGGCGGCAGCCCAGACGCTGTCGAGCGCCATCAAATCCTCATCGATCAGCATCACCGTCTTTTCGACATGACCGATCGGGCACACGCCGCCGATCGCGTAGCCGATGCGCGTCTTCACGAACTTCGCATCCGCGCGGCCGAGTTCGCCGACGATGGCGGCGACCTTGCTCTCGTCGACGCGGTTGACGCCGCTGGCAACCACCATCACCGCCGCATCGTCGGACAGGCGGCGGAACACGATGGACTTGGCGATCTCGGCAATGCTGCAGCCGAGGCCGGCAGCGGCTTCGGCGGAGGTCTTGCCGGTTTCCGGCAGCATCACCACCGGCTTGTCATGGCCCAATTCGCGCAGCAGGTCGGCCACGCGTTGCGCAGAATCGGGAAGTTTTGTCAGGCTGGAATTCATGTCAGGTATTCCATAGGGATGCGATATGTTTGCGCAGCACCGGCAACAGTTCCCGCTCGAACCAGGGATTGCGCTTCCACCATGACTGGTTGCGCGGGCTCGGGTGCGGCAGCGGCAGCATGTGCGGCAGGTATTCTTCATAGGCGGCGACGGTATCCGTCAAACTCGCCTTGCCATTGTCGCGTAAATAAAATTCCTGTGCATAACGGCCGATCAGCAATGTCAGTTGCACGTCCGGCATCGCGGCCAGCAGGCGCGGATGCCAGGCCGGCGCGCACTCCGGGCGCGGCGGCAGGTCGCCGCTCCTGCCCTTGCCGGGATAGCAGAAGGCGGTCGGCACGATAGCGACTTTCGACGCATCGTAGAACACCTCGCGCGGCAACTGCAGCCAATCGCGCAGGCGGTCTCCGGAGGCATCGTTCCACGGAATGCCGGTGTCGTGCACTTTCCTGCCCGGCGCCTGGCCGACGATCAGCAGGCGTGCCGTGGCGCCGGCCTGCAGCACCGGCCGCGGCCCGTACGGCAGGTGCGGCGCACAGATCCGGCAATCGCGGACTTGCGGCAGCAGATCCGACAACTTTTCTTTCTTCATCGCGCAACGCGCTACAGCGAGCGATACATCACAAGCACGTCGGTAAGTCCCAGCGTCCGGTGGCGGAACGCATTCGGCACGCGGCCGACGATTTTGAATCCGTGCTTCTGCCACAAGGCGACGGCCACGGTGTTGGACGCAACCACGAAATTGAATTGCATCGCGGTGAACCCTGCCTGACGTGCGGTGCCCATCGAGTGCCGGCACAACGTGCCGGCGATACCCTTGCCGCGCGCGTCCGGCGCAACCATGTAGCCGGCATTGGCGACGTGATCGCCGAGCGCAGGCTGGTTCGGCTTGAGCAGGTAGCAGCCGAGCACCTTGCCGTCTTCAGTCGCCGCGAAAACGCGCGATCCCGGCGCAGTCCACATCGCCTTTGCCGCGTTGAAGGAGATGGCCGGATCGTACGCGTAGGTGTCTCCTGTCGATACCACCGTCTGAAAGACCGGCCACACCAGTTCGAATTCATCCGCCAGGATTTCCCGGATGTCCATGCTCACCCCTGCCGCTTGGCGGCGATCGCATTGCCCGCGCGGCTCACCGCCTTGCGGCCGAGATGCTGCGAGATGAACTGGCCCGCATCCACTACCTTGTCGAGGTCGATGCCGGTGTCGACGCCGAGACCGTTCATCATGTACAGCACATCTTCGGTCGACACGTTGCCGGTTGCACCTTTCGCATACGGGCAGCCGCCGAGGCCGGCGACCGACGAATGGAAGATCGCGATGCCGACTTCCATGCTGGCGTAGATGTTGGCCAGCGCCTGGCCGTAGGTGTCGTGGAAATGACCGGACAGACGTTCGATCGGAAACTCCTTCGCGGCGCGCTCCATTACCGCCTGCACTTTCTTCGGCGTGCCGACGCCGATGGTGTCGGCGATGTCGATCTCGTCGCAGCCGAGGTCGCGCAAGCGGCGCACCACGTCGGCCACGCTGTCGGCCGGCACCTCGCCCTGGTAGGGGCAACCGAACGAGCAACTGATGCTGCCGCGCAGGCGGATGTGGTGCGCCTTCGCCGCTTGCGCGACTTCGCGGAAACGCTCGATCGATTCGGCGATGGAGCAGTTGATGTTCTTTTGCGAGAAGGCTTCGGAAGCGGCGCCGAAGATCACCACTTCATCGGCTTTCGCCGCGACTGCGGCTTCGAAGCCTTTCATGTTGGGTGTCAGCACGGAATAGACGACACCCGGCTTGCGCCGGATGCGCGCCATCACCTCGGCCGAGGTCGCCATCTGCGGCACCCATTTCGGCGACACGAAGGACGCGGCTTCGATGTTGATGAAGCCGGCATCGGTCAAGCGGTCGACCAGCTCGACCTTGACGTCGGCGGAGATGGTTTCCTTTTCGTTCTGCAGGCCGTCGCGCGGGCCGACTTCGACGATTTTGACTTTTGAGGGGAGGGTCATGATGTTCTCTTTCGCTAAATTCATCGCGGTAGAGTCCCTTCCCCCTTGCAAGGGGAAGGTTAGGAAGGGGGTGGTGAGGTCGAATCAACGACTGCGATTGCTTGACCTCACTACCCCCTCCCTAGCCCTCCCCCTGACAGGGGGAGGGAACCCGTATTTTCTCCGTCGCTACCTAAGCCGCCTTGAACGCCAACAACTGCGCCCCTTCTGCGACCTGATCGCCGACCGCATACAGCAAATCCTCCACCGTCCCATTGGCCGGCGCGGCAATCGTATGCTCCATCTTCATCGCTTCCATGATCAGCAGCGGTGCGCCCTTCTCCACCGTCTTGCCCTTGTCGACCAGCACCGCGACGATCTTGCCCGGCATCGGCGCGGTCAGGCGGCCGCCTTCTGCTTCGGCTTCACCGGCATGCGCGAGCGGGTCCTTGTAGTTCAATGCGTAGTGCACACCTCCGGTGAACACATGGAACATCTCTCCGTCACGCACCACCGTGCCACGCACCGCCGCACCGTCGAGCTTGATCACCAGATGACTGTCGTCGCGCTCGACGACAGTCATCACCGCGGTCCTGTCGCCGAGCGACACCGACCAGCCGGTATCGCGATAGGCAACCGCGACCGAATAGCTGCCGGCTTCATCGGCGAAATCGAGTTGACGCACCAGGCTGCCGTTCATGCGCCAGCCGCAAGTGTTGGCCCATGGGTCGTTGGCGGCCGGGCTTTGCTCGGACAGCAGCAGCGAGGCGGCCGCCAATGACAGCGTCTGGATCGCCGTCGCCTGCGCAGGCGGGAACAAGGCATCGTGATGCCGTTCGATCAGCCCGGTGTCGAGATCGGCGGTCGAGAACGGCTGGCTTTCGACCAGGCGCTTCAGGAAGGCGACATTGGTGGCGAGGCCGACCACCTGGTATTCGGACAGCGCCTGCGCCATGTGTCCCAGCGCTTCTTCGCGGTCGCGGCCCCAGACGATCAGCTTGGCGACCATCGGATCGTAGAACGGGGAAATCGCGTCGCCTTGACGAATTCCCGAGTCGATCCGAACATAGCCGCTCGCGGCTCTGTTCTCACCTTCCCCCTTTAAGGGGGAAGGCCGGGATGGGGGTAAACTGGTCGAACCAAACTCGAAGGCCGCCGGTGTATGCATATGGCGCAGCGTGCCGATCGACGGCAGGAAGCCCTTCTCCGGATTCTCCGCATAGATGCGCGCTTCCAGCGCATGGCCGTGGATCGTCAGTTCTTCCTGCTTCTTCGGCAGCGGCTCGCCGGCAGCGACGCGCAATTGCCATTCGACCAGGTCGAGGCCGGTGATCATTTCGGTGACCGGATGCTCGACCTGCAGGCGGGTATTCATTTCCATGAAGTAGAACGAGCCATCCTGGTTGGCAATGAACTCGACGGTGCCGGCGCCGACATAGCCGACCGCTTTTGCCGCGGCGACCGCGGCTTCGCCCATCGCGCGACGGCGTTCTTCGGTCATGCCGGGCGCCGGCGCTTCTTCCAGCACCTTCTGGTGGCGGCGCTGCACCGAGCAGTCGCGCTCGAACAGGTAAACGCACTCGCCCTGGGTATCGGCAAACACCTGGATCTCGATATGGCGCGGACGCATCAGGTATTTTTCGACCAGCACCTTGTCGTCGCCGAAGCTGTTGATCGCCTCGCGCTTGCACGATTCGAGCGCGGCCTTGAAGTCGGCGCTTTTCTCGACGATGCGCATACCCTTGCCGCCGCCGCCGGCGCTGGCTTTCAGCAACACCGGATAACCGATTTTGTCGGCCTGGTCCTGCAGGAAATCGGCATCCTGCGTGTCGCCGTGGTAGCCGGGCACCAGCGGCACGTCGGCTTTTTCCATCAGCGCTTTCGCAGCGGACTTGGAGCCCATCGCATGGATCGCGGAGGCCGGCGGGCCGATGAAAACGAGGCCGGCTTTCGCGCAGGCTTCGGCGAATTCTTCGTTCTCGGACAGGAAGCCGTAGCCGGGATGGATCGCCTGTGCGCCAGTGGCGAGTGCGACCTCGATGATCTTGTCGGCACGCAGATAGCTTTCCTTCGCGGGCGCGGGCCCGATCAGGACGGATTCATCGCATACGGCAACGTGCTTGGCGTTGGCATCCGCTTCCGAATACACGGCGACGGTCTTGATACCGAGGCGGTGCGCGGTGGCGGCAACCCGGCAAGCGATCTCGCCGCGGTTTGCAATCAGAATTTTGGTGAACACGCTTGCTCCTTTTGGGGTGGCGGGTGGTTTTTTTGATGCGTCCTCTGTCGAGTCCCCTCCCCCTTCTAAGGGGGGGAACCGGGGTTTCGCGCGACAGGTCGCGCGCCGGTGGAACGGTACTGGCTTGCAAGCCAGTACACCGTCCCCGGGTGGGGGTATGAAGGTCGAGCTATCGACTGCGATGACTCAAC
>CBIHRJ010000099.1:0-13151 GCA_966212445.1 uncultured Noviherbaspirillum sp. | reverse complement strand
ATCCGCGAACATCCGGTGATGCTGAACCGTGCGCCGACGCTGCACCGTCTCGGCATCCAGGCGTTCGAGCCGGTCCTGATCGAAGGCAAGGCGATCCAGCTGCACCCGCTCGTCTGCGCCGCATTCAACGCCGACTTCGACGGCGACCAGATGGCCGTCCACGTGCCGCTGTCCATCGAAGCACAGATGGAAGCCCGCACCCTGATGCTGGCCTCCAACAACATCCTGTTCCCGTCGAACGGCGAACCGTCGATCGTTCCGTCGCAGGATATCGTGCTTGGTCTCTACTATGCGACCCGCGAAAAGATCAACGGCAAGAACGAAGGCATGATGTTCCCGGACGTGTCGGAAGTGATCCGCGCGTACGACAACAAGGAAGTCGAGCTGACCACGCGTATCACGGTTCGCATTACCGAGTATCCGAAGGATCCGGCGACAGGCGAATTCGTGAAGACGATCAAGCGTTACGAAACGACCGTCGGTCGTGCCATCCTGTCGGAGATCCTGCCGAAGGGCCTGCCGTTCACCGTGCTGAACCGCGCGCTGAAGAAGAAGGAAATCTCGAAGCTGATCAACACGTCTTTCCGCAAGTGCGGTCTGCGCGCCACCGTGGTGTTCGCCGACCAGTTGATGCAGTCGGGTTTCCGCCTCGCGACCCGCGCCGGTATCTCCATCTGCGTGGACGACATGCTGGTGCCGCCGCAGAAGCACACCATCATTGCGCAAGCCGAGCATGAAGTGAAACAGATCGAGCAGCAATACGCTTCCGGTCTGGTCACCGCCGGCGAACGCTACAACAAGGTGGTGGACATCTGGGGCAAGGCCGGTGACGAAGTCGGCAAGGCGATGATGGAGCAGCTCAAGGTCGAAGACGTCACCAAACGTGACGGCTCGCAGGGCACGCAGGAATCGTTCAACGCCATTTACATGATGGCCGACTCCGGCGCCCGCGGCTCCGCCGCCCAGATCCGCCAGCTCGCCGGTATGCGCGGCCTGATGGCGAAACCGGACGGCTCGATTATCGAAACGCCGATTACCGCGAACTTCCGCGAAGGCCTGAACGTGTTGCAGTATTTCATCTCAACGCACGGCGCCCGTAAGGGTCTGGCCGATACCGCGCTGAAGACCGCGAACTCCGGTTACCTGACGCGTCGTCTGGTCGACGTGACCCAGGATCTGGTCGTGATCGAAGACGATTGCGGCACCTCCAATGGCGCCTCGATGAAGGCGCTGGTCGAAGGTGGTGAAGTCATCGAAGCGCTGCGCGACCGTATCCTCGGCCGCGTCGCCGCGAACGACGTCGTCAATCCGGAAGACCAGTCGACCCTGTTCGAAGCCGGCACGCTGCTGGATGAAGACGCAGTCGAGGAGATCGAGCGCCTCGGCATCGACGAAGTCAAGGTCCGCACGCCGCTGACCTGCGATACCCGTTACGGCCTGTGCGCCAAGTGCTACGGCCGTGACCTGGGCCGCGGCATGCTGGTCAACTCCGGCGAAGCAGTCGGTGTGGTCGCTGCGCAGTCGATCGGCGAACCGGGCACGCAGTTGACGATGCGTACCTTCCACATCGGCGGTGCGGCATCGCGTGCAGCAGTGGCGTCGTCCGTGGAAGCCAAGTCGAACGGCACCGTGCGTTTTACCGTAACCATGCGTTACGTCACCAACGGCAAGGGTGAGCAGATCGTCATTTCCCGTTCCGGCGAAGTGCTGATCACCGACGATCACGGTCGTGAGCGCGAGCGTCACAAGGTGCCGTACGGTGCGACCCTGCTGGTCAAGGATGGTCTCGCAATCAGGGCCGGTACCGCGCTGGCAACCTGGGATCCGCTGACTCGTCCGATCATCACCGAGTACTCTGGTACCGTGAAGTTCGAGAACGTGGAAGAAGGTGTGACTGTCGCCAAGCAGATCGACGAAGTGACCGGTCTGGCTACCCTCGTCGTGATCGACGCGAAGCGTCGCGGCCCGAGCAGCAAGGTGTTGCGTCCGCAGGTGAAGCTGCTGAACGAAAAGGGCGAGGAAGTGAAGATCGCCGGCACCGAGCACGCGGTGACGATCGGCTTCCAGGTCGGCGCACTGATCACGGTGAAAGACGGTCAGCAGGTGTCGGTGGGTGAAGTGCTTGCGCGTATCCCGACCGAGTCGCAGAAGACCCGTGACATTACCGGCGGTCTGCCGCGCGTGGCCGAACTGTTCGAAGCGCGTTCGCCGAAGGACGCCGGCATGCTGGCGGAAGTCACTGGTACGGTTGCGTTCGGCAAGGAGACCAAGGGCAAGCAGCGCCTGGAAATCACCGACATGGACGGCAACAAGCACGAGTTCCTGATCACCAAGGACAAGCAGGTGCTGGTGCACGACGGCCAGGTGGTGAACAAGGGTGAAATGATCGTCGACGGCCCGGCCGATCCGCAGGACATTCTGCGCCTGCTGGGTATCGAAGCACTGGCACGCTACATCGTCGACGAAGTGCAGGACGTGTACCGTCTGCAGGGCGTGAAGATCAACGACAAGCACATTGAAGTGATCGTGCGCCAGATGCTGCGTCGCGTGCAGGTGGTGGACGCCGGCGATACGTCTTACATCCCGGGCGAGCAGGTCGAGCGTTCCGAGTTGCTGGACGAAAACGATCGCGTGATTGCCGAGGACAAGCGTCCGGCCACGTACGACAACGTGCTGCTTGGTATTACCAAGGCATCGTTGTCGACCGACTCCTTCATCTCGGCGGCATCGTTCCAGGAAACTACCCGCGTCCTCACGGAAGCCGCGATCATGGGCAAGAAGGATGGCCTGCGCGGTCTGAAGGAAAACGTCATCGTTGGCCGCCTGATCCCGGCAGGCACGGGTCTGGCATACCACCGTGCTCGCAAGGAAAAAGAGTCGTGGGAAGCCGAAGAGCGCACCGCGCTGCTGCAGGCCGAGGAATCGGCACGTGCGGCCGAAGCGGAAGCGGCAGAGACTGCGGCGGCCAATGGCGGCATGCAGGAAGGCGGCGAAGCTTAAGCTTTATTGCGGCTTGACATTGAAAACGGCACCGGAGGAAATCCCGGTGCCGTTTTTCTTTGGTGCGCCGGTTTGGCGGTGCAACTTGCTATTGCCAAGCAGACAATGACATAATCGGCCGCAATTTTTCCTATTTATCATCAAGACGATGGATTGCCGATGAAGCGGATACTGGTCCTTGGTATTTTTTCTCTCGTTGTGTTGATTGCTGCCGTTGCCGGTCGAAAGCAGTTTGGCGGGCACGCCTTGCCCGTCAAGATTGTGGCCGTTCGCCACGGACCGATCAGCGCATTCGTATCGGCGACCGGCAACGTCATCAGTCGCGACGAGTTGGCTATCAACAGCCCGGTTTCCGCACAGGTCCTGGAGTTGAATGTCACAGAGGGTGCGCAGGTTGCCAAAGGCGCGGTGCTGGCGCATCTCGACGACCGCGATGATCTTGTCCAGATCGGCAAGGCGCATGCCTCATTGGCATTGGCCGAACAGAATCAGGCGGCAGCAAAGCACGACTGGGATCGGTTGCAACAGATATTCATCGCCGGGGGGGAGGCGCGCAAAACCGTGGACGATGCCAGGCTGCATTGGCAAGCTGCAGTAAAGGACGTCCGCCTCGCGCAATATGAACTGCATCATGCGCAACTGAATCTGGAGCGATTGCATATCCGGGCGCCGGCGGACGGGATCGTGACCGCGCGCCTTGCGCGTGCCGGTGCCTGGACGAAGCAAGGCGACATGCTGTTCAAGCTGGCGCCGTCGGGCATGCGCGAAATCGAGGTCAAGCTCGACGCGGGAGATAGCGCAGCGGCGACGGTGGGAAAGTCCGTGACCGCTAGCAGCGATGCCTTCCCCGGACGCGAGTGGCGCGAAAAAATCACTTGGGTGGCGCCAGCCACGAACAAGGAGGGCGCGGCGAATACCCTGAGCGTACGCGTCAGTCTTGGTGCCGACGCGCCGCCCCTCGTACTCGGTCAGCAGGCGGACGTGAAAATATCGACTGCTTCCGCTGAAAACGCGCTCATCATTCCGGCAGCCGCTGTCATTTCACGACAGGGCAAGTCGATGGTAGCTGTCGTTACCAACGACAGCGTGCACCTGGTTCCGATCGCGACAGGCATCGAGGATCTCGCAACGACCGAAGTGAAAAGCGGCGTGAGCGCCGGTCAGCGGATCATCCTGCCCGAAGGAAAGACACTGCGTGAAGGCGACAAGGTCAAGCTTGTCGAGGAGCAGGCTGCACAATGATTGCCTTGCGCGACGTGCACAAGTCGTATCTGCTCGGTGAAATTCCGATTCCGGTTCTGAAAGGCATTTCCCTGAGCATCGAGCGCGGCGAATTCGTTGCAATCATGGGGCCGTCCGGGTCCGGCAAGTCGACCCTGCTCAACATCATCGGTTGCCTGGACATACTGGATAAAGGCAGTTACAGCCTGGCAAACGTGGCGATCGACGGTGCGTCGGAAGACGGGTTGGCGGAGATACGCAATCGACGGCTCGGGTTCGTATTCCAACTGTTTAACCTGATTCCACGTATCAACGCAGTCCGGAACGTCGAATTGCCGCTGATTTATTCCGCCGTTCCGCCGGACCGGCGCAAGCATCGTGCATATCAAATGCTGGCAGCCGTCGGCTTGGCTGACCGGGCCGAGCACGCGCCTTCGCAGCTTTCCGGGGGCCAGCAGCAGCGCGTGGCAATTGCGCGCGCATTGGTCAACGATCCCGATGTCCTGATCGCAGACGAACCGACCGGCAGCCTGGACTCGCAGGCCGGGCATGAAATCATGAAACTGTTCGCCGACCTGAACCGGCAAGGCATCACCATCGTAATGGTGACTCATGAGGAAGACATCGCCGCCTTTGCGACACGCGTGATCCGCTTGCGCGACGGTGTGATCGAGCAGGATGAGCGCCGATGAAGAACATTCGCAGCAGTCGCTTGCGGTTCTGGCTCGACGGCATCGGCCAGGCGGTATGGGCGCTCAAGGACAATCGGTTGCGTACCATCCTCAGCATTCTCGGCATCACAATTGGCATCTCGGCAGTGATGGCAGTCGGCACGATCAGCAAGAGCGGCCACTACCTGATTTTCAATGAGCTGGAAACCTTCGGTTTGAAATCGGTATGGGTATTTCGGAGCAATGACGAAAAAGATCCGCGCCGTTCCGTGCGCCAAGGCACAGGAATCGAGTCCGACGACCTCGACGCATTGCATGGCGCCTGTTGTCCGGCGGTCAGCCGCATCAGTCCGATCGTCAACAACTACCGGACACGCATGCTGGTGCGCGCCGGCAACCGATTCAGCAATGCGCGCATCACCGGTGTCGGCGCCGACTATGCCGCAATCAATAATGACGACCTGAGTGCCGGCCGTAATTTCAGGCCGGATGACATCCGGCGCCACCGCGATGTTGCCGTTATCGGCCCCACCGTGGCGGAAGACCTGTTTGGCGACGCATCGGATCTGATCGGCAAGGAAATCCGTATCGACGACAAGAAATACGCAATCATCGGCCTGCTGGAAAGGAAAAGCCGGGATTTCCTCGCCAGCATCGGTTCGGCCGGCGGCCAGGACGCCAACAACAGGATATTGATTCCCTATACCAGCTTTCAGGTGCAACTGGGCCGCAAGGAAATCCAGGTCCTGCAAGCCGAAGCCGCCGAACTGGCGCAAGCCGATGCGGCGGTCGCCCAGATCATCGGCGTGCTGGAGCGCTTGCACAACCATCGCTACACCTACAAATCCGACACAATGGCGCAATACATTGCGACCTCCAACCGGATCCTGCAGGGAGTGTCGCTGATCGGCATCGTCGCTGCCTCGATATCGCTGCTCGTCGGCGGTATGGGCATCATGAACATCGTCAGCACTTCGGTGCTGGAGCGCACGCGCGAGATCGGCTTGCGCAAGGCGGTCGGTGCCAGCCGAGCGCACATCCTGTTCCAGTTCCTGATGGAGTCGGTGATCATCAGCGTGATTGGCGGCATTCTCGGTTTGATGCTGGGCATCGCCGCCAGCTTTGTACTGGCATGGATCACCGGATTTCCGCTCACGCCGTCCTGGACGATGGTCGTCGTTGCGCTGGCGGTATCGATCGCGGTCGGACTGCTGTCCGGCTTTTATCCGGCACGCCGCGCGGCGATGCTGCGCCCTGTCATTGCATTACGCTATGAATAAGAAGACCTTCAATGCACTGCTTGCTGCTGGAGCGATCCTGGCATCGCACAGCGCCTTCGCCGATGCATCGCTACCGGCAAGTTTCAAGGCAGCGATCCAGTATGCGCTGGAGAATCGTGTCGAGCTGAAAATTGAGGACGCCAATCTACAGAGTGCCGAAGCGCGTATCGACGAAGCCAGAGGAGCATTCCTGCCGTCGCTGGAAGCGTTCTCCACAGTGCAGCGCGTGCATGCCTACGACGAGTTTTCCGGCGTTGACATCAACGCCACTTTCAATAACATGAACATTCCCGTGACCGTCAAGGCCGCGAGATCACCGTACCAGGCCAGCGCCGGCGTCGAACTCAACTACAACCTGTATGCCGGCGGTGCGCATGAGGCACGTCTGGCTGAGGCGCGGTCGGTGCGGCGTGCAGGCCAGGCCCAGTCTGCCGTGACAAGGAGGACCGTAATCCTCGACGTGGCGAAGGCATACTGGGAACTGCGCAAGGCCCAGATTTCGCAGCGCAGCGCGGAGCGTCGTCTTCAGCAGGCGCGCGAAGAAGCCAACGTCGCTTCTGAACGATTTGACTACGGACGCATCGCCCGGGTCGAACTGGAGGAGAAAGCGCTCGATGTGGCGGTGCGTGAAATTGACCTGCGCAACACGTCGCGCACAACACAGGATCTGCAGCGGCGTTATGCCTATGCGCTGGGAACTGCTGCAAGTTCAGCGCCTTCCACCTTGCATGACAGCGCGGCGGAGGTAGATATTGACGCACTCCTGGCGAGCCTGGGGCTGATGCGGGAACCGGAGGTCGCCAAGGCGCACGCGGAAATCGACAGCACCCGGGCGCAACTCGACCGCATTAACGCCGAGTACCTGCCCACGCTGGACCTGTTCGTCCGCTACAGTGGCGTCGGCCGCGGGGAAAGTCGCGTTGACGAACTGTGGTCCGGTTTCGGCCGGGATGCGGCAATGATCGGTCTACGTTTCAAATGGAACCTGTACGATGGTTACCGGACCGACAGCCGCATCAGTCAGGCGCGCGCCGCCTCCGAACAAGCACGGCTCAGAGCGGAACAAGCAGTGCGTGAGGCCGAGCGCACGTGGAATGACAGCCTGTCACAGGTAAGCGCCTTGCAAGATCGCTTGACCCTGGCCGGGAAACAAGCCGAGCTTTGCCGCCTTCAAGAGAGTATCGCCAGGAAGCGTTGGGAAACCCGATCCACGCCGGCACTGCATTACCATGCTGCGCAAGTTGCAACCGAAGAAGCAGTCAGCAAGGTTGAGCTGCTGCAAATCGATCTGCTGCTCGCCAGACTGCAAAGCCGCCTGACACAGATCGACTAGACATGCACGTGCAACCGTCCTTTGCCGTTCAATTGTCCCGAGGCAGCGGCGTCCCTCGATCGATCACTTCCCGGCAATCACCCTTGAACGTCGCATTGTCGTAGTCGGTCCAGCCGTAGCTGTCGACATAGCGCTTGTGCTGCCGGAACTTTCGGTTGACGAAACTCCATTCGAGCTGCTCCGATCCATACCGGATATCGGCCATGTCCAGCAGGGAATGAAAAATGTTTTCGGTCGCCAGCCTGACCCGCCGGTGTCGCAGCAGCCATTTCACCTTATCGGGATGAACTGCGCGATACAGGTCCGAGTACCACACCAGCGCCGGAACATGGAACTCATACTGCGTGTTGTGGCCATGAAAGGCCAGGTTGCAGGTGCCGTCGTACAGCGTTTGCCCGTGATCAGATACATACATCAATGCCGTCATCTGCCCGGAAGCCTTCAGCGATGCAATCACTTGCGACAGGAACCAGTCCATGTACAGGATGGAATTGTCATAGCTATTGTTCATCTGCTGTTTTATCGCGGGATCGGTATAAGCGGGGTTGTCGATACCGAAAAGCGAAGGCTTCCATTTGTCATAGTCCTTGGGATGACGATGGCTATAGTTCCAGTGGCTGCCCAACGTATGCAGGACGATCAATTTCTTCGACGACGGATCGGCGATTGCGCTCCTGAGCGGATCGAGCAGGATGTTGTCGTAACTCGACTTATCGGACAGACCACCCAGATTCAGGAATTGGGTGACATCCGCTTCTTGTGCGAATACCGATACCGGCGTGTCGAACTGACCGAAGGACATCTGGTTCGATAGCCACCATGTTTTGAAACCCGCTTCCCTGAAGGCACTCAGAAAGGATTTTTCTGCGAAACCGGCCTGAAGGCTCTGCCGTGCCGGCTTGCGAGAAACGAGAATCGGAACCGAGAGGCGGGTGGCCGACACGGCGGTCACTACATTCGACAGGCTGACAAGATTGGTTTCCTTTTCCAGCAAGGGAGTGGTTTCGCGCGTGTAGCCGTTGATGCTCCAGCGATCGTAGCGGGACGACTCGCCGATCACCATTACGACGACCTGCGGAGTGTTGGGCAGGCTGCTTTGTTGCGTACCGAACTTGAATTGCAGGTTTTTACGCGCCAGCTCCGAAAGATATCGGCGTTCTTTCCAAGAGGTGTGCACGAGCACGGCAAGCCCGAACGGCCACGTCTTTCCGAACGCCTGGACGTCAAAAGGGATCTCCGCCCATGCCGGCAATTTTGGAAGCTTTGCCGCTGGCGGCGGGCGTACGATGTCCGGGGAATCCTCAGGTACATCCTCGTCGGCATCCGCCGCGGACGAAACAATGACAGCATGCGGGCCGACACCATATTCGTATCCGTACAACCACAGTCCGAATCCACAGGAGAGCAAGCCAAGCATCACCCATCGGGATGGATCGATCCAATCCAGCGCGCATGTCCGACGGGCCGCACACCACACAAGCCACCACCATGCAAGCATGCCGAGGCCCGTTGCCGCCAGCAGCCACGCCTTGCCCCCAAGGAATTCGAGAGCCTCCTTCGGGCTGCTCTCAACGATGATCCCGAGATGATGGGGTGAAATGCCCTGGCCGAAATACGCGTTGAGATAAAGTTCGATCGGCAGCGCCAGAAATGCTGGAAGAAGTGCCCAGTGAAATCGGGCAGGGCGTTTCAACACTCCCCAAATCGCAACCCAGGCAACGAATTCCATGCCCAAGACTCGTTCCGGATGCTCGACCGTACGCCCGAAAAGTAGTGGTGCAAACGGAACCGCTGACAGAATCAGGTAGGTGACAACAACGAACAGATTCGCTGGGCGCAGCAGTGATCGCATGAAGTCGGACGGGGGCAGGAATAAGCAGCGGAGAAAGCATTTTTCGATCAGATCACAACAGTTTATGTCAGGAAACCCTTGGTCGTCATGGATGACTCAACAAGAAAGAATTGATAAGGAAAAAGTGAGTGCTCACCTTTTGTTGCAATAGTCATGCAAGGGGATGCAGAAGCGAGAAACCCAGTTCGGAAGGCAATTGGTCCAAGAAGTGATGTTGACGACGCGTAGCGACAGGGATATACTCGCGAGTTCTCGATTTTAGGCTCTCCAGGGCTTAAGCGTTCTTTGGTCTGTTTCCCCGCCTTCTGCAACGCGTTTCCCTATCTGCTTTGAATCGACGCGCTCGCGCGCAATGGTTTCCCCTCTTGGTTCCGGACAATCGTTTTCGGGACTGTATTTTTATTAACGTTTCATTTTGTTGGATTTAGACCGATGCCAACCATCAATCAACTGATTCGCAAACCACGGGTTTCGGCCAGTGTGAAGAGCAAATCGCCGGCGCTGGAAAACAGCCCGCAGAAACGCGGCGTCTGCACCCGCGTTTACACCACCACGCCGAAGAAACCGAACTCGGCGCTTCGTAAGGTCGCCAAGGTGCGCCTGACCAACGGTTTCGAAGTCATTTCGTACATCGGCGGTGAAGGCCACAACCTGCAGGAGCACAGCGTGGTTCTGCTGCGCGGCGGTCGTGTGAAGGACTTGCCGGGTGTGCGTTACCACATGGTGCGCGGCGCGCTGGATACCCAGGGTGTCAAGGACCGTAAGCAGGCGCGTTCGAAGTACGGCGCCAAGCGTGCAAAGGCTGCCAAGAAGTAATCAGGTTTTCCGCCAGGTGCTTCGCGCCGCGCGGATTGTGAGTCGGCCCCGAATGGGTCGAGTAAGTGGATGCTCATGATGGGTATCCGCGAGCGGGCGGCAAATACATTCAGTGTCGCAGCTCAACTGAAGAGTGAGAGGAATCGAAATGCCACGTCGTCGTGAAGTCCCGAAACGGGAAATTCTGCCGGATCCGAAATTCGGCAATGTTGAAGTCGCGAAGTTCGTCAACGTCCTGATGCTGTCCGGTAAAAAATCGGTCGCCGAGAACATCATTTACGGTGCGTTTGATCACATCAAGACCAAGTCCGGCAAGGACCCGCTGGAAGTGTTTACCGCAGCTATCAACAACTGCAAGCCGATGGTCGAAGTGAAATCCCGTCGTGTCGGCGGCGCCAACTACCAGGTGCCGGTTGAAGTGCGCCCGGTTCGCCGCATGGCGTTGTCCATGCGCTGGCTGCGTGAAGCTGCCAACAAGCGCAGCGAGAAGTCCATGCCGCAGCGTTTGGGCGGCGAGTTGATGGAGGCCGCTGAAGGCCGTGGCGGTGCGATGAAGAAGCGTGACGAAGTGCACCGCATGGCAGAAGCCAACAAGGCGTTCTCCCACTTCCGTTTCTGATAGTAGTTTGAATAGTGGCCTTCGCATCGTTGAAGGCTCTGCAATGTAAATCGGTTGAAACCGAGCGCATCTTTGACAAAAAGCGGCGCTCGGTTTTCTACCATTAAAAGACTTAGGATTGAATATGGCTCGCAAGACCCCCATCGAGCGCTACCGCAATATCGGTATTTCCGCTCACATCGATGCCGGTAAAACAACCACTACCGAGCGCATCCTGTACTACACCGGTGTTAACCACAAGATCGGCGAAGTGCATGACGGCGCGGCGACCATGGACTGGATGGAGCAGGAGCAAGAGCGCGGCATCACGATTACCTCCGCGGCGACTACCTGCTTCTGGAAGGGCATGGCCAATAACTTCCCTGAGCACCGCATCAATATCATCGACACCCCGGGCCACGTGGACTTCACCATCGAGGTGGAGCGCTCCATGCGCGTGCTGGACGGCGCCTGCATGGTGTACTGCGCAGTGGGTGGCGTGCAGCCGCAATCCGAAACCGTGTGGCGTCAGGCCAACAAGTACGGCGTGCCGCGTCTGGCGTTCGTCAACAAGATGGACCGGACTGGCGCGAACTTCTTCAAAGTCTACGAGCAGATGCGTGCTCGCCTGAAGGCCAACCCGATCCCGATGCAAGTGCCTATCGGCGCAGAAGAAAACTTCGAAGGCGTGGTTGACCTCGTCAAGATGAAGGCGATCTACTGGGATGACGCTTCCCAGGGCATGAAGTTCGACTACCGCGACATTCCGGCTGACCTGAAGGCGGCTTGCGATGAATGGCGCGAGAAGATGGTCGAAGCCGCCGCCGAAGCGAACGAAGAGCTGATGAACAAGTACCTCGAAGAGGGCGACTTGACCGAAGCCGAGATCAAGACCGCAATCCGTCAGCGCACCATCGCCGGCGAAATCGTGCCGATGATGTGCGGCACCGCGTTCAAGAACAAGGGTGTGCAAGCCATGCTCGACGCCGTGATCGAGTACCTGCCGGCGCCGACCGACATTCCGCCGGTCAAAGGTATGGACGAGGACGAGCAACCTGCCGAGCGCAAGGCCGACGACAGCGAAAAGTTCTCCGCACTCGCATTCAAGATCATGACCGACCCGTTTGTCGGCCAGTTGATCTTCTTCCGCGTCTATTCCGGCGTGGTGAATTCGGGCGACACCGTGTTCAACCCGGTGAAGGGCAAGAAGGAGCGTATCGGCCGTCTGCTGCAGATGCACGCCAATCAGCGTGAAGAAATCAAGGAAGTCCGCGCCGGCGACATCGCCGCTGCAGTCGGTCTGAAAGAAGCGACCACTGGCGAAACCCTGTGCGATCCGGAATCCGTGATCACGCTGGAGCGCATGGTGTTCCCGGAGCCGGTGATTTCCCAGGCCGTCGAGCCAAAGACCAAGGCCGATCAGGAAAAGATGGGCATTGCGCTGAATCGCCTGTCGCAGGAAGACCCGTCGTTCCGCGTCAAGACCGACGAAGAATCCGGCCAGACCATCATTTCCGGCATGGGCGAATTGCACCTGGAAATTCTCGTCGACCGCATGAAGCGTGAATTCAATGTCGAAGCAACCGTCGGCAAGCCGCAAGTGGCCTACCGCGAAACCATCCGCAAGACGTGCGAAGAAATCGAAGGCAAGTTCGTCAAGCAATCGGGTGGCCGTGGTCAGTATGGTCACGTGGTGTTGAAGATCGAGCCGCAGGAGCCGGGCAAGGGCTTCGAGTTCGTCGACGCGATCAAGGGCGGTGTGGTTCCGCGTGAATACATTCCGGCTGTCGAGAAGGGTATTCTGGAAACGCTGCCGTCCGGCGTGATGGCCGGTTACCCGGTGGTCGACGTCAAGGTCACGCTGTTCTTCGGCTCTTACCACGACGTGGACTCGAACGAAAATGCGTTCCGCATGGCCGCTTCGATGGCTTTCAAGGATGGTTGCCGCAAGGCCAACCCGGTCCTGCTCGAGCCGATGATGGCCGTGGAAGTCGAAACGCCGGAGGAGAAGATGGGTGACGTGATGGGCGACTTGTCTTCCCGTCGCGGCATGATCCAGGGCATGGACGACATCCCGGGCGGCGGCAAGATCGTTCGAGCCGAAGTTCCGCTGTCGGAAATGTTCGGCTATTCCACCACGCTGCGTTCGCTGACCCAGGGCCGCGCGACGTACACGATGGAATTCAAGCATTACGCGGAAGCACCGAAAAACGTTGCCGACGGCGTCATCAGCGCCAAGGCGAAGTAATGCGATTGGCCGGTTGCATCTTGCAACCGGCTATCGTGAATCAAGACAACTTAACAAATCGTTCTTTTTGAAGGAAATCTAAAATGGCAAAAGGCAAGTTTGAGCGGACCAAGCCGCACGTGAATGTGGGCA
>CBIHRJ010000098.1:0-13289 GCA_966212445.1 uncultured Noviherbaspirillum sp. | reverse complement strand
ACCCTCCAAATACCTGCGACTCACTCCAGGGGGAGAAGTTGTGTGTAATGAGGTGTGTATAGAGTGGTTTGATTGTTCGTGCAAGGGAGGTCAGGTCGGGCGGGGACGCCGAGTCCGAGAAGCGCAGTCGTACGTGAGATACGAATCAAAATCGCGAAACGACCACAAAATTTATCGTTCTTGAAGCAGTTGTAACAGTCGGATACCCGGAACCAAACGAATGCGGCCCGGAGTTATAGTTCCGCGTGGCGCCACGACGCCCAATCCCCGCAGATTTCACGAAAGAATATTCATGAAACGAATCGCCTGCCCGTCCCTGGCCCTCGCCCTGTTCAGCTGCAGCATCGCCGTCCTGCCTCCTGCAGGCGCAACGCAGGATGGACCCATCCGGCAGCGTCTGAAGGAGCGCCTGATGGAACGGAATCAACGGGAATCCGGACATGCAACCGACACCGGCGCCAGCATCACAAAGGCCGGCGACTACAGTTTCACGATCCAGCACGATGGACTGACGCGCATGTACCGGGTCCATGTGCCGGCCAGCTACAAACCCGCCATGCCCACACCCCTGCTGGTGGCACTGCACGGCGGCGGCGGCAACATGGATTACCAGGCAAAGGACGCTTATTACGGACAGATCGCCAAATCGGAGAGCGAAGGTTTCGTGGCCGTATTCCCTAACGGCTACAGCAAGCTGAAGTCGGGAAAATTCGCGACTTGGAACGCCGGCAACTGCTGCGGAGGAGCGCGCGACGAGAATGTCGACGATGTCGGCTTCATCCGGAAGGTCGTCGCCAATGTCACGCATCAGTTGAACATCGATCGCAATCGCATCTACGCCACCGGCATGTCGAACGGCGGCATGATGGCATACCGTCTTGCCTGCGATATGTCCGATGTGTTCAAGGCAGTCGCACCGGTGGCAGGTACTGATAATACTTACCACTGCAGTCCCAGAAATCCGGTGTCGGTCCTGCATATCCACGCCAGGGACGACTCGCACGTGCTGTTCAACGGCGGCGCCGGTCCGGATACACCCGACAAGTCGAAGGTCGCCAATTTCACGTCCGTGCCCGACACGGTATCCAAGTGGGCGCGGCTGAACGGCTGCGCTGCCACGCCGCGGCGCATTCTGGACACGGCGGGCGCCTATTGCGAAGTGTATTCGCCGTGCAAGGACAAGGCCGAGGTGCAGTTGTGCGTCACCGAGACCGGCGGCCATTCATGGCCTGGCGCGGAAAAGACGCGCGGCGAGCCGGCGTCGCAGGCGATATCGGCGAATGATGTGATGTGGGACTTTTTCGATCGCCACTAGCTTTGAAAGCTCTCGACGGCAGACACGCCCTGCCGTCAACTCGCCACCAACCTCCCCGCCAGTAAAACAAACACCGCCGGCAGCACGAACTTGCCGAATCGCGACGGCGTTTTCACCCGCTTCCCAATGCGCGCGGCGGACAGGGCGAATGCCATGTCGAACGCCAGTCCGACCAGCACAAGAATGACGCCTAGCACCAGGTATTGCAGCAGCACCGGCCCACGGGAAACGGAGACGAACTGCGGCAGGAACAGGCTGCAGAACAGCAGCGCCTTCGGGTTCAGCAGGTTGGTCAGGAAACCGCGCAGCAGGAAGGACCCGGCCGGTTGACCGGCCTGGCTGGCCGGAGCGGGCCGCATGTCCGAGCGCAGCAACTGGATGGCGATGAAGCAGAGATAGATCGCGCCGATCCAGCGCACCACGTCCAGCATCCGCGGATGGGCGGCAAGCAGCGCCGCCAGGCCCACGCCGGAAAGAAACACGTGCATGGCGCGCGAGAGCGCAATCCCGAGCGCAATGACCAGCGCGGTGCGCCGTCCGCGCGTCGCGCCGGTGGCGATCACCAGCGCCATGTCGGGGCCGGGCAGGAGGTAGACGCCGGCGAGTGCGGCAAGATACATGAGCAGGGTCGAGGCTTCCATGGTGCGCTTTTCCGTTGATTCCCGGTTGATTCCAGGTTGATTATTGGGTGGTACACGGGTGAATTATCTTCCTTCTGCGCTGAATTTTTCTTGCTTTATAATTCCTTAATTGCTAATTTTTTAGGGCTTTCTTCCTTTTTTAATCACAATACGAGATGAATTCTTCCAACACCCTCCTGGACGAAACCGATCTGCGCATCCTGAAGCTGCTGCAGGACGAAGGGCGCCTGTCCAACGCCCGTCTGGCGGAGCGCTTGAACCTGAGCGAAACGCCGACCTGGCGTCGCCTGAAACGGCTGGAGGAAGACGGCACCATCGAGGGCTACCAGGCGGTGATCAACAGGAAGAAGCTCGGGATTGGCTTGACGGCGTTCGTGCAAATCAATTTTGCCAACCATACCGGCGAGCAGCCGTACCAGTTCGAGAAGGCGATCCAGTCGATTCCCCAGATCCTGTCGTGCCACAACGTCAGCGGCGAGTCGGACTACATGCTGCAGGTGGTGGCGCCCGACCTGGAAGCGTACGGAGACTTCGTCACCAACGTGCTGCGCAAATTGCCGGGAGTGACGGCGATCCATTCCAGCCTGTCGATACGCGAAGTGAAGGCGTCGAGCAAGCTGCCGATCAGGTGAATGCAATAGTGGTAGCCGAACAGCGCATCGCCGTTTCGTTCCGTCATCGGAATATCCGCACATAGCCGCCTGCCGCCAGTGCAGCGATATCCGCCAGCACGATCGGCAGCGAAAGTCCGCCCGGGTAGGCCAGGTAGCGCGGTTCCCACACCGGATGGAATTTGTCCTTGTAGGCGCGCAAACCTTCAAAGTTGTAGAAGGCTTCGCCGTACCGGAAGACGCTACGTCCAATGCGGACCCACAGCGGCGAAACCGGCGACGGCTGCAGTCCGGCGAGCGGCGCCATGCCGAGGTTGAACCAGCGGTAACCGCGTTCCTTGCCCCACAGGAACAGGTGCGTGAACAATCCATCCATGGCGCCCGCCGGGGCCGCTGCGACGAAGCGCATCAGGTCGACCGACAACTCCTCTCCGGTGGGAGCGCACAACAGATTGGCAAACGCAAGAACGCGGCCGTCCCGTTCCAGCACGGCAACCGGCATCCGTGACAGATAGCCGGGGTCGAAGAAGCCGAGCGAAAACCCTTTCTCGCTGACCGATTTGCTTTTCAGCCATTCGTCGGAGACGGCTTTGAGCTGCGGCAGCATCGGTGCAACTTCTGCGGGTTCAATGATCCGGAAACTCACCTGCTCACGCGACAAACGATTTCTGGCCGCGCGCAGTTCCCGATAGCGGCGGCCTTCCAGCGAAAACTCGTCCAGGGACACACGCGCTTCCTCGCCCAGCTTGGCGAAGGTCATGCCAAGGTCGGCGTAATGATGCAGCAGCGCCGGATGCACCTGGTAGAACACCGGTATTCCGCCGTAGTCATCCACCCTTTCGACAAAGGCCCTGATCAGCCCTAGCGACACCGCCGACGGGCCGACCGGATCGCCGAGCGCCACCCAGGTGCGGCCGCGCACGCCGTACATCACGAAGGCGCTGCGCTCGGCATTGAACAGCAATGCCTTGTCGCGGAGGTAGACCAGGAACGGCAGCGTCTCCGGCTGCATATCGATGATACGGCGGGCATCGGCAAGGTCCGTATCCGAGGGCGGCTTGACGACAGGCGGCGCCGGCCGCAGCAGGCGCCAACTGCCGAAACCCAGCAGCGCCACCGCCGCGCCCAGACTGGCGCGCAGGAAGCGCGGCGCGTCGCGGTCGAGCGCGACCTGCCACCACAGCTCGTTGGAATATTCCACATGCCGAAAAACGAAAATCCCCAACCAGATCGAGGCCCCGAGAGCCGCCGTAATCGCAAGGATCCATCCCGGCGAGAAGCGAGTGTCGAACAGCGCGGCGCGGCGATCGAAAAAATCGCGGGCGGGCACGAAGACCATCAACAGCAGGGACAGCACCAGCGCTTCTTCCCAGTCGGCAGCCTTGAGCAGCGACGCAGCGATGCCGGCAAGCAGCGCGCCGAGCACCAGGTAGTAGGCTGCCAGCAAACGCCGCGACACCGCCTGCGCCAGCACAAGCAGGCCGACGCCAACGATACTGCCGAGAAAATGCGAGACTTCGAACAGTCCGATCGGCAGCACGGCGGCCATCCAGTGCAAGCGCGCATGCTCGGCGGGTGTCGCGCCGGAGACCAGCAGCAGCAAGCCTGCCATGAAGGTGAACACGGCAAGAATCTTCGGGGCCAGTTGCACCGAATAACCGCCGAGCGAGGTGCCAAGCCGTACGAGCAGCGCGCGCCGGTTGCGCAGCTCGTCGCCCAGCAGTGCCAACAGCGCCAGCATCAGCGGCAATACGTAATAGACCAGCCGGTACAGCAGCAGCGCCGCGATGAGCCGGTCGGTGGGGAGATACGGCCCCAGCAGCAGCGCCATCACCCCCTCGAACACACCCAACCCGCCCGGCACGTGGCTGATCAGCCCCAGCACCTGGGCGGTGAGGAAGGCGCCCAGCAGCACGCCATAAGGCGGGCCGCCTTCGGGCAACAGGGCGTACAGCACCGCGGCGGCCAGCGCCCAGTCCGCCATCGACACCAGCACCTGTCCTGCCGCCAGCGGCAAGCCGGGCATGCGCATTTCAAAGCCGCGCACACGAAACGGCTGCGTGCGCACCGCCGCGAGCAACAGATAGCCGACGGCCATCGCCATGAACGCGATACCGAGTCCCTGCGCGCCGCCCAGTGCAATGCGGCCTTGCAGATACGCGTGGGGATGGAAGGCAAGACTCCAGCCGGCCAGGACCAGCAGGCCGAGCCAGTAGGTGGTGGAATTGAACACGACAATGCGAGACAGGTCCGCGGTGTCGACGCTCCAGCGCGCATAGAAACGGTGGCGCACGGCCGTACCCGACAGCAAGGCGAAACCGATGCTGTTGCTCACCGCATAGCCGACAAAGGCGGTCGCTGCAATACGCCAGCGTGCGATGCGCTTGCCGATGTAAGCGAACGCCAGTTGGTCGTAGCAAGTCAAGGCCAGGTAGTTGGCTACGACGAACATCAAGGCCAGCAGCACATGACCGGCCGGCAAAGCGGCGAGAGCCTGCCGCGCGTCCCGATAGTGGATAGCCTGCAGTTCGCGGCGCAGTATCCATAGCGTCAGCCCGAGCAACACTGCCGCCAGCGCCGGCCGCAGCCAGACGCGCAGTCCGGCAACCCGCAGTTCAGCAACCATATTGCGCCCCGGATCCGCCCCCGATACTCCCCGAATCAACCACCATCGCTTGTCCCTGGCCGTCAGCAACAAAGCTCGGCAGCCGTTCGCCGGCACTCATGCTGACAAGCAATCGGGCAGTCCGCGCCTCTGCCTTATTTTATGGCGATGCCGACGCCGGGCTTTGCTTCAGGTCCGTCCTCGTCACCGGAAACACGATTCGGCTGGTGGATATAAATGCTGCCCGGGCTCACGCACGCGCCGGCACGCTCGGCTTCAAGGCGATCGACCTGCGCATCGCAGTATTCCAGCGATTGAAAAAGGATTTGCTGCAGAGGATTGCACAGAGTTGCCCGCTGGCTGCGGGCAACGGCATCACACCTTCTTGACGAACTCCGACTTCAGACTCATCGCACCGAAGCCGTCGATCTTGCAGTCGATGTCGTGGTCGCTGTCGACCAGGCGGATGTTCTTGACCTTGGTGCCCATCTTGACGACGCCGCCGGAGCCTTTCAGTTTCAGGTCCTTGATCACGGTCACGGTGTCGCCGTCCTGCAGCACGTTGCCAGCGGAGTCACGGTAGACCTTTTTGCCGTCTTCCGCCGATTCGGCGGCGGCTTGCGCGGACCACTCGTGTGCGCACTCGGGGCAGATATATTGCCCGCCATCCTCATAGGTGTATTCGGAGTTGCACTTTGGGCAGGCGGGCAGGGTACTCATGTTGTCTTCTTTCCGGGTAAGGCAAAAGCCGTAAAAAGCCGGAAGTATACTGCGCGTTGCCGGGTTTACGGCCCTTTTCGCCACCTTTCTGTCATCACGCCTCCCCTGCCCCGATATAGCGCTCGCTCCACGCCGCGATCAGGTTCGCCACATACACCGCGTCGCTCCTGCGGGTCAGCAGGTGGTCGGCATCGTCGAGCGAGATGAAACTCTTCGGATGCTTGGCCGCCGCGAAAATGTGCAGCGCGTTGGAAATATCGACCGTGGTGTCGCGCGGCGAATGCATCACCAGCAGCGCCCTTCGCAGTTGCGCGATCTTTCTGCTCAGTTTCTGTTCCTGTGCGTCGATCAGGAACTGCCGCTTGATGGTGAACGGCCGGCCGGCGAGCTGGACCCGGGCTTCGCCCTCGTCGTCGATGCGCTGCAAATGCTCGCGGAACAGCCCGGTCACATGCGACGGATCGCTCGGCGCGCCGATCGTCACCACGGCCTTCACTTCCGCAATGTCGGCGGCAGCCGCCAGCACTGCGGCGCCGCCGAGGCTGTGGCCGATCAGGATTGCAGGCGCGCGGGACGCGGTACGCAGATGGTTGGCCGCCGCCACGAGGTCGGCGACATTGGACGAAAAATTGGTGTTGGCGAACTCTCCTTCGCTCGCGCCCAGGCCGGTGAAGTCGAAGCGCAGCACCGCGATGCCGTGCCCGGTCAGCGCCTGCGCAATCCGCGTCGCGGCGAAGATATCCTTCCCGCAAGTGAAGCAATGCGCAAACAGCGCAACCGCGCGGATCTCGCCGTCGGGTGCATCGAAACGCGCCGCCAGTTTCTGGCCTTCGGCACCGGTGAATTCGGTACGTTCCACTGTCATGGCCGACTCCCTGATTCAACAAGTCCCCGGCGGGCAGGCAAGAACAATCAAGGAGCGTCAACCTCGCCGGGCCGCTTCGATCGCAGCGATGTCGATCTTTCCCATCTCCATCATCGCCTCGAAAGCGCGCTTGGCGGCCGCGCGATCAGGATCGGCGATCGCGGCAATAAGGGCGCGCGGTGTGATCTGCCACGATATGCCCCACTTGTCCTTGCACCAGCCGCACGCGCTTTCCTGACCGCCGTTTCCGACAATTGCATTCCACAAACGATCGGTTTCAGCCTGGTCATCGGTCGCAACCTGAAAGGAGAAAGCCTCGTTGTGCGTAAATGCCGGGCCACCGTTCAGGCCGATACAAGGAATGCCGATCACGGTGAACTCCACCATCATGACATCGCCCTGCTTGCCGGATGGATAGTCGCCGGGCGCATGATAGATCGTTCCCACCGCGCTGTCCGGAAACGTCTCGGCGTAGAACTGCGCGGCTTCGACTGCGGTGCCGTTGAACCAAAGACAAATCGTGTTCTTGCTGACCATTTTCTTTCTCCGAAGGATGATAAGAAGTACGTGACTCCAACTAAATCCCGCGATGGCGCGCGGCGACTTGTTCAGTGTAGCCCGAGCCGGGATATTTCATCAGGACGCGGAGTGATGGCGCGCGAGTTGTGAGCCAGTTGGCGTTTCCGCGACAAGCCAATAATTCACCAATTGGCGCGAAGGGGAGACGCCAACTGGCCACAAATCGCACGCCAGCACCCGCGTAGGCCGAAGGGACCAATTGGACCCGACTGCTACCAGCCGCAAACCGTGTAAACACGCGCCTTCCGATCGAGTTGAGGGCCGGTTTGGTGAAGTATCCGGGCTAAGTGTCGGCGTCATCGTCGGGCGCTTTGAAAAGGTCGTTAAGCTGTTGTGATTTTCCTTGAGGCCGAACATTACCTCGACGCCCGGAAAATTCTTCCTCTATGTTGTCGCGGTAGTAGCTCCAGGCAGAACCGGAGGTTGATAATCTGCGCCAAACCTCTGCCCCGACTCCGGAATAATCAATCGCACTTCCGTCATCGAATTCGACCCGCAGGATGCGTTCACGCGGGTCATACCCGATAGCACGCAGTTTCCCGGCATTGATCTTTTTCATCTCCATGATCAACTCCCTACGTCTCTATGACTGCATCGAATCAATGTAACCGAGCACTTCATCGATACGGCCTTCGCCAACCAGCTGGGCAGCGGACTTGTCATCAAACTCAGGCAAGGGTTCATCCATCCATGCGCTGGCCGCGTCATCGTTCCCAGCAATTTTCCGTACTCTGTGCATGACTGCGTAATAAGCTTGCGCTTTGCGCGATTGCTCTTGAAACCGCATACGGAGCGCTTCAATCCCTTGGGGCGATAGACGACCATCTTTTGTCATGAGTTACCTCGTTCGAAGCAGAAGTTCAAGAATGTTCACGCTCGTTGTCAATCCCCTTGGCGGCCGGGGGTTTTTGACACGATACAACTCCTAGTCCATCGGCCCCGCATCATTCGGATTCTGGGGCACAAACCTAAAATCTTCACGAGGCACATTCTTACGCTGGCTTTGGAGAAATAAATGACATCCAATAGCACCAATCAAAGGAATAAGCCAAACAACAAATAACTGAAGCACCCTTTGTAACCGTTCGTATTCTCGCGCTCGGCAAATGAAAATCGATACGCAGCCCTGGTATATAAGCAGCGTTCCCAAGAGCAGGTAACCTACGTAGCCGAGCTGACCCATGAGCACTTACGTTGAACTTCAGCGGGCGTCCGCTGCAAGGAAACGTCGGGCGTAAATAGGTGACATCATTGCCGGCGGAAAGCCTTTGCAACTAACCACAAGGTTGGAAGAGCAGCGACCAAGAAAAGAACAATTGGCCGGAGATATATTCTGACGAGAGAGTACGCAGAGGGGCCAGCATTGGTGCTGCCTTGAGTGCTTGGGCGCAACTGATTGATTGGAACAAATATATCTGCGGTTACAACATTAGCCGGGGCAGCGAAGTAGAACGCTACGAAATAAAGCAGATAAAGAACAACAACGCTGGCCACGACAAACAGCCATGGTTTTGGCAAATTAGCCCACATAAAGAGGCTGACGATGCCAACGCAGATGACCGGAAGACCTACGAAGAGAAGTAACTGAAGGAGTTGATTAAGCATGCACGCCCCGCTTTGACGCCCAACGCTGAGCTGACCGGAACGCTTGCGTGACAGCGTCCAGCGACAAGTTAAATTGACGATGGATAGATTGCATTGAACAGGTTGACATAGTTCACTCCTAAGTTCTTTTTATGCATGTCTTGGTAGTGCTGTAGCGACTGTCTCATTCCGACGATCGACCATGTTCCCCATCCATACATTGTCTTTGGAAGATTGTGGAAGGCGTACGCCAAATCTTGAGCCTGCTTACCCTCCAAATACCTCAACTCAACAAACGCCTCATGCATGAGATCGCATAACGCTCGCTTTTGCTCGGGTGTTGGTAGCGGATCATTCATACATTTAACTGAGTATTTAACAGGCTTGACCTGTCCGTTATGCGCAGCTGCGCGCCGTTATGCACGTACGCCGACCGGCCCCCACACCGCATCGGAATTGTCGTTTGCTCAGATCTGCCGATTTAACAGGAAACATAAAAACCCGAGAAAGACGGACACCGTTTGCACCAATCCAGATAGTGCGCAGTGTAGGTGAAGTTTGCATACAAGAAAAGCATTCACTGCCAAGAGTGCCGATTCGCTCCGTAGCACCCAATGAAAAGCGGCCAATCCAAGCGGTTGGCCGTTCATCTGTTTCGATCACAAGACCAGCGCAGGTCAGTTGCACAAACCAACGACCGACGGCGCCTGTCATTCCGCCATAAACAATCAGTGCGCTCGCGCCTCCTCACGCCCCCTTCGCCGCCCGCTCCATCTTCCCCGCCAGCTTCCTGTTCTTCTCCATCAAGGTCCGGATCAAGCCGTCGATCCCGCCTCGGCCGATCTCGGCGGAAAAGCTGCCCTTGTACGTCTCGATCAGTCACGCGCCGAGCACGTTGACGTCGTACACCTTCCATCCCTGTTGCTGGATGCGCTTGCGGTTTCCGGACCGGATGTCCTTCTCGCTCTTCGCGGCATCCATCACTTCCTGCGTGATGCGTTTGACCAGCACGTCGGGCGCTTCCTGCGCGATTGCCATGCCGGCAATCGCAAGGCCGGTGATGACGATCAATGTCTTGAGGGTCTTGATCATGTTTTCTTTAGGTGTGATACACGTGGTCATCGTGTATCGGCAACGAATCGCGACACAGCGTCCACCACGGCGTTGAAACGCGCATGCGCCGGATTGACCAGGCCGCCTTCGGCCTTTTCCATGCGGCGCACCTGGACCGGGACACAGGATGCAATCAGCTTGGCGGCATAGGCTTCGGCTTCGTCGCGCAGCGGACAGGCCTCGGCCGTGATGATGAGCGCCGGCGGCAGGCGGCCGAGACGGCGCGAATGAAGCGGCGCGGCATATGGATGCACCGCGTCGCTGATGAACGGCAGGTATTCCGCCCATCCCTTCCTGCACGGGCAGTCGGCGGCTGCGCGCATCGAATCGCTGGTCTGTTCCGGATCGAGCAAGGGCGAGAGCAGGACCTGTCCTGCGAGCGGCCGCAGCTTGCCTGCGCTGCGGTCGCGCGCCACCAGCGCGGTGGCCGCGGCGAGATTGCCTCCCGCCTGGTCGCCAGCGATGATGATGCGCGCCGGGTCGGCGCCGTAGGCGGCGGCATGTGCGGAAGCCCACTGCAGGGCTTCATACGCGACTTCCACTGTCTCGGGAAAACGGAACTTCGGGGCCAGCGGATATTCGACGCAGGCAAACACGGTTGCCTTGCTCACCGCTTGCGCAAAGTGCTGCGCGTCTTCCATCGAGCCGCAGTTGAACAGGCCGCCATGAAAATACAGTACCAGCGGCACGGCCTTGCGGGTGGGACGTGCGCCGAACACGCGGACGGCGATCTCGTCGTCACGCCAGGAGAGGCGGAACGCGGTGTCCTGCGGCGATGCGCGCGTGGGGCCGGACATTTTCATGGTGTGCGTGCAATGGTCAGCAAATGGAAGGAAGGACCGGGATCGAGGAGACAAAAGTTCTGACAGCGGACCTCGTCTCCTCCGGACTCATCGGTATCACCGGCATCTCAGCCGCCGATATAGCTGCGGAAGGTTTCGCCGTTCGGATTGTCGCGCTGGTGCTGCGCGAGTTCCTCGCGCACCTGTTCACGGGTCTTCGTGGTGGCGCTTGCCTGCAGCACCGGGTATTCATACTCCGCGACTTCCAGCGAACCGTCGGCGCGTGCCTGCGCCAGTTCGGCACTCACTTGCGCACGGGTCTTCGGCACGGAAGCGAGCCGGACTACCGGATAGTCGTATTCCGTGACGTCGAGCGCGCCGCTGGAACGCGCCTGTGCGAGTTCGGCATTGACTTCGGCACGGGTCTTGGTGGAGACGAAACCGGCGTCGGGGACGACGTATTCCTGGGCCAGGACGGAACCGGAAACGGCGAGTGCTGCAGCGGCAGCGATGAGATATTTGGCATTCATTTGCATTCTCCAAAAAAGTAAAAACAAGCTCGGGTTGAGGTAAGGACTTCAGGCATGGCGACGGAGATTCGACTCCCCCGTCGCCTGCCACCTGGATCAGCGCTTGTGCTTATCGCCGATCAGTGAAGTCATTGTATTTGGCTTGTTTTTGAAGATAAATAAGCAAATAATGCAATCACTGTGCGATCATTTCGCACAATTGGCGCAATCAGCGCGTTTTGGAGGTGTAAATCGATGGCACTCGTTTTGACGATCGGAGAAGCCGATGGACCGTTTTGACGCCATGCGGGCGTTCACGCGCGTCGTGGAACTGAACAGCTTCACGAAGGCAGCTGCATCGCTGAACATCCCGAAAACCACCCTGTCGGCCCAGGTCCATGCGCTGGAAAAGCACTTGCGGGCCAAGCTGCTGCACCGGACCACGCGGCATGTGAGCGTGACGCCCGACGGCGCCGCCTACTACGAGCGCGCAGCGCGGCTGCTTGCCGAGCTGGAGGAGACCGAAGCGGCGGTGACGCGCCTGACGACCACGCCGCGCGGACGGCTGCGGGTCGACGTGCCGGGTTCAATCGGGCGGAGCGTGATCGTGCCGGCGCTCGGCGACTTCCTGCAGCGCTATCCGGAAATCGAGCTCGAAGTCGGCTGCACCGACCGCCAGGTCGACCTCTTGCAGGAAGGCGTGGATTGCGTGATCCGCGGCGGCACCAGCATCGACGAATCGCTGGTCGCGCGCCGGCTCGGCTCGATCCGGATGGCGACCTGCGCGACGCCCGGCTATCTGAAGACCTTCGGCACGCCGACCACGCCGGCCGACCTGGAGCGGCATCACATGATCCATTATGCGTCGCCGCGATCCGGCAAGGTATACGGCTTCGAGTATCTGGAGAACGGGCAGAAGGTCGAATTCTTCGGTCAGCGGCGCTTGGCGATCAATGACTCCGATGCCTGCGTCCAGGCGGCACTCGCCGGTCTGGGGCTCGCACAGTTACCCGAGTTCATTCTCCGCCGCGACGTTGCGGCCGGCAGACTGGTGCCGGTGCTGGAAAACTACGCGGCCGAGATGCCGCCGCTGTGCATCCTGTATCCGCAGAACCGCCATCTGTCCTCCAAGGTGCGCGCGTTCGTGGAATGGAGTGCCGAGCTGTTCGCCCGGCCCGAGTACCGCGACTGATGCCGTTCACCGTGATCTCCCGCCTGCCCCATTTCCATGGGATGGCGCACGCGGCGGCACATGGATAATATTGAACAAGCCCGCGATGCCGCAATGCTGGGAAGTCATCAACATCCGCTAAGGAAAACAGTCATGCAAAAACTGAAATACCTCATTCTCCTGCTCGTCTCGCTGGCCTCCCCCGCGTTCGCCGTGGACGCCGTTCCTTCGGATGAATCGATCCGGCAACTTCTTGAAGTCACCGATGCGCGCAAGCTTGTGGAAGGCATGATGAATCAGATGGACGGAGTGATGAGAAACACGATGCAACAGTCCTTGCAAGGCAAGACCGTCACGCCCGAGCAGCAGCAGATCATCGACGACATGCGGAGCAAGACGGTGGCGCTGATGAAGAAGGAACTCGGCTGGGACAATCTCGAACCGATCTACCTCCGCATCTATCGCGATTCGTTCACACAGGAAGAAATCGACGGCATGCTTGCCCTGTACCGCACGCCCGCCGGACAGGCGCTGGTCAAGAAGATGCCGGTCGTGATGCAACGATCGGCGCTGGAAATGCAGGGCCGGATGGAGACCCTGATGCGCGAGCTGCGAAAAATCCAGCAAGAGTCGTTGCGCGAACTGAAGGCGTTACCCCGGCGCTGAACGGAACTGGGTGCCAAGCAGGATGTCAGAAGTCTTTTGACATGTCTGGTAGTGCAGGGCTCCCGGCCGGCCCCCGATGAAGGCCCCGGGGGCGGCACGAAAACCGCCTAGCAACACCCCTGGAAACA
>CBIHRJ010000097.1:0-13399 GCA_966212445.1 uncultured Noviherbaspirillum sp. | reverse complement strand
GCTGTTGCCATCTTCAAGCCTCCTTCACAAAATGTGTTGGGAAAATGCGTCAAATAACGCAACGCTAATAGTGGTGCGCTTTTCACGGCTACGCAAGTGTTTTTTGATCGTTTTGGCACCGTTTTGTCGACTGGCCGCCACGTGTTCTTCATAGGGGAAAAGCGGGCGGATGCGGAGTCCGCACAGGGACGACGCTACGTGCTGCACCGGACTGGTGTCGCATGTGTTTGACCAAATGGATTTGGCAGGCAGCGGAGTGCGTGCGAGAAGATGCTTTCCGTACCGCCGCATGAATCGTCGCATGGGCCGGAGAACGTTGCTGGGCGTGGTCTTCCGGCCTGTGGCGGATTCAGTCGGAGGTGTTTTCCGCTGCCGCAGGCATCGTGAACCAAGGTTCCTGCAGGCGTCGGGCACTATGTCTCATGATGGCTGTGGTCACGGCCTGCTTGCCGTTTTGGTGTGCGATCAAGGGGGGAGCGAAGGCAAGCATGTCTGCAGGATGGTCCATGCGGGTGCAGGCGGCACGGCATCTGCGTCGAGTACGCCGTGCATGCAGGTGTCGATGAGGGGGGCGCCGAACAACTGGCGGCCATCAAGATCACGACTCCGGGATTTCGTCAGGAGGAGGATTTTGTCGGGGTTGGAACCGCCGACGCTCTTGCAGGCGGCGGCGGGGGGAACGACTTCACGGTTTGGCAGGCAGTCAGCGCATGCCGCCGGGCATCATACCTTTCATACTGCGCATCATCTTCATCATGCCGCCTCCCTTGAGCTTCTTCATCATCGATTGCATCTGCTCGAATTGCGACAGCATGCGATTGACTTCCTGCACCTGGACGCCGGCGCCGGTGGCGATACGACGCTTGCGCGAAGCCTTGATCAGATCCGGCTTGGCGCGTTCTTGCGGCGTCATCGCGTTGATGATGCCTTCCATGCGGCGTACCTGCTTTTCCGCCTGGCCCATGTCGGCATTGCCGGCGGCCTGCTGGAACTGCGCGGGTAGCTTGTCCATCAGGCCGGAAAGTCCGCCCATTTTCTTCATCTGGCTCAGTTGCGCCTTGAAGTCGTTAAGGTCGAACTTGCCGCCGCCCTTGATCTTCTCCGCCAGGTCCTTGGCAGCGGCGACGTCGACGCCTTTCTTCGCTTCTTCGACCAGCGCCAGGATGTCGCCCATGCCGAGTATGCGGTTGGCCATGCGTTGCGGGTCGAAGGCTTCGAGGCCATCGAGCTTTTCGGCAACACCGGCGAACTTGACCGGCTTGCCGGTGATGTGGCGCACCGACAGGGCGGCGCCGCCACGCGCATCGCCGTCGAGCTTGGTCAGCACGATGCCGGTCAGCGGCAGTGCATCGTTGAAGGCCTTGGCGGTATTGATTGCGTCCTGGCCGAGCATGGCATCGACCACGAACAGGGTTTCGATCGGCTTGACTGCCGCGTGCAGTTCAGCGATCTCCTTCATCATCGCTTCGTCGATACCGAGGCGGCCGGCGGTGTCGACGATCAGCACGTCGTGATAGTGCTTTTTCGCGTAGTCGAGCGCCGCGCGGGCGATATCGACCGGTTTGTCGCTGGCCGTCGAGGGAAAGAAGTCGGCGCCGACCTGGCCGGTGACGGTCTGCAACTGGCCGATCGCCGCCGGGCGGTAGACGTCGGCGGAGACGGTCAGCACTTTCTTCTTTTTCTCTTCCTTCAGGTATTTCGCGAGTTTGCCGACGGTCGTGGTTTTACCCGCGCCCTGCAGGCCGGCCATCAGGATGATCGCCGGCGGCTGGGTGGCGAAATTCAGTTGCGAGGCTTCCGGACCGAGGTCGGCACCCATGAGCGAAGCCAGTTCGCGCTGCACCACGCCGACCAGAGCCTGGCCGGGAGTGAGTGAGCCGATCACTTCCTCGCCCAGCGCTTTTTCCTTCACGCGGGCGATGAATTCACGTACGGCAGGTAGCGCGACGTCGGCTTCCAGCAGCGCCAGACGAACTTCGCGCAGCATCTCGGCGGTATTGGATTCGGTCAGACGCGCCTCGCCGCGCATCGTTTTGACGACTTTGGCAAGCCGTTGAGTCAGGTTGTCGAGCATGGATGACGATGTATCTAGAAATGAGGAGGGGCGATGGCGCGCAGAAAAGCGCCTCGGAAACAGGCTCCATTTTACCCGATGCGATGGTCTGGCCGCGCCGGACGGCAGCTGCGGCGGAAATCCGCAATGCCGACCGTTGTGCGTCCGGGTTTCCGCACTGCCAGTCGGCGAACCATGCGAGCGCCGATGGTGTATACCCATGGAATCAATGGCTTAGGCCTTTTCCCGTCGGTGGCACAAAGACTGCATTGATGGTACCCAGGGTTGTCGGAGGAGGCGGACAGAGAAGTGGATGCCCGCTTGTCATATACGAGTTCAATAGAAACTTCGCAAGGAAAAAATCATGGCAAAGAACTTGGCTGCATGCATCGTCGTTGTGCTGCTCGCACTGATCTGCCGGATGGCGGTTGCGGAAGAAGGGGTGGCCGGCGACACCATCCTGATCGGGCAGACGGTCGCGCTGACCGGCCAGGTCGCGGGGGCCGTGAAAGAACTGAACGAAGGCGCGCGGGCCTATCTTGACATGGTCAACCGCCACGGCGGCGTCCACGGCCGGCGGATCGAGGTACGTACCCTCGACGACAGGTTTGATCCCGCCATTGCTGCCGCGAATGCGGAAAAGCTGGTGAAGAAGGAGCACGTGTTCGCGATGTTCCTCAACCGCGCCACACCGCACACCGAAGCGATCCTGCCGATTCTGGCCGCCAACCGCGTGCCGCTGGTCGCGCCAAGTACCGGCGCGGTGATCTTCCATGCCCCGGTCAACCCCCTGTTGTTCAATGTACGCGCCAAGTACCAGACCGAAGTGGCGAAAGCTGTTGAACACTTCACTACCGTCGGCATCACCAGCATCGGCATTGTGCATGTCGACGATTCCTTCGGACGTGACGGGCTTGTCGGTTTCATGAACGCGATGGAGGCGCGTCGCATCGCGCCATCGCTGGTGGTGAGCTTCGATCGGGTCAAGCCGAACATCAAGACGGCCGTGGATGCCGTGGTGCGGGCCGCTCCCGGCGCAGTGATCATCATCGGTTCCGCCCCTACCACCGTGGAACTGATCAAGGGCTTGCGCGCGAGCGGCAACCATTCGCTGGTGATGACGCTGTCGAACAATTCGTCATCGTCCTTCGTGAAAAATCTCGGCCCGGCCGGCGTCGGGGTCATCGTGTCGCAGGTGACCCCGGCCCCGCATCTGCTGTCGTCCGTGCTCGGCCAGGAATTCAATGCCGCCGCCCGCCGGTCCGGCGCGACGGTGTCCTACGCCGCCATGGAGGGCTTTGTCGCGGCCAAGGTGCTGGTCGAGGGTTTGCGCCGCGCCGGCAGAAATCTCACCCGCGACGGATTCCTGCAGGCGCTGGAATCGATCCGCCGGCTTGATCTTGGCGGATTGATGGTGAGCTATGGGCCGGACGACCATACCGGCAGCGAATACGTGGAATTGACCATGATAGGTAGGGACGGGCGCTTCGTGCGCTGAACCTTTCCGTGGCGGCCAGGCAAGAAAGGCGCCGCCGACTTTGGCAGGAGGTAATATTAGAACTGCAGCGCAATCCGACGACCTCGATCGCCATGCAAGGCGTTACGCTGCGGATTCGCACACCCTTTTCATCGACGACGGCACGCGGGCCTGTATTGAAGATCACATGAAATACAGAAAACAGATCGGACTTGTCAGCCTTGCGCTAGCCGTTGCAGCCGCCGTCGTGTTCGCGGTCTACCTGTTGGGCGCAGGCAAGGCGCGCAGCGATATTCATGCGGCCGGCGACCGGCAGTTGCAGATCATCGCGCTTGATCTGGAATCGGTACTGGAAAAGTTCGAGACACTGCCGTTTGCGCTGGCTTTTCATCCCGACGTCGCACAGGCGCTCGTGCAGCCGCGCGACCAGGCCCTGCTGGAACGCCTGAACCTGACCCTGCAGTCGATTCAGCGGCAAGCCAAGGTGAGTGCAATCTATCTAATGGACAGGGATGGCAATACGCTGGCATCGAGCAACTGGGACGAACCGTCCAGCTTCGTCCACAAGAATTTTGCGTTCCGCCCCTATTTCCGTGAAGCGCTTGCCGGGAGTGCCGGCCGCTTCTACGGCATCGGCAGCAGCACCGGCGAGCCTGGCTATTTCATTGCGCAGCCGGTCTACCCGGGCGGCCTGCCGCGCAAGGAAGCCAGCCCGGTTGGTGTCATTGCGGTCAAGATCAGTCTTGCTGAATTCGAACGCACCTGGAGCAGCAGCGAAGAACCGATTGCACTCGCCGACCACAATGGCGTGGTTTTCCTCAGCAACCGGCCGGGCTGGCGTTACCACAGCATGCATTCGCTCAACGATGCGGATCAGAAGCGCCTGGCGGGCACATTGCAGTACGCCGGACAGACCATTTATCCGATCGACGCGCTGTCCAAAAAGCTGCGCGCCGGTTTTGGCGATCACGTGAGCAAGACTGTTGGCCGCCTGGGCTGGCAGCTCATGATGTTCCCGTCGCCGACCCGCATTGCACGCACCGCCAGTTTTTTTGCGCTGGGCGCGGCGCTGCTATTGGCGACCGCCGCCATTTCTTATTGGGCTCTGCACCAGCGCCGGCGGCGCCTGGAAGAACGCATGGCATCGCGCCGCGCTCTGCAGCGTGCGGCCGAAGACCTCGAGCAAAAGATCGAGCAACGCACGCTGGAGTTGTTGCTTGCCAACCAGAACCTGGAGGTCAAGTACGCGAAACTGAAAGAGACCGAACATTTGCTGCGCTCGACGCAGAACGAACTGGTGCAGGCGGGCAAGCTGGCGATGCTGGGACAGATGGCGGCCGGCATTACGCATGAGCTGAATCAGCCGCTGGCGGCAATTCGTGCTTTTGCCGATAACGCGGTGACCTTCCTGCAGCGCGGGCAGGGCGAACGTGCCGGGGAAAACCTGGCGCATATCAGCGCCGCCAGCGCCCGAATGGGCGCAATCGTTAGCCAGCTCAAGGGTTTTGCGCGCAAGAGTCACGAAACCCTGGCGCCGGTCGATTTGGCGCAGGCGGTTCACGCCTCCGCGATGCTGCTCGAAAGCGAATTCCGCCGTCACGATGTTCAGTTGCGGATCGACATCGGTGATCCGCTGCAGGTCGTCGGCGATTCCGTGCGCACCGAACAGGTGCTGATCAATCTGTTGCGCAACGCGCTCGACGCGGTGGAGGAAACGCCGCTGCGCGAGGTGAGCGCGATGCTGCGGCGCGAAGGCGATTGCGCGGTTGTGTGCATCCGCGACTCCGGCCCCGGCATTCCGGACCAGGTGGCGCAGCACCTGTTCGAGCCGTTTTTCACCACCAAGCCATCGGGGAAAGGGCTCGGTCTTGGTCTGGCGATTTCATCATCCATCGTCCAGGCGATGAACGGACAGTTGACCGCACACAACCGGCCTGAAGGCGGCGCCGAATTCGTGGTGCGCCTGCCCCTGCACGCCAATATGTCGAACTTGAACGGAGGAGAACTTGTCAGCGCCTGAACCAAGCTATGAAGCGGTCCTGATCGAGGACGAGCAGGCGGTGCGCATGGCAACTGCGCAAACGCTGGAACTGGGTGGCTTCACCGTGCATGCCTGCGCCAGCGCGGAACAGGCGCAGGCATGGTTGCACCCTGGCTTTCGCGGTGTGGCCGTGACCGACGTGCGACTGCCGGGACAGTCCGGGCTGGAACTGCTGGCGCAGGTGACTGCGCTCGATCCCGATTTGCCGGTGATTGTTGTGACCGGTCATGGCGACGTCAGCATGGCGGTCGAAGCGATGCGTGCCGGCGCCTACGATTTCATCGAAAAGCCGTTTGCCTCGGAGCGCCTGATGGAGACTGTCCGGCGCGCGCAGGAGAAGCGCCGGCTGGTACTGGAAAACCAGCGCTTGAAGGCCGCCTGGACCGCGCATCCGGATATGCCGGCGTTGATCGGACAGTCGGCTGCGATCGAGCGCGTGCGTATGCTGATCCGCGCGGTCGGCCCGACGGGCGCCGATATCCTGATCAACGGCCAGACCGGCACCGGCAAGGAAGTGGTCGCACGGCACTTGCATGCAGCCAGCGGACGCAAGGGACCGTTTGTTGCAATCAACTGCGGCGCGCTGCCGGAGACGGTATTCGAAAGCGAAATCTTCGGACATGAGGCTGGTGCGTTTACCAGTGCGCAAAAACGGCGCATCGGAAAACTGGAATACGCGAACGGCGGCACGGTATTCCTTGACGAAATAGAAACCATGCCGCTGGCATTGCAGGTCAAGCTACTGCGTGTGTTACAGGAACGGCGGCTGGAGCGTCTCGGCGGCAATGATCCGATTGCGCTTGACTGCCGCATCATCGCCGCCAGCAAAGCGGACTTGCTGCAATTGAGTGCGGAGGGCCGGTTCCGCGAGGATCTGTATTACCGTATCGGTGTCGTCAGCATCGATTTGCCGCGGCTGGCGGACCGGCGCGAAGACATCCCGTTGCTGCTTGCACATTTCGTCCAGGGTGCCGCCTTGCGCTACCAGCGTCCGATCCCGTCATGGAGCGCAGTGCAGATGGCGCAATGGCAGGCGCGCGAATGGCCGGGGAATGTGCGCGAACTGCGCAATTTTGCCGATCGGCTGGTGCTGGGCGTGATCGCACAGACCGCCGTGAAGATCGGCGGCGAGTCCGGCGCCAGCGAAAGCCTGCCGCAGCGGGTGGATGCCTATGAGCGCATGCTGATTGCCGAAGCGCTCGCGGCCCACGACGGCAATGTTGCTGCTACCGCGGAAGGCCTGGGTGTGCCGAAGAAGACCTTGTACGACAAGCTGAAAAAGTACCAGTTGGCGGCGGGCAGGTCGGCCGACTGAGGCCGGCCGGGCACGTCCGGTTGCGCGCAGACATGGTGTAAACTCGGAGTCTGCTCATAACCGTCCTGCGCGATGTACACATACTTCTTCGTTCTGGCTGCATTGCTCTATGCCGCATGTGCCGTCTTGCCGTCCGGGCAACGCCTTGCGATCTCCTCCGGAACAGCGATCGGCTGGCTGTTGCATGGCGGCGCGCTATGGGCGGACATGCTGGCGCCAGGGACACTCCGCGTAGGTTTCGGCATCATGCTCTCGGCAACACTCTGGATTTCGGTCGCGGCTTACTGGCTGGAGGACCGGAACCTTCCGCTGGACGGCTTGCGCGTGCTTGTCTTGCCGAGCGCGGCGGTTGCAGTCGTCCTGCCGATCCTGTTCCCCGGAAGCGTGGTGCCGCTGGACGGGAAATCGGCGCTGTTCCCCTGGCATGTCGCGATTGCCATCCTTGCGTACAGCTCGCTGACGATCGCCGCGTTCCACGCCGTGCTGATGGCATTGCAGGAATCCCGGCTGCATACCGGTCCCGGCGCCAGCCAGGGCGGATGGTTCGGCATGGCGATCGACCGCCTGCCGGCGTTGCTGACAATGGAGCGGTTGCTGTTCCGTATGATCGGATTCGGCTTCGCGCTGCTTACGCTGACGGTGTTGTCCGGCGTCGTGTTTTCGGAGGAATTGTTCGGCACGGCGTTCAAGTGGGATCACAAGACAATCTTCACCTTGCTTTCCTGGGTGTTGTTTGGCGCGCTGCTGGTGGGACGCGTGTGGCGTGGCTGGCGCGGCAAGACCGCGTTGCGCTTTACCCTGACCGGTTTCGCTACCTTACTGCTGGCCTACGTGGGCAGTCGTTTCGTCTTGGAAGTGGTGTTGCACCGGGGACTTGCATGAAGTTCCTGCTGTGGGCGTTGGTCGGCGTCGTCATCGTGATGTGGCTGACGCGCAGCAAGGGCAACCTGTCGGAGGATCGTGCGCAAAATGCCGGAGTCGCGAACGGAGATCCGGAGCCGATGCGCCAGTGCGTTTACTGCGGCGTCCATCTTCCGGCATCCGAAGCGCTTGTCGTTGCTTCCGGGGCGGTGTACTGCAACGACGAACACCACCGCCTTCATACGGGCGCATGATGGACGCTCCATGGCCGAGTCCCTGAGCCGATGCTTTCCACGCCAATGATGCACATCGCCCGTTTGCATATCAGCCGGGCACGCGAAACCTTTTGGCGCACGCTGCAGACGTTTTGCATTACGCGTATCGTCATCGCGTTCGTGCTGCTTGCTTATATCGGCCTGAATGCGATGAAGCAATCCAGCCCGCCGGAAATCGTGGTCGACTGGCGGACATGCGTCGTCTACGTGTTATTCGGGATCGGTTTCGGGCTGCTTTCCGTCTACGCACAACGGCGTTTCATGTTGCACCTGATGGCGCAGCTCATGGTCGATATTGGCGCCATTTCCATGCTGTATTTCGCGGCCGGCGGCGCCAAAAGCGGTTTGGCGATCCTGTACCTGTTTCCGCTGGCCGGAGCAGCAATTCTCGCTCCGCTGCTGCTCGCCCTGTTCTTCGTTTCTGTCGTTGCCCTGATCCTGCTCGCGCAAAGCGGCTACGAACTGTTGCATGGTTCGATCGATGCATCGCCGACGCAGGCCGGGTTGTACGGAGCGGCATTCTTCCTCGCGATTTACGTCATCAACCGGCTCGCCGCGAAGCTGATCAAGCAGGAAGCCCTGGCAGCGCAGCGCGGCAGCGAGCTGCAACTGCAGGAAGCAATCAACCGTCTCGTGATCGCCGACATGAATGACGGCATCCTGGTGGTTGGCCCGGGGGGCGAAGTGTTTGCCATCAACCCGGCTGCGGACAGGATGCTGGGGCTTGCGGTCGCCCCGGAGTCTCCGCAACTGAGGCTTGTCGAACATGCGTCGCTCAAGCCGATCGCCGATGCATTTTTTGCATGGCACGGTCGATCGGACGGCGCGGGAACGATCTATGTCATGGTGAAGCCGGGCGACGGCGCCCGCCGCGATCCCAGGGGCGGGAGCGAGCTCGTCACCCACCTCAAGCTCCGTTTCGCTACGGTGGAAACTCCCGGTGCACAGGGTGACCGTACCGTGATCTTCCTGCAGGACGTCACCGAAATCGAGAACCAGGCGCAGCAACTGAAACTTGCCTCGATGGGACGCCTGACCGCCAGCATTGCGCATGAAGTCCGAAATCCGCTGTCGGCGATCTCGCATGCCACGTCGTTGCTGTCGGAAGACATCACACAGCCGGTGCAGTTGCGTCTGCTGAATATCGTCAGCGACAACGTGGTGCGGCTGAACCGCATGATCGAGGACATTCTCAAGCTGTCGCGCAAGGCGCAAACGCATGACGAACCCTTGCGGCTGGCCTCTTTCCTCGATGAGTTCGTCGTCGAATTCAGGGAAACCCATGCAGTCGATCCGAATATGATCACGGTGGGGCCGATGGGGCAGTATCAGCTCCGGTTCGATCCGCTGCACCTGCGCGAAGTGCTTGCCAACCTGTTGTCGAACGCGATGCGCTATGCCAGCGGTGGCACCGGCAGCGTCAGCATCCGGGCCCGCTCGCCGAAGCCGGGCCGGCTCGAGTTGCACGTGCAGGACGACGGCCCGGCCATCACCGCGGCAGTCCGGGCGCATCTGTTCGAACCGTTCTACACGACTTCCAGCAAAGGCACCGGGCTGGGGCTCTACGTGGCACGCGAATTGTGTTTGAATAACGGGGCAATGCTCGACTATGAATACCGCACGGACATGCCGGGCGATACCGCCGGCGCTTCCAGCGGGCGTTTTGTCATCACATTCCCCATGCTCGACCATCCTTCACTGAAGAAAGACTGAACTGCAGCCATGACCGCACCCCGTATCCTGGTTGTCGACGACGAAGCCGATTTGCGCGAGCTGCTTGAAATCACGCTCATCAAGATGGGACTCGATGTCGATTGCGCGGAATCGCTTGCTGCCGCGCGCGCATGTCTGGCGCGGCATGACTATGCGCTTGCGCTGACGGACATGCGCCTCCCCGACGGCCAGGGCATAGAGCTGGTGCGCGAGGTGGCTGCGACCTGCAGGAATACGCCGGTTGCCGTGATTACCGCGTTCGGCAGCGCCGACAATGCGGTTGCGGCGCTGAAAGCGGGTGCTTTCGACTACCTGACCAAGCCGGTGGGCCTCGACCAGTTGCGCCTGATGGTGCGCTCGGCCCTGCAAACGCAGAAAGGCGACGGCGGTCGGGAAGGTGCAGGGGCGGTTGCTCCGGCCTCGCGCTTGACCGGGCAGTCTGCGGTCATGCAGGATTTGCGTGCACAGATCGTGCGCCTGGCGCGCAGCATGGCGCCGGTTGCCATCACCGGAGAATCGGGCAGCGGCAAGGAACTGGCGGCGCGCGATATCCATGCGCACAGCGCGCGGGCCGACAAGCCCTTCGTCGCAGTCAATTGCGGCGCGATTCCGGAAGCCTTGATGGAAGCCGAATTCTTCGGCTACCGCAAAGGGGCGTTCACCGGCGCCAACGACGACCGCGACGGCTTCTTCCAGGCCGCCAACGGCGGCACCCTGATGCTGGATGAAGTAGCCGACCTGCCGCTGCCGATGCAGGTAAAGCTGCTGCGCGCGATCCAGGAACGGCGCGTGCGCAAGGTCGGCGCTACTGTCGAGGAGCCGGTCGACGTGCGTCTGATCAGTGCGACCCACCAGAATCTGTCCGAATGCGTGGAGAAGGGCCGTTTCCGGCAAGACTTGTATTACCGGCTCAACGTCATCGAGTTGCGCCTGCCGCCGTTGCGTGAACGGCTCGAGGATATCGGTCTGCTTGCCGGCGTCATCCTGCAGCGGCTGTCGCCGCCAGGCTCGGTGGCGCAGCTGTCGCCTGCGGCAGCGCAGGCCTTGAACTGCTACAGTTTTCCCGGGAATGTGCGCGAACTCGAAAACGTTCTTGAGCGGGCGCTCGCGTTCGCCAACGACGGTGTCATCGAGATTGCGGATCTGGCATTGAAGGGCGCTTCGGTGGCGCCGTCGGAAGTTTCGATGACAGTCGAGCCATCGGTTTACACGGAGCCGGTTCAGGAATCCGGTCCAGTTTCCGCGCCGCCGGCATCCGAGGTGCCGGATGTGTCGCATTCGGTCGGGCCGGACGAAGAACTGCCGGCTTCGCTGCCCGCCTATCTCGACGATGTGGAGCGTGAAATCATCCTCCGCGCGTTAACGAAAACCCGCTTCAACCGTACCCAGGCGGCCGAACTGCTCGGCATCAGTTTCCGCCAGTTGCGCTACCGGATGCAGCGCCTGTCGATTCACGAGCCTGACCAATGAAGCGCTTTGAAATCACGGAAGACGGCTGGGCCGCCGGCGTGCAGCGCGTGCCGTCGCCGAACTTCGACACCCGCGCTCCCGGTGCCGCGATCGACCTGCTGGTAATCCATAACATCAGCCTGCCGCCCGGCCAGTTCGGCGGACCTTTCATCGCCGACCTGTTCGGCAACCGGCTCGATTGCGACGCCCATCCGTATTTCGACCAACTGCGCGCGCTGAAGGTCTCCGCACATTTCCTGATCAGGCGCGACGGCGCGGTCATGCAGTTCGTGTCCGCGAATGATCGCGCCTGGCATGCGGGTGCATCTTCCTTCTGTGGTCGCGAGCGCTGCAACGACTTCTCGATCGGGATCGAACTGGAAGGCACCGACTTCGAAGCTTTCGACGCGGCGCAGTACGACGCGCTGGCCGGCCTGACGCGGGCGCTGCTCGCACGCTATCCGCTTGCCGCTGTTGCGGGCCACGAACATATTGCGCCCGGCCGCAAGACCGACCCCGGGCCCTTCTTCGACTGGGTTCGTTATCGCAAGTCCTTGATTCAAAAAGACGCCGCCCTCGCATTGCGTTTTCCTTTCTGACCGTCCGGAAAAGTCAACAGGAATTCACGGCCAAAATTATTGCAGGTCAATCAAAAAAATATTGCATCCTCGTCGACCCGGCACTAGAATTAGTCCCAATCGCGATACGGACCACTAGATGTAGTGGTGTCGCGATTCCCCTTTTTGGGCTGTTCAGTTAGTTCCTCAACGTAAAACGCAGTAATGGTGGGCGAGCCGTGAACAGCTCTCCCTTTCGAATGCAAGTCGCGCGGCGCGCGACGCCCGGTATGCAGGCAGGTACCGGCATGCGCCGCATCAGGCGATTTGCGCGAATCCGCGAACGCCGCCCGCATGGGGCGTTCTGATCAATAACCATAAACGGCTGCGAAGCCGTCGAGATACGTCAGGAGGCGAGATGCACTCAACTCAAGAAGTTTCCCTGAAATCCCCCACAGAATTCGGCCTGGTTCCGCCTCGTGCCTCTACTCCCTCCACTTCCGCAAACATGACTGTCAGCTTCGGCGACTACAAGATCATCCGCCGCAACGGCGCGGTCGTCGGCTTCGAGCCGTCAAAGATTTCGATTGCGGTCACCAAGGCATTCCTCGCCGTCAATGGCGGCCAGGGTGCGGCTTCCGCGCGCGTGCGCGAACTGGTCGAGCAATTGACCGACAGCGTGGTCAATGCGTTGGTGCGTCGCCAGCCGGCCGGCGGCACCTTCCATATTGAAGATGTGCAGGACCAGGTGGAACTGGCGCTGATGCGTTCCGGCGAACACGACGTGGCGCGCGCCTATGTGCTGTATCGCGCCAAGCGCATGGAAGAGCGCGCGCAACAACGCGCCGAAAAGCCGGCCGATGTGCCGCAACTGCATGTGACCGAAGACGGCCAGCGCCGTCCGCTCGATATCGCCGAAGTGCGCAAGCTGATCACCGCCGCCTGTGTCGGTCTCGAAAAGCACGTCGACGCCGAAGCCATTCTCGCCGAAACCGTCAAGAACCTGTACGACGGCGTACCCGTCGAAGAGTTGCACAAGTCCGCCATCCTGGCTGCCCGCGCGCTGATGGAAAAGGACCCGGCCTACAGCAAGGTCACTGCCCGCCTGCTGATGCACACCATTCGCAAGGAAGTCTTCGGTCAGGAAGTCGCGCAAGCCGATGCGCCGGCACACTATATCGATTACTTCCCGAAATTCATCAAGAAGGGCATCGAGGTCGACCTGCTGGATGCCAAACTGGCCCAGTTCGACCTCGCCAGGCTGGCCGACGCGCTGCAGCCGGAACGCGACTTGCAGTTCGGCTACCTCGGCCTGCAGACTCTGTACGACCGCTACTTCCTGCATATCGACGGCATCCGCATTGAAATGCCGCAAGCCTTCTACATGCGCGTCGCGATGGGTCTGGCGCTGAACGAGATCGACCGCGAAGCACGCGCCATCGAGTTCTACAACCTGCTGTCCTCGTTCGACTTCATGAGCTCGACGCCGACCCTGTTCAACTCCGGCACCCAGCGCTCGCAACTGTCGTCCTGCTACCTGACCACCGTGTCCGATGACCTGGACGGCATCTACGAAGCGATCAAGGAAAACGCATTGCTGGCGAAGTTCGCCGGCGGTCTCGGCAACGACTGGACCCCGGTGCGCGCGCTCGGCGCCC
>CBIHRJ010000096.1:0-13516 GCA_966212445.1 uncultured Noviherbaspirillum sp. | reverse complement strand
CGGGCTCGCTGACGCTGGCGCTGGCGGCCGTGGGCGTTCACACTGCGGCGATGCTTGCCGTTACCGGCGTGATTGCCACCGGGGTTTGCCGCGGCTTTGATGTCGGCGCCCGTTTGCTTCGAGGCCGCAAGCGGGAGGCGCCTTCAGCGCCGCGTTGAAGATGATGCGTGGCTGCGTTCGATAGGAAACGCCCGGCGATATCGGCGGGACACCCGCTGAACGGCTTTCAGGTTCTTGGATTGCGAAGTGTATCTGCGGCATCCTGTCGCTATAATTCGTGCCACCACCTCTTCCACCACACGCCACGCTCATGATCGACCCCGCAGATTCCCGTACCCTTCCCTTGCAAAAACCGACGCGGGTTCACTTCACCACGGATGCGCGGATCTACACGGCTGTGCTCGACCAGGATTTGCTCGGGGATTGGACATTGACGCAATCCTGGCTTTCCAGGAACGGCAAGCGTGGCGGGAAAGTCAATCTGGTGGAAAGCTTCGCTCAGGGTATCGCCATGCTGGAGAAGATTGCCAAGCGTCGCCTGCCAGAGGCCGGCGCAGCGCCATAACAGAGCGGAACACCTGGCGCCCAAGAAACGGAAACAGGAAAATCAGGCGGTTTCTCGCTTTCTCGTCATCGTACGAATCCCTTGCTTCAGCCATCCGTATCCGCTCACAAGCACGATGCCGGCGAGTACGAGTGCCGCGCCAGTCAAGAAGCTCGGCTCGATTTGCTCATTCAACAGCCAAGCCCCGAGGACAATGCCGAAGAGCGGCGTCATGAAAGAGAAAACGCCTAAGCGCGACGCAAGGTAGCGACGCAGCAGTCCGAACCAAACCAGAAAGCTTGCAAAGGACACAATCACCGATTGAAACACCAGGCTGCCCAAAGCCAGCGGAGTCGGATTGAATGACAGCTGCCCGAGAGCGGCTGCGGCTGCGAGAAGAAGCACGAAGGCACCCGCCAATTGGTACAGCAGCGTCTGGGTTGCAGGCGCGCTCGACAGGCTGGAGCAACGAACGACTACCGTTGTAGCGCCCCAAGCGGCCCCGGCTGCAATCGACAAAAAGTCGCCGAACAGCACGTTCGTCGCGCCTTCGCCGCTCGCCTGTGCTTCGCGTCCGAAAAACGTCACTGCGATGCCAATGAAGGCCAGTGCGATACCAAGCCACTGGAGCGGCTCAAGCCGTTCAGCCGGCAGCCTCAGGTGCAAACCGAGCGAGGCAAAGATCGGGGCGGTATAGAGAAAGACGACAGCATGGGCAGCGCTCGTGTGACGCAGCCCCTCGCCAAGGAGCAGGTATTCGAACGCGAAGAGAAAACCGACGACGAGTCCCGGCCGCCATGTGCCATTTGCCAGCGATATCTTTTCCCGTCGAACCAGCATGAGGATGCCGACCAGGACGGCGGCAATGCTCGATCGCAGCGCAATCTGCAGGAGGGGAGCGATGTCTGACACAGTAGCCTTGAGCGCAATCTGTTGCAGGCTCCATATCAGGCAAAGGACCAGCATTAGTCCAACTGCCCGCCCATCCAGTGCTTTGCGCGTATCCACAACCCATCCTTCATCAAGTTATCTGACGAAGCATTATGCATATGGCTTCTTCTCTTGATATAGTGAAAAACCGACAGCGACTATCGCTAGTCCGCCAATGAGGACGAGCAGCCGAACCATTGCCAGAGGAGCGATAAATGGCGACACGAGCAAAACATCTGCGAATGCCACCGTTCACTGAGGCACTGCCTGCAGCGATCTACTTTCGAGCCGCACAGGTGCCCGCAGAGACAACTTACCCCCGACATCGTCATGCCTGGGGAGAGTTTGTGTATTCCTTCAGCGGTGTCATGGAGGTGAAATTGGCAGATTGCCATTACCTTGCACCTCCGCAATACGGCATCTGGCTGCCGCCCAACGTGGAACACACGGGCCAGAACCGGTACGAGGCTTGCCACAGCTCACTCTATATCGCGCAAGAGCTATGCAGCGGCCTGCCGGCCACGACGTGCGCACTGACCGTCAGTCCCTTGGTGCGCGCGATCCTCGAACACCTTCGGCAATATCCTCCGGGACTGCCTCGAACGGATAGCGAGGAGCGTCTGCTGCGTGTCCTGGTCGACCAGCTCGCCAATGCCGAATGCGCAGGTAGCTATCTGCCGACGTCGGAGGATCCGGTGCTGGGAAAGGTGTTGCGCGAACTGGAATCCAACCCTGGAGACAATCGTTCGTTGCCGGAACTCGCTCATGCGGCGAATACGACCGAGCGGACCTTGTTGCGGCGCTGCCAGCGCGACCTGGGGATGACGTTCGCGGAGTGGCGGCAGCGCTTGCGCGTTGTAAGAGCAATGCCGCTTCTGGAGGCGGGCCATTCGGTTGAAAACATTGCGCTGGACCTGGGTTATGCCGGCGCGTCGGCTTTCATTGCCATGTTTCGCCGGCTGACGGGTGAGACTCCGGATGAGTATCGCAAGCGGGCAGGATGCATTGGCCGCAATCCGGACCATCCGCATCGCTGAATGTTTTTGGCCGGCACAAGGCAGGCCCATGCCGGCTGTCAAACGATGTGAAGATCCGCTTCAGGTCTATCGATGCGCGAATCGATCGTTGATCGCCGCACTGACCAGCGCTTCGAGCTGGCTGCCAATGTGGTCGAGCGGCCGGGCGCTCCGCTCGGCCCGGCACATGGCGATGCTGCCTTCGACGGCGGCGATGATGAGCGTGGCCACTTGCTCCGCCTGCTGCGCACCGGCGCCATGCTGCCGCATCGAATCGGCAATCAATCTTTCCCATACCGAGAAGGAATCCCATAAGAACCGAAAAAACCGCGTGCATCCTCTGCTCCCGCGACTGCGGGCTCGAAGTGGAAATTGAAGATCGCAGGTTAACCCGCATTCGCGGCGACGCAGAGCACCCGCTGTCCAAGGGTTATCTTTGCCAGAAGGCGGCGCGGCTCGATCATTACCAGAACCACGACGACCGTCTGCGCTACCCGTTGCCCCGCCAACCCGACGGCAGCTTTGTCAGGGTGAGCTGGGACGAGGCGCTCGGCGATATCGCGCAACGTCTGGTGCAGATCCGCAACCGTCACGGCGGCGAAGCGTTTGCCACGGCGGGCGGCGGCGGCTATCTCGCCCAGATCCGCGCGGCGATGAAAAGCCGCTATTCCTACAACTCGCTCGGCCAGGAAAAGACCGGCGATTTAACATGGCGCGCGCTGGAAAGCGAAGTCATGCCCGGCAATGCATACCCTTTCATCCTGGTAGCCGGCGAGCGGCGCACCTACAACGCCAACCAGATTTATCGCAATCCCGCGTGGCGCAAGGTCGATCCGCGCGGCGCCATGCTATGCATCCGGCCGATGCCGCACAACTGGGACTTGCCGATGGAGGCGGCGTCATATGCGAGTCGGAACACGGGAATATCGAAGCCGTCATCGAGATCGACGACTCCGTGTGTAGCGAGCAGCCCAAGATCGGATGGAGAAGTCAGTATGTTCGGCGTCGTGGTCACTCTGTTCGGGCATCGTGCTCATCGATAGAAAAGTGCAGGAAAGCAGTCGTCGCAGATCTTTTGTTGGCTGGCGGGAATCGACCCACAGCCGTCGGTCGCGTTTCTCCAAAGCGGACGCTAACGCGCGTATTCACGCGCCAGCGCAGCTGGTCGCGTGCAATTGATTGTTAGCCGCGCACGCGTCGGTAGTGCATGGCGACCGCGCCATTACTGAGCGGCTTCGCCGAAACCAGCTCAAGCCGTCGAGTGCTGGCCAGCCCGCTCTGGTACAGGGTCGGACCGTGGCCAGCGATCCTGGGGTGAATAAGAAACTTGTACTCGTCAATCAGATCCAGCCGGTCCAGCTCGGTCGCGAGCTGGCCGCTACCGAGGAGTACGCCGGCTGGGGTCGCGTCCTTGAGCTTTTGCACGCCCGAGCGCAGGTCGCCAGCGATGTGGTGGCTGTTGGTCCATGGGAAGTCCGTTCGCGTCGACGACGCGACGTACTTTGGTTTCGTCTCCAGCTTAACCGCCCAGTCTCGCACCGCCGGCGGCGCCCCCACATCACCGCAGGCGACCGCCGGCCAGTAACTCTCCATCATCTCGTAGGTGACGCGGCCCCACAGCATCGCCCCGCCCTCGTCCATGAGGTGGGTGAAGAAGGCGTGCGTCTCGTCGTTGGCAATTCCCTCCTGGTGGTCGATGCAGCCGTCCAGGGTGACGTTGAGGCTGAATGTCAAGATTCCCATACAAATAATCTACTCCGAGTTGGGCGGTTCGCTGGCCTGTCGCTTGTCAAGCAGTCCCTCGCAGGGGCTAACGTAGAGCTGTCTGGCCTGCGCGGCTTTTCGCGCAGGTCCGGTTGAGCGCCGAGTTAGCCCGCTGCTACTCAACGCGTGCCTTGAAGGCGCTCAAGTGCAGAAAGTGCTTTCTGATCGTAGATAACGGCTTCGTCATTATCTATGGATTGGTTAAAGACAATCGACGCTTTCAATCCTGAAAATAAATTAATTGGCTCGTTTGCGATGCCAGGTTTGCCCATGGCAGCATTCAATTCAGTAAGGGGCACAAAGGATAGTAAGGAGCTGGATTCGTCCAGCGGTATCTTGCCGCTTTTAAGCAAGCTATTGACGATGCCTAGCACATCGCTCGGGCGAACATTGGTGAAATCATAGGCGCCAGCACCCTCCGTTTCTTCCGCTGCGCGGTCTCGCGCGGCCTGCGAAATGGTGGCCTTGTCGGTAAAACTTGCCGCCGAAGCGGCAGAAGTCGCCGTAGCGCTTGTGGAAGTTTGTCGTAGCTGCGGAGAATTGGTCAGTAACGAAAGGGTTGTATAGGCGCTGGTTGGCTGGATTCCCACGAGATACTCCTCAAATGCTGTTAATTACTTACTCCAAACACGCAATTTGCATGCAATGCATGGTGCCCGTTCGGTAGAAAGAAGAAGGCTAACGACCACGATAACCGGCAGCGAAGCTGTCGGCGTTCATCAACAAGTTAGGCTTCCTTGTCATCATTCGCCTCCTGTGCGTGGATCGTTCTTCGAAAACTTCGGGATGCTTCGGCTCTTACTCATCAATACCCCATCAGCCCACACGTTATATCCAAATCCACAGTCAGAGTCGCTACCCGTCTGGCTTATCTCAACACGATCAGAGAAGAACTGAAAGGCAATCTCACATAATCTGCCGTCGCGTCTATTTTGAAATGTTCCAGCTTTGTCGCTTAATTCAAACTCGCCCTCGATCCATCCTGAGTTGTATGACGGAGCACCTCGCTGCAACTCAAGTTGAAAGCGAACTTTGTTGCCACGCTGCTCTGTTTTAAGCCATTTACCCGACTCTGCTGGTCCGTGGTACTCCCAAGCTCCTGTGACGCCCATTGCCATCGCTTTGCCACCAGTAAGGGTAAGCAGAAATGAAATGATAATCAGAAATCGATAGAACATAAGGAGCCTAACTGGTACTTATACGGACAGGGTGAGTTGATAAGCACGGGCACAGGCTGATAAGCATTTTGGTTTGATCCCTCGCAAGCCACGCCAGTCCTGCGTTTGGCACGATACTGTATAAATAAACAGTGATAAATAATCGTGAAAGACGTCACATCCAATCTTGCTCCACCGCAGCCGCCCAAACTGCTCGATCAACTGTGCCGTTGCATTCGTGACAACCATTATAGTATCCGCACTGAACGTGCTTACGTCTACTGGGCCAGATGGTATATCCGCTTTCATGGCCTGCGCCATCCCATGGATATGGGGGCATCAGAAATCCAGGCCTTCATGTCATACCTGGTCAATGAGCGCAAGGTCGCCGGTGCTACTTATACCCAGGCGCTATGCGCTTTGCTCTTTCTCTACAAGAAGTTGTTGAAGATCGAGTTGCCGTGGATTGACGGCATCAGCCGCCCCAAGAAGCCGGCCAGACGGCCGACGGTCCTGACCCGGCAGGAAGTGGAAATGATCTTTGCCCAAATGTCGGGCGTCTATGGCTTGATTGTGCGGCTGTTATACGGCACGGGAATGCGTCTGATGGAGTGTACACAGTTGCGCGTGAAGGACCTCGATTTCCAGCGACGTGAGATTGTGGTCCGCCAGGGAAAGGGGGCAAGGATCGCATCACGATGTTGCCAATGGCGTTAGTTGCTCCACTTCGTGAACAAATCACGCAAGCCAAATTGCTTTATGAAGAGGATCGCCTGAATAAACGGAATGGCGTCATGCTGCCTGGCGCACTGGAGCGTAAGTACCCCGCAGCAGGAACCCAGTGGGGCTGGTTCCAGGTCTTTCCATCCGATCACGAATCGACGGATCCGCGCAGCGGCATCGTCCGTCGGCATCATGGGTATGAACAAACCATTCAGCGTGCCATCAAGCAGGCGGTCATCGCAGCCAAGCTGACGAAACCCGCTTCCACGCATACACTGCGCCACAGTTTCGCCACACACCTGCTGGAAGCAGGATATGACATCCGGACGGTGCAGGAGCTTCTGGGACACGCGAATGTGTCAACAACAATGATTTATGTCCACGTGCTGAACAAGGGAGGACGTGGTGTCGACTCCCCCATTGACCGACCGATGGGGTACCACATCGGCGAATGTCTGCTTTGAAGCACTAACGTACTCACTTGAAGGTCGGCTTATGGCCGATAGTTGTCTATCAAAAAATAGCACCACCGACCGTTTTGCATCCAAAAGCCGTCAAAGCAACAGCGCTTGCTGATTGCGGCGTTGAAGCTGGTGATCACGAATTACCGAAATGACTGATCGCGACTTCTCGGTCCAGGCGGTCACGAGCCACTGAAACATGCAAAAAAAAGCCCAAACTCCTTTCGATGCTCGGGCGGAATCCACTTTTACGAAGTGGGAAGAGACGCTGGTGCGGCTTCAGGACTTTCACCTGTGAGCTATGCAGTGGTTCTGCTCGCAGCCGCATAACCGATCGTCATCGGAACGCATGCGGCCTTCTCACTGTGTCAGCATGTTCCGGACCGTTCGACGAATACATGATTATTAGTGTCAAGTTGCGGTGGCCGGTTCCAAGGCTGGTGCCGGACCGCTTTCGCGCCGCAGCAGGCGCGTCATGCGCATCTATGAGGCGAGTGCGGCGCGAATGGCTGCAATCCGCTCCGCGGTGAACACGCCGCTGTCGAGCAGGTCAAAGATCGACAGCACCTTTCCGCGCGAACCCCAACTGCCGTCCTCGATGACACGGAAGTTCACCCACCAGGCCGGCGATGGAGCAGTCATGCCGCAGGCTTCGGCCATGGCGGCGAGAATGCGCTCGATGACTTCGGCGCGGATCTCGCGTCGCCAGTCGGCGTCCATGACCGCCACATCGATGACCATCACGTCCTGTTCGATCTCCGAGAGCAAAGTGCCTCCGATGGCCATCATGTCGGCCGCACATTCTATGAAATGGACCTGAAAACCGACGCGCGCCGCCGGCGCGAATTGGCCGACTTCCGGTACCAGCACCGCGTCAGTCAGTGTCGTAGCGAGAGTACGGCGCTGATTGATGTTCAAGCGTCCGGTGGGGGTCGTTACAGTGATTGCGGTCATGTTTAGCTCCTGAAAAAACAGTCTTTGAAAAAGATGTGGGTCGCGCAAATTCCGGACTCACTAGTCAGGCGCGGCACGTTCGATGAGCTCGCGGAGCGGCGCCTGCGCCCTTGGGATGGCGGCTGGGTCGCGGTGCTGACCAGCGGATTGGGGAAAACGGGCCGCGCTGCCATGCGTGCCAGGAGCAGGGCTCTCGCGCTGGTGGGCTTGTGCGAACTGGAGCGCGATTTGTTCATCCGGCCTGACAACTTTGCCGGCGGCGTGGCTGCTACGCGCGACAGGCTGCAAGCGCTCGGCCTGCCCGCGGAAGCACCGGTCTTTCTTGCGCGCGAGTCGTGCGCGCGGCGCTTGTGGAATATCCGGGCGCTGGAGCGCGGTTACCGAGAAGGCAGGCAGAAGCTCGAAAAGTCGCTGGCGCACTTCGACCAGATGGGGATGGAAGCAGCCGCCCGCGAAAGCTTCCTGCTCGGCGACCAGGCGATCCGCCAGCTTGTGTTCGACCCCATGCTGCCCGAGCCCCTGGCCACAGTCGGGGAACGCCGTGCATTTGCCGACGTAATGCGCCGCTATGACAAGACGGGGAAGGAAATCTGGAAGCGCTTCCTGAAGGGGGCGTAAAAACGCTGTTCCATGCTGTGTCCGGCTCTGTATTCACATCGTCAATGCCGGCATGGCAACCTGAGCGCCTTGCCGTGCAAAGCAGCTTGCATGTTCGCTTCCAGTGCATCCGCCTTGAACATGCGCACCGCATCGGCCGGTTCTGCGGCGACAACGGCAAAACCGCGCCCCTGTTCGCCGGCGCGTGCCGCTTCCACCGCTGCATTCAGTGCAAGGATATGGGTCCGGAAGGCAATACCGTCGATGACGCCGGGCAGGAATCAACATGCAGCAGAAAATCAGCTTATTAAAGTCAAGTGCGGAGCACGTCGACGAAATTCTGGCTGCAACCTCGCATCGATTGCCTTTCACCGGCTGTCCAAGTGTCCGCTTCCCCATCGAAAATGACCTGGCACGCCGTGCCGTCTGGTCCTACACGCATTCCGAGTTCCACCAAACCCTGATTTCCGGATGCGGATCGCCATGACTGATGAGGCTGTGCAACATGCTTTACGAAAGATCCGAGCGTTACCGTAACCTGGCGGAAATGCGCCCGGCTACCACCATGCGCGACGTGACCACCGAATATAAAGAGATGATGGAGGCGGCACTTGCACGCGATGCCGGGCGCGCAACCAAGCTGCTTACCGAGCATTTCTGCAGACCACGAACATCATTCTTCAAGGCGACTTTGCAACGCCGCGTGGAAAGCCGTCCAAATGACTCGATCCTGACGGCCGCCCTCTGCAGCGCATTGCTTTACGTGGCTAAAACAGCTTATCAAGGAGACACAGCAATACATGTCAATCACCAAGGGGCATACGCGCCTGCCTGGAACAAATTCTACGAAAAGATGAATCGACGTCGTCGCTTTGGCTAAATGGAATTGCGTCCGGACGAGCGCGTGGTGTTGGTCGAGAGCTGGCACGTAAAGTTGGGCACGCGCGGCTTTTGACCTGCTGCTGGCGCTGGTCGAGCGGCGCGACCGCGTAGTGTCCAAGTTTGCCGAGGTACGCGGGCTGGCGCCCAGTGCGCCACCCGACAGGACAGCAGCGGCGGCCAGGGCGATGCATTGTGCGAGATTCCGGATCTTCACATCAATATCTCCTTGAGTTTGGTTTCTTGCGTAAGACTTGATGGTGACGCCTTCACGGTTCCGTGCTGGCATCACCATGGTGCCGGCAACCGGCATTCAAGTCTTTTGGCGCAAGCTTAAAAGTTCTGAAATCGCGCGCCGGATCCATATCACGCTTGATATTGACGTACGGCAAATATTGTCCGACTATTACATGCACGACAACGACAAACGGCAGACGGATCCGGGATCGGACGCCGCCGGCCGTCATGGGGAGGCGCGCATGGACGAACGGACAAATCAACGGATACAGATTGTCGAAGCAACCGATGCAGGCCTGCTGGAACAGGCGTACCGGCTGCGTTATGTGGTCTCGGTCGATGAGATGCACAAAACGGTGTCGGTGGCGGATCACAGCCGTAAGGAAATCCGCGACGATCTTGATAATCACACCTCGACGATACTATGTGCGGTCGCCGATGGCGAGGTGGTCGCCACGCTTCGTCTCACATGGGGCAGCGCCGAATTGCCTGCATCCCAACGCGAGCAATTTTCGATGGACCGGTTCCAGGCGTTTCCGGTCGAGTCGTTCAGCATCACTTCCCGCTTGGTCGTGCATCCGGAATGGCGCGGCACAGCAGCGCTAGGTTTGCTTTTCAGCCGTGGCTATGAAATGCTCAGAGAACGCAATTCCCGCATCAACTTCTGCCATTGCACACCGGCGCTGGTCAAGCTGTACGAACAGATCGGTTATCGTCGTTATACCGAAGCCATTGTCGATCCGGATGTCGGTTATCACATTCCGCTATTGTTGCTGTCCGAAGATATTGCACACCTACGGGAAACCGGCTCCTACTTCTTGCGCATTGCCCGCCGCTGGGACAATCCGGACGAGACGGCCGCCTGGTTCGTACAGCACTTCCCCGAATACAGTCTCGGCGGCGCACAGGCGACGCTGCGCTCGGACGAGTTCGTGCATTCCCTCGCCGAAAAACTGTTTGCCACCGGCATTCCGCTGTTTCGCGGCATGAGCGCGGCCGACACGGAAAAATTCATCGAGGCCGCCACGGTGCTGAAGTGCAAGGCCGGCGACCATATCGTCCGCCACGGCGATGTCGGCAATGAAATGTTCCTGATCCTGTCCGGCGCCGCCGAAGTGCGGCGCGAAATCGAGGATCGCGACTACACCATCGCCACGCTCGGCGAAGGCGAGATTTTCGGCGAGATGGCCTTTCTCTCCAGCCGGCCGCGCACCGCCGATATCGTTGCCATCACCAGTCTCGACGTGCTGGTGCTGTCGCAGCATTTCCTGAAGAAGCTGATGAAACACATGCCGGAAACCATGATCCAGGTACTGTTCAATCTGTCGCTGGTGCTGTGCGACCGGCTGAACCTGTGCACCGAACAACTGCTGGCCCGCATCGCCGCCGACCAGCACCACGCCTGACCGTCGACAAGGAGAGCAGCCATGGGCAAACGCGAACAATTTCTGGAAGCGGTACAGCAGGCGGTCGAAGGTTTTCCGCGCAACCGGGTATGCAGCCGGCTCGATGCAGGCCAGTTCTCGATGAGCGACTACCATGCAATCCTGCTGATGATCTTTCACCAGACTTTCGAGGGGCCGAGCACCTTTGCGCTGGCCGGCGCACACTGCTCGCCGCGGTTGCATGAAGTGCGCGACTACCTGCTGCAGCATGCGGACGAAGAGAAGTCGCATTGGGAGTGGGTGATCAACGATCTGCGCAACACCGGCTACGCCGGCCCCGATCCGCGCACGCTGTTTCCGCGCCCGGCCTGCCAGGCCTATATCGCGTTCAACGTCTATACCGCGATCCGCATGCCGGTGGCGCGGCTGGCGATCGCCGCCACGCTGGAATCGATCGGCGCCAACAACGGCAAGCGCTACGCCACCCGGGTCTGCCAGCACCTGGAGCTGAAGCCGCCACAAGCCAGCTTTTTCTATGGCCATGGCGACACCGACGTCGGCCATACCGCAGACATCCTGGCGGTGCTCGACAGGCAATCGCTGAGTGAAGCGGACTGGGACTGGATGCGCCATGCGGCGCGCACCGCTGGCCAGCTCTACACTGCGATGTACGACGAGGCGCTGGCATGAAGGCGGTGGTCTTGCTGGCTGCGCTCGCCTGCTTTGCCAGTTTTGCCTGGGCGATGAAAAAATTCTTCGTCAAGCCCGATGGCAGCACGCAAGGCATGCGTTCGATCTACTTTGGCGGCACATTGTTCTCACTGCTGCATCTGGGGTTGATCTTGACCAGCTACACTTTCCATGTCGTCAGCACGTTCGGCGGACTGCTCCTGTACGCAGCCGCCCTCGCGTTGTTCTGGTGGGCGGTCCGGACCAACCGCTCCCGGCCACTGTCGTTCGCCTTTTCCAACGATCGGCCACAGCACCTGGTAGTCAGCGGTCCATACCGCTACATGCGCCATCCGTTCTACAGCGCCTACACGCTGGCCTGGCTGGCCGGTGCGCTGGCGGTGCCGGAACCGATGTTGCTGGCAACGGCCGCGACGATGTTCTACCTGTACTGGCAAGCAGCCGGTCAGGAAGAGCGCAAATTCACGGAAAGCGAGTTTTGCGACGCCTACCGGGAATACCAGCGCCGCACCTGGATGTTTTTCCCGCGGCTGCAGGCTTGAAATAAAAAACTTCATCCACGAAGGGCACGAAGAAAAACACCTTTCTTCGTGCCCTTCGTATTCTTCGGAATGCACATGCTTTTGTCGTCTTTATTTCCGACTTCCGGTAAAGGGGCGCCACCTACGCCGCCTTCTTGAAGGGATTGCGCTCCGGGGCGTCATCGTGCTCGATCCCCAGCAGCAGACGCTTGATCAGCTTGTTCAAGACCGGTTGGCAGTGCCTGACCATGATCCCGAACGTCACCGGCCTGGCGCCCAATGACGCTTTCGGCTCCAGGGCGGTGCGGCCGTAGGAGATCTGCTTGCATCCCAGTTCAATGGCGTCGGCGATGCCGGCGTGCAGCAATCTCAGGTAAATAGGAAGATCGGCGGCGGCGTCCCTGTCGAAGCCAATATGGTAAGCAATCGCGGTGTCGCCGTCGGCCAGGGTGATCAGGAATCCGAGGATAGTGTCGCCCTTGCGGATCACGCTGCATCGGAACAGCGCACCGGCTGTACGCTGGAGACCCTCAAAATAGTCGAGCGGCAGCTGGAACGGTCGGAATCCTGCCTTCATCTGCACCGACTTGTAGAGCTCGAACAGCCTGTCCTGGAACGCTGCCAGGTTCTCGAGATGCTCGACAACGCAGCCGGCATCCTCGATCGGCGTCAAAACGGCATTCCTGATCCCGCTGCGGTACTTGGACGTGAGGCTTGCGAGGTAGTCATCGTAGCTCTTCCAGCCGGGGCGCAGTGATAACACCATGTTGGGTTCCGTCTCGATGTAGCGATAACTCAGATTGGTCAGGCGCTTTGCCTGGTTGGCATAAGGTTCGTGCAGGTCCTTGATCATCACGAACTGCGTCCTGCCCTGCAGCTTCTCGGACTGGCGTACGCGATACAGCACTTCGGCCACGCCATGCCAGACAAGCTTTTCGTCGACTCCTTCGGCCATGGCGACGCCGTGCTGGCCGAAGCTCAGCATGTTCCCGCACACCAGCACGCGCTGCGATGCCTTCTCCGTCAGTTTAGCGATCGGATCGGACCATTTCCCGCCCGTTGCGTCGGCCTTTACCGGTCTTGCCTGCGCCAGGCTGACATCAACGATCTGCATATACACCGCGGCAATCGGCCTGCGCTCCGCACCGGCACCTTCAAAAATCATCGCATAGCGGGGCGTGATGTTCAGCGGCAGCAGGGCTTCCAGCTGCAGGAGGTAGGCATGGCTCATGAAAAAACTGGCGGACGATGCGAGATCGGCCCACGTGCCGCCATCGAGCATGGCGATGGAGTCGGCCATTGCATAATGCAACGCGGCCGGGCCGCGCAAGCGCTTGCGCTCGGTTGCCCGTTGCACAAGCGCTGCCTTGATGGAGAGAGTTTTGTTTTTCATGGTGGTTGGTCCGTTTTCCTGTCAGCGTTGTCAACGAGCGGGTTTTGCCTTTTTCCCGTGACGGAAGAAAAGGCGGAACTCGCATCTTGCCATGGAATAATATCTTTTTACCAACCAGCAACTACAGCGCAATGGGCGGCATTGCACCATCCGGTGTTCAAGCGGACTACGCCAATCACATCTTGATGGACGGTTTTTTGAGTTGCCCGCAAAACATTGCCAAAATAGCACATTCTGCACTATATTGAATGCCATTTTGACAATA
>CBIHRJ010000095.1:0-13893 GCA_966212445.1 uncultured Noviherbaspirillum sp. | reverse complement strand
CAGCGCTGCCCGTGCTGCTGGGAAGTAAGGCTGAATTTGTGACACAGTAAGATTATCAGACTTGCCCGTCAAGACGCATCGAGGCCGCATGCAACGCTGCCGCCAACGCAAGATATGACAAGAGATTCCATGGTCCGGCAATTGCCGAAAAGATCGGGCTGGAGAAAATCAGGGTAGCCTGCCCCTTGTTTGCAGATTGGCTGCATCGACTGGAGGCATTGGGAAATGAGAAGGGTGTTCCAGCGAAACAGCCTGATAATCCGACGATTTGATCGCCCCCCAAGAATCTCATGCCCGATCCAACCTCGATCATCGTCGACGACCGCGAATCCCGCCTGGTCATTGCGGAACTCGAGTCGTACCCGGATTGCCATGTCTCCGTTCAACGCCTCCCATTGGGCGATTATCTTGTGGACGATCGCCTGCTATTCGAACGCAAGACGCTACCGGATTTCGCCTCTTCGGTCATGGACGGCCGCCTGTTCCGGCAGGCCGCCCGGATGGCCGCCTCCGAACGCCGGGGGATCATCGTGCTTGAGGGCACTGTCAAGGACATTGCAAACCACGGTATTACAAGGGAGGCACTGCAAGGCGCCCTGATCTCGATCTCGGTGATTTTCGGCATCCCCCTGCTGCGCTCCCTGGATGCCGGGGAGACAGCACGGCTGATGCTGCATACGGCCAGGCAGGTCAGAACCGTACGAAGCAGCGGAATTGCCAGCAAGGGACGCCGTCCGAAAGCGAAGCGAAGAGTTCAGCTTCAGATTCTGCAAGGCCTTCCCGGTGTCGGGCCCGGACGTGCGCAATCACTGCTGGAGAAATACGGCACCGTAGAGAGCGTGATGCAGGCGTGCTATGAAGACTTGATCGAGACGCCTGAAATCGGCGAAGAGACGGCCAGACGCATACGATGGGCTGTCAGCGATCACGCGGCAACGTATGAAGTGCCGTTCCATCAAACTTCCATCCCGGATTTGTGACGGAATTCGGATTGAACGAACAGCGTTCAAGAGGCCAGGCTCAATTTATAACCGCGAGCTTTTGTTAATCGTGATCGGCGATTTGGTGGTTGATCGCAACGAATGCACGCTTATTTCCGTTTCCACTTGACCGGGGGCTTGTCCCCTATCCAGTCCGGATGGGGAACGTACTTCCGTACCTGCTTGTCGAGTTCCTGACTGTGGTACATGTCCACACACTTGAGCAGGTCGAATCTGGCACCGGCGTAGCCTTCAACAGGGTTGCCATAGTCCCGGCGCAGGTACTTCTCCACGAGCTGGTCGGTCGCCGGGTTTCCTTTGTCGTCATCGTAATACGTCCACTCCAGGAATGCACTGGCGGTTATCCCGGCGTCCTCGCCAGCCGGCGATCCCTTATAGGCAGTCGATATACAGGTCGCCAGCGCCCTATCTTTATAGTTCTCGGCATTGGTGCGGCGCGTGGCAGTGATGGAATCTGCAGCAAAGGCCTGCAGCGATGCGCATAGTACGAGCAGGGCGAGCACTCGATTGAGCATCATTGGAGTGTCCAGAAGTTTGCCCGGCTCGTGCGATAGGTCACACCCGGTTCGTTGAAATAGCAATGGTCATAACAGGTCGTTCCGTTAAAAAGAGTCGCATGACCGCTCGCATCATTCCATCCCTGAACCTCGAAGAGAATGATGCCTTTCTTGCCTGCCGGCGGGTACGCAAAAACTTCCGGCATGCCCCAACGTTGTTTCAGAAAGGCGATAACGTCTCTTACCCGGTAAAAGTAATTTCGATTGTCGCCACCCCTCTTGGTCTTCCCGGGCAAAGCCGGAATAACCTGGCCGGACTGGTTCAGGATATAGCTCATCTGAACTGCACAAGTGTTTCGCCATGGATTCTTTTTGTCCCGGAGTTTGTAGGCCCTGCGGGATTTTCGTCCCTGTTTTCCCACGCTATTTTCCCGGCCTCCGTTTTGTCCAGGTCGTCAGGCTCAAATTGATTTGTTGTAAAAATATCCACATTTCAGTTTAAAATTAACCGCTTCGATCGCTTGCCGGAATGTCGGTGCCCTGACGCGGCCGTCGCATAGACAGGCGTGACGATGAAGCGTGATCACAAAACCTGGGGAAAAAATGAGAACCATAACAATCGTCAAATACGTGTTTGCCTTGATTGGGACGGGGATGCTGATTGGAGCATTCTTCATCTATAAAAGCACCAGTTCCTTTGTACAGAGTGCGGCAACAGCACAAGGCGTTGTCGTGGATCTGTTGCCTTCCCGCTCGCGGGACAGCGGGTCCTATACCTATGCGCCGGTCGTCGATTTCGTCGACCAGAATGGCAAGCAGATAGAGTTTTCTTCGTCGACGAGCAGCAATCCGCCCAGCTATCACAAAGGTGAAAAGGTCGAGGTTTTGTACGATCCGGGGCGGCCGCAACATGCAAAGATCCACGGCTTCTTTTCTCTTTGGGGTGGCGCAATCATCGTCGCCGGAATAGGAGCCGTGTTCTTTCTGATCGGGGCCGGAATCATGGCGGTGAGCGCATTCAAAGGACGTTCGGCCGAACAGTTGCGCGCAACCGGCATGCCGATCGAAACGCAATTTCAGAGCGTCGAGCTGAACGAATCACTTTCGGTCAACGGCCGGCACCCGTTCCGGATTCTGACACAGTGGCAAAATCCATCGACGTCGAACATTCACGTCTTCAAGAGTGGCAACGTGTGGTTCGATCCAAGCGAGTATCTCAAGAGCGACCGTATTACTGTCTTTATCGAACAGGGCAATCCCAAGAAATACCTGGTTGACTTGTCGTTTCTTCCGGAGCTTGCGGAATAGCAGCAAGCGTAGGGTGCGTCCCGCGCACCGTTTCGCCCCTCGGCGGTTGTGATACGTCCGCACGAATGACTTTCTCCGAATCGGTGCGCGGGGCGCACCCTGCGATTTCTGTCTTCGGTGCAGGCGCGTGCCCTGCCAATTCCGCTAAGATAGCTCTTTTTGCCATTTTCAAAACCATGAAACGAGATCAAATGCTAATGGAAGCGATTCTTGGAAAGCTTCTGGAGGCTCCGGAACCGCAGCTCAATGTCGCCGGGATCGCCCATCGATTGAACTCGGAACAGTCAGTCATTCACCACCACCTGCACCTGCTTCACGACAAGGGCTGGGTTACTGAATCAGAAAATGGTTTCTGGAGATTAACGAACGCGGGTCATGATTACCTGGACGGCACTCCGGCACAAGGCATCTCCCTGAAATCTCTTGGATAGATAAAAAACCCACAAACATTTCTGGGCTGTGCGCCGCTAGCGTGGCTAGCGTAGGGTGCGTCCTACGCACCATTCGCCCTCGGACGTCGGCATGCTTCTGCACGAACGCCTTCCACCGAACATGACTTGTACCGCTCGCTTGGCCCGAACGACGAGACAGACCTGGAGTTATAAGCTTGCCGGTTCTGAACAACGGCGAGCCTTGCCCCTTTATCACTCCCAGGCGTTACTTCAAAGCTTCCGGTTGAATTGCCAACATCGGTCAACCATGGCAGGATGATGAGCAGTTCCAGCGAGACGACCGGTTCGCGACCGCTGTCGTCAATACTGCGCTGACATCTGGATGACGCGGAGGTATGCCATCAACGACAATCAAAACATGCGGGAATCCGAAAGCGCTACGAAGCCTGCCGGCTTTGCGTTGTCGGGTGAATGGCTCCGGGCGCTGGTCGAGCAAACACTGGCCGGGATCTACGTGATCCAGGATGGCCGTTTCCGATACGTCAACCAGGAGTTCGCCCGCATCTTCGGGTACGCCTCACCCGCCGACATCATCGATTTGCTCAAGATCGCGGAGTTGATTGCCCCCGAAGATCGCGAAATGGTTGCCGAGAACGTCCGTCGCCGGGCCGAAGGCGAAATGCCGGAGATGCGCTATTCGTTCGTCGGTTTGCGCCGCGACGGGCGGCGAATTCACATCGAAGTCCATGGACGCGCCATGCAGTTCGACGGGAAACCGGCTGTCATCGGTTTGCTGCTCGATATCACCGAGCGCAAGCTGGCGGAAGCCGCCAGCGACGAGAAGCTCCGCGCGCTCTTCGAACATTCGCCGCTTGGTATCGCGCTGGTCGACAATGAGGGCCGCCATCTCGAGTGCAACGACGCCTACCAACGCCTCCTCGGCTGTTCGGACGAAGTGCTGAAGGCGACGGACATGTGGTCCTTGATCCCCGCGCGGTTCGCCGACAAGGTTTCGGGTATGCGGCAGGCGATCGAGAGTGCCGGTCGCTACGGCGCAATCGAGTTGGAATACTGTCGCCAGGACAGGCAACTTATTCCGGTGCAGACCTGCGCGGTGCGAATTGCCGGTAGCGGCGATCAACACTACGTCTGGTCCATCGTCGAGGACATCACCGAACGCAAGCGTCTCGAGAAGGAGAAGGCGGAACAGCTCGCTGCCTTGAAGGCCATCAACAAGCGGCTTCAGGAGGCGCAGACACAGTTGCTACAGGCGGAGAAAATGTCTGCCGTGGGACAACTGGCTGCGGGGGTCGCCCACGAGATCAACAACCCGGTCGGCTTCGTGAAGTCCAATCTGGTCATGTTCCAGACTTACCTGTCCGCGTTCCTGCGCTTGATCGGTGCGTACGAGAGCGTCCTGGAAGCCAATCCGCCTAACGCTCCGTCGAGGCAGCGGATACGCGATGTCGAAATGGAGATCGACTATGCATTCGTTCGCGACGATGCGCCGACGCTGGTGCGGGAATCGCTTGACGGCATCGAGCGCGTCACGCGTATCGTTTCGGATCTGAGGGATTTTTCGCGCGCTGGCGAAGCAGAGTGGCAAATGGCCGACGTGCACCGGTGTATCGACAGCACGCTCAATATCGTTGCCAACGAATTGAAGTACAAGGCGGATGTCGTCAAAGACTATGGGCATTTGCCTCAAATCCGTTGTATGCCGTTCCAGTTGAATCAGGTTTTCATGAATCTGCTGATCAACGCGGCGCAGGCTATTCCGGAAAGAGGGACGATCAGCATCCGAACCGGACAGGCGGACGACTCCGTCTGGGTCGAAATCGAGGACACGGGAATAGGAATCGCTCCGGATATTCGAGCGCGGATATTCGAACCGTTCTTCACGACCAAACCGATCGGCAAGGGTACCGGACTCGGGCTTGCCGTGTCCTACGGTATTGTGCAGAGCCACCACGGTGACATTTCTGTACGGAGCACAGAGGGAGCGGGGACTGTCTTCCGCGTGATGCTCCCGATCGATCCGGATAGTGAACAACCGGAGAAGAATGCGGACATGTGACCGTTGGCCGGAATGTCCAAGCGGTGTGTTTAACCTGCGGGTGATGGCATGAGCACTCAAGCAAGACCTGGCCCCGTGTTACGTGCACGCCACAACTGACTCGGTCTACTGGTCTACTGGTATAAGCTCTTAGCTACTCTGTATCACCATACATGGGAGACAGACTTGATTATCCAGAACTATTCGAGTCGGCTCCCCACTTATGCGTTGAGACGTGGCTGGTAAGGGATGCCGAGCTGATTGCGCTCGCATCGCCTCTATCAGGGAAAATCCGAGCTGGCGTCGGATCTGTTTGCTCTCGGCGTTCATGTCAGCCTCTCCCCCAGGCGATTTGCCCAGAAATCCAAAACCCAGTTCGGCTCAGAGCGCCCGGGCGTGCGCTGTTTACGCTCCTGCATCAACTTCTGCATCTCGCGGCGTTCGTCGCGTCGGGTCATTTTTGTTTCATGAGACATGGCGGCCTCCCGAAAACACTCTCCTGCAAACCTGCCGAGCCCGTCAAATACGGGTTTTGCGGGATCGACGTGTGGTTGTTTATGTGTGGCCAGCGGCGCCCGGTCAGTTCCTTGGCATATAAAACCGAGCCCGGTGCGTGCGGCCATGGTGGACGATACAGCACACTACCGCTGGCCCAGTTACCGTAGAAACGCATTTGGCCAGACTGACAGCCTGGTTACCGAATCAGAAGAATCTGGATTTATAAGCATGCCGGATCTGAGACAACGGCGAGCCTCGCCCTTTCACCCCGCAACGCTCGATAAAGGCTCGCCAACTGCCTGACTTGATTTCCGGAAAGAACACCGTCATCATCAGATATCGAGACAAACCGGCAATACTCCACCTCCCCCGCATGCGCAAGGAAACCCCCACAGCACAGGAACTCGGACTGCGGCAATTGAACGTGATGGAGCGCATCACGCAGATCAACCTTTCCGCGGACAACTTCGACGACGTGTTGCGCAAGCTGCTCCAGATGGTGATGGAGATTTTCGACTCCGACCGCGCCAGTCTGCTGTATCCCTGCGACCCTGATGCACCGTCCTGGGGTGTGCCGATGGAATGCACCCGGGCGCAATGGCCCGGCCTGTTCGCGCTGGGAGTTGAAATACCTCAGTCCGCCGAGATAGCGGCAATCTTCGCGGAGATGCTGGCGGCTGACGGGCCGCTGTTGTATGGCCCGTTCACGTCGCGTCCGGTGCCGGCTTCGGTTGCCGCGCAGTTTTCCGTCCAGTCGCAGATGATGGTAGCGCTGCGTCCGAAGGTCGGCAAACCCTGGCTGCTGGTGATGCATCACTGCGCGCAGGCGCAGGACTATGCACCGGAGACTGTGCATATGTTTGCCGCGGTCGCGAAGCGCATCGCGGATTCACTGAGTGCCTGGATCTCGCTCAACCGGTTGCGCGAAAGCGAAGAACAACTGCAACTGGTGCTGGCCGGCACCAACGATGGCTGGTGGGACTGGAACCTGGTTTCAGACCAGTTGAGCTATTCGCCGCGCTGGTGGTCGATGCTCGGGTATGTACCCGACGAACTGCCGGCCGACTCGAATCTGTGGGGCCGCCTGGCGCACCCGGACGACCGCGAGCCGGTCGAGCAGGCCTTCAACCAGATACTGGTCAATACCGAGCAACGCGAATACGAAATCGAATTCCGGCTGCGCCACAAGAGCGGACATTACGTCCCACTGTTGTCGCGCGGCCATGTCAGGCGCGACCAGAATGGCAAGGCGGTACGCATATCCGGCACCAATACCGATCTCACGGCCCGCAAGGAAGCCGAGCAGGCGCTGGAGCGGGCAGCCAATTACGACGCGCTGACCCGGTTGCCGAACCGTCGCCTGTTCCATGACCTGCTGGAACAGAACATCGAGCATTGCCGCCGCACCGGATCACGAATCGCCCTGCTGTTCCTCGATCTCGACAACTTCAAGGAAGTCAACGATACGCTCGGCCACCATATCGGCGATCTGCTGCTGATTGAAGCGGCAAGCCGCATCAGCGGCGCCGTCGCGCCGGCGGACGTGGTGGCGCGCCTGGGCGGCGATGAATTCACGATCATCCTGCCCGATCCGGCCGGCAGCAGCGGCATCGACCGGCTGGCCTATCAGGTGCTGAGCCAGCTCGCGCTGCCGTTCCAGCTCGGTCAGGAACGTGCCTACATCTCGGCGAGCATCGGCATCGCCCTGTATCCGGACGACGCGGCTGACCTGGAAGACTTGGTCAAGTATGCCGATCAGGCGATGTATGCGGCCAAGCGAGCAGGCCGCAATCGTTACAGCTATTTCACCTCGGCGCTGCAACAGACTTTCGAAGCCCGGATGCGGCTGATCAACGACATGCACGTCGCACTGAGCGAGGGTCAGTTCGAGGTGCACTACCAGCCGATAGTAGAACTCGCGACCGGCGATGTGCACAAGGCGGAGGCGCTGATCCGCTGGCGGCATCCGGCACGCGGCCTGATCAGTCCGGCCGAATTCATCCCGATTGCCGAACAGACCGGAATGGTTCTGGAAATAGGCGACTGGGTGTTCCGGCAGGCGACGCAGCAGGTGCGGCAGTGGCGCGCCACCCACGATCCGCGTTTCCAGATCAGCGTCAACATATCGCCGGTGCAGTTCCACAGCGAAGACGGGGCCGGCGTGGGAAGCTGGGTGCGCCATCTGCAGCAACTGGGCCTGCCCGGTTCCGGCATCTGTTTCGAGATCACCGAAGGCTTGTTGCTGGACACGGTGCCGGTGGTGAAAACCCGGTTGCTGGAATTCCGGGATGCCGGCATCCAGGTATCGCTCGATGATTTCGGCACCGGCTACTCATCCTTGTCCTATCTGAAGAAGTTCGACATCGACTACATCAAGATCGACCAGTCGTTCGTCAGGAATCTGGAAGTCGACCCGGACGACAAGGTGCTGTGCGAAGCGATCATCGTGATGGCCCACAAGCTGGGATTGAAGGTGATCGCCGAAGGGGTCGAGACCGAGGGACAGCACCGATTGCTCGCCGAGGCCGGCTGCGACTATGTGCAAGGCTACCTGCTGGCCATGCCGGCGCCGGCGGACAAGGTGAGGCTGAAGGGCAGACTTGCTGCGGCTTGAACAGCGCCACCGGGCTTGGCGTGAAGATAAAAATTGAATAAAGGCACTTTGCAGTGCTGCATGCGCGGGAGGAAAAAAGCCAGGCCTGAACCCAGGCCTGGCAAGCCATCTTGGAGAGATGGTGAGACAAAGAGCAGAAACCAGGAAGGAGGAAGGTCTCTATTTCGAAACCCTGGGGGCTATCGCGTGAAGCTCCGAACCCGTATGGCTTGCAATCCGGATAACTCGGTTCCTTCGAACTACAGCGATGGCAAACAGCACGGCATCCAACCAGTTTTTACTGGCTCAAAGTCCGGCCCACTTTCTGACTTGCCGGCCATTGCCAACTTTTACGTAAAGTGGCGCTTCGTTGAGAAGTGCTCCCATTTTTATTTCACCTTGACAACGACCTAGCCTTTTGCACGTCCTTTTTCGACGTAGGCCATTCTTGCTTCCATAGCGGTCGGCGATGAATGCCTTCATCATGTTTTCTTTCTCCGATTTCCCTTCAAGCGAGGCAGCTATGCCGCCTGCGCGTCGAACTGCGTCTTCGTATATGCGGGCTCGATAACCGAGACCCGGATGCCTCTTGTACGCAACTCATGGTCGAGCGATTCCGAATAGCCCTCGACCGCGTGCTTGGTCGCGGCATAGCGCGCCCAGTCTGCTGGTGCCGTAGACCTAGTAGCGAGCCGTTGCGCCGTGGCTTCGCCGATGCCTGAAGATGCCCCCGTGACCAGGGCGACACCCATATCGCTCTTGCTCATAAGTCAAATCTCCATGTGCGGTGGATTGTCGTCGTCGAAGTGTTACTATCAAATTGAAAGCAATGCTACTATCAATTTGAAAGTTAGTCACTATCTAAATAGTATGGACAGCAAAAATATTTGCGACGAACCTTGCCCGATCGCGCGCTGCCTGGCTTTCCTTGGCGACGCATGGAGCATGTTGATCCTCCGGGATGCACACGCCGGCCTCACCCGCTTTGACCAGTTCCGGAAAAGCCTTGGCATCGCTCCGACGATCCTGACCCGGCGGCTGGCGACGCTGACGGAAGAGGGATTGCTGGAAAAACGGCGCTACTCGGAGCGCCCTCCGCGTGAGGAATATCTGCTGACGGCTGCCGGCCGCGATTTTCTGCCGGTGCTCTTCATGATTGGCGCATGGGGACGCGAACACCGTGGCGCAGGCAAACTGGTGCGCTTCCTGGACGCTGAAACAGGAACAGAAATCAAGGCTGTCGCCGTGGATGAGGTCACGGGGGCAAAGATCGGGACTCGCCCGATACGCGTCGTCGCGCCGGACGGCGGCTGACGGCTGACAATACGACTGAACGAGAATGATGGGATGTATCCACGTAAAACGTGGTCTGTCCGCGTTTTCTCGTTTCCAGTCAGCTCTTCGCCTTCACTCCCGGCAAAAAAACAATCCCCGTTCGTTGTACCAGTTCTTTATATGAGATCGGCTTGCCTGCGCGCGCTTGATCGGCGTTCTCGACCCAATGCGCCCACGCTCTCCCCGTTGCCGGGTCGTAGACCAGCTTGTACAGGTGCGTGGGTACCCATACCTTGCCGCGACCGATCTTCCGTGGATTGGCGCCATAGAAGGGGCCGGTGATGACATACACGTCTCCCTTCGCCCGCATCACGTACTTCCTGGTGGCCTGCTCGATGCCGGCCCATGACTTGCGGTTGTTGATCGGGGCCTGCGGGACCATGTTTGCCAGGGAAAAGCTTTGCGCCATGGCCCGAGTCGTCGGCATGTCGGCTGCCGGCGCCATGTGCCCGCGGTCGTAGCCACTGTGCTCGTAGTCACCCAACTGCGCGCGCTGCGCGTTAGGCAGGCGCGCATCGGCAAAGAAGCGATTGGTCCGCTTTTCGGCTTTTGCACGGATAAGACTTGCCCGGCTGAGACGTTCCGCCGCGAAGACCGGCGTCTTTGAAGCACCGGAGTGCAAGATTGCGAAGGCATCGTAGCAAAGCGCCCGCGGCGCCATGCGTTTGGCCTTTGAGATGCGCGGGGCAGAACTGGCGGCAAAAAACTGCGGGCACTTGCGGAAATCTGAAGGAGAAGGAGTCGACTGCTTTGCGGATGCGAGGGAACTGACGGCAAGCAGTAGAGCTGCTGCCAACTGAGGCACTTTTGACACGTGAAATCCTTATTGCCGGCGGGAAACTTGACGGACGGCAATTCTACAGAAGGAAACAAGCGGAATCTGTAACGGGTTGTGTCAGCAGGCGTGGTCATTACTACCCGGCGCATCGTTATACTTCCGCACACACACACAATAACTGCTTGAATCGGTACGCCGGGCGCACCTTGCACGGCCACACGTATGAATGACGAGCCACAAAACCCCTTACCCGCCAATGCCTGCCAGGCCCGGCAATGGATTGCCGACCTCCGCGCACAACTGGTTCAGAGAGAACTGTATTTTCGCGATGCTCCGGAGGAGCCAACCAGTTGCTGCGGTCGCGGCTGCAATGGCTGCGTGTGGGAAGGCTATTTGAATGCGGTTGGCTATTGGTGCGAGCAAGTACGCGGGATTTTGCTTAAATAGAGGACAATCCCGCCCGCGAACTTTCGCCGACCAACATCCGAATTTCTGCCCTTGCCAGGAACAAGGCGCGAGGCCGGATAGCTTGAAGTGGATCGTCTTCAGGTGAATGAAGAGATTACGAAGCACTAAGGCGCCGCGCAATAAGAGGCGCCCGTCAAGGAGTCGGCATGCATTCCCGAATCTTGTCGATGAACATACGCAGTTTGCCGGCGGGCTTGCCAGGGAGGCGCAGGGCGAACACGGCAGGACCGTCAGTGCGATAGTCACGCAGTACCTCCTGCAGCCGTCCCGACGCGATTGCCGCACCGGCATTGAAATCGACCGCCTGCGCCAGCCCCAGCCCCGACTCGGCGGCCGCAAGGACGGTGTGTTCATCGTTGGCTGTCAGAATGGGGCGTACCGGCATCGGATCGTATCCGGCAAAACACCAGCGCAGCGGCGTGCTGTCCCCGCAATAGACACCAAGGCATCGATGCCGCTCCAGGTCCGATGGATTTTGGGGCGCACCGTACCGCACCAGATAATCCGGCGCGGCGACAGTCACCAGTTGCGCTCGCCACAACTGTGTCGCCACCCAGTCTTCCGGTGGCTGGTCCGCCACACGCAACACCACATCCACCCCGGCCTCACCCGGTTGGACGAAATGGGCGCCGACCAGCCAATGCAGGTGCAAGTCGGGCTGGCCGGACAGCCACGCAGCAAACGGACTGCGCATCAGGTATTGCGCCAGCCCTGCGGAAGCAGCCACCCTGATGCGCCCCGTCAGCGCCGACCGCTCCTCGTTGAGTGCCTGTCCGGCTGCCACCAATTGCGCCAATGCCTGTTCGCAGTAGGGCAGTACCCGCTCGCCCGCCGCCGACAACGACAAGCGGCGCGTGGTACGCCAGAACAGGGTGTGGCCTGTCGCCGCCTCGAGCGCTTGCAATGCCTTGCTGACCGTGGAGGGGGCGACACCCAATTCGCGTGCCGCGGCGGAAATCGATCCGGTCCGGGCGGTAAGGACAAATGCGCACAGCAATCGTGTGTCGCCCCACGACGGGATGGCGTCATCCATGCCGTTTTGGAATGAATTCATTTTCCATTCTGGATATTCTTTGCATAGATGGAAAAGATTAGCATATTGGTAAAGCGACGTCCGAGACGGAGAGAGAATGATGAATGCAATGGTTTGGGCTCCGGCCTTGCTGGCAACCGCCGGTTATGCGGGCTATCACGTCCTTCAGAAAAGCGTGCCCGCCGATACGCCGCCGTTGCTGGCGACAGCCGTCGCCTATGCGGTCGGTCTGGCAGCTTGCCTGCTGGCGATTACCCTATCCGGCGGATGGGGGAATGCGAGCTGGCGTCACATTGCCAACGGCCCGACGATCGGGGTGGGAATTGCCATCATCGGGATCGAGCTGGGATATTTGCTCGCCTATCGCGGTGGCGGGGCGCTCGGCACGACTGCACTATGGGTGAGTTCCCTTGCCAATATATTGCTGGTATTGGTCAGCCTGACTTGGGGGCAGGAACGGCTCGACCTGAGCCGCATTGCCGGCCTGGCGTTTTCCATGATCGGACTGGTATTGATGTCCCGTAGTTGAAATGGCGTCTTTGCGGGATAGTCGGAAGCTTTTATGTCAGCTTTCTGTCATGCCTCGCCGCCCGAGCATCCACATCAGCGCCCCCTACACATCGTCCAGCGCGGCCACCATCGCGGACCTTTCTTCTTCGACGCAATGGCCGGTTCCACGCGCAGATCGAGCAGATGACAAAAGCACGGCGAAGAGCACGGCCACGCGGGAGAACTCGTCTTGGTGTTACTCTTGCCTATTCATCGCTGACAAGTCAGAAGGACCTGGCGCCACAAGCGTCCCGGATCTGAAACAACGGCGAGCCTGATCCCTTTCAACCCGTTTTCGCTCATCACCTGGCATCAATAAAAACCGCCATGAACCATGCACAAACATTGACTCGCTACAAAGCCTGGGCCGATAAATTGTTTCTGGAAACGGTAGCGCAGCTTCCTGAAGCAGATCTTGTCGCTCCGCGCCCCATTTTCTTTGGCAGCATGATCCGCACCCTGCATCATTCCTTTGCGATGGACCGGGTGTGGCAGGCTCATCTGCTCGGAAAACCCCATGGCTATACCACCCGGAATCCGGAGGACCATCCGTCATTCGATGATCTGCGCGAGATGCAACTGGAAATCGACGACTGGTATGTCGGCTATGCCGATTCGCTGGACGCGGAAACGCTTGCCGAGATTGTCGACTTTACGTTTATCGGCGGCGGAAACGGTTCCATGTCGCGTAACGACATTTTGCTTCATGTCGTCAATCACACGACTTACCACCGAGGTCATGTGGCGGACATGCTTTACCATCTCTCCATATTTCCGCCGACTACAGATCTTCCTGTTTTCCTGAGAGAAAATGCGGCGGCTGCCAAGCAGGTATAGCAATCCGGGCGCTCCACGGCGACATGGGCATACGGCCATGCGTGTCGTCAAAAGTTTTTACATGACAGGTATAGTGCAGGCCTACTGACCGGATTACAAACGTTTTATGGAATAAGGCAATGGACGACAAGTTGACGAAGGATGAATTCGAGGCGCTTGCCCAGATCCGGCGATTGAAAAAAGGCGAACGGGAAAGCGCATGCGTGTCGCGCAATGCCAAGCGGCTCATCGGCCTGAAATACATCACCGGCAAAGGTGGCGTATTTGCGCTCACGGACAAAGGACAGCAGACATTATTTGTGAAGCGCTGTATCGATGGACTGCGCGCGGTGGCATTCGCTGCACCGGGAACCATCGAGACGGATGTCGCGACGTTCCTGAGCAGGAAAGGATTGATCGCGCCGAGGACAGTGGGGGATGGATTCGACGTCACCGAACGCGGACGCGAGTCGCTGGCGGATATGGATGCAAGGGAAAACAAGCCGGTGTAGGGTGTAGGGCAATGGAATGGACTCCTCCCCCCACGGCATCGGATGTGCCAGACTGAG
>CBIHRJ010000094.1:0-16120 GCA_966212445.1 uncultured Noviherbaspirillum sp. | reverse complement strand
TTGCCGCCGGAATACGCGCTTACAAAACGTCGGGAAGTTGTGTGTAATGAGGTGCGGTTAACGTCAGCCGCGCCGTGAACGCCGTAAGGGACGAGATCTACCGGGGCGTCGCTGTTCGCAAGGATATCGCACAGCCAAGGAGGGCAGGTCTTGCACGAACACATGTGCTTCTTTCCTGACCCCGTTTTCATGCGTATATGTGCCGAGTATATGGGGGCGGACTCTGAGCCTTCCCCCTCAAATATAGACAGCCAACGCGAGCGAAGGGACGTCATTGCCGCCCAGTTCCGGCCATCCAGGTACGCCCGATTCATCAACTCGGTGAAAGCCGCTTCGGCCGCTGCACGGTCAGCGGTGACAGTGTTTGTCTCAGGCAGGATGTACCCGTCAAATGAACGAAGCAAAGCACGGAAAACAGCGCTCGCGATGGTCTCGGAGGAAGAAATGCGTTAAGGATGGCGGCTGGCTTCGCCCTTTGCGTGTGGCGCATGGATCGGCGCTTCCGCCGAATCAAGGCAATCAGCTTGCCGTGGTTCGCGCTCGTGCGCGTGCTTCCCACAGCGCTCGCGCCGTCCCGTCGCCGTCGTGGGATTCCCTGATATGCTCCCCGTCAGGGGGAGGGGGCGGTTCGATCGACAACGCAGAAGTGGCTTGTTTGCAGCGATGGCGAATTTCCGTCAAGGGGCGCTGCGCAAACCCACTGCACCCATAACGTTTGCATATGGTGAAAAGCTCATGCATAATGTGAGTGCAATCTTATGTCTTATATAAGACCTCGTTACGCCGCGCATTTCACCAAACGGCACTGATCTGGAGCCTGGACAGGCGGCGATTTTTAGGCGAAGAATTCCAAACCCAAACCCTCTGCGAAAACCGAGTAAACAGCGTATGAACACCGAACCGACCATCATCTACACGCTCACCGACGAGGCACCTCTGCTCGCAACCCACGCGTTCCTGCCAGTCGTCAGCACCTTCGCCAAGCCGGCTGGCATCCGCATTGAACAGAGCGACATCTCAGTCGCAGCGCGCATCCTGGGCAATTTCTCCGATTACCTGACGCCGGAGCAGCGCGTGCCCGACACGCTCAGCGAACTGGGCAAGAAGACGCTCGAGCCGGACGCCAACATCATCAAGCTGCCCAACATCAGCGCCTCGGTGGGCCAGCTGCTGGCGGCGATCAAGGAACTGCAGGACAAGGGCTACAACATCCCCGACTACCCGACGAACCCGCAGACCGACGAAGAAACGGCCATCAAGGCCCGTTACGGCAAGTGCATCGGCTCCGCCGTCAACCCGGTGCTGCGCGAAGGTAACTCCGACCGCCGCGCACCGCGCGCCGTGAAGGAATACGCGCGCAAGAACCCGCACTCGATGGGCGAATGGTCGCAAGCCTCGCGTACCCATGTATCGCACATGACCAGCGGCGACTTCTATCACGGTGAAAAATCGATGACGCTGGACCGCGCGCGCGAGGTCAAGATGGAGCTCGTCACCAAGAGCGGCCAGGCGATCGTGCTGAAACCGAAGGTCTCGCTGCTCGAAGGCGAGATCATCGATTCGATGTTCATGAGCCGCAAGGCCCTGCTCGACTTCTATGAGAAGCAGATCGAAGACGCGCACAAGACCGGCGTGATGTTCTCCTTGCACGTCAAGGCCACGATGATGAAGGTGTCGCATCCGATCGTCTTCGGCCATTGCGTGCGCATGTTCTACAAGGAAGCATTCGAAAAACACGGCGCGCTGCTCGACAGCCTGGGCGTGAACGTCAACAACGGCATGGCCGACCTGCACAGCAAGCTTGCCAAGCTGCCGGACTCGCAGCGCGAAGAGGTCATCCGTGACTTCCACGCCTGCCAGGAGCACCGTCCCGCGCTGGCGATGGTGGATTCGGCCAAGGGCATCACGAACTTCCATTCGCCGAACGACGTTATCGTCGACGCCTCCATGCCGGCAATGATCCGCGCCGGCGGCAAGATGTACGGCGCCGACGGCCGGCTCAAGGAAGTCAAGGCAGTGATCCCCGAGAGCACCTTCGCACGCATCTACCAGGAGATCATCAACTTTTGCAAGTGGCATGGCGCGTTCGACCCGCGTACGATGGGCACCGTGCCCAACGTGGGGCTGATGGCGCAGCAGGCGGAAGAATACGGCTCGCACGACAAGACCTTCGAAATCGCGGAGGACGGCGTGGCCAATATCACGGACCTGGCCACCGGCGAAGTGCTGCTAACGCAGAATGTTGAGCAGGGCGACATCTGGCGCATGTGCCAGGTCAAGGACGCGCCGATCCGCGACTGGGTAAAGCTCGCCGTTACGCGTGCACGCAATTCGGGCATGCCCGCCGTGTTCTGGCTCGACTCTTATCGTCCGCACGAAAACGAGCTGATCAAAAAAGTCAAGACCTACCTGAAGGACCACGACACGACCGGACTGGACATCCAGATCATGTCGCAGGTGCGTGCGATGCGCTATACGCTCGAACGCGTGAGCCGTGGGCTTGATACGATTTCGGTCACCGGCAACATCCTGCGCGACTACCTGACCGACCTGTTCCCGATCCTGGAGCTGGGTACGAGCGCGAAGATGCTGTCCATCGTACCGCTGATGGCTGGCGGCGGCATGTACGAAACCGGTGCCGGCGGTTCGGCACCCAAGCACGTGCAGCAGTTGGTCGAAGAAAATCACCTGCGCTGGGATTCGCTGGGTGAATTCCTGGCGCTGGCGGTGAGCCTGGAAGACCTGGGCATCAAGACCGGCAACACCAAGGCGAAGATCCTGGCCAAGACGCTGGATGCCGCTACCGGCAAGCTGCTGGACAACCGCAAGTCGCCTTCGCCCAAGACCGGCGAGCTCGACAACCGCGGTAGCCAGTTCTATCTGGCCATGTACTGGGCGCAGGAGTTGGTGGCACAGAAGGAAGACGCCGAACTTGCCGCTTCCTTTGCACCGCTGGCGAAGACGCTGACAGACAACGAGCAGAAGATCGTTGCCGAGATGATCGAGGTGCAAGGCAAGCCTGTGGACATTGGCGGTTACTACAAGCCTGATGAAGCCAAGTTGAAGGCCGTCATGCGTCCGAGTGCAACGTTCAACTCGACGCTGGAGGCGTTTGGCGCCTGACGCCAGCGGTGCACTGAATAGTGTGCCGATGCATTTTCCGGAAACCCATCCGATTGGCTGCAACCTCGGTATCACGAACCACGTGATACCGAGGTTCGCCTCAAAGGCCTACCACTTCAACTCAAGCGCCTGCGATTTCTCCGCCCTTTGCGTGAAACTCTTCACAAGAAAGTCCGTGAACGCCCGCACACGCGGCGATCGCGCCTGCCGTTCGGAATAGACCGCAAAAATATCCGCCGGCTCCGTCGCATAATCCTCGAGCAGGATCACCAGCCTGCCGGTGCGGACGTACCTGGCGATATCCCACTCTGACCTCAACATCAGGCCATGTCCGGCCAGTACCCAGTTGAGCGCCACTTCGCCGTCGTTGCTGGAGAGCGTTCCGCGCACCTTGACGGTTTCGGTCTGTTTCCCCTTCGAGAAGCGCCAGAGGCCATAGGCGGTCTCGTTCTGCCGCAGCACGATGCAGTTGTGGCGGACCAGGTCGTGCGGCACCCTGGGCACGCCATGCGCGTTGAGGTAGGAGGGCGCTGCGCAGACGAGACGGCGGTTGGGCGCGATGCGCCGCGCAATCAGGCGGGCATCCGGGATCTCGCCGAAGCGGATGCCGATCTCGAAGGTGTCGTCGACGAGACTGAGCGGATGGTCCGTCAGTTGCAACTGGACTTCCACCTCGGGATAGCGCTTCACGAAGCGCGAAACGACCGGCGTGATGTAGGACCGCCCGAAACCCATAGGCGCATTCACCCTGAGCAAGCCCTTTGGCGCAAGGCGGTTCTGTGCAACCTGCTGCTCCATTTCCTCGAGTTCCGTCAGTATCCGACGCGCATTGGCGAGGAACAGTTCTCCTTCATCGGTCAGGCTGAGCCGGCGCGTCGTGCGGCGCACCAGCGCAACGCCCAGGTTTTCCTCGATCTTTGCCAGCCGCTTGCTGACCGATGCCGGCGTGACGCCGAGCTCGCGCGCCGCCGCCGACAGGCTTCCCTGCTTGACGATTTCCTGGAAAAAGCTCAGATCGGGCGAGTGAATCATCTTTAACTCCAGAGAAAAAGTAGTGTGAATTCATGGCCATTCTATCCGATGTCGTGCTGGCTAAAATAGCGCCATTCCGATCAACCAATCACCCGAATACCGCGTGAAAGCGCGGTATTCTGATCACGTTTTCCCCCAGGAGATATTCATGCGCGTACACAAGATTGCTGCGATCCCGGCAGACGGAATCGGCACCGAAGTCATTGCGGCCGGACTCGAGGTTCTGGAGGCGCTATCGGCGCGCGACGGCGGCTTCAAGCTTGAAGTGGAACACTTTCCGTGGAGTTCCGAGTATTACCTGAAGAATGGCTACTACATTCCGGAAGGCGGGCTGGAGAAGCTCAAGACTTTCGATGCGATCTTTTTCGGCGCCGTCGGCAGCCAGGACGTGCCGGACCACGTTTCGCTCTGGGGGTTGCGTCTTCCGATTGCGCAAGGCTTCGACCAGTACGCGAACGTGCGGCCGGCGCGTGTGCTCGCCGGCGTCAAGAGCCCGCTCAAGAACGGCGAGGACATCGATTGGGTGATCGTGCGCGAGAACTCCGAAGGCGAATATGCCGGTCACGGCGGCCGCGCGCACCGCGGCCTGCCGATTGAAACCGCGACGGAGACGGCCATCTTCACGCGTGCCGGCGTCGAACGCATCCATCGCTTCGCCTTCGACCTCGCGCGCAGCCGTCCCGCCAAGCACCTCACCCTCGTGACCAAGTCGAACGCGCAGCGCTTCGGCATGGTCATGTGGGACGAGATCTTCTACGAAGTCGCGGCCGACTATCCGGATGTGAAGACCGACCGCGAACTGGTCGATGCGGTCACGACCCGCATGGTGCTGAAGCCGAAGACGCTGGACGTGGTTGTCGCCACCAACCTGCACGCGGATATCCTGTCCGACCTCGCTGCGGCGCTTTCCGGCAGCCTGGGCATCGCGCCGACGGCCAATCTGAACCCGGAACGTGCGTTCCCGTCGATGTTCGAGCCGATCCACGGCTCCGCGTTCGACATCACGGGCAAGGGCATCGCCAACCCGATCGCCACCTTCTGGACGGCTGCCATGATGCTGGAACATCTCGGCGAGCCCGACGCGGCGAAACTGCTGATGGAAGCCGTCGAGTGTGCCACGGCAAACGGCGTCCATACGCCTGACCTGGGCGGCAAGGCCACCACCGCGGATGTCACGAAGGCAGTGTGCGAATACATTGCGACCTCGGCCGCCGTGGCGGCGTAAGCATGGCATTACTAACCGTTGCGTAACGAACTAAAGAAGTAGGCTGGGTGGGACCACCGAGGTTGAGGAACGAAACCCAGCGTTCGGAGAGAGAGATGCCGGGTTTCGTTTCTCAGGCTCGGCGCCCCCACCTAGTCTGCGAAACTTGAATTCGTTTTGCGAAGATTAGTAAACGATTCGTACCAGCAGGTTACACATGCAAGACATCAAGCGCACCCAGGCCCGGCATCTGCTGCGGTCCATGTTCCAGGCGGCAGTCGACGCCGCCCAGCCGGCACTTTGCCTCCCAAAGTATTTGCCTCCTCAACCGGCGGGGCGGACGATCGTCGTCGGTGCGGGCAAGGCTTCGGCTGCCATGGCCAGCGCGCTTGAACAGCATTGGCAAGGGCCGCTCGAGGGCATCGTGATCACCCGGTACGGTCACGCAGTGCCGTGCAGCCGGATCGAGATCGTCGAAGCGGCGCACCCGGTTCCGGACGCTGCCGGGCTGGCCGCGACCCGGCGCCTGCTTGACCTTGTGCAGGACCTGACCGAAGACGACCTGGTCATCTGCCTGATCTCCGGCGGGGGCTCGGCCCTGCTCACGCTGCCCGCGCCCGGCATCACGTTCGAAGACAAGCAGGCGCTGAACAAGGTACTGCTCGCCAGCGGCGCATCGATCGCCGAAATGAACTGCATGCGCCGGCATCTGTCGGCCATCAAGGGCGGCCGGCTTGCGACCGCATGCCATCCCGCGCGGGTGGTGACCTTGCTGATTTCGGATGTGCCCGGCGATGATCCGCTGGATGTCGCATCCGGCCCGACTGTGGCCGATCCGACGACCTGCGCCGATGCACTGGCCATCGTCGCCAAATACCAGATTCCCCTTCCGCCCAATGTCGAACGCGTGCTGCGCAGCGGCGATGGCGAATCCATCAAACCGGATGATCCGCGACTGGCGGGGAACACGACCACCATCATCGCCAATCCGCGCATGGCGCTGGAGGCAGCGATACAAGTGGCGAAGAGGGCGGGCATTCAAGTTCATCTTCTCGGTGACGCCATCGAGGGTGAGTCGCGTGATGTCGGCAAGGTCATGGCCGGCATCGCACGCTTTTGTGCCGACCACGGGCAGCCATTCCGCCCGCCCTGTGTGCTGCTTTCCGGCGGAGAAACCACGGTCACCGTGCGTGGAAACGGCCGGGGAGGACGCAATACCGAATTCCTGCTGTCGCTCGCTATAGCGCTGCAGGGCAGGGACGGCATTTACGCATTGGCCGCCGATACGGATGGCGTGGATGGCCACGGCGAGGTCGCGGGCGCCATCTTCTATCCGGACACGCTGAAACGGGCCTGTGAGAAAGGCATCCGCCCGGCGGACAGCCTGGCGGAAAACGACGGGCACAGCTTCTTCGAAGCGCTCGGCGATACTCTCGTCACCGGCCCGACACTTACCAACGTCAACGACTTCCGGGCCATCCTCATTCTCGAGTGATGGACGCGCTTCGTCCTGGCTGTTGAATCCCTGCGCAACAAGAGCGCAGGGACACAAAACCACGGGCTGCTTCGCACAATCCACACCATCTCGCGGTGTCAAGATCTACTAATATCCGCAAACCCGTGAACCTGACCCGATTGCCGAACGATGCCCATGCAATTTTGTGGGGTACCGACACCGCACCGACGCGCGGTTGGCTGCCGAGGTCGTGCGGATGCGCGTAGGTGATGGAATATCCGGTGACGGGGTAAATCGGCAACCGGTAACCGAGCGATCTCGCCAGGCTCGCAGATTGAAGGCCGGCCGCCAGCACCACCGCATCCGTCGTGAGCGTGCGGTTCCGTGTCCGCACTTCCTCGACAGCAGCAGCGGTGAAGAGTCGGGCATCTCCCGTGGCATCGTCGGTGCAATACACACCCGCTCCGAATGGTGGCTTGCCGGCAGAGAGCAGCGGCTCAATGCCATGCAGATCGCTCGCCCCCAGCGTTTCGTAGCACTCCTGTGATCGACGCAGGAAGCATCCGCATACAGATACAGAATGCCGTTGCGCGCCCCGCTATACCTGGGCTCCGGCGGCACACGCTGCTCCCGCATCAGCGTGCGGGAGCACGCGGCGAGGGCAATGGTTGTCTGCGCTGTTTTCGGGGCAGGAAGCTGCCGCCGGCCCGGACTTCGAACCGTCCCTGACGCGGGCAGGCCACGGCATCAGCTATCGTTCCGACACCTATTGCTACACCCTGTTGAATGTGGACACGCGCAACAAGCGTATGAATCCGACCCACATGGTGGTATATGCACGCAGCTCCGATGAGTTCCCCGATTTCTCGCGGCATGAAGGCGAAGAGTTCGTCTATGTACTGGCGGGTACCCTGGAAGTTCACTTCGAGACCGGGAAAGTGGTGACCGTAAAAAAAGCGATTGCCTTTACTTCGACAGCCGCATCGGCCATCTCTACATTTCGCTCGGGAAGGGAAACGCCGAAATCATCGGTGCGATCACCGCCGATTTGTTGACGCATCCCAAGTGACCGATCAGGAAAATTACCTCACGATGGACTCATAAATATTCGCTGAGTTCTTTGCGGCGCATTCGCGCCGCAAAGAACTCAGTGCCGGCCGCGCGCCAGGAATTTGGCGTACTCGTCATCGGGAACGAACAACCCGCCGGTGGTCCACAAGACGTGCACGGCATTGTCCATCTTCTGCACGAGTCCGTTGTCCCTCAGGTAGCGATGTCCTTCAGCTGTACCCTGCAACATCCGCGGCCCGCCGAACCCGGCAGCGGCGGAGGGTTCGATGCGGATGCCCTCGCTTTCGTGCAGCAGATACAAGTCGCGGAAGAGCGTGGCGTCATCGACCGTGAATATTCCCGACAACAGTGGAGCCATCACTTGTACCGCGAGTTCGGAGGCCCTTGCCACGGCCAGGCCGTCCGCATCGGTGCGGTTGTCCAGCCCCAGGTCGTAGACCGAGATGCCGGGACGGTCGGGTTGACTCATCTGCGCCAGGACGCAGGGCGATGCGGTCGGTTCGGCGAAAAAGCAATGCACTTGGTCGCCGAAAAGATGCTTCAGGCCGAACGCGATGCCTGACGGTGCGCCCCCGACCCCGCACGGCAGGTAGACCAACAGCGGCGTATCCGGACCGACGGTAATACTGGCCAGTTGCAGTTGATCGCGCAGCCGCAGTGCCGCAACGGCATAACCGAGGAAGAGCGACAGCGAACGTTCGTCGTCGACGAAATAGCCGTATGCATCGGCCTCCATGGCACGGCGTCCGGCTTCGACGGCGCTGCCATAATCCCCCGCATGCTCGATCACTTCGACGCCATGCCGGCGCAAGCGCTGCTTTTTCCATTCCTTGGCATCGGCCGACATGTGTACCTGCGCCCGGAAACCGAGTGCAGCCGCAATCGTGCCGATGCTCATGCCGAGGTTGCCCGTCGAGCCGACCGCGATGGTGTAATGGCCGAATAATTGCCTCGCCCGGGGTTCGGCCAGCACCGCGTAATCGCGGGAGTCATCGAGCAGTTCATGTTCCAGTGCAAGTTTTTCGGCAAATTCCAGCACTTCGTGAATGCCGCCGCGTGCCTTGATCGAACCCGCAATCGGCAATGCATGATCGCCCTTGATAAACCACTTTCCAAGCGTGTTTGCGCCTGTGGCAGAGCGCTGCAATCCGGGTACGGGTATCAGGTCCGATTCGATCAGGCCGTTGCTTGCGGCGGTTTCAGGGAATAATCTCATCAGCAACGGTGCAAAGCGTTGCCAGCGCGCGCTCGCAGCCTCGATTGCGGCGCAGTCGATCGGCGCCTTGACCAGCGCTTCGATAGCCGGCAGCCGGAGCGGGTTGACCCACAGGAAAGCCTGTTTCCTGGTGAGCGCATGAATAGTTGAGTTGTTCATTTCGTTCATGATCAGTTTTCATCCATGAAATACGATCTTCTTCTCGGCAGATGATAATTTGGTTTCGTTGAACGGTTGCTTCTGGATACGCTGACCGTGTCCAGCTGAAATTGCCGTAACAAACGGGAAATATGCTGTTGCATCGCCATCAGCGCCTGCGACACGAGCAATTCCACTTCAGGCGAATGGCATCCGGCGTCCCTGTTATCCTGCCCGCTTCCTGCCGACAGGGAGCGCCAGACGTCCTCCAGCGTGAGTCCCTTGCGATCGATGGCCAGCGTCCATTCGTTGCGTCCGCCGCTCCTGCAAATCAGCCCGGCTTTCTGCAACTGCAGGCAGATTTTCCTGGCGTCCGACTCACTGACTTCCAGCCCGCCGGCAATTCCCTTGAGATCGAGCGGTCCGGGAGCGCTCGAAACGAAGCGTTCTAGAACGGCTGCTGGCCGGGATGGCCGTCGTCGTTTCGTAGCGAATCCATAGCACCATTCCAGCTTGTTGTGCGGAGAGATATCATACCCGCGAACGCGTTGGCGATGAGCCATGCGAAATCGTGCAAGCCTTGCTCCCGCCGCCGTTGCAACACGCGTCTCCTCCTGGCCGCCAATGCCTGGATAAGCGACAGGCATCCGCGATGGTGGTCGGGAATACCTGACCTCTCGCAGCCCGCTTCAATCTCCCCAGACTGTCGCAGCATTTTCCATTATCGGAAAGCTTCCTTTCGTTTTTTTATGTCGCGCGGATGCCGGCATTCGATGTCTTATTGTGCGGAACCCCGGTTAGATTCGTGTCTATGGAAAAGGTGCGCGAAAGCGCATCAATCAACGGATATATCAATACCATGAGGTGGCTATGACGGTGAAAGAGGCGCATGCCGGAACAGTACTGACGATCGACCTGGACGCGATTCGCACCAATTACCGCTTGCTGCGCGCGAAAGCGAACGGGGCAGCATGTGCCGCCGTGCTCAAGGCGGATGCCTATGGACTGGGGGCGGCTCGTGTCGGGCCGGCGCTGGCGGAAGAGGGCTGCCGCCATTTCTTTGTCGCGCATCTCGATGAGGGAATCGCACTGCGGCCGCATCTGCCGCCGCCTGCCGAGATCTTCGTGCTGCACGGGCCCATGCCGGGGACCGAGCCCGAATTCGTGCGCCATCGGCTCGTTCCCGTATTGAACAGCGCGGCGCAGGTTGCCGGCTGGCGCCAGCTTGCGTGTCGCCTCGATCGCATGCTGCCGGCGGTTGTTCAGGTCGACTCCGGCATGTCGCGGCTCGGCCTGTCGCCTGCCGAGATGGATGTGGCGTGCAGCGATCCGGACTTTTTGCGCGGTATCGAGTTGCGCTATCTGATGAGCCACCTGGCATGTGCGGAGCACCAGGATCATCCGATGAACGCGCAGCAGCTTGCCGCGTTCAACCAGACGCGCAAACGCTTGCCATCCTGTCCCGCCTCCTTTGCCAATTCTTCCGGCATTTTCCTGGGGAGCGACTTCCATTTCGACCTGATGCGTCCGGGCGCTGCGCTGTACGGCATTGCGCCGGTGGCCGGCATGGCGAATCCGATGAAGCCGGTGGTGCGCCTGCAGGCAAGAGTCATCCAGGTCAGGTCCATCGAAGACGGCGCCCATGTCGGCTATGGAGCGACCTATCGCGCCGCAGGTCCGCGGCGTATTGCTACCGTCGCGGTCGGCTATGCGGATGGCTGGCTGCGCAGCTTCAGCCATCGCGGTTGCGCACTGGCAGGGGGCGTGCGTGCGCCGATCGCGGGCATCGTGTCCATGGACACCTGCTCGCTGGATGTGACCGATGTCGACCAGCGGCACCTGCAACCCGGCGCCTATGTAGACCTGATCTCGGACGAACAGCCGGTCGATACGGTCGCCGCACAAGCCGGCACCATCGCGTACGAAATCCTGACCAGCCTCGGGCATCGGTATTACCGCAACTATGTTGGCGAACGGCCGGCGAAAACTTGATCTTTTAGAAAAGGACCATCATGAAAATCATCGTACTGGGCAGTGGTGTGATCGGTACCACGTCGGCTTACTATCTGGCGCAGGAAGGGAACGAGGTAACTGTCGTCGACCGCCAGCCCGGCGCCGCTCTTGAAACCAGCTTTGCCAATGCGGGAGAAGTGTCTCCCGGCTATGCCTCGCCCTGGGCTGCACCCGGCATTCCGGTGAAAGCACTGAAATGGCTGTTCATGCGGCACAGCCCGCTGGTAATCCGTCCCGGCCTGGACCGTGGCATGTGGCGCTGGGTGTTCCAGATGCTGATGAACTGCACGGCATCGCGCTACGAAACCAACAAGGGCCGCATGGTGCGCCTGGCCGAGTACAGCCGCGACTGCCTGATCGCGCTGCGCGAGGCCACCGGCATCAGCTACGACGATCGCGCGCTGGGCACGCTGCAACTGTTCCGCACGCAGAAACAGCTCGACGCCGCCGCCAGCGACATCGCCGTCCTGCAGCACTACGGCATGCCGTATGAAGTGCTCGATCCGGCAGGGTGCGTGCGCGTCGAACCGGCGCTGGCCCATGTGCGCGAAAAATTCGTCGGCGCACTGCGCCTGCCCAACGACGAAACCGGCGATTGCTTCAAGTTCACTCAGCAGCTCGCCGCGATGGCCGAGCAGGCCGGCGTGACGTTCAAGTACGGCGTGAACATCCAACGTCTGCTTACTGACGGGCGCAAGATCACCGGCATCAAGACCGCGGAAGGCGACCTGAAGGCCGATGCCTATGTGCTGGCGCTGGGCAGCTATTCGCCGCTGTTGCTGCGCGACATCGGCATCGACATTCCGGTCTACCCAATCAAGGGCTACTCGATCACGGTACCCATCCATGACGCCGAGTACGCGCCGGAATCGACCATCATGGACGAAACCTACAAGATCGCGATCACCCGTCTCGGCGACCGCATCCGCGTCGGCGGTACGGCGGAAATCGCCGGCTACGACCTCGTGCTGCGAAAGGCGCGCCGCGAAACACTCGAGCACTCGGTGTGTGACCTGTTCCCGTTGGGCGGGGACGTCGCGAAGGCGGAGTTTTGGTGCGGCCTGCGCCCGATGACCCCGGACGGCACGCCGGTCGTGGGGCCGACGCCTTACCGCAACCTCTTCCTGAACACCGGCCACGGCACGCTTGGCTGGACGATGGCATGCGGCTCCGGCCGCCTGCTGGCTGACCTGGTCGCCGGCAGACAGCCAGGGATCGATGTCGAAGGACTGTTCATGGATCGCTACAGTAAACGCAGCAGGCAGGCGGACATTCCACGCGTGGCGCGCGCATAAGCATTATTGATCCGACACGGCTTTGCCGTGCCTTCGCTCCCCTCTCCCACTGGTGGGCTACGGTATGCACATAAGCGGATTGTCATAAGTCTTTTGACACGTCTGGTAGAGCAGGCCGCCGTGCCTGCACTACTGTCAAAAAGCTTTTTCCCATCCGCTCTGGAACTGCGAATGCACGCGCAGATAGCCATTCATCGTCCTCTTTCGCCTCATCAAAACAAATCGCAGCATTTTCTCCCTGTTGGCAATCACCATTTCGTTTCTTTATGCCATGCAAGCACCGGCTTTTGGCGACTTGTATGGCAAGGGCACCGTTAGATTTACGTATCTGGCGACGGGGAGTAAAAGTCCATCGATGCCAGAGATTTTCTGATCCGCTTAGGCGGCTTTCTTACAACTTCGGGAGGAGATTTACATGAAAAAATCACTGCTAGCACTTGCTGTCTTTGGCGCTTTTGCCGGTACGGCTGCAGCACAATCGAACGTGTCCGTGTACGGCATCATCGACATCGGCCTGACCCAGTCACGCTCCGATATTGCCGACACCCGTTGGGGGCTCGACAGCGGAAACTGGTATGGCTCGCGCCTCGGCTTCCGCGGCACTGAAGACCTGGGCGGCGGCTTGTCGGTTGATTTCATGCTTGAAAACGGCTTCAGTGCCGATACCGGCGCTATCGGCCAGAGCGGGCGCCTTTTCGGTCGCCATGCATGGGTGGGCGTGAAAGGCGGCTTCGGCCAATTGAGGCTCGGCCGCTCCTGGATGCCGACCTACTCGCTGCTCACGGACGTGATCGATCCCTTCGGAGACGGCCTGGCCGGGGCGGCGGGCGCATTCTTCGGCCGCAACATCTTCAATGCGATCGACATCCGCATGCAGAACGCGATCTTCTACTCGAATGCAATCGGCGGCCTGAGGGCGGACGTGGCCTACGGCCTGGGCGAAGTGGCCGGCGACACCTCGGCCAACAGCCAGATCAGCACGGCATTCAGCTATACGACCGGCCCGCTGAAGGCGGTGCTCGGTTATCACGACGTGAAGAACGACACCGGCACCGGCTCCGCCAAGCTCACGTTCGTCGGCGGCACCTATGATTTCGGCGCGGCGAAGCTGCATCTCGGCGTCGACCGGCAGAAGACCGATGCGGCCGGCGTGACGACGGTCGACGCCAACGACGTGCTGGTCGGCGTCACGGTGCCGGTCGGTGCAGGCCGTATCCTGGCTTCCTACAACCGCCTGGACGACGACACGGCGGCCAATGTCGACAGGAAGCAGTATGCAGTCGCCTATGCGCACGACCTGTCCAAGCGCACCACGCTGTACACGTCCTACGGTCACGTCAATGTGGACAACGCGAACCGCTTCAACGTCGGTATCCGCCACAAGTTCTGATCGGCCTTCCGCCGCAGGATGACGTCGGACGGATGAACGTCCGGCGAAAGACAAACGCCCTTCCGCAAGGAAGGGCGTTTTGTTTTGCAGAAGACAGAAAGGGGATCGGAACAAAAAAAGCGCCTGATCCCCCGAGGGGATGCAGGCGCGAAGGAGGCGGGGAAGGAGACGGGTCCCCGTACAGCAAACAGGTCGGGCGAAGCTGCCCCAGGCGTACGATGGTTACGCCTCTGGTGCAGCCCCTTTCGAGTTCATCAAAAGTTTAACAAATCGAATACAGATTGGAGAGGTGGCTCAATCTTTCATTCGTTCGATACCCTTGACTCGGTTGAGTGGAAACATGGGACGAGGTTTGCGCACTGATGCTTATTTAAGCAACGCCGCCTTGGCACATGTATTTCGTTTGCATGTAGTCGTCCAGACCGTAGCGCGAGCCTTCGCGGCCGTAGCCCGATTCCTTGACCCCGCCGAAAGGCGCCGCTTCCGAGGACAGCACACCTTCGTTGATGCCGACGATGCCGGTCTGGAGCCGCTCGGCCACACGCGACACGCGGACGATGTCGCGCGAGTAGAAGTAGGCGGCCAGGCCGTAAGGCGTATCGTTGGCCAGGCGGACGACTTCATCTTCGCTGGAGAAGCGGAACAGCGGAACGACCGGGCCGAAGGTTTCCTCCGAGGCTAGCGCCATGTCGTGGTTGGCTTCGGCAATCACCGTCGGTGCGAAGTAGTGCGGACCGTTGGCGACGTCATTCTTCACTCGCTTCCCGCCGGCCAGCAGTTTGCCGCCGCGGGCCAGCGCGTCCTGCACATGGCTCTCGATCTTCTCCACCGCGCGGGCGTTGATCATCGGACCGATCAGGGAGTCTTCTCGAGTGGCCGGTCCGACGCGCAGCGCTTCGACGCGGGCGACGAGTTTCTCGGCGAATTGTGCGTAGACGGCATCATGCACATAGACGCGGTTCGGGCATACGCAGGTCTGTCCGCCGTTGCGGAACTTCGCCGCCATCAGGCCGTTGACCGCCGCATCCAGGTCGGCATCCTCGAACACGATGAAGGGCGCATTGCCGCCGAGTTCGAGCGACAAGCGTTTCAAGGTGCCCGCGGACTCGCGCGCAAGGTGTTTCCCCACCGCGGTCGAACCGGTGAAGGTGATCTTGCGTACCCTGGAGTCGGTCAGCCATGCGCCGACGGCTTCCTTCACCTTCTCGCGGGACGAGGTCACGATATTGAGCACGCCCGGAGGAATGCCTGCCTCTTCCGCCAGCCTGACCAGCGCCAGTGCCGTCAGCGGCGTGTCTTCCGCCGGCTTGGCGACCACGGTGCAACCTGCCGCGAGGGCCGGAGCGATCTTGCGTGCGATCATCGCCAGCGGGAAGTTCCACGGGGTGATCGCGGCGACCACGCCGACCGGCTCCTTGGCCACCATCAGCTTTTTCCCGCGCACCTGCTCGGGAATGATGTCTCCGTAGGTCCTGACGGCTTCTTCGGAAAACCATTCCACATAAGACGCGCCATAGGCGACCTCGCCGCGTGCTTCGGCGAGGGGCTTGCCCTGCTCGCGCGCGATGATCTTCGCGAGGTCTTCGGTGTTTTTCACGATCAACGCATGCCAGCGCTTGAGGAAGCGGGCCCGTTCGCGTGCGGGAAGTGCGCGCCAGCCATCGAAGGCGGCCTGCGCGGCGGCGGCCGCCATTTGGGCGTCTACCGCGCTGCTGTCGGGCACGCTGGCGAAGGTGGCGCCGGTCGCCGGGTCGGCAACCTCATGCCGGAACCCGCTGATGCAGTCGCGCCAATGTCCATCGATGAAGTTGAGTTCCTTGAGCAGGTCGGTACGGGTAAGAGTCAGAGACATGGCCAATAATCCTTATGTAGATGCACGCGTGAAGGGACGCGATTACGCGTCTGACTTTCCAGTGGCGGAAGTGCAATAGCGTGGAGCTATGTTAGTCCCGCCTTCTCAGCGAGAGCTTGCATATGGCAGTGCGGAAAACGACGGAAATTGTGTATTTCGTGCGCGTTTGGCATGTTGTGCCGTGCGCGGGATGGGGAAGGGCTGGAGGAAGAGGAGGCGCGGCTCCTAACGGTCATTCATGACCGTTGAACAGTTTCTCAATCGGATAGTGGCTCTTGACGAAAGGCGACTGGATCACGATGTAGCTGAAGTATTTCTCGATGTTCACGC
>CBIHRJ010000093.1:0-16709 GCA_966212445.1 uncultured Noviherbaspirillum sp. | reverse complement strand
AGCTGCACCGGCTGGCGCGGATGGTGGTAGCACAGCAGCAGGTCGCAGCCGCCTTCCACCATGGTCATTACCGCATCATGCACATTGAGCGCAATCAGCCGCGTGTTGATCATGCCGAAGCTAGACTCCAGTCCGGTCATCCATTTCGGCATGTAGGTGAGCGACAGCGTGTGCGGCACGGCGAAGTCGACCGTGGTCTGGGCGGTGGGGCGTTTGCCGCGCAGCAGCGCACGCGCATTGTTGATCTGGCCGAGCATCTCCATCGCCTGCTCGTAAAACACTTCGCCGGCAGGTGTCAGCCGTGTCGGGTAGGAAGTCCGGTCGATCAGGTCGGCGCCGAGCCAGGCTTCAAGCGACTGGATACGACGCGAAAATGCCGGCTGCGTGACGTGACGCAAGTCGGCCGAGCGGCTGAAGCTGCGCGTCTCCGCCAACGATATGAAGTCTTCCAGCCACTTGGTTTCCATGGCGCATATCTTAATCGCCTTCCGCAAGCAAAGCTAGGCGGCGGCCGACTCCGCATCCAGATCGTCGGCGCGCGAAGAAGACACCGGGATTTCCTGTCGCGCTTGCTGGCGCTCCCACATCTGCGCATAGGCGCCTTGGCGAGCGAGCAATTGCCCATGGGTGCCACGCTCGATGATGCGGCCGTGGTCGAGTACCAGAATTTGCTCGGCGTCGGCAATCGTCGACAGGCGGTGCGCGATCACCAGTGTGGTCCGGTTCCTGGCGATCTCCTTCAGCTGCGCCTGGATCGCCTGTTCGGCCTTCGAATCCAGTGCTGAAGTCGCCTCGTCGAAGATCAGGATCGCCGGATTTTTCAGCAGGGTGCGTGCGATTGCCACACGCTGTTTTTCGCCGCCCGACAATTTCAAGCCGCGCTCGCCGACCATGGTCGCGTATCCGTCCGGAAGACTCTCGATGAAGTCGTGGATGTAGGCGGCCTTGGCGGCCGCGACGATTTCATCCTTGCTCGCCTCGGGGTTGCCGTAGGCGATGTTGTACTCGATGGTGTCGTTGAACAGCACCGTGTCCTGCGGGACGATGCCGATTGCCTTGCGCAACGACGCCTGCGTCACGTCGCGCAGATCCTGGCCGTCGATCGTGATGCTGCCGGAATTGATGTCATAGAAGCGAAACAGCAGCCGCGACAGTGTCGATTTGCCGGAACCGCTGTGGCCGACCACAGCGGTCGTGCTGCCGGCGGGAATCGTGAAGTCGACGTCGAACAGGATCTGGCGCTTGGCCTCATAACTGAAATCGACATGCGAGAAATGGACTGCCGCACCGCCGATGGCAAGCGGTTTGGCGTGGGGTGCATCCGCCACTTCTCGGTGCTGGTCGAGCAGCGTGAACAGGCGCTCCATGTCGGCCAGGCTTTGCTTGATTTCGCGATAGATCACGCCGAGGAAGTTCAGCGGGATATACAACTGGATCATGAAGGCGTTGACCAGCACCAGGTCGCCGAGCGTCATCGTGCCGTTGATCACGCCCTGGGTCGCACGCCACAGAATCAGCGTCACGGCCGTGGCGATGATCAGCGATTGTCCGCTGTTCAGCAGGGACAGCGAGGTCTGCGACTTCACCGCGGCCGTTTCCCAGTTTTGCATGCTGTGATCGTAGCGGCGCGCCTCATAGTCTTCGTTGCCGAAATACTTCACCGTTTCGTAGTTGATCAGTGAGTCGATAGCGCGCGAATTCGCCTTGGAATCGAGCTCGTTCATGGTGCGGCGGAAGTTGGTGCGCCACTCGGTCACTGCGACGGTATAGGAGATGTAGACCACTAGCGCGGCAAAGGTAATGCCGGCAAACCAGATGTCGTAATGCAGCAGCAGATAACCGATCACCAGCGTGATCTCAACCAGCGTCGGCAGGATGCTGTACAAGGTGTACGACACCAGCGAGGAAACGCCGCGCGAGCCACGCTCGATGTCGCGCGTCATGCCGCCGGTCTGGCGGTTCAAATGGAAACGCAGGGACAGCGAATGCAGATGGCGGAACACCTGCAATGCGATGGTGCGCACCGCGCTTTGCGTAACCTTGGCGAAAACGAATTCGCGCATTTCGGTAAACACCGTGGTACACAGACGCAACAAACCGTAGGCGATCAGTATCCCGACCGGCAGCACCAGCAGGGCTTGCGGGCTACCCGGGCCGATCGACAGGTGATCGATCAGCTTCTTGAGCACGAGAGGAACGCCGACGTTGGCCATCTTTGCGCCGACCAGGAAACTCAACGCGAGCAGTACCCGCCATTTGTATGCCCAAAGGTAAGGGAAAAGCGTCTTGAGCGTTGCCCAGTCGTTGCGAGTGCCCTGGTTGGCGGGCGGTTCGGGAGAAGAAACAGGATGACGTCGCATGGAAAGATATCGGACAGAATGGTTTATGCTTCGGTTTTGACGATTGTAGCTTGGCCAACGGACTTGGGCTTGGCATGGAAAACAGGGAGAAACAGCAATGACAAACAAACATCTCACCACCCTGCCGGAGGGCAAGGTTCCGCAACTGCGCGTAATGCCGATGCCGGCCGACGCCAATGTGCACGGCGACGTGTTCGGCGGCTGGATCATGGCGCAGGTCGATATCGCCGGCTCGCTGCCGGCAGTGCGTCGCGCGAACGGCCGCGTAGCAACAATCGCCGTGAATTCCTTCCTGTTCAAGCAGCCGGTGTTCGTCGGCGACCTGCTGTCGTTCTATGCAGAGGTGGTAAAGGTCGGCAATACATCGATCACCGTCAATGTCGAAGTGTACGCCGAGCGTAACCGCCTGCAGGTCGAAACCGTGAAAGTCACTGAAGCGACGCTCACCTATGTCGCTACCGGCGAAGACCGCAAGCCGCGCCAACTGCCGCTGGTGTCCTGAACCGGCGACAAGCGCCGCCCGTGAATGGAATGCGTGGAACGCTGCCTGCACCCGGCTGACGTTCCACGCTCCAGCTTCAGGTGTCAGACATGCAATCCCAACGCAGGATTTTCCTTGCCAACGCCGCACGCCTTGCATCCCTGACAGCGCTCGCCGCCGCGTTTCCCGGCACAGCGCTGAGTCGCGTTTCGGTCTATCCGTTCAACCTCGGTGTAGCCTCCGGCTCACCCCGGCCAACCAGCGTCGTGCTATGGACGCGCATCCTTCCAGACCCGCTCGATGCGCATTCGGCTGGCGCACAGCCGCTGGCAGTTCGCTGGGAAATGGCAGAAGACGAAAACTTCGCCCGCATCGTGGCGAAAGGCGATGCCACAGCCTTGCCGGAACTGGCGCATAGCGTGCATGTGGATGCTATCGGCCTGCGGCCTGATCGCTGGTACTGGTACCGCTTCATGCTGGGTGACGCCGTCAGTCCGACCGGCCGGACGCGCACCGCACCCGCCCCCAATGCCATACCGGCACGACTGCGCTTTGCGTTTGCCTCGTGTCAGCACTGGGAGTTCGGCCAATATGCGGCGCATCGTCACATTGCGGCGGCTGCACCCGACCTGGTCGCCTTTCTCGGTGACTATATCTATGAATCAGGTCCCGTCGACCTCGTCCATCCTGCAGCGCCGCGCCAACGCAGCAACGTATGCTTCACGCTGTCGGATTATCGGGCGCGTTATGCGCAATACAAATCCGACCCGCACCTGCAAGCCGCGCACCTGGCTGCGCCATGGATCGTGACTTGGGACGACCATGAGGTGGCAAACGATTACGGCAATGATCGCGATGCGCGACGCGACCCCGGCTTCATGATGCGTCGGGCTGCCGCCTACCAGGCGTTCTACGAACACATGCCGGTGCGCCTGCCGGTTCTGCCGGACGGACCGCAAGGTTTTGCCCATCTGCGCATTTACGAGCGCTACGACTGGGGCCGGCTGGCGCAATTCCAGGTGCTCGATGACCGCCAGTACCGGTCCTATCATGCCTGCCAGACGCCGGGACGCGGTGGTTCGAGTTCGGTGACATCGTCGTGCATGGAGCGAATGGATTCCGCACGCAGCTTGCTCGGACCGGAGCAGGAAGCCTGGTTGTCGGACGGTTTCGCGAAGTCGAAAGCAAAGTGGAACTTCATTGCGCAACAAACCTTGATGGCACAAGCGTCGCAAGTACCGATCACCGGTCCGGGCGAAGGCCGTTTCTGGAACGATGGCTGGGACGGCTATCCGGCGGCGCGTCAACGCCTGCTCCAGGATCTGGTCAGGCATCACGTGGCTAATCCGGTCGTGATATCCGGCGATGTCCACACGTTCTACGCGTGCGACCTCAAGGATGATTTCCTGCGCCCGGCATCGGCGGTCAACCCGGTCGTCGCGACCGAGTTTTGCGGCACATCGATCACATCGAACGGACGCTCGCAGGCGCGCGTCGATCGGTATGTCGCAGACAACCCGCACATCAAATACGGCCGTGGCGACCGCAGGGGCTTCGTGATGATGGAGGTCACGCCGGAACATGCCGATGTACGCTTCCAGGGAGTGGACGACGTCCAGCTCGCCGATTCCGGCATGGCTACGCTGACGCAATTCGTGGTGGAAGACGGCAGGCCAGGCGTAAAAACCGGCAGCCCATGAAAAACCCGCCTGGAATGCAGGCGGGTTTTTCGGTTCGGGCAGCGCTGCTTCAGGCCGCCTTTTTTTCGTCGCGCAATTCGCGGCGAAGGATCTTGCCAACGTTGGTCTTCGGCAGTTCATCGCGGAATTCGATGTACTTCGGCTTCTTGTACGCAGTGAACTGTTCCTTGCAATAGTTCATCAACTCATCGACCGTGAGCGACGGGTCCTTGCGCACCACGAACAGCTTGACTGCTTCGCCGGAGTTGGCGTCAGGCACACCGATGCATGCACACTCCAGCACGCCCGGATGCGCAGCGACCACGCCTTCGATCTCGTTCGGGTAAACATTGAAGCCAGACACCAGAATCATGTCTTTCTTGCGATCGACAATCATCACATAGCCGCGCTCGTCCATCACGCCGATATCGCCCGACTTGAAGAATCCGTCCGTCGTCATGACCTTCGCCGTCTCGTCCGGGCGGTTCCAATAGCCGACCATTACCTGTGGTCCGCGGATCGCGATTTCGCCAGGCTGGCCAAGCGGTACGGGCTTGCCTTCATCATCGAGGATTGCCACGTCGGTACTGGGAATCGGCAAACCGATGGAACCGGAAAACTCCGTTGCCGTTGCCGGATTGATGGTTGCCGAAGGTGAGGTTTCGGACAGGCCGTAGCCTTCGACAATCGGGCACCCGGTTACCTTCAGCCACTTTTCGGCAACCGCCTTCTGCACCGCCATGCCGCCGCCGTTGCAAATCTTGAGCGTGGAAAAATCGAGTTTCGCGAACTCCGGATTGTTCAGCAATCCGTTGTATAAGGTGTTCACGGCGGGCAGCAGGTTGAACTTGTATTTGCCGAGTTCTTTCACGAAACCGGGGATGTCGCGCGGATTCGGAATCAGGATATTCATCGCGCCCCAGCGAGTCCCCATCAGGCAGCATGCGGTCAGCGCAAAGATGTGATACAGCGGCAAGGCGCAAACGATGGTGAGTGGATCGAACTTCGGCTCCTGCTGCAGAGCCGGTTGCGCCCATGCATCGTTCTGCAGCACATTGGCGAGCACATTGCGATGCGTCAGGGTCGCGCCTTTCGAGACGCCGGTGGTGCCGCCGGTGTACTGCAGGAAAGCGATATCGCCATGTTGGAGCTCGGCTGGCTTGAATGGCAGGCGCGCACCTTCAGACAGCGCCTGTTTGAACCGGGTTGCATTCGGCAGCGAAAAGGCCGGCACCATCTTTTTGACGTTGCGCACCACGAAGTTGACCAACATGCCCTTCAGGCCGCCGAGCATTTCGCCCATGCTGGCGACGACAACATGCTTGACCTTGGTTTTGGCGATCACCTGTTCGAGCGTGGTCGCAAAATTTTCGAGAATGATGATGGCTTCTGCGCCGGAATCATTGAGCTGGTGTTCCAGTTCGCGCGGCGTGTACAGCGGATTGACGTTGACGACGGTATAGCCGGCGCGCAGCACGCCGCTAATCGCGATCGGGTACTGCAGCACGTTCGGCATCATGACGGCGACGCGTGCCCCCTTCTGCAGGCCGCGTCCCTGCAACCAGGCGCCGAGCCGTTTGGACAGCGCATCGACTTCGCCATAGGTGAGAAACTTGTCCATGCACACATACGCATTGCGCGACGCAAACTTGCGGAAGGACTCCTCCATCAGGTGCACCAGCGACTTGTACTGCGCGCAATCGATCTCGGCCGGAACACCCTCGGGATACGATTTCAGCCAGATTTTTTCCATGTCTGCCTCTTGCCTTGAATTAATTGTTTTGATGGGATGGATTCAGATCGATCAAAAAACGAACGACCGATTCTTTTTTTTCGTTAGCATAGATGCTATCGGTGAGGCAGACGGCACGCAAGTCTTTTAGTGGCAATGAGAACAATTCTTCTAGGTGATCTCCTCTATTGCATCGCAACAATATCGCATTGGCGACAATTTGCTCAGCGGGCGTCGCCCGTATGTGCCTTACCGGCAGCCAACGGAGCGACTTGCGCCAGGCTTGCCAGTTGTTCTTGCCGCTCATCCTTGCTCAAGCTTGACAGTCTGCGCACCGCTGCATAGAAATTCTCCATGCTCTTTTCCCGTGCGAGCAAGGCGCGGAATCCGGGGACGAAATCATGGTAGGTTGCAATCGCCGACAGGTGCGCATTCGAGAGCGGCTCGGCAAACCAGCGATCGTAGCCGCTATAACCGCCCCAGCTTTCCTTCAGCGCCAAGTACTCCTCTTTGAGCGCCTTGAAGATCTCCGCCTTTTCCTTGCGCTTTTCCTTGTCGCTGACCTTGCGCTCGTAATTCGCTTCGAGCAGCTTCCGGTGTTTCATCAGCAGCGCGAGAAAGTCGCGCTTGCGGCTTTCGTATGCTGCGTAAGCTGCGCGCGTCTTGTCGTCGCCATACTTCTCCATCCAGCGTTCAACGCCGGCCTCCTCCACCGCGACGGCAAAGGATTCGTTGAAGCGGGAATCGCCCGGCACGTACACCATCTGGTGCGCCAGCTCGTGGAACACCAGGCGCGCAAGCTCGCCGTCCGGATACCGGATGAAAGTCGACAGCACCGGATCGCGGAACCAGCCGAGCGTGGAGTACGCCGGCACGCCTGAAACGTCGACATCGTAATGCTGCGCACGCAGTTCGGCCGCATATGCCTGGGCGTCGTCCTTGTTGTAATAGCCGCGGTAATTCACGCATCCAGCGACGGGAAAACACCACTGCATCGGCTCCAGCGACAACTCCTCGGTCGCAACGACGTTCCACATCACGAATGGCCGTTTGAGGTCAGCATATGTGGTATAGCTGTCATTGTCCGGCAGCCCGAGTTCACGCGCGGCAAACTGACGGATCTCCCGCACGCGGGTGAGCTTGTTCTTGAGCTTGTCTTCGGTGGCAGGGCTGGCGAGCCAATCGTCAATCGGTCGCGCTTCCGCCAGCAGCGCGAACTGTCCCTGCGCCGCCTGCATGAAATAACCGATCTGCGCGCAACCGCCCACCATCGCCGCCACGCCGCACAACGCCAAAGTCCGCCACTTCATTTTCATTCCTGCACTTTCTCCACTTGCACCAGCACGTCGTAGAACGTCGGCGCCCTCCCCATATCGGTCAGGCGCTGGCTGGTCACTTCGTTGGCATTCCTGCCATCGGCCGCAAACTTTTTCCACCAGATCGACAGACCCACCACCAATCCACGGCGGGCCTTTTCCGTCACCCGTGCCTTGGCGGAGAAAGAACCACGATCGTTGTAGATGCGAACCTGATTGCCATCATCGATGCCGCGCACGCTCGCGTCATGAGGATGGATATCCAGATGCGGCTCGCCTTCGGTATCGCGCAGGCTCTGCACATTGACGAAGCTGCTGTTCAGAAAGTTCCGTGCCGGTGGAGAAATCATCGCGAGCGGATAGCGTTCCGCCAACTGCGGATTGCTTGCGGCGGATTCGTACGGCGCAATATAAGTGGGCAGAGGATCAAGTCCGTCCGCCTGCATGCGTTCACAGTAGAACTCGCATTTGCCCGACGGGGTGGGAAAACCGCCATGCGCAAACGGTGCGTCCGGCACATCGAGCTTTTGCCATCCCTTGCGCTTGAGCGAATCCCAGTCGAAGTGAATTGCGCGTTGGTCCTTGCGGTTGAACGCCTGCGCTGCGATCTCGTCATCGGTCTCCCGGAAACACGGGTCGTCGAATCCCATTCGCGCTGCAAGCAGACGAAAAATCTCGGTGTTCGGCTTGGCCTCGCCGAGCGGTGCGATCACGGCATTGTTGGCCATCATGTACAAGTGGCCGTAAGTGGCGTGGATGTCAACGTGCTCAAGCTGAGTCGTCGCCGGCAACAGGATGTCCGCATAGTCCGCCGTGTCGGTTTGGAAATGTTCCAGCACCACCGTGAACAGATCTTCGCGCGCGAACCCTTGCGCCACTTTCGGCGATTCCGGCGCAACCGCGACCGGGTTGGAGTTATAGACGATCATTGCCTCGATCTTGGGGCCGAATTGCGGCGACGCTTCGCGCAACAGGTCGTCGCCGATGGTGCTCATGTTGATGGTGCGCGACGTCCGTTGCAACAGGTCCGGGCGTTGCAGCGCAAGCGCATTTTTCGGAAACGAGTCGGACGACGACAGCTGAATCCCGCCAGCCGCATGCCGCCAAGCCCCGACCAGCGCCGGCAGACACGCGATATTGCGCACCGCCATACCGCCGCCGCGCACGCGCTGCAGACCATAATTGATGCGGATGGCGACAGGGTCGCCGCTTTGCGCAATACTGCCGTACTCACGCGCAAGCTGAATTACTTCCCCGGCGTCGATGCCGCAGATTTCCGCGACACGTTGCGGCGTCCACTCGCTGACGCGTTGTTTCAACTGTTCAAAGCCGAGCGTGTACTGCGCAATGTATTCATGGTCCAGCAGATTTTCTTCGATCAGCACATGCATCATGCCGAGCGCGAGCGCAGCGTCGGTGCCCGGCAGCGGCGCGATGTGTTGATGACATTTTTCCGCAGTGAGAGAGCGATAGGGATCGATCGCGATCAGTTTGGCGCCGCGCCGTTTCGCTTCCTGCGCGCGCATCCAGAAATGCAGGTTCGATGCAATCGGGTTGCCGCCCCAGATCAGGATCAGCTTGGCATTCTGAAATTGTTCCAGGTCAGTGCCAATGCGAGCGCCGATCGTGTACTTGTAGCCGGCGCCGCCAGCCGACGCGCAGATCGTGCGATCCAGCAGCGACGCACCGAGCTTGTGAAAAAACCGCGCTGCCATCGATTCGCCCTGCACCAGGCCCATGGTGCCGACATAGCTGTAAGGCAGAATCGCCTGAGGGTCACGCGCTGCGATCTCGCTCAGCCGCGAAGCGACGATGTCGAGCGCTTCGTCCCAACTGATCCGCTCGAACCTGCCCTCGCCCTTTCTGCCTACCCGCTTCATCGGATGCAACAGGCGATCCTTGTGATAGGTCCGCTCTGTATAACGGGAAACCTTGGTGCACAGTACACCGGCAGTGGTCGGGTGGTCGGGGTCGCCGCGGACTTGGGTAGCAACGCCGTCTTGCACGGTGACCAATAACGCACAGGTATCGGGGCAATCGTGAGGGCAGGTAGCGCGAACAGTTGTTGATGGTGTCATTGAAGATTCCTGGATCGATTGACGGCCTCTTCTGGAAACCGTCCGGGATGTCTGCATTTTCCCTGCATACAGAGAAGATAAAACCTTTTGTGCATTCGTCGATAACAGATGCGCAAGTTCAAGCACTGGTTAAAATACGTACTGCCAGTCCAAGCGTAATATACCGATATCAGGCTTCACGCGCATGCCGCGAAGCAACAGATTGCGCATCACGCAAACATGGAGACCTCCCCCGATGAAGTTGATTGATCCGATTGTCGCATTCCATCACGAGCTGCAGGAGATCCGGCGCGACATTCATGCCTACCCCGAACTCTGTTTTGAAGAGCAACGCACCGCCGACGTCATTGCACAAAAGATGACCGAGTGGGGCATTCCCATCCTGCGCGGCATGGGCGTCACCGGCGTGGTCGGCATCATCAAGAACGGTAACAGTCATCGCGCAATCGGCTTGCGCGCCGACATGGATGCGCTGCCGGTACAGGAAATCAATACCTTCGCCCACACATCCAGGCATACGGGCAAGATGCACGCTTGCGGTCACGACGGACACATGGCGATGCTGCTCGGCGCCGCGCATTACCTGTCGCAGCACCGGAATTTCGACGGCACCGTCTACCTGATTTTCCAGCCAGCCGAAGAAGGCGGCGGCGGTGCGAAACGCATGATGGACGATGGCCTGTTTTCCAGGTGTCCGATGGAAGCGGTATTCGGCATGCACAACTGGCCTGGAGTCGCAGTCGGCACCTTCGGCGTCACCGCGGGACCGATGATGGCATCGTCCAACGAATTCGAAGTGACCATCAAGGGCAAAGGCGCGCACGCCGCGCAACCGCACAAAGGCGTCGACCCGATCATGGTCGCGATCCAGATCGCGCAAAGCTGGCAGACGGTCATCACACGCAACAAGAGCCCGATCGATGCCGCCGCACTGTCGATCACGCAAATTCATTCGGGCAGTGCGACCAACGTGATTCCCGACGAAGCGGTGCTGATCGGCACAGTGCGCACCTTTACGACGGAAGTTCTGGATTTGATCGAGCAGCGCATGCGCACGATTGCCGAACATACCGCAGGTGCGTTTGAAGCCGATGTCGACTTCCGCTTCAAGCGCAATTACCCGCCGCTCATCAACCATGCGAAGGAGACTGCGTTTGCAGTGGAAGTCATGCAATCGATCGTCGGCGCCGACAACGTCAATGCGCAAGTCGAACCAACCATGGGCGCCGAAGATTTCGCCTTCATGTTGCAGGAAAAGCCGGGCTGCTATGTCTTTATCGGCAACGGCGAAGGCGATCATCGCAGCAGCGGGCACGGCCTCGGACCGTGCAATCTGCACAATCCCAGCTACGACTTCAATGACGAATTGCTTCCACTGGGCGCGACCTACTGGGTGCGTCTCGCCGAAGCCTGGCTCAGCCGGAGTTGAACCGTGACTGCCAGGCTGGACATGACGCAGGCCTCGCTTTTTTGCTGGACCGCGCTGGCCAATATCGCACAGGAATATCCGAACAAGCTCGACCACGTGATCAAGGATGCGCACGACCTGCGTGCGCCGCATGAACTTCATCCGGTCTTCTACGGTAGTTTCGACTGGCATTCCTGCGTGCACATGCACTGGCTGCTTGCACGCTTGCTGCGCTGCTTTCCTGACTTGCCGGAAAACCATCAGATCCGCACGGCCTTCGATCAGCGTTTCAACAGCGCCAACGTCGCCGCAGAAGTAGCATATCTGCGCGAGCCGGGGCGCGAAACCTTCGAGCGCACCTACGGCTGGGCGTGGTTGCTGAAACTGCAAAGCGAACTCATGGCTCTTGCGCACGACAATGCGGAAGCTGTCGTGTGGCGCGACGCATTGCAACCGCTGGTCGACACGATCGTCGAACGCTACCTGCATTTCCTTCCGATGGCGCAATATCCGATCCGCAGCGGCACGCATGCCAACAGTGCTTTCGGCTTGCTGTTCGCACTCGACTATGCAGAGCGAGCACAGCACCTTGCGCTACGCAAGCTGATCGCCGCCAAGGCGAACGTCTGGTTCGGCCGCGATCGCCGCTATCCGGCTGGCTACGAGCCCGGCGGTGAAGATTTCCTGTCGCCCGGCCTGGTCGAAGCGGTATTGATGCTCAGGCTGGTCGACGGCTGCAGTTTTGCCGATTGGTGGGACGTGTTTTGCCCGACATCTCAGGACTTGCCAACATGGCTGATGCCGGTCGACGTCACCAACCGTAGCGATGCCAGGCTGGCGCATCTCGATGGACTGAATTTATCGCGCGCATGGTGCTGGAAAATGCTCGAAGCGCAACTGCCGCTACCGCTGCGCGGGCCGGTCGCGACAGCAATTGATGCACATCTGGCAGCGTCCCTGCCGCATTCCGCCGGCGGAGACTATGCAGGCACCCACTGGCTCGCCAGCTTCGCGCTACTTGCGTTGACCGAGGGTCAGTGCTGACTCCGCTCCACGCGGGGCGCGCAACAAGCGAATATCGCCATACCATGCCTCGACCGCTTCACCAGTGTTGTCGGTATCGGTCAGCACGCCCACGCCGATCAACTTGCCCGGTTTTTCGCCGTAAGCCTTTTCAAAATCCTCGACAATATTACGCGTGAAATCGCGCCACTCGCCAACGCCGTCAACGCCACGTGCTGCGACCACCATCCGGATACGGCCGCTGTGCGGACTGCGAATCACCGTACCTACTGGTGCACTGTTTTCCCAGATGTACATCAGCGTCGCATATGGAAAATCGTAACCGGTCACCACCTTGGCCGTTTCGAACAGGATCTGGTCGGTAAACGGCAGCGAGTCCTTGTCGCCATCGAATCCGAGAATAATGCGTACCGGCGAGTCCTCAGTGCCGCGCTGCGTGTTATTGGCAGACCGGACGAGATTTGCAATCTTCCAGCGCCAATGCAACCATGGCTGTGCAGCCGGATCGAGGACAACCTGATGCATCAGGCCGGATGAAGCTGCGTCGGCGCGTGCATGCAGCACCGTCCGATCATCCTTGCTGACCAACTGGTAGTGCGTCTGCTTCTTGTTGCGGAGGATGATCATCGGCTCCCACCCCTCGGGCAAACCGCCGACCGGATTGCCCGAGAAGACGGCCAGCGAATTGCCGGCATTCTTCTGTATGGAATCGGCGCTTAATGGTTTGGCTGGGTGAAGCGCACATCCGGTGAGGGAAAGAACAAGCAGTAATTCGGCGAGGCGGCGGGTCATGGGATCACTATCAATCGTGCGCCGCATCCCGGCCGCGCACTGCAGCAAAACTCAATCGATCAAGCCGTTACTGGCTCGACAATTCTGGATCGCTGGATTGTATAGCGCGGCGCTTGCGCAGCGACTGCTAACTCGCCCTGCGCTATAGTTTCGTGAACAAACTGCCAACGAATTTGATGGTATTTTGCAACAACCTCACGGTGAGCAATGCTGATCACCGCCGCCTCCGGCAACTCCCTCAGCACAAGATCGTACAGCAGTTCTTCAGTCGCCGGATCGAGCGCACTGGTTGCCTCGTCAAGAAACAATACCTGCGGCCTCGCCAGCAGCGCACGCACAAATGCCAGCCGCTGCTGTTCGCCCGGCGACAAGCGCTGGCTCCAATTGTCTGCTTCATCCAGGCAGTCGGCGAGATGCCCCAACCGGCAAAGCTCAAGGTAATGCCGCATCGCCAGATCACGATAAGCGTTTTCTGCTGCCGGATAGGCGATCGTCATGCGCAGTGTGCCGATTGGCAGATAACTGCGTTGCGGCAAAAACAACAGTTTCACATTGTTCGGAATTTCTATGCTGCCCGAACCGTAGGGCCAAATCCCGGCAATCGCACGAAACAGTGTGGACTTGCCGCAACCCGAGGGGCCCACGACCAAGATGCGCTGACCAGCCCGCACATCTGCCGACAACGGGCCTGTCAGCACCGGCCCCGAAGGCAGATGCAAGGTCACGTCATCGATCAGCAGCGCGCCAACATTATTGCGTGCTACCTGGATGCCGGCTGTCTGCGTCCGAGCAACAGTCACCGCCGCATGAAAACCGGCAAGTCGGTTGACGCTCGCCTTCCAACTGGCGAGAGAAGAAAACGCGTTGATGAACCAGGAAAGCGCTTCCTGCACATGACCGAACGCAGAGCTGATCTGCATCAGGCCGCCGAGCGTGATCACTCCGGAGAAGTAGCGCGGAGCACCGACCAGAAAAGGGAATATCACCGCAAACTGTGCATAGAAATTCGATGCCACATTGAGGCGTTTGGTGGTGCGCATGATTTGCCACCAGTTTTGCCGGATCCAGTCGAAGCGCCTCGCCAGTTGCGACTGTTCCTGGTTCTCGCCGCGATAGAGCGCCACCGCCTCTGCATTTTCTCGGATGCGTACGAGACCGAAACGAAAGTCCGCCTCGTACCGTTGTTGATGAAAATTCTGCAGCACCAGCGGTCTTCCGATCCACCATACCAGCGCCGAACCGATCCCCGCATAGGCAACCGCAAACCACACCATATATCCAGGGATCGTGAGCTGTTGCGCGCCCAGCATGAACGACAACGGACCGCTGACCGACCACAGGATGCCGATGAACGACACCAGCGTCACCACGCTGGACAACAGGCCAAGCGACAGCGACAGTGAGCCGCTGGTCAGGAAGCTGAGATCCTCGGCGATACGTTGATCGGGATTGTCTGCCGTGCGCGTTTGTTCGATCCGGTAGTACGCCTGGTTGGCCAGCCATTCGTCAAGATATTGCCGCGTCATCCAGGCGCGCCAGCGCATCTCCAGCGATTGGGTCAGGTAGACCCGGTAAATGGCGACGCCGATATAAATGAATGCGAGATAGGAAAAGCGCCACAGTTGCGCCCTGAAGCCAGAGAAATCCTTGTTTTCCAGCGAATTGTAGAAATCGCGGTTCCAGGTATTGAACTGCACGTCCAGGTAAACCATGCCGAGCGCCAGCGCAACGATGACGAACAGTAGGCCGCGCGCCTTCCATTTTTCCTCGGAACTCCAGTACGGCCTGATCAAATGCCAGACGGTTCGCCAATCGATACGTTGCTGATTTATTGTTATTGGGGTCATTGAGAAGGTCGAAATGTCGCTGCAGAAGGAAAGGTCTGTCGTACCCGGGTATCAAGGCAATTTGTCCGGATCGCTACCGACCCGCTTGCCCGGGTTCAGTCGTTCCAGCGCAAGCAGCGCAGCCGACTGATCGGCGTTCGGCATGAGATCGAGTATGCTGCGAAATGACTCTGCTACAAGCTCGGTTACTGGCAAACGCACGCCGCCGGTTGCCGCCGCAATCAATGCATTGTTCAGATCCTTGGCCTGGCTTTTGACCTGTCCGCCCGGCAAAAAGTTTCGTTCGAGCATGCGCTGTCCATGCACCTCGAGTATCCGGCTCTCCGCAAAACCTCCGCGGATGGCAGCGCGCACCGCCGCCGGATCAGCGCCGCCGGCCTGCGCCAGCAGCAAAGCTTCCGCCACGATGCCGAGTGTTCCGCCTACAATTAACTGATTGCACAGCTTGGCGACCTGTCCGCACCCTGCCCGGCCAACCAGGGTTGGCCGCCCCATGCGCTTCAGAATCGGCTCCGCACGGGCGAAATCCTCCGAGCTCCCGCCTGCCATGATTGCCAGCGTACCGGCTTCGGCGCCAAGCACACCGCCTGATACGGGAGCATCAATGAATCCCACACTGTTCCGGCCAAGCATCGCATGGAATTCCTGCGCCTCCGACTGGCGGGTGGAGCTCATGTCAATCACCAAGCTCCCGTGCTGCAATCCCGGCAAGGCCTTCCCAAGCACCTCGGCAACCGTTGCTCCCGCTTCGAGCATAGTGATCACAATGTCGGCGTTACGTACCGCTTCCTCCGGGTGATCCGCGATTTTCGCCCCGTGCGCCACAAGTGTCTCGGCCTTCGCACGTGTACGGTTCCACGCAACGACGGGAAGCCCTGCCTGCAGCAGCCGAATTGCCATCGGCCTGCCCATCAGACCGATACCCAGAAAAGTGACAGCAGGTTGCGACACAGACTGGCTCACGACTCTCTCCTCTTACTAATTGATTTCAATGCATAATGATGCGTCATCATCTCAAAAAAACAACGCCTATGTCGACGAGCGAAATCCGCGCCCTTCTCGATACATCGATGTTGTTGGGAGAAAGCCCGTTCTGGCACCCTGAGGAATCGTCACTGTACTGGATCGATATCGCGGCGTCCGAAGTGCATCGTTATCATCCCGCCACCAGGTCACATCGTGCCTTTCCCGTTCCGTCGGAGCCAGGCTGCATAGCCCGCTGTGCGGAGGGTGGGGTGATCGTCGCCATGCGCACAGGACTCGCAATCCTGGACACCGCCAGAAACGAGATAACACCTGTCGCCGATGCTCCATACGCCCCGTCGAAGATGCGTTTCAACGATGGCCGCTGTGACGCTGCCGGCCGCCTGTGGATCGGCACGGCTTACGATGCTCGGGACCAGGCGCTAGGCTCGCTATTTTGTGTCGAACGCGGAACGATCCGTAGCGTCGACAATCCGGTTACCGTTTCGAACGGTGTCGCGTTCAGCATCGACAATCGCACGCTTTATCATGCGGATACCAGCGCACACAGGATCTGTGCGTACGACTACGATGTCAGCTCCGGCAAGACCGAAAACGGCCGGATATTCAAGCAATTCTCTGCCGACAAGACACATAACTACGGCGGACGTCCGGATGGTGCCGCGGTCGACAGCGAAAATGCGTATTGGTGCGCGATGTACGAAGGAGGCCGGCTGTTGCGTCTGTCCTCCTCGGGCGACCTGCTGCAGGAGTTTCCATTGCCTGTGCGCTGTCCGACCATGGTCGCGTTCGGTGGTGAAGACATGAAAACGCTTTTTATCACCACCGTCCGCAACAAGCGCCCTGCCGAAGAACTCGCTCGACATCCACTGTCCGGATGCATACTGACTATGCGCGTTGAAGTTCCCGGTTGCGTGGACCCGGCATACATCCCCTGAAGTGCAAGAACTCTGTATGACCACCTACATCCTAGCCCTGGACCAGGGCACGACCAGTTCACGGGCGATCC
>CBIHRJ010000092.1:0-17622 GCA_966212445.1 uncultured Noviherbaspirillum sp. | reverse complement strand
CCGATGAAGCGTTCGACGATCAGGGCGTCGGGGCCGAGCGGGGTGTCGATCTCGTAGAGGCGGGTGTCGGCGGTGAAGGCGACGGGAAAGGCGAGGAAACGGGCAAGCGCGTCGGAGGAATCGGGCATGGGCGGGCCTTTCGCGGCAATGCATATCGGTTATCAAGTTGCCAACAATAATATATTATTGTTTTAATTGCAACTGTTTCGACAGGATGCGGCTCCGCCGTTACCCTTTTAGCCCGAACTTTCGGCTCCCCATATAGCTGAAAACCTTTGCCAACAAGGTTTCCAGCCATTTTTCGCCCTGCTTGGTACTCGAAGCGCTACTGCGCGGCGACGTGGCAGCGCCAGGCGAAACGACCGCCCTCCAGTGGAAAGCCTTTCAGGAATTCCGCGGCAGGCAAGCGCTTGCTGCCGGGTTTCTGCAATTCGAAGACACGCAGGACGCCGTCGCCGGTGGCAACCAGCACGCCGTCCTGCGCATTCGCAGCGAGCACCTGGCCGGGTTCGGCCGTGGTCGGCGTGGCCAATGCTGCGGCACGCCATAGCTTGATCATCGTGCCGTCGAAGGAGGCGGCCGCGCCGGGGAATGGATTGAATGCACGAATCCTGCGTTCCAGCATTTGCGCCGGCTGGCGGAAATCCAGCGCTGCCTCTTCCTTCGCAATCTTCGGTGCGTATATTGCGCCTTCGTCCGGCTGCGACGTCGCTGGCAGCGATCCCTGTTCCAGTTTGCGCAACGCGTCAACGATCATCCTGCCGCCGAGCGCCGCCAGCTTGTCGTGCAAGCTGGCCGTTGTATCGTCGGCTGCAATCGGCAGGCGTTCCATCAGCAACATCGGTCCGGTATCCAGGCCCTCCTCCATCTGCATGATGGTGACGCCGGTTTCCTCGTCACCCGCTTCGATGGCGCGGTGTATCGGCGCCGCGCCGCGCCAGCGCGGCAGCAGCGACGCATGGATATTGATGCAACCGTGCGGGGGAATGTCGAGCACGCTGCGCGGCAGGATCAGGCCGTAGGCGGCGACCACCATCACGTCATGCGGTGTCGATCGCAGCAGCGCGTGCGCCTCTTCCGCCACAGCAGGATGCTTGCCGTCGAGGCGCAGCGAAACCGGCTGTGCGACCGGGATTCCGTGCGCAAGCGCGAACTGCTTGACCGGCGAGGCCTGCAGTTGCATGCCGCGCCCCGCAGGTCGGTCGGGCTGGGTCAGTACCAGGGGGATGTCGAAACCCGCATCATGCAGCGCAGCGAGCGCGACGGCGGCGAATTCGGGAGTGCCGGCAAATATTATTTTCATGGTTGTCGATTGCAGCAAAGCCAAAGCGAGGCAGCGCTTTCCGGGCAGGAGGGATGATGGGAGCCAGCTGGAAAACCGGCCGGGTCAGCGGACCGCCGCCACCTTCTTCCTGTCGCGCTGCATTTCACGCTCTTCCTTCAGCAGCTTGGTCTTGATCCGGTTGCGCTTGAGCGGCGACAGGTATTCGACGAACACCTTGCCCTTCAGGTGATCCATTTCGTGCTGGATGCAGACCGCGAGCAGGCCGTCGGCCTCGACTTCGAATGGCTTCCCGTCAAGGTCCAGCGCCCGCACCTTGACGCGCGCCGGACGTTCCACGCCGTCGTAAATGCCGGGCACCGACAGGCAACCCTCGTCATAGACCTGCCTTTCCTCGCTGGCCCAGACGATTTCCGGATTGATGAAGACCTGCAGCGCATCGTGCGTTTCCGAGGTGTCAATGACGATCAGTTGCTCATGCACGTCGACCTGGGTCGCGGCAAGGCCGACGCCGGGAGCGTCGTACATGGTTTCCGCCATGTCGGCGGCGAGCTTCCTGAGACGCTCATCGAAAGTGGTCACCGGCTTGGCAATCTTGTGCAGGCGCGGATCGGGATAACGCAGAATATTAAGTAGTGGCATACGGCTTTTGTGCAACAACAGCACATCCTGAGAGCGTCGTTTCTCTTGCTAGTTCAAGGATTTATGTGCAGAATTTGATTCAATTTGACAAGTTTTGTCAGGCAACTCTTTACATGCTGGCAACATGCCGTGGCCATCTTATTTTTCTTTTCAAGGCGCCACGCTCACCGGACAAACTATGAAAAAGTTTAGCACAGCAGCCCTCCTCCTCGCTTTCGCCGCCTCCGGCAGTGTTGCCGCGGCAGACGACGGCGTGATGAATTCCCCACGCTGTGCCTTCCTGCCGAACGCGCCGGATCAGCACGTCGTCGTACGCGGCGACACCCTGTGGGACATCTCCGGCAAGTTCCTGCAGCATCCCTGGTGCTGGCCGCAGGTCTGGGGCATGAACCGCGAGGAGATCCGCAATCCGCACTGGATCTATCCCGGCCAGATCGTCTACCTCGACCGCGCCGCAGGACGCCTGCGCCTCGGAAAGCCGGTTGCCGGCCAAGGCATGGGCGGCGGAATGGATAGTAGCGGCCTGCCTACCGTTCATCTGTCGCCGCAACTGCGGACCGAAGGCCTCGGGCAACTGGCCGTGCAATCGATTCCGTCGAATGCGATCGAGCCTTTCCTGTCGCAGCCGCTGGTGGTTGAAGAGGATGCGTTGCGGGATGCGCCGCGCATCATCGCGACCGAAGAAGGCCGCGTCATCCTCGGCAAGAACGACAAGGCTTTCGTGCGCGGCGACCTGAAATCCGGCACCTCATTCCAGGCATTCCGGCCCGGCACGCCGCTGAAAGACCCGGTCACCAATAAAGTCATCGGGTACGAAGCCGCCTACCTCGGTACGCTCAAGCTGGAACGCGCGGCGACCGCCGAGAATGAAGCGCATGTGTTCCGTGTCGTGAGCGTCAAGCAGGAAATAGGCGTCGGCGATCGTCTGATGCCGGTACCGCCGACGCCGATCATCAATTATGTGCCGCATCCGCCCGAGAAGCACCTGGATGCGCGCATCGTGTCCGTCTATGGCGGCGTGTCGCATGCCGGACAGAATCAGATCGTGACGGTCAACCGCGGCAGGAAGGATGGAGTCGACCTCGGCACCGTTCTCGAACTCTATCGTTTCGGCAAGACCATTACCGACCGTACCGAGCCCGATTCAATCTGGTCGTTCGGGTCGATCGGCAAGCCGCAAGTGAAATTGCCGGACAGCCAGTACGGCAGCCTGTTCATCTTCCGCGTGTTCGAAAACATCTCCTACGGCCTGGTGATGCAGGTGCGCGATTCCGTGCAGATCGGCGACATCGCGAAATCGCCGGAGTAAGCGTCCCTTCGATGGCTGATGCCGCCTGGAAAGACGATCTTGCGCACTGGATCCGGCTGGAACAGACGCCCGGCGCCGGACTGGAGACGGCGCGCAAGCTGCTGAACGCGTTCGGCCCGCCCGGGAATATTTTCAGCGCCGATTTCCCCGCGTTGAGCGCTGTTGTTTCCGAACGCGTCGCTCGTGCGCTGGCCGGTCCGGTATCGGCCGAGATTGGCGCCCAGATCGAGAAGACGCTGGCGTGGATCGAGCAGGCCGGCAACCGGGTCGTGACCCTGGCCGACGCCGATTATCCGCCATTCCTTCTGGAAATTCCCGACCCACCCTTGATGCTGTACGTCAAGGGACGGATTGACCTGTTATCCGCTCCTGCGCTTGCCGTGGTGGGCAGCCGCAACGCCACTGCGCAAGGCGTCGTCAATGCGGAGAAATTTTCCGAGAACCTGAGCCAGGCCGGGCTCACCATCATTTCCGGCCTGGCGCTCGGTATCGACGCGGCTGCGCACCGCGGCGGGCTGCGCGGAGCGGGGTCGACCGTCGCGGTGATCGGCACCGGAATCGATACGGTTTATCCGGCGCGCAATCGCGATCTCGCGCACCGGATCGCGGCAGAAGGATGCATCGTCAGCGAATATGCGATCGGCACGCCGGTAACGGCGTCCAATTTTCCTCGCCGCAACCGCATCATCTCGGGTCTTGCACAAGGCGTTCTCGTGATCGAGGCTGCTGCGCGCTCCGGCTCCCTGATTACTGCCCGCATGGCGGGAGAGCAAGGCCGCGACGTATTTGCGATACCCGGATCGATCCATTCGCCGTTGTCAAAGGGTTGCCATCTTCTCATCAAGCAGGGTGCCAAGCTGGTTGAGTCGGCCCAGGATATTCTCGAAGAAACAAGACATCCGGTGCAAAGGCCTTCGCAGGAGCCGCCTGCGGCGGCGATCGTCGTTCCACCCGCCGCTGCCCCTGTCCATGCCTTGCTTGATGCGATGGGCCACGATCCTGTTGCACCCGACATCCTTGCCGAAAGATGCAAACTGGACATCGCAGCGCTCAATGTGGAACTGCTCACCCTGGAACTTCAGGGCCATATCGAAATGCTTCCAGGCGGCATGATTCGCCGGCTTGCAACACCCTAAAAAGACCCGAACAGGTTCTTATGGGTGTCGGCCCGACGGTTTTTGAGATATGCTGTGAAGCGTAAGACTGCAATATTTATTTGTACTGTCGCTGGCATGACACCTCTTTTCTTGTCTGGACTGGTGTTTTCATGCAAGAAAAGATGAACACGAGAGTGTCATTTATTCGCAACCTGGCCGTCTCGCCGCTTTTCGCACGATGGCCTTAACGGTACAGTGAAATCATGTTTGACGTTCTCGTTTACCTCTACGAAACTTATTATCGCCCCGACGCCTGCCCCGATTCCGAGGCGCTGGTCAAGAAGTTGTCGGCAGTCGGCTTTGAGGAAGAAGAGATCTCCAAGGCTCTCGGCTGGTTGACTGACCTGGCTGAAGCGACCAACGAGTATTCCGACCGCTATCCGCAGCAAACCACCTTTTCCTTCGGCATGCGCATTTACGCACCGCAGGAAATGGATGTGCTCGGCACCGAGGCGGTAGGTTTCCTGCAATTCCTGGAATCTGCAAAGGTGATTAATCCAATCCAGCGCGAAATCATCATCGAGCGCGCGCTGGCAGTCAGCGATCCGCAGGTGTCGCTCGACAAGATTAAGGTCATCGTGCTGATGGTGCTGTGGAGCCAGGGCAAGGAACCTGACGGCCTGATCTTCGACGAACTGTTCTCCGACGACGAAGACGCGGAACCTCGGCTGCTGCACTGAAACTGCGCCGCTTCATGGTTTGTGCGCCGTCCGGCGCAACGGATTCCGGCAGCCGCCGGAAACTCCGAACCATTCCCCCAAATATTGTCGAACGGCCGAGGCGGCAGGCGACTTCGGCCGCCGTCTTTCCTCGCTTGCGGTTTTCGCCGCAACCCGCTTATCATTGGCCGCTGATTCCCCCGGTCGTTGCCATATTGGTCAGGCAACATCCGACAGAACACTGGTGGATGCGTTATATTGCGCGCTGATCCGCGCCACTTTCGAGACACTTTATATGACTAAGACCCTCATCATCGCAGAGAAGCCCTCGGTCGCGAACGATATCGCGAAGGCGCTCGGCGGCTTCACGAAGCACGATGAGTACTTTGAATCCGACGAGTACGTGTTGTCCTCCGCCGTCGGCCACCTGGTCGAGATCGGCGTGCCGGAAGAATATGACGTCAAGCGCGGCAAGTGGACGTTCACGCACCTGCCGATGATCCCGCCGCATTTCGCGCTGAATCCGATCGCGAAGACGGAATCGCGCCTGAAGGTATTGAACAGGCTGCTCAAGCGCAAGGATGTCACCGCCCTGATCAATGCCTGCGACGCGGGCCGCGAAGGTGAACTGATTTTCCGCCTGATCGTGCAATACGCGAAGGCGAAGCAGCCGATCAAGCGGCTGTGGCTGCAGTCGATGACGCCGGGAGCGATCCGCGACGGTTTCGCACGTTTGCGCGAGGACAGGGAAATGCTGCCGCTGGCCGATGCCGCACGTTGCAGGAGCGAAGCGGACTGGCTGATCGGCATCAACGGCACACGGGCGATGACGGCCTTCAATTCGAAGGAAGGCGGTTTCTACCTGACCACTGTGGGCCGGGTGCAAACGCCAACGCTGTCGATCGTGGTCGAGCGCGAGGAGAAGATCAAGAATTTCGTGCCGCGCGATTACTGGGAAGTACGCGCCGAATTCGTCTGCGCCGCCGGTATCTACGAAGGCCGCTGGCTGGATACCAAGTTCAAGAAGGATGACACCGATCCGGAAAAGCGCGCCGAGCGCCTGTGGAGCAAGGCGGCCGCCGAATCCATCGTTGCCGCCTGCCGCGGCAAGATGGGCACGGTCACCGAAGAGTCGAAACCGGCCACGCAAATGGCGCCGGCCCTGTTCGACTTGACCAGCCTGCAGCGTGAAGCGAATGCGCGCTTCGGTTTTTCCGCGAAGAACACGCTGGGCCTGGCGCAGGCGCTGTATGAAAAGCACAAGGTGCTGACCTATCCGCGTACCGACTCGCGCCACTTGCCGGAAGACTATCTGGGTACGGTGAAGCAGACGCTGGAAGTGGTGGCGGAAAACAACAATTACCACCAGTTCGCCAAACAGATCCTGAACAAGAGCTGGGTCAAGCCGAACAAGCGCATTTTCGACAACAGCAAGATCAGCGACCACTTCGCAATCATCCCGACCACGCAGGCGCCGAAGAACCTGTCCGAACCGGAGCAGAAGCTGTACGACCTCGTCACCCGCCGCTTCATGGCGGTGTTCTTCCCGGCGGCGGAATTCCAGGTGACGACGCGCTACACCGAGGTATCGGGCCATCAGTTCAAGACCGAGGGCAAGGTGATGACCAACGCCGGCTGGCTGGCGATCTACGGCAAGGAAGCGGCCAACGACGACGACAAGGAAAACGCGGGCACTCTGGTGCCGGTCGCCAAGGACGAAAAGGTCAAGACCGACAAAATTACCGCCAACGGCCTGGTCACCAAGCCGCCTGCGCGCTATTCGGAAGCCACGCTGCTTTCCGCAATGGAAGGCGCCGGCAAGCTGGTCGATGACGAAGGCCTGCGCGAAGCGATGGCCGGCAAGGGCCTAGGCACGCCGGCAACGCGTGCAGCGATCATCGAAGGCTTGTTGAACGAGAAATACCTGCTGCGCGAAGGGCGGGAACTGATTCCGACCGCCAAGGCCTTCCAGCTGATGACGCTGCTGCGCGGACTCGGCGTGGACGAACTGACCCTGCCGGAACTCACCGGCGAATGGGAATACAAGCTGTCGCAGATGGAGCGCGGCAAGATCAGCCGCGAGGAGTTCATGCGCGAGATCGCGCAGATGACGCAGATCATCGTCAAGCGCGCGAAAGAGTACGACAACGACACCATCCCCGGCGACTATGCGACGCTGAAGACACCGTGTCCGAATTGCGGCGGCGTGGTGAAGGAAAACTATCGGCGCTTCGCGTGCACCAAGTGCGAATTCTCGATGAGCAAGACCCCGGGCAGCCGCCAGTTCGAGGTGGCCGAAGTGGAGGAGTTGCTGGAGAAACGCGAGATTGGTCCGCTGCAGGGATTCCGCTCGAAGATGGGCCGTCCGTTCGCGGCGATCCTGAAGATCGTGCGCGACGAAGACAACAATAACTACAAGCTGGAATTCGACTTCGGCCAGAACCAGGACGACGACGAAAGCGGCGAAGGCGTCGACTTCAGCAACCAGACGCCGCTCGGCGCCTGCCCGAAATGCGGCAGCGGCGTGTACGAGATGGGACTGGCCTATGTCTGCGAAAAAACCGTCGCCAAGCCGAAGGCCTGCGACTTCCGCAGTGGCCGCATCATCCTGCAGCAGGAGATCGTGCCGGAGCAGATGGCGAAGCTGCTCAACGAAGGCAGGACGGATCTGTTGCCGGGCTTCATCTCGCAGCGCACGCGCCGTCCGTTCAAGGCTTTCCTGGTGAAGGACAAGAACGGCAAGGTGAGCTTCGAGTTCGAGGAGCGCAAGGCGAAAGCGCCGGCGAAAGGCAAGGCAGCGGCGAAAGAAGAAGACGACGACGCGGTGCAGACCAGCAAGCCCGCACCCAAACCGGCAGCCAGGCCGGCCGCCAAAAAGACTGTCGCGAAAAAGGCTGCGACGAAAAAAGCGGCTTGATAACCGCACCCGGAGGTAATCATGACTGAGTCTGAAATCATCGACGTCGGCCCGAGCCGGGACGACCGCAACCTGGCGATGCTGGCGCATCTGTTCGGCATCTTCACCGGCTTCGTGGGCGCCCTGGTGCTGTGGCTGGTAAAGCGCGACGAATCCGGATTCGTCGCGGATCAGACGCGCGAAGCGCTCAATTTCCAGATCACGATGGCGATCGCAATGGTTGCGAGCGTCATGCTGAAGTTCATCCTGATCGGCATCCTGCTGGTGCCGATCCTTTTCATCGTCAACTTCGTTTTCTGCATCATCGCCGCGATATCCGCTTCCAAGGGCAATTCCTATCGCTATCCGTTCACGTTGCGGCTGGTGAGCTGAAGCGCAATCAACTGCCGCCCTCCGGCGCGGCGTTGCCGAGATAAGTCTTGATGACGGCCGCGTCGTCCAGTTGCGCCCAGCCTCGCGCCAGCGTCTCGCGAAACACCGCAAGCGCTGCGTCGCCGAGCGGGGTATCGAATCCCTGACTGTCAGCCATCGACGTCGCCAGCGTCACGTCCTTGTTGAGGATGTGTGCGAAAGCACGCGGGGCGAAATCATCCTGCAGCACGCGCGCCATGCGGTCCTGGAAAATCCAGGAAGCGCCGCTGGATGCACAGATCACTTCAAACAACTTTTGCGGTTCCAGTCCGATCCGCATTCCGAGTGCGAGCGCTTCGGCGCCGGCAACCAGGTTGACGCCGGCCAGCAGATTGTTGACGAGCTTGGTCCTGGCGCCGTCGCCAATCGTGGCGCTGATGCGAAAGCGCTTGTCGCTCAAGGCGGCCAGCACCGTTTCATGGCGCGCCAGCACCTCGTCCGGCGCAGCCAGCATCATGCTCATGGTGCCGGCGCGGGCGCGCGCAGGGCCGCCGGAAATCGGCGCATCGATGGCCGAGATTCCATGCTGCGCAAGCCGCGCGGCAATCCTTGCCGTATCCTGCGGCGCGATGGTTGAGCACAGCATCACCGTCTTTCCGCCGGCTTCACTGTTCACCACACCATCCGCCCCGAACAGCACGTCGTCGATCTGCTGCGCGTCGACCACGATCACGATCACCAAATCCGCTTGTGAAGCCACCGCTGCGGGGGATGCACAAACGCGCATGCCGAGCCTGCGCGCTTCCTGCTCTGCTTCAGCGCGGATATCGCGCACGCCGACGTCGAACCCCTTGCCGTGCAGATTGGCTGCCATCGCCATCCCCATCGCACCGACACCGATGAAACCGACTGCCGTTGTTGTGTTCATGAAAGCCTTTGCTTCTTCTTTGCGGCATGCAGTGTCATGCCGGAACTACCCGGTCTGCGTCCGGGTCGAATTTTCGACACCCAACCATGCAACGCCGTGCAACATTGCACGAGACGCTGTCCATTAACCGGAGGATATATGATTTCACGCACCCTGATTTCGCTGGTCTCCACGATCACATTCGTCTCGGCCCTGGCAGGCTGCTCGACTTCGCCCACGCGGCAACAGATCGGCATCGGCACTGGCGCGGCACTCGGCGGCGTTGCCGGCCATGTGCTGACCGACGGCAGCACACTCGGCACCGTGGGCGGCGCCGCGGTCGGCGGTATCGTCGGCAATGAAGTGACCAGGCAGAAGAAGTGATGCACACATTCTGTTACATCCCGCACAGGGCGGAAAGTGGAACTTTTGGCAATACATCCCTTCTACTCGCTTGTAGTCAGTGAGGTAAGCGCGCAAGCAATTGTTTCTTGCGTTGCGTCTTTCATTTTCAAGGAGAATCGTATGACCAAGTGGATCGCCGTCATAGCATGCGCCTTGTCGCTCGCCGCGTGCGGGTCGATGGGCGGAAAGTCGTCCGGCAGTTCGGGCAGCTACGGAAGCAGTAGCGGTAGTAGTGGCACCGGCAGCATGAGTGGCACCGGCAGCATGGGTTCAAGTGGCAGCAGCATGGGTTCGAGCGGCAGCAGCACGGATTCCGGAAGCAGCACAGGTACACCGCCCTCGCCGGGTACCGGCGCGGTGCCGAGCTATCCGTCCGGCTCCGGCAGTTCCTCCGGCATGTCGAGCGGAAGCGACACATCGGGTTCCGGCAGTTCCTCTACCGGCACCGGATCGGATTCAAGCGGCTCCGGCACCCCAGGCAGCGGCTCCACCTCCCGCTGATCCACGAGACAGTGGCAGTGCACTCGGCGCCGGATCGGGTCCCGTTCCCCCGTTCGGAGTCCGCCGGCGCACTGCCATCGTTCCATCATTCAGACCCATGCCTCAAGGCGTGGTTGCAAGCCTGTCTTGCGCCGTCCGCGACTCGCCGCCCTCGCTTCCCGCCTCGAATCCAAGCAGAAGGCGCTTGCGCTCCAGCCCTCCCGCATAACCCGACAAGGCTCCCGCAGCGCCAAGGACACGATGGCATGGCACGATGATCGATACCGGATTGCGGCCGATTGCGGTACCGACCGCACGCACCGCATTCGGGTTTGCGATGCGTTGCGCGATCGCCTGGTAGGTTGCCGTCGCACCGAACGGCAGTGCGAGCAATTCATTCCATACCGTGCGCTGGAACGGTGTGCCCTGCAAATCGAGAACGATGTCGAAGCGCTTGCGCTTGCCCGCGAAGTATTCGTCCAGTTGGCGCGCGGCGGACTGCAATAGCGGATGTCCCGGATCGCGCTGCCAGTCGCCCGGTCCGTCGAAATACTTATGCTGTTCGAAATACAGGCCGCGCAGGCCGTGTTCGCTCGCCGCCAGCAGCAGCTTGCCCAATGGGCTCGGGTAGTCGATGTAGCTGTTCATGTCGATGCCATCCACAATGCAATTGCCGCATAACCGCGCCACGGTGTCCATGACGCGGCGCGTGCAGCGAGTTGTTTTTCGGAGAACCGTGGCGATCCGTCGGCAGCGGCCTTTTGCAAGCCGAGATCGCCTGCTGGGAATGCGTCCGGAAAGCGTAGCGCGCGCAGGGCGATGTAGTGTGCCGTCCAGTCACCGATGCCGCGTACCGTCTTCAGCTTCGCGACCGCGTCTTCCAGCGATGCGCCGGGCGTGATCGTCAATCCGCCTTGCGCCGCAAACTGCGCCAATGCGCGTATCGTTTCCGCGCGTGCCGACGGCAGGCCGATGGCCGCGATGTCGGCGCTCTCGATCGCGGCCAGCGTCGCTGGCGGCGGGAAGTGATGGGTCAGTTGCGGGAACGGCGTCGCCGCCGCTGTTCCGAATCGCTGGGCCAGGCGGCCGGACAAGGTGGTCGCGCCGGCCACGCTGACCTGCTGGCCAAGCACTGCGCGGATCGCGAGTTCGAAAGCGTCAAAGGCGCCGGGAACGCGCAGGCCCGGCATCGCGGCGAGGTGGCGTTGCAGCAGCGGGTCCTGCCGCAGATGGTCTTCGATCACCGCCGGATTGGCGTCGAGGTCGAACAGGCTGCGAACATGCGCCAGCACGGGCATCAGCGCCACCGACAGCGACGGCGACACTTCCACCTGCAATTGGTGGCGCGCTGCGCGGTGAATGACGCGCAGCCAGCCCTCGGATTCGCCCATGCGGATACTGCGCAGGTAGCTTCCTTCGCCTTCCATCGACGCCGCTTCCACGCCGGGAATCGCGCGTCCCGCCAGATAGCGCAGGATGCGCGGCCACTGATACGGCGGCCGGTATGCCAGGCGCAAGGTCAGCGCGTCGGCATGGAGCGCATCGTCGCTCGGCGCGGCGCGCCGTATCGCCGCCGGCGCCATGCCGTAGCGCTGAGCGAACAGGGCGTTGAAACGCCGCACGCTGCCGAAGCCGGCTGCATAGGCGACGTCGGCCATCGGCAGACGGGTTTCCTGCAACAGCTTCTTCGCAAACAGCAGACGTTGCGTCTGCGCGAGCTCCACCGGTGTGACGCCGAAGTGCTGCAGCAACACGCGCCGCAACTGACGCGACGACAGTCCGACTTCGGCGGACAGCCGTTCGACATCGCCGTCGTTGAGTGCGCCGGCGGCGATGCGCTGCCATACCGCGTGCGCCAGGTTCTGCTGCAGTGCGTAGGGTGCGAGCTCCGGCCGGCAACGCAGGCAGGGACGAAAACCCGCCGCTTCGGCCGCTGCCGCCGTGCTGAAAAACACGCAGGACGATTCGCGCGGGGTCTTGACGGTGCAGACCGGCCGGCAGTAGATGCCGGTGGTTTTCACGCCGGTGAAGAAAACGCCGTCGAAGCGGGTGTCCTTGGCCGCCAGCGCGCGATAGCAGCTGATGCGGTCCGGTTCGGGCGCGTCGCTTGGGTAATGTGCCGGGATGTCCATGGCATTGTTATACGCGCCGGACCGGACAGCGTCTAGCCGTTTTCGGACACGATTCGGTTGCGACTCCCCGACATATTGCAATAAAAATGTATCCAAAAAGAAAGCTTCTGCCTAAAATTCCAGCAATCAACCGGAGAACATCATGCCCGCACCCGTCAACCACCTCAAGCACAGGCTGCTGCGCCGCGAGTTCAGCGTCGGTTGCTGGCTGTCGCTGGCCAGTCCGGCAGTGGCGGAGGCGATGGCGCAGTGCGGCTTCGACTGGTTGCTGATCGACGCCGAACACGGGCCCAACGATGTGCAGGACGTGTTCGCGCAGATGCAGGCGATCGACGCCGCGCGTGCGCATGGCGCGGCGGCGCAGGCGGTGGTGCGGGTAAGCTGGAACAATGCGGCGCTGGTGAAACGGATGATGGATTGCGGCGCGCAGACCATCATGTTCCCGGCCATCGAGACCGCCAGGGAGGCGGCGCATGCGGTCGCATCGACCCGGTATCCTCAGGGCGACAACGGCGGCATCCGCGGCATTTCCAGCGTGGTGCGCGCCGGCACCTATGGCCTGGACCGGCAGTACATTTCGACCGCCAATGCGCAGGCCAGCGTGATCGTGCAGGTCGAGTCGCCGAAAGGCTTTTCCAATATCGCCGCCATTGCCGCCACGGAAGGCGTCGACTGCATTTTCTTCGGCACTGCCGACTTCGCAGCCAACATGGGCCATCTCGGCAACGCCTCGCACAACGATGTGCAAACCGCCATCGCTTACATCACCGCAGTGTGCCAGCAGCACGGCAAGGCGGTCGGCGTGTATGCGCCGGATGTGGAGGTGGCGCAGCGCTATCGCGATATGGGCATTACCTTCATTTCGCTGCATTCCGACATCGTCTGGCTGACGCGCGGCGCGAGCGCTGCGGTCGATGCGATGCGATAGCAATCAGACTCGTTCCCTGGCCTCTGCCGCTGCGAACAAGGCTTGCGCCCGCAGGCTGGCGCCGGTTTCCCATGCTCCTATGCGGTGCCGGCGCAATGCCGTGCCGGTATCGGCCTGTGTCCTTGCGCAAGCTGTCCAGCGGGCGACAAGGGCTGACACTCGCGCTGCCGGACTGGCGACGGCGCGAGCGAATCGGGGGATGGTCTGCGTGTTCATGGCGCTTCCTTCTCGTTCATGATGGGTACGCAGGCAGTGTAGATGCTAATCTACGCACATCACATCTCCGATTTTGTGTTCTGGATTTGCAAAAATGCACAAAGACTCTACTCCCCCGGTTCCACGGCTCGACTGGGACGATCTGCGGTACGTGTTGACGGTCGCCCGGCACGGCTCCCTGTCCGGTGCGGCGCGCGAACTCCGGGTGACGCATTCGACCATGCTGCGCCGTATCGACGCGATCGAGGAGACGCTGAAGGTGCGGCTGTTCGAACGCCTGCGCAGCGGTTATGTGACCACGGAAGCCGGCGACATCCTGCGCCGCGTCGCCGAACAGTGCGAGCCGCTGGTGGCGGAAGGCGAGCGGCGCATCGTCGGCGGCGACGCTACGCTGACCGGCACGCTGCACGTGACCACGGGCTTTGTGACCGCCCAGTACCTGTTGCCCCGGCCGCTGGCGGCATTTTGCGCGGCACATCCGGACATCGAGGTGGAAGTACAGGGAGCACGCGAACGGGTCGACCTGTCGCGGCGCGAAGCGGACGTCGCCATCCGCATGTCGTCGCAGGTGCCGGACTACCTGGTCGGGCGCAAACTGGGAGAGGTGCGGTTCCGCGTCTATGCGTGGCGCAAGGCGCCGTTCCTCGGCGATGCGGGCAAGTCGCGCAAGCTCCATCCGCTGGCGGATCTGGTTCGCGACTTTCGCTGGGTCTGTTTCCAGCGCGACCTGAATGACCGCAGCTACGACCGCTGGCTGCATGCCAACGTGCCGCAGTCGTCGGTCGCCGTGCGCGTCGACCATTTTCCCAGCGCACTGGCCATGTTGCGCACCGGCATCGGCGTCGCGCTGCTGCCCGAATTCATGGCGAAGGAGGTGGACGGTCTGGTGGCGCTGTCTGCGCCGATCGACGAATTGCAGACGCCGACGTGGATACTGACCCATCCCGACCTGCGCAATACCGCGCGGGTACGCGTCTTCATGCAGATGATCGGCGATGCAATACAGAAACTGCTGTGACTGCCATGACGCAACGCAATATGAAGCACGATCGTGCGACACCGTATTTCTACGACTTTCCCGGCTGCAGGGCTTGGAGTAACCTGATTCGAGCCTGATTCCACACGTGTCGTACACGGCAGGCAGGATGCCTCCCCCACCCTGCCGCCCGCGCCCGCTTCCTTCAGGTGGGCGTCGTTCAGGCAAGAGAACAACCCACAAAAAAGGAAGAGACAATGAGACACCACCTGATGGCGGCGTTCGCCGCCCTTTGCTGCACGACGGCAGTCCACGCCAAAGACATCACGATCGCTCACGTGCACGGCAAGACCGGCGCGCTCGAAGCCTATGCCAAGCAGACCCAGATCGGCCTGATGATGGGCCTCGACTATGCGACCGGCGGCACGATGCAGGTCAACGGCAAGAAGCTGGTGGTGATCGAGAAGGACACGCAGGGCAAGCCGGACATCGGCAAATCGCAGCTCGCGGCGGCCTTCGCCGACGACAAGGCCGACATCGCGATCGGGCCGACCGGTTCCGGCGTCGCGCTGGCGATGCTGCCGATCGCCGAAGAGTACAAGAAGATCCTGCTGGTGGAACCGGCGGTGGCCGACGCCATCACCGGCGACAAATGGAACCGCTACATTTTCCGTACCGGCCGCAATTCGTCGCAGGATGCGATCTCGAATGCAGTGGCGCTCGACAAGGAAGGCGTGACGATCGCGACGCTGGCGCAGGACTACGCATTCGGCCGCGACGGCGTGAAGGCGTTCAAGGAAGCGCTGAAGAAGGCGAAGATCGTGCATGAGGAATACCTGCCGACCAACACCACCGACTTCACCGCCGGCGCGCAACGTCTGTTCGATGCGCTAAAGGACAAGCCGGGCCGCAAGGTGATCTTCATCATCTGGGCCGGCGCCGGCAATCCGTTCAAGATCGCCGACCTCGATCCCAAGCGTTACGGCATCGAGATTGCGACCGGCGGCAACATCCTGCCGGCGATGGCGTCGTACAAGAATTTCCCCGGCATGGAAGGCGCGACCTATTACTACTTCGGCATTCCGAAGAATCCGGCCAACAACTGGCTGGTGACCGAACACTACAAGCGCTACCAGTCGCCGCCCGACTTCTTCACGGCGGGCGGCATGGCGGCCGGCATGGCGGTCGTGGAAGCGCTGAAGAAGACCGGCGGCGACACCAAGACCGAAAAGTTGATCGCCGCGATGGAAGGCATGAGCTTCGATACGCCGAAGGGCAAGATGACCTTCCGCAAGGAAGACCACCAGGCGATGCAGTCGATGTACCACTTCAAGATCAAGGTCGATCCGGCGTTCCCGTGGGGCGTGCCGGAACTGGTGCGCGAGATCAAGCCGGAAGAGATGCAGATTCCGGTGCGGAACAAGCGCTGATTGTTGACGGCCTACGTCCTTACAAGATCGTTGCTAACCAGCGCGCTTGCGGGCTCCTTTCCCCTTGCAGGGGGAAAGTTGGGATGGGGGTAGTGAGGTTGAGCCATCTCATCCGATAGCTCGACCTCACTCCCCTCTCCCTAGCCCTCCCCCTGAGAGGGGGAGGGAACCGGCAGGTGCTTCGCTTTCCACAGCGGAGTTCTCATGCACTTGCATCATCCCGAACCACGCCACCACTCCGGCGCCCTCGAAACCCGCGACCTGACCATCCGCTTCGGCGGCCATGTCGCGGTCAATGCCGTGTCGTGCAAGTTCGCGCCCGGCACGCTGACCGCGATCGTCGGTCCCAACGGCGCGGGCAAGACCACCTACTTCAACCTGATCTCCGGCCAACTCAAGGCGAGCGCTGGCCAGGTGCTGCTGAACGGCCGCGACATTTCGGCGTTGCCGGCATCGGCGCGCACCCATGCCGGACTCGGTCGCGCGTTCCAGCTCACCAGCCTGTTCCCTAACCTGAGCGTGATGGAGAACGTGCGCCTGGCGCTGCAGTCGCGCCGGCAGATCGGGCTCGATATGTGGAACGTCTGGAGTCATCATCGCGACCTGATCGAGCGCGCCGAGCAATTGCTGGAGAGCGTGGCGCTCTCCGCCAAGCGCGACATGCATGCGGCGGCATTGCCGCACGGCGACCAGCGCAAGCTGGAAGTCGGCCTGCTGATGGCGCTCGATCCCGAGGTCTACATGTTCGACGAACCGACTGCCGGCATGAGCGTCGACGAAGTGCCGGTGATCCTCGATCTGATCCGCGCGCTGAAGGCGCGCCGCGACAAAACCATCCTGCTGGTTGAACACAAGATGGATGTGGTGCGCGAACTGGCGGACCGCATCATCGTTTTGCATAACGGCACACTGATGGCCGACGGCGATCCGGAAACGGTGATCGCGTCGCCGGTGGTGCAACAGGCCTATCTCGGCCTGGCGCCGGTGGAGGAAACCGCATGAATGCCCCCTTGCTGAAACTGGAAGGCGTGCACACGCATATCGGCGCGTATCACATACTGCACGGCGTCGACCTGGAAGTGCCGCGCGGCCAGCTCACCATGCTGCTCGGCCGCAACGGCGCCGGCAAGACCACCACGCTGCGCACTGTCATGGGTTTGTGGCAGGCGTCGCAGGGACGGATCAGCTTCGACGGCCGGGACATCACGGCGACATCGACGCCGGATATTTCGCAGGCGGGCATTGCCTATGTGCCGGAAAACATGGGCATCTTCGCCGACCTGTCGGTGAAGGAAAACATGCTGCTGGCGGCGCGCTCGGCGCGGCGCATCGACGATATCGATACGGCGCGACTCGAATGGATCTTCACGCTGTTTCCGGCGATCAAAAAATTCTGGCTGCATCCGGCCGGCAAGCTCTCGGGCGGACAGAAGCAGATGCTGGCGGTGTCGCGCGCGATCGTGGAGCCGCGCAAGCTGCTGCTGATCGACGAGCCGAGCAAGGGCTTGGCGCCGGCCATCATCGCCAACATGATCGCGGCGTTTCGCGAGCTGAAGCGGACCGATACCACGATCCTGCTGGTGGAGCAGAACTTCAGCTTCGCGAAGCAGCTCGGTGACACGGTGGCGGTGATGGATGACGGCAGGATCGTGCATCGCGGGTTGATGGCGGAACTGGCGGAGGATGAGGAGTTGCAGACGCGGCTGCTGGGGTTGTCGCTGGCGGCACATCATTGACGGATGCGCCATTCAACTCACTAGTCCCCTCCCCCTACAAGCTGAGGTTTACCCACAAATAATCGAATCATGAAGTCATTCATTTTTTCGGAAGA
>CBIHRJ010000091.1:0-17644 GCA_966212445.1 uncultured Noviherbaspirillum sp. | reverse complement strand
CCCCGGTCGCCGCGCCCGCCCCCCCCCACTACTCCCGCTTAGCATCACGCTTCGAAACACACGCCGAAACCGGCCGGCCATTCATCGGACGCTCACCCATTCATGCAAAACCATTCATGACATCCCTTGATACCACCATCACCTTCTTCGGCCTGTCGGTCCTGTTGGGCTTTACCCCCGGACCCGACAATATCTTCGTGCTCCTGCAATCGGCGATGCGCGGCCGCAAGGCGGGCATGTGGGTGGTGCTGGGCCTGTGCACCGGCCTGGTCGTCCACACCGCGGCGGTAGCGCTCGGACTGGCCGCCGTGTTCGCCGCGTCGGCAGCCGCCTTCGCCATTCTCAAGTATGCCGGCGCAACCTATCTGGCGTACCTGGCATGGCAGGCGTTCCGCGCGCCGGCAAGCGATGCGCTTTCCGCCGATGCCGATGCGCCCGGCTCCGCCCGCATGTACACCCGCGGCGTCGTGATGAACCTCACCAATCCCAAGGTCGTCATCTTCTTCCTCGCGTTCCTGCCGCAATTCATCCGCGCGGATGAAGGCGGCATCGCGCTGCAGGTGTTCTGGCTGGGCTTCCTGTTCATCCTGGCGACGCTGCTGTCGTTCGGCATCATTACCTGGTTTGCCGCATCGCTGGGCAAGGTGTTTCAGCGCTCAGCACGCGCGCAGCGCCTGCTGAACCGTGTCGCGGGTACGGTGTTCGCCGGACTGGCGCTGCGGCTTGCGCTGGCACAGCGTTGAAGCAGCCGCCTATTTCTCGACGAACGCGCGCTCGATCACGTAATGTCCCTGATGGCTCATGTTGCCCTCGGCGAGGCCATTCTTTTCCAGCACCGCCTGCGTGTCTTTCAGCATCGCCGGGCTGCCGCATAACATGAAGCGGTCATGTTCGGCGCTGAGCGGCGGCAAGCCGAGCGCGTCGAACAGGCGCCCGGAATCGATCAGGTCCGGGATGCGGCCCTGGTTCCGGTACGGCTCGCGCGTGACGGTCGGAAAATACACCAGCTTGCTGCTCACCTGCTCGCCGAACCATTCGTTGTTCGGCAGTTCCTCGCAGATGCGCTCCTGGTAGGCCAGTTCGTCGGCCAGCCGGCAGCCGTGCACCAGCACCACTTTCTCGTACTGCTCATACACTTCCGGATCCTGCACGATGCTCATGAACGGCGCGAGGCCGGTGCCGGTGCCGAGCAGGTACAGCCGTTTGCCGGGCAACAGGTTCTGCGTGAGCAGCGTGCCCGACGCCTTGCGGCCGACGAGGATGGATTCGCCGGGCTGGATGTTTTGCAGGCGCGAGGTCAGCGGGCCGTCCGGCACCTTGATGCTCAGGAATTCCAGCGTATCCTCGTAATGCGGGCTCACCATGCTGTACGCGCGCAGTAGCGGCTTGTTGTCCACGTGCAGGCCGATCATGGTGAACTGGCCGCTCTGGTAGCGGAAACCGGCATCGCGGGTAGTGGTGAAGGAAAACAGACGGTCGGTCCAGTGCCGGACCTCCAGGACTTGTGCTTCGAAGAGATTGCTCATGGTTCGCCTTTCGGAAAACGGAAATCGTGATGAGGTTGTTTTGATGAGTTCGCTACGCGGTCTCGCGCAATAGTTGTAGGGCGGGTCCCACCCGCCATTGCCAACGGCAGCCGCGACAGTACGGCGGGTGGGACCCGCCCTACAATGCTGTTCGCACATTCATGCTGTCAGCGCAATCTCGCGCAGATATGCCCACGGATAAATGCCGCGCTGATGTCCATCGCTGAAAAACATTTGCAGCCCGACCTCGCCGACCGGTTCGATCCGCAGCAGTTCCACATCGTCGGACACCGGCACACTAGCCCCGCCGTGCCGTCGCCGGCTCTCGCATTCGGCGCAGCGGCAAGCGATACGCAGGCTGCTGTGCGGCACCGCTGCCTCGACGTCGTCCCACGCCAGTTCCAGCGTACGTGATGCACTGTGCAGCGTGATTGCGGAAGGCCAGGCCGGCGCATCGATCTCCGGCTCACAGGACATCACACACCCCGCGCGGTCCGATCTCGGTGTTGAGCCCGGCCAGCCCGCCGTCCGACAGTTCGCCGCCCATTGCCGCCAGGCTTTCCTCGCGGATCAAACCCTTGATGGCGCGCAGCATGTCGATGAACTCCGGACTGCCAGTCATGTCCGGCGTGCGCGGACGTGGCAGCTTCACTTCCAGTTCCGCCTTGATCCGCCCAGGCCTGGCCGTCATCACATAGATGCGGTCCGACAGGAAAATCGCTTCCTCGATGTCATGCGTGATGAACAGCACCGACAGGCGCAGCCGCTGCCACATGTTGGTCAGGATCTCCTGCATCACGGAACGCGTCTGCGCATCGAGCGCGCCGAACGGCTCATCCATCAGCAAGACTTGCGGACTGGTGGCCAGCGCGCGCACGATACCGACACGCTGCTTCATTCCGCCCGACAGTTGCGCCGGATAGTGGTTCTCGAACGCGAGCAGGCCGGCCATGCCGAGCAAAGTGCGTGCGCGGGTTTCGCGCTCGCTCAGCGGCACGCCCTGCATCTTCAGGCCGAACTCGACGTTCTTGCGCACCGTCATCCACGGGAACAGCGAATACTGCTGGAACACCATGCCGCGGTCCGATCCCGGCCCCTTGATCGGCGCGCCGTCGAGCAGCACAGTGCCGGCACTGGGCATGGTGAAGCCGGCCACCACATTCAGCAGCGTCGACTTGCCGCAACCGGAAGGACCGATCAGCGACACGAATTCGCCGGGCTGCACATGCAGCGACACCGACTTCACCGCCTCCACCGTGGTTCCGTTGGAACGGAAGTTCACGTTCACGTCATGCGCTTCGATATGTCCGCTGGCGGCGTTCATGCGCGGCCTCCGGTGCAATGCATCCAGGGCATCATCATTTTTGCGCAGAGGCGGATGGCGCCGCTGCACAGCAGGCCGAGCACGCCGATGGTGATCATGCCGAGCGCAATTTCCGCATACGAGATCAGCGAGTACGCTTCCCAGGTGAAGTAGCCGATGCCGAACTGCCCGGAAATCATCTCCGCCGCGATCAGCGACACCCAGGCCACACCCATGCCGACCGCGAGGCCGGTGAAGATGTGCTGCAAGGCACCCGGAATCACCACATACATGAGCAGATCGATCTCGCGCGTGCCGAGGCAGCGCGCCGCCCGCAGCAGCACGTCGTCGATTTCCTCGACGCCGTGCACCGTGCTCAGCAGGATCGGAAAGAACGCGCCGACGAAGGTGATGAACACGATGCTGACCTCATTGCTCGGCCACAGCATGATCGCCATCGGCACCCACGCGATCGCGGGTATCGGCCGCAACACTTCCAGCGCCGGCATGCTGAGCTGGCGGATCACGCGGTAGCGTCCGATCAGCACCCCCATCGCGATACCGAGCACCGCGGCGATCGCGAAGCCGAGCAGGATGCGGCGCACGCTGACCCCGATGTTGTGCAGGAACTTCGGCGACTGGTTGACTTCCATCACACGCTCCAGCACTTCGCCGGGAGACGGGATATTGTTGAAGCGGATATAGAAGTCGAGACGGTATTTGGTCGCCAGGTACCACAGCAGCAGCATGCCGCCGATCGACAGCGCGCCGAGCACGACGCCGGCGATACGCGACTCCAGCCAGTTGCCGGCTGCGGCGGCCGGCGCCGGAATGTCATTTGCCGCTTCCGCCTTGCGCAAGGGCGTCACCCGCTGTTCCGCCGGCGCCGACACCGTTTCCTGCATTGTCTCGGCGCCGGCTTGTTCGCGCGGCATCAGGTCTTCCGCCACCGGCGGCGGAATCTTCATCATTCGGAGTGCGGCGAGCTTCATGATTATCTCCCGACGGCGGCAAGCGCTTCGCTATAGGTGGCCAGCTTGCCGTTGTTCTTTTCGGCGTAGGATTCGGCATCCTTTTTCAGCAGGAAGGGAACCACGTCGAAACCTTTCGTTCCCTTGGAGACCGAATAGAACGCCTTGTCGGCAAACACCTTGATGCCGAGCTGCTTGTCGAACAGGTAGGCGACGTCGACCTTCTTGCCTTCGCCTTCGTATTTCGCGATGCCCATCAGCGTGCATTTCGGCGAGCTCAAGGGAATGATGTCGCTGCCTTCCAGCCAGATCTCGCCGGCTTCCTTCGGCTTGGTCACCGCGGTATTGCACACCGGGTCCTTGCCCTGGATGTCGTAGTTCGACATCGATTGTTTCTGCGCATCGTAGTCGAGGCCGCGTTCCTTGAACGCCTGACGCACATAGGTCTCGTTGACCCAGGCATTGACGTCGAACTGCTTGACCCGGTTCATCTTGTGCAGCACGTCGAAGGCGGTCTTGATGGTGTCGACCCAGCGCGGCTTGATCGTAGCGTCCAGCGTGTGGATGCCGCCCGGGCTCAGGAAGATGTACGCGACTTCCTTTTCGATGCGGGTCCACTCCTCCACTTTCTCCGCAGCCAGCCTGGGGTTCTTGCGCACCCAATCGTTGGCGTCCATCAGCGCCTTGATGTAGGCGACCACCACTTCCGGATATTTTTCCGCGAAGTCCTTGCGCACCACCACGCCATGGAAGGTCGGCACCTTGGTCTGCGCGCCGTCGAAGATCTTGCGGGCGAAGCCGCGGTAAGGCAGTTGCTCGGCGAACGGCACGAAGTCGGCGTGGGCGTCGATCTTCTTTTCCTGCAGGTTGGTGGTGCCGACTTCCGGCGTCTGGCTTACCAGGTTCCAGTAGGTCTCCGGCCAACCGCGCGCCTGCATCGCCTGCAGCACCATGCCGTGGGCGGCGGAGCCGAACGGCACCGAGACCGTTTTGCCCTTCAGGTCGCTGAGGTCGTAGTAGGGACTGTCCTTGTGCACCACGATGCCGTTACCGGCGCCGAAGGCGTTGTACGCAATCACCGCGATCAGTTGTGTTTCGTTGCCGCGGTTCTGCTGGCCGGTGGCGCCGTTGACCAGCAGCGGGTAGTCGCCCATCATGCCGATCTGCAGCTTGTCGGCGATCATGCCGTTGGTGACCGGCGGGCCCGAGGTGAAGTTCTGCCAGTCGAGCTTGAAGTCGATGTCGCTGTACTTGCCGGTCTTCGGCAGATTCTTTTCCAGCAGCCTCATTTCCTTGATGACAACGCCGCCGGTCACCGTGTTGGTGGTGGTGTTCTGGGTGCCGATGCCGATGGTGACCGTCTCCCTGGCCTGTGCGCCGGCAGCGCCGGTCAGGACGACGATCGCGATGGCAGCGGATTGAAGATGCCTGCCAGTGATGCTACGGAATGCAGAAAACAAGATAGCCATGTTTACTTCTCCTTCCTGATAATCACAAGGTCAAAATACGAAATCGGTGGTATGCCGCCCCTGTCGACACGGCCATGCAAGTCGCTTTACAGGTAGTGCAGGCACGGAGGCCTGCACTACCTGTCTTTCCGGGGCGCTTCCTACTCAATCCGTCTCCAGCAACGCGGCACGCTTGTTCGTCCGATCCGCCCACGCATCCGCGTCGGGCAGCGGATCCTGCGCGGCAACGATCAGCGGCCACTGCTGCGACAACCGGCGGTTGAGATCGAGATACTCCATCTGGGCCTCCGCCAGGTCCTTCTCGTCGACGATCGCCTCGACCGGGCATTCGGCGATGCAGATGCCGCAGTCGATGCAGGCAGCCGGATCGATCACCAGGAAGTTCGGGCCTTCATGGAAGCACTCGACCGGGCAGACGGCGACGCAGTCGGTGTACTTGCAGCCGACGCAGGATTCGGTAACGACATGGGTCACGGCGTACCTCCATTCAACTGGATGGTTGCCAACGCCAGCTTGGCGAGCTTGCGCACGTCGGGATCGGTGTCGCCCATCGCCTGCTCCAGGTAAGTGATCGCACGGGTGTCGGCGATTTCGCCGAGCGCGATCACCGCTTCCTTGCGCAGGTTGCTGATCGGGTGCTGCAGCGATTCGCACAGCGACGGCACCGCCGCCTTTGCGCGCAGCCGGCCGAGACTGCGCGCCGACTTCAGGCGCACCTGCCAGTACTCGTCTTCCATCGTGCGAATCAGGTCGGGCACGCCGAGCGTCAGGCCGAGCTTGCCGATAGTGGTGGCCGCCTCTTCGCGCACCTGCCAGGCCGGGTCGCCCAGCATGCGGCTCAAGGCCGGCTGCACGCTGACCTCGGACGAGTAGCCGAGCGCGCCGACCGCCGCGCGCCGCACATCGGGATCGGCGTCGTTGGTGGCGATGTTGGTGAGCGCGCCAATCGCTTCCGGCTTTTTCAGATAGCCGAGCACACCGACCGCTTCGCGCCGCACGCTGCCGTTCTCGTGTTGCAGCGCCTGCATCGCCGGCTCGAACGCCTCTTGCACGCGCAAGGCCTTGATCGCCCTCAGTGCTGCCGCGCACACTTCCGGGTCGGCATCGTCCAGGTAAGGCAGGAGCCAAGGCGCGGACGCCGGTTCCTTCAGTTCCGCCAGGCTGTGCGCCACTGCATCGCGCACGTCAGCATCGCTGTCCTTGAGCAGCGGCACCAGTGCCGCCAGCACTTCCGGTTCCTCGAAGCCTTCAAGCGCCTTCGCTGCTTCCAGGCGCACACTGGCGTCCGCATCGCCCAGCGCCTCGATCAGCAGCGGCGCGACATCATCCTCCTCCGAGTACGGCAAGTCGATCACGGCGATGCGGCGCACCGCGGGGTCTGCGCTGTGCAGGCGATCATGGATACTGTTGATGACCATGGCCGCTCCTCAGCGCACGAGGTAGGGAATGTTGACGTGCACCGCGTCAGTCGGGCAATCCTTCTCGCACGGCATGCAGTACCAGCATTCATCGAACTTCATGTAGGCCTTGTTCTTGACCAGGTCGATCGCGAGCACGTCGAGCGGGCAGACGTCGACGCAGACAGTGCAACCCTTGTCGGCGATGCACTTCGATTCATCGACCACGACGGGGGCCTGGGTTCTGGTGATGGCGATAGTCATGATTTCTCCCGGTTATGCGACGTTGGTGTGCCCTGCGACGCGCAGGCGCTGATAGGCGGCTTTTTCTTCATCGTTGAGTTCCACGATGTAGGGTTCGACTTCACGCTTGCGGAACGACATCTCGCCGTTGGCGGCGCGCTTGACGTTGGAATGGCAGAACCAGTTGGCGTCGTCCTTCTGCGGATGGTCGACACTCAGGTGGTACAGCCCCCAGCGGCTCTCGGTGCGGAACAGCGAGGCGCGTGCCGCCAGTTCCGCGCAGTCGCGGATCGCGTAGGCTTCCATCGCGCGCATCAGTTCGTGCGGGTCGGACGCCGACATCTGGCTCAGGTCTTCCTTGATTTCTTCGAAGCGCTGCAGGCCGATTTCCATCTTGCGGGTGATCTTCGGCGGCTGCAGGTAGTCGTTGACGATGCGGCGCGTCTTGTACTCGACCTGGAACGGCGTCAAGCCTTCGCTGCGCGCCAGCGGCGCGGCGATGCGCTCTTTTTCCGCCTGCACCGCATCGGCGTCGATCTGCGGCGCGCCGACGCCGGACACATAGTCCGCCGCATTCTCGCCGCAGAACTTGCCGTAGACGAAGGCGCCGAGCATGTAATTGTGCGGAATGCTGGCGCAGTCGCCGGCGGCATACAGGCCGGGGATCGAGCATTCGCCCTTCTCGTTGCTCCAGATGCCGGACGCGCTGTGGCCGCTGCAGAAACCGATTTCCGAGATGTGCATCTCGATCGACTTCTGCCGGTAGTTGGTGCCGCGCCGCTCATGGAAACGGCCGCGGCTGGGGCGCTCGTTGGTATGCAGGATGTGTTCGATCTCGGCGATGGTTTCTTCGGCGAGATGATCCAGTTTCAGGAAAACCGGACCGCGTCCGCCTTCGAGTTCGTTGAAGAACTCGAGCATCATCTGGCCGCTCCAGTAATCGCATTCGATGAAGCGCTCGCCGGTCGCATTGGCGGTGTAACCGCCGAAAGGCCCGGTGACATAGGCGCAGGCCGGACCGTTGTAGTCCTTGATCAGCGGATTGATCTGGAAGCATTCCAGGTTGGTCAGTTCCGCCCCTGCGTGATAAGCCATCACGTGGCCCTCGCCGCAGTTGGTCGGGTTTTCATAGGTGCCCATCAGGTAGCCGGATGCGGGCAGGCCGAGACGGCCAGCGGCGCCGGTGCACAGCACCACCGCCTTCGCCTTGATCACGTAGAAGTCCGCAGTGCGACAGTCGAAACCCATCACGCCGGAGATCTCGCCGGACGGGCCGGTCAGCAATCGCGTTGCGACCACGCGGTTGGTGATCTCGACGCGAGCACGCTTGAGCTGGCGGTACAGCACGCGCTTCATGTGATGTCCTTCCGGCATCGGCAGCACGTAGCTGCCGAGGTGGTGCACCTTGCGCACCGCGTAATCGCCGGTCTCGTCCTTCTCGAACTTCACGCCCCAGCGATCCAGCTCCTCGATCATCGCGAAGCTGTTCGACGCATACGCATACACGCCCTTCTGGTCGACGATGCCGTCGTTGGCGACGGTGATTTCCTTGGTGTACTGCTCGGGCGTCGCATGGCCGGGAATGACCGCGTTGTTGAGGCCGTCCATCCCCATCGAGATCGCGCCGCTGCGCTTGACGTTGGCCTTGTCGAGCACCAGCACGCGCAGCATCGGATTCTTTTCCTTGGCCTTGACCGCCGCCATCGGTCCGCCGGTGCCGCCGCCGACGATGACGATGTCGTATTCGAGTTCGATTGTGTTCATGTCTGCCTTTCCGTGAAGTTATAGAGGGCCGCGGTCCACGCGCACCTTGTACTGGAATGCGTCGGCCCGGTAGAACAAATGCTCGTAATCGATGGGCGCGCCGTCCACGCCATGGGTAAGTCGGTCGATGAAAAGAATGGGCGAGCTTTCCGCCACCTGCAGTTGCCCGGCCAGCACCTCGTCGGCCAGCGTCGCGCCGATCTGCAGGTCCGCATGCCCGAGCGTCAGGCCATAATCGTTTTCCAGGATGACGAAGACGTCGCGCGTGGCCAAGTCTTCCTTCGCCAGCCGCTGTCCGATCGCGCACGGCAGCCAGGTGACGTCAACCGAGATCGGTTCGCGGTTGAGGTAGCGCACACGCCGCAACTCGGTCACCCTCGCACGCTTGCCAAGCGCCAGCTTTTCCCGCACCTGCGCGCTCGGCATGGTTGTCTGCATTCCGAGCACGCGCGAAAAGGTTTCGTAACCCATCTGCCGCATCGCTTCGCCGAAGCCTTGCAGACGGCCAAGATCCTGGAACGCCTTCGGCTTGGAGACGAAGGCACCCTTGCCGTGCAGGCGGAAGATCAGTCCTTCGTTTTCAAGATCGCCCAGCGCCTGTCGCACGGTGATGCGGCTGACGCCGAAGGCGGCGATCATTTCCGATTCCGACGGCAGTTGTGCATGCGGCGGATAGGTGCCGTCGAGGATGCGGCCGCGCAGCAGTTCCTTGATCTGCACATACAGCGGTTGGCTGCTGTCCGTGTACCGATCGGAATGCCGCGCCGGCATCTCGACAACTTTGCCCTGCACTTGTGCGAGGGGCTTCTTGGGTTGGCTTGAACTCGTCATGATGAGTTTTCTTATGCAAACCATGTGCCATGACGTTTTCCGGCCTTTTGTGCGGGTTGGAGTCTGTTCGCAACCTTATTCGGTGCAGCATGAATCGAAAGCGCGCAGAGCTGTCACTGTTTTGGCGAAGCGTCGTTCAGAATGGGGATCCAATGCGGTGAGGTTTGATACCGCGAGAAAAGAGAGGAGCGCAGCGAGGGATCGCAGGCTGTAATGACTGCACGAAGATGCGAACAGCATTTGTATGGCGGGTCCCACCCGCCATACCGCCGTCGATGGCGGGTGGGACCCGCCATACATCTACATCTCTTGGCAAGCAATTGATAACGAGATGCACCTGTTACAAGACACTCTTATATACAGGCACCGGCAATGCAAACAAAAGTGCCGGACAAATTTTCAGTTGAAAAATGTCCGCTTCACTCCTTCGCCCACGCACGGCAAAAATCCCGGAACTCCTTCAACCCTGAAGAGAGCAATTTCTTCTTGCTGTAAACCATATATAGAGTACGGCTCAATCCGGGCAGTGTCGTCTTCACTTCCACCAACCTGCCCAGCGCGAGCAAATCGTCCACCACTACCCGCGACAGGCATGCCAGCCCGAGCCCTGCGGCACACGCATGCTTGATCGCCTCGGAACTGCTGAACTCGCCGCCCTCGGTCAGATAGTGCAGATGCGGCACCAGCGCATCCTCGACCGCTTCGCGCGTGCCTGACCCGGCCTCGCGCAGCAGCCACCGTGCCTTCGCCAGCATGGCCGGGGTCGCCTTCTTGCGCGAACGCTGCACCAGCTCATGCGACGGCGATGCGACGATGATCAGTTCATCCTTGCACCACGGCTCCACGTGCAGCCCGGTCGCATGGCAAGGACCCTCGATGAAGCCGATTTCGACATCGAAATTGGCGACGGCGGTCGCCACATCGGCGGTATTGGCAATCGCCACGCGTGGCACCACCTTGCCGTGCCGGTCGCGATAGGCGGCGATCAGCCCGGGCAGCAGGTAAGTGCCGACAGTGGTGCTGGCGCCAATCACAAGGTCCCGCTCCAGCGAGGTGGTGCCCATGAACTGCATTTCGACCGCATGCGTGAGCGCGAGAATCTGCTTCGCCTGCGGCACCAGCATCCGGCCCTGGTCATTGATCAGCAGCTTCTTGCCGACGCGGTCAAACAGGCTGGTTTCAAGAACGTCCTCCAGATCCTTGAGCGCCGCGCTGGTGGCCGACTGCGATAAAGCCACCTGCTCCGCCGCGGCGGTAGTGCTGCCGGTCGCGGCGACGGCGAGAAATATCTGGAGCTGTCTCAATGAGATGCGCATGGCGTTAATCCATATATCGATTAAACAGGTAGATATTACAATAATAACCCGTTTTACTCGTATAACTCCTGTCACTAGAATCCATTCATTCATTTTGCACCTGGGAGCGTCATGCGAATCACCTTGCATGCCTTGCAGAGATTCATGGGCGTACAGGGAGATACACTTCCCCGCATGCCAGCCTGTCGTCTCGCTGCTTATTTACCCGGCATTGCTCTCTGCGCCGCCATTGCACTGGCTTCGGCGGCACTGGGCGACACTCGGTGGTTCCGCTCGCACGGACTCAGCTCGCTGGTCATTGCGATGATCGCCGGCGCCATCATCGGCAACCTGTTTCAGCAGCGCCTCGGCGGCCATTGCATGCCCGGCATTTCTCTCTCCAAACAAAAGCTGCTGCGGCTGGGGATCATTCTTTACGGCGTCAGGCTGACCTTTACCGACGTCGCCTCGGTCGGACTGGACGGCGTGCTGGTTGATGCGCTGGTGTTGGGCTCCACCTTTTTTCTCGCGCTGTTTTTCGGAATACGCATCCTGAAAATGGATCCCGGCACGGTAGTCCTGATCGGCGCCGGCAGTTCGATCTGCGGCGCCGCCGCCGTGCTGGCGACCGAACCGGTGATGAAGGCGCGGCCGGAGCAAGTGAGCGTCGCCGTCGCAACCGTGGTGATTTTCGGCACGGCAGCAACATTTCTGTACCCTCTTCTTTATCACCTGAATCTGGCGTGGCACATCCTGCCCGATTCATCCTTCCGCTTCGGCCTGTATGCCGGGTCGACCATTCATGAAGTCGCACAGGTGGTCGCCGCTGCACGGCTGGTGGACGCAGAAGCGGCCAACGCCGCCGTGATCGCAAAGATGGTGCGGGTGATGATGCTGCCGGTGTTCCTGGTCGCGTTGTCCGCCTTTCTGGTGCAAGCGGCGCGCCGCGGCAATCCGGGCGCCGGCAAGACGCAGGATCGGCGGAAGCTGACTGTGCCGTGGTTCGCCATCGGCTTTCTTCTTGTCGTCATGCTCAATTCCGTCATCACGCTGCCGCAAAACGTCGTCGCGCATGTGATCGACATCGACACACTGTTGTTGACGATGGCCATGGCCGCATTGGGCTTGACCACGCATGCCTCGGCGTTCCGGCAGGCCGGCATCAAGCCGATGCTGCTCGCAGCGATCCTGTTCGCCTGGCTGGTCGCCGGTGGGGCGTGGATCAATCAGCTGGTGTCGATTAACTGAGAAGAAATGCAGGTGGCACAGTGATTGCATATAACTCGTCATAACAAGTCATATGCACCGGATTGGCGAGACCGGACGTCTTCACGGGAAGGACCATGCTGCGCAAACGACTATCTGCCTTCTGCCTGCCGACTCTGCGTGGAGAACGCATGGCAGCGCGATGACATCCGTGCTCGCCCCGGCTCTCGGCTTGCAGCAATTTCTGTTCTGCCTGCTGGTGCTCGGCATCGCCGGCTTCGCGCACGGCATGTTCGGCTTCGGCTTTGCAATGATCGCGACGCCGCTGCTGGCCTTGTTCATCGACTACCGGCTCGCGATCTACCTTGCCGCACTGCCGCTGCTTTGCCTGTCGCTGCTGTTCCTGGTTACGCATCGGCGCCTGGTGCGTAGCGAAGCGCTGACCCGTTCGATCGTGCCCGGCATCGTCCTCGGCAGCGCCGCCGGCGCATTCCTGCAGGCTTCCTTCCCGCCGTCGCTCGCGCTTGCCCTGCTCGCGCTGCTGCTGGCAGCCAGCGCGGCGCTGCCGTCGTATCTGCACAACCGGCAACTGGTCTTGCCCGGCATGGAGAAATCGTCACCGGCCATCCTCGGCATGTTCGCCGGCGTCACTGAGGCGGCATTGAATGTCGGCGCGCCCTTCGTCCTGTTCTATGGCGGCCTCGCGCGCCTGGACCGGCTGCAGCAACTGCTGGCGCTGAATCTATGCTTCGCGGTCGGCAAGTCGGTGCAGATTGCGGTGCTGATGCAGGCCTCGTCCGTTTCCCTTTCTCCGGCCAGTCTTGTCTTTGCGGTTGCCGCCGCTCTTGCCGGCCAGCTCGCCGGCAACCGGTGTGCGGGTGTCTTTTCCGAGCAGTCGTTCCGCAGGGTTTTCACCGTATTCCTGTACGGTATGTCGGGTTTCCTGCTGTGCCGTGCGCTGCTGGCACTAAGATAGTCGCAACTGAACGTGAACGGCGCTTTCCGCTGGCAAGCCTTACGTCCCCACCCTTTCCCTGAACTCCTTCGGCGACAAGCCGACCTGCCGCTTGAAAAAGCGCGTGAAGTAGGCCGGGTCCGAAAAGCCGACGGTGTACGACACCACGCTGATGCTCATCGAGGTGTACACCAGGTGGCGTTTCGCTTCCAGGATCACGCGTTCATGGATCAGTTCCAGCGCGGTCTTGCCGACGGTTTCGCGGCACAGGGCGTTGAGGTGGGCGGCAGTGATGCCGAGCCGCTGCGCATAGAACGAGAGCGGCTGATGCGATGTGTAGTGCTGTTCGATCAACTGGCAGAAATTCGAAAAGTGCTCGCCCTTCCTGCCGGTTCCCGGCGCATGGCCGAGCGTATGCTGGGCAGTGCTTCTTGACAGCCAGATCAGGATCGCCGCGAGCACGGACTCAATCAGTTGCGTGCGATGCGGCGCCAGCTTGCGATACTCGGCGTCCAGCGCATGGAATGCCATCCTGATGTAGCCGCTTTCCTCGTCGCCGCCCAACGCATGCATGCGCGGACTCGCCAATGCGAGCAGGGCATCGCCCGCCTGCCCGGCCAATCGGTGCATCAACGGATAAGCAAGCGTCACCACGTGGCCGACCGCGTCGCGTTCAAACCGGAATCCGTGAACGCACATCTGCGGCACCATCAGCACCTGGCCCGGCGCCATCTCGTAGTGCGCATCATCGATCTGCACCTGCGCGCCGCCGCCCTGCAGGTGCAGGACCTGGAACAGGCCGTTGTGCTTGTGCGGCGTGATCTGCCAATTGTGCAACCGGCTACGCGCAGCGATCGATTCGCAGTGCACCATGTCGGGCGTCGGCCACGGCTCCTGCTCACCGAAGAGTTTATAGACGGGGATGGCATTTGCGTCGGCCACGGCACACCTTGTTGCGGATCGGGAAGCCCATCCTAGCAGATCGGCAAAAATCCGCTAAAAATGCAATTTATCGGCAGAAAAGTCCATTCCAAAGCCGGCGCTCCGGGTGGAACATGTGGGCATCCCGCCAACAGTGCTCGCAGAATTCAGGAGACCTCGCATGAAAACCCAAGTCGCCATCATCGGTGCCGGCCCTTCCGGGCTGCTGCTCGGACAACTGCTGCATCTGCAGGGCATCGACACCGTCATCCTGGAAGCAAAAACGCCGGAGTATGTGCTGCACCGCATCCGCGCCGGGGTGCTGGAACAGGGCACAGCGGACCTGCTGCGCGAAGCGAAAGCGGGCGACCGCATGGACCGCGAAGGCCATGCGCATGAAGGAGTCACACTGGCATTCAACGGCCGTACCGAGCGCATCGACCTGAAGTCGCTGACCAACGGCAAGACGGTGATGGTCTATGGCCAGACCGAAGTCACGCGCGACCTGATGCAGGCACGCGCGAACGCGGGCGCGCGCAGCATCTACGAAGCAGCCAATGTGCAGCTGCACGACTTCACCACTGACAAACCGCGCGTCACCTTCGAGAAAGACGGCGAGACGGTGGAGCTGGAATGCGATTACATCGCCGGTTGCGACGGCTTTCACGGCGTGTCGCGCAAGTCGGCGCCGGCCGATGCGATCAAGACCTTCGAACGGGTCTATCCGTTCGGCTGGCTGGGCGTGCTGTCGGAGACGCCGCCGGTGGCGCCCGAGCTGATCTATGCGAATCACCCGCGCGGCTTTGCGCTGTGCAGCATGCGCTCCGACATGCTCAGCCGCTACTACGTGCAATGTTCGCTGGATGACAAGGTGGAAGATTGGTCCGATGAACGTTTCTGGGACGAACTGAAAAAACGCGTGCCGGAAGAAGTCGCCGCCCGGCTGGTGACCGGCCCGTCGATCGAAAAAAGCATTGCACCCCTGCGCAGCTTCGTTGCCGAACCGATGAAGTTCGGCCGCATGTTCCTGGTCGGCGACGCCGCGCATATCGTGCCGCCGACCGGCGCCAAGGGCCTGAACCTGGCGGCGAGCGACGTCTACACCCTGTACCACAGCCTGCGCAAAACCTATCACGAAGGCCGCAGCGACCTGCTGGAAAAATACTCGGAAATCTGCCTGCGGCGCATCTGGAAAGCGGAGCGCTTTTCGTGGTGGATGACGTCGATGCTGCACAAGTTCGGCGACGACGCATTCGCACAGCGCATGCAACTGGCCGAGCTGGAGTACACCACCTCCTCGCTCGCCGGCCGCACCACGATCGCCGAAAACTATGTCGGCCTGCCTTACGAGCGCGTCGACTGAACTTCCGCAACGGCCCCGATGACATCACCGCAACCTCTCCGCGAAAATCGTTCGGTAACCGAACGAATCGCAGCCTGACGAACGTTAAATTCGCTATGATTTTGACAGGCACCGGGTGCCGGCAACTGTTTACCCGGGAATACGATAATGGCCGGGATGACCCGGTCCACCATAGGAGACAGACATGCAGATTGCAAGAATCCTGACGGCGACGGCCGCCGCCGGCACCTTATGCTTTGGATCGGCCGCAGCACTGGCCGAAGACACCATCAAGATCGGCCTCATCGCCCCCTTCTCCGGACCTTTCGCCGACTACGGCAAGCAAATGGAAGGCGGCATCAAGACCTACATGAAGCAGCACGGCGACAAGGTCGCCGGCAAGAAGATCGAGCTCATCATCAAGGACACCACCGGGCCCGTGCCCGAAGTCGCCAAGCGGCTCGCGCAGGAACTGGTGGTGCGCGACAAGGTCGACTTCCTCGCCGGCTTCGGCCTGACGCCGGAAGCGCTCGCGGTGGCGCCGATCGCCGAACAGGCGAAGAAGCCGATGATCATCATGAACGCGGCCACCTCGGTCATCACCACCAAATCGAACTACATCGCCCGCTTCTCGATGACGCTGCCGCAGATCTCGGCGCCGATGGCGACCTGGGCAGTCAAGAACGGCGTGAAGAAAGTCGTCACGCTGGTCGCCGACTACGGCCCCGGCATCGATGCCGAGACCGCGTTCAAGACCAACTTCATCGGCGGCGGCGGACAGGTGCTGGAATCGATTCGCGTACCGCTGCGCAATCCCGAATTCGCGCCCTATATCCAGCGCATCAAGGACGCCAAACCGGAAGCCGTGTTCATCTTCGTACCCGCCGGCGAACAAGGCATCGCCTTCATGAAGGGCTATCGCGAACGCGGCCTCGCCGAAGCCGGCATCAAGGTCATCGCCACCGGCGACCTGACCGACGACCATGTCTTGCCGGCGATGGGCGACCCGGTACTGGGCGTGATCACCAGCTTCCACTACTCGGCCGCGCACGACTCGCCGGAAAACAAGGCCTTCCTGAAAACCTACGCCGAGGTCAACCCCAACGCAGGCCGCGCCAACTTCATGTCGGTTGCCGCCTATGACGGCATGCACGCGATCTACGAAGTGGCGAAAAAACTCAACGGCAAGATCGACGGCGACAAGGCGATGGCGGTCATCAAGGGCATGAAGATCAACAGCCCGCGCGGCCCTATCCATATCGACCCGGCGACGCGCGACGTGGTGCAGACAGTGTACATCCGCAAGGTCGAGAAGGTGAACGGCGAACTGTTCAATGTGGAGTTCGACAAGTTTGCGGAGGTGAAGGATCCGGGAAAGTGAGTGGGCTGAGGTCCGGTTCGGATGGACAACACCGACCATCATGCTGTGAGCGGGTGATGTGAGCTGCCGAAGCAGGTGTCACGTTAGTCGCAGCTATCAAAAAAGAAGCCGCCGGGGAATCGGTGGCTTCTTTGCTTTCAAGTCGCTCTTTTGCGCGTCGCTATTAGCGCTATGTCTCCTTACGACCCACAGCCGTCGGTCGCGTTTCTCCAAAGCGGACGCTCACGACTGAGTTCACCGGCGCGTTGCGTCAGTGTGCAACGACGAGTTAGACCAGCCCACTACGTTAACCACTGAATCACGGCATCTCCACGATCTGCAGCATCTTTATAGAAAGTCTGCAGCTGCTCATAGTTTTCGATTGCATAGTCAAGAGCATCCTTACCATCACGCACCCAAATAATTTCGGGATAAATTTCCTTGGCCTCCATATCCTTAGGATTAAACCGTTGGGCCAAATCTTCCGGCGTAATCCCTGCAAGAGCGCTTGCAACACTTCGGACCTGGTCGGAAGTGAGAAAACGTGCCGGACCATATCCAACTTCCGGACCGAATTCCTTACCTCCGAAAATAGCTAGCGATTCAGGTTGCTTACCGCCATCGGACTCACCGGTCAACAGATAGTGAATGCCATGCCAAGCTTTATCCAAATCGATGTAATTCGGTGGTTCACTGTCACCATCATCTGGATATAGGAACTCTTCAATACGCCCGGGATTGTCTTGAAGCTCTTGCAGAACTTCTGTAGGCAGTGATGTGAAGCAAGCAACCATTCCCATATCTCTCTCCTCCTTTATGTTCTTCGATCTAACGCTGGAGTTCACCGGCGGGAAACGTCGGTGTGCAACGACAAGTTATGATTCGAACTTTCATGCCACGTCTTTCACTGTAGGTTCAGATTCGCAGAACACGCTTACACAGGCATTGCCAGTGGCCACAATCCATTCACGTCTTTGATAGGACTTACGCAAAGCGCATCTTGACAGAGGGATTTTTGAGCTGCTGACAGAGGTAGTTGTCGAGCAATCCGTGCTTGATGC
>CBIHRJ010000090.1:0-18140 GCA_966212445.1 uncultured Noviherbaspirillum sp. | reverse complement strand
ACGCACCGCAGCGTCAAAGCGCTGTTGCCCGTCGCGGAGAAGAAACAATAATGAAATGGCTGATCCCCGCGGCGGCGTTGAGCATGGCGCTCTGCGCCGCCGCCCAGAACGTCCCCGCTAATCTGGCGGCGGACGCCGACAAGGACGGCCGCGTCCGCGCCCAGTTCGTCGCTCACGACAAGGCCGTGCTCTCCAGCGAGATCGCGGCCAAGATCTCCAGCCTGCCGTTCCGCGAAGGCGACAGCTTCCGCGCCGGCCAAACCCTGGTCGCGTTCGACTGCGCGCTGTATCGCGCCAGCCTGTCCAAGGCCGAAGCCGCAGCCGAAGCGGCGCGGCAAACGCTGAAAGTCAACCGCCGGCTGGCCGAACTCAATTCGATCGGCAACCTGGAGGTGGAGCAGGCCGCCGCCAAGGTCAAGGAAGCGGAAGCCGAAGCATCCGCGATGCGCGTCACCGTCGGCAAATGTACGCTCGCCGCGCCGTTTTCCGGCAGTGTCGCCAAGCTGCATGTCGCCTCGCACGAGTTCGTCTCCCCCGGCAAGCCGCTGATGGAAATCCTCGACACCCGCCGCCTGGAACTGCAGATGATCGTGCCGTCGCGCTGGCTGGCATGGCTGAAGAAAGACAGCCGTTTCAGCGTCAAGGTCGATGAACTGGACAAGGAATATCCGGCGCGCGTGGTGCGGCTGGGTGCGCGCATCGATCCGGTCAGCCAGACCATTTCCGTGGTTGGCGAAGTGCAGGGCGTACATCCGGAACTGTTGCCGGGGATGAGCGGGTGGGCGATGCTCAAGGGGCGGTGAGCACACTCAACCCCATCATGACCGAGTTTTGTGGAACACTACTCATCCACCCGCAACCGCAGACCAGCATCAGTCAATGACCACCCCCAACCCCGCCCTCCGGGGACTTGCCGTCCTCCTCCAGCTCGGCCGTCGCGCCCGCGAAGCTGCCAGCCTCGAAGCGCTCGGCTTCATCATGGTCAACGAGACCCGGCAGCTTTTCGATTACCGCCAGGCCGCATTGGCGCAGCCGCGCTTTCACGGCCTGCCGTTCGAAAACGGTGTGGCGGCGGTATCGGGACTGCCCCAGCCCGACCCGCAGGCGCCCTACGTGCAGTGGCTGGGACGGCTGTTTGCGCAGTTGTCGAAACAGTTCGACGGCGAGACGCCGGCCACCTTCGGTGCGGCCGACCTGCCGGAGATGCTGGCGCGCGAATGGAGCGCCTGGCTGCCGGAACATGCGCTGCTGCTGCCGCTGGGCAAACCCGGCGGGCGCCGCCTGAGCTGCCTGCTGCTGGCGCGCGATGCCCCCTGGGAAGAACACGACCTGGCGATGGCAGCCGAACTCGCGCATGCCTACGGCCACGCGCTCGCCGGTTATGCGCCGGCAGTGCCCTTGCGCGAGCGGCTGCGCAAGGCGGTGCTGCCGCGCAAACAGCGCTTGCGGCTGCTGCTGGCGCTCGCTGTGGTGTGCGCCTTCCCCGTGCGGTTGACGGTGCTGGCGCCGGCCGAGGTGGTGCCGTCCGACCCCTTCCTGGTACGCGCGCCGCTGGACGGCGTGATCGACCGTTTCCACGTCGCCCCGAACCAGGCGGTGAAGGAAGGCGAATCGCTGTTCGACCTCGACACGACGGCGCAGCGCTCGCGTTTTGGCATCGCCCGCAAGGCGTACGAGGTCGCGCAGGAAGAATACCGGCAGGCGGCGCAACTGGCGGTGACCGATGAAAAAAGCAAGTCCGAGATGGCCATGAAGAAAGGCAATCTGGACGAAAAGGCGCTGGAACTGAATTATTCGAAGGACATGCTGGACCGGGTGCGCATCAAGGCGCCGCGCGCCGGCGTCGCCGTGTTCGCGGACGTCAACGACTGGCAGGGCAAGGCGGTTTCCATCGGCGAGCGGGTGCTGCTGCTGGCCGACCCGGCGAAGGTGGAACTGTCGGTGTCGCTGCCGGTGTCGGAAGCGATCGACCTGCCGGACGGCGCGCCGATCACCCTCTATCCCAACGGCTCCGCGCTGACCTCCTACGATGCGGAACTGAGCAGCGCCGCTTATCGTGCGGAGCCGATGCCGGGAGGCCTGCTGGCCTACCGGCTGAAAGCGAAGTTCACCGGCGACGGCACGCTGCCGCGCCTCGGCTTGATGGGCACGGCAAAGGTGCATGGCGGCCGCGTGCCGCTGATCTATTACGTGCTGCGCCGTCCGCTGGCGTCGGCGCGCCAGTGGTTGGGGTGGTGAAATGTTGCTGCCCGCACTACGGCAGGACCTGAGCCTGCATCCGGGGCCGGCGGCGGAAGACGGCTCGCCCACCTGGACCCTGCACGATCCGGCCGCGAACCGTTTCTACCGGCTCGGCTGGGCCGCGTTCGAAATCCTGTCGCGCTGGCATCTGCGCGATGCGCAAGCCATCCTGCAGACGGTGCAACGCCAGACGACTTTGCAGGCGGACGATGACACGCTGATGCAGGTGTTCCAGTTCCTGGCCCAGCATCACCTGATCGACGCCGCCGGCCAGGCGGAAACCGGGCGGCTGCTGGCCGAGGTCCAGGCCGGTAAGCTGACCAAGGCGCAGTGGCTGCTGAAGAACTACCTGTTCTTCCGCATTCCGCTGGTGCGGCCCGCCGCCTTTCTCGACCGCTGCGCGCCCTATGTGCGCTGGGCCTGGCAGCCACGCTTCTGGCTCGCGCTGGCGCTGCTGGGTGTGCTGGGCCTGTACCTGGTGTCGCGCCAGTGGGATGAATTCGTGCACACCTTCTCCGCCTATTCCACGTTTTCCGGCTGGCTGACGGTGGGCCTGGCCATTTCGTTTGCCAAGGTGCTGCATGAACTGGGCCACGCATTCACCGCGCAACGCCACGGCTGCCGGGTGCCGACCATGGGCATAGCCTTCCTCGTGATGTGGCCGGTGCTGTACACCGACACCAATGAAGCATGGAAGCTGGCGGACAAGCGCCATCGCCTTGCCATCGGCGCCGCCGGCATGCTGTCCGAACTGGCGCTCGCGGTGGTCGCCACGCTGCTGTGGAACGTGATTCCGGATGGGCCGCTGCGCGCCGGCGTCTTTCTGCTCGCGACCACTACCTGGATCATCACGCTCGGCGTCAACGCCAGTCCGTTCATGCGTTTCGACGGCTACTTCCTGATGTCCGACTGGCTCGACATGCCCAACCTGCACAGCCGCGCGTTCGCGTTCGGCCGCTGGTGGCTGCGCAGGCAATTGTTCGGCTGGGACGACCCGCCGCCGGAGCGGCTGCCCCTGCAACGGCAACGCCTGCTGACGGCATTCGCCTTCGCGACCTGGCTCTACCGGCTGGTGGTTTTCCTCGGCATCGCGTTCCTGGTCTATCACGTCTTTTTCAAGTTGCTGGGATTTGTCCTGCTGGTGGTGGAACTGGGATGGTTCATTATCCTTCCGGCCATCAGCGAACCGAAGATATGGTGGAAACGGCGGGCCGAAATGCGCTGGAACAAAGAGACAAAGAGGACGGCAGTTGCATTGATCGCACTGCTGGCATTCCTGCTGCTGCCATGGCAGCGCTCCATACAGGCGCCCGCCGTGCTCGGTGCGCGCGAGGTGCAGGGCCTGTACGCGGTGGACGCCGCGCGCGTCGTAAAGGCTCCGGTCGCGGTCGGCTCGCTGGTCAAGGCAGGTGACATCCTGGTGGAACTGGAATCCCCCGGCCTAGCCTATCGGCTTGCCCAGGCCGAAAACCGGGAACAGATCTTCCAGCGCATGCTGGAACAACAACCCTTCAATCCGGCGCTGCAGCAGGACGGGATGACGCTGCAGAAACGCTGGGCGGAAGCCAATGCAGCAGTGAAGGCCTTGCGGGACGAAGCCGATCGCCTCATCGTACGCGCGCCCTTTGACGGCCGCGTTGCGCAAGCCAACGAAGGCCTGGCCGTGGGCGCCTGGGTGGCCGACAAGGAAAAGCTTTTCATTCTCGTCGGAACCGAGGGAATCAAAGGCCAGGCATTCATCGGCGAGTCCGAGATGAAGCGCCTGCGCGACGGCCCGCATGCCGTCACCTTCATCGCCGACACGCCGGAGCGACCGTCCGTCCATTGCCGGAGCGGGGCGGTCGATCGCATCAACATCACCAGCCTGGATGCGCTTTCCCTGGCATCGACCTTTGGCGGCCCGATCCCCGTGCAGCATGACATCTCCGGCGCGCTGGTGCCGACGGAAGCCGTCTTCCGCGTCCGTTTGGAAGACTGCGAGGGTGGGGCGCCGCCGCGCCGCGAACTGCGTGGTGTCGCGCATCTCGACGGCAACGGCAGCAGCCTGCTCGGTGCGCCCTTGCGTCATGCGCTGGCGGCAGTTCAGCGGGAAATGGGATTCTGAAGCGGGAAACGTATCGCTGAGTGACAGACGTAAAAAAACCCGTTGAAATATCAACGGGTTTAGTACTACTGGCGGAGTGGACGGGACTCGAACCCGCGACCCCCGGCGTGACAGGCCGGTATTCTAACCAACTGAACTACCACTCCTGAAAAAGCTCATGCCCGAAGCGTATGCAGCAAACCTGCCCGCGCATGCGACGTTTGTCACAACGTCTGAAGGGGCTGAAGTCTACAGCAATTTGTAGCTTGTGGCTATACCCTCGCGATAAATTGCGACGATGCGCAGCAGCTGCCCGATGAAAACGCCGTTGAACAGGCCGTACAGCACGCAGACAACCACGACGAAAGCGCTATCCTGCGCCAGCGCCGGTTGCATCGACAGCGCCACGCCGACGATATATTTGGTGCAGAAGATCGCCATCATCAACACCAGCGGCGTCCAGTTCCCGCGCAGCGCGACGGCATTGCGCTCCGGGCGCGCTGCCACGTTCCCGGTATTGAACATGGTCCACGCGAGCACTGTGCCGACCGCCATGCTCGCCAGCCATACCGGTGCCGCGATGGCGGAAGCGCCGAAGCCGGTGGCAAGCCCGTGCAGCGACAGCACCAGCACCACCACAGGGATGATGAACAGCTTTTTCAGTCTTACTTCGCGGTCGATGCTGGACGCCAGTCCGCGATACACCAGGAAAGCCAGCAGAGCCCAGACCCAGACCGGCGTTTTCATCAGGATTTGCTGCAGCATGTCGTTCTCCTTGTTCAAGTTGTGATGGAGCGATTGTGGCGGGCGCGGCAGGGCAGGCAAACCGGATTGCGACGAAACGCAGGAAACGGGGAGCGAATGGGGACTAAAATGACGTGATCCGACCTGCCTCAGTCCCGCCATGACCGACCGCGCGCCCTCCATGTACCCCCCAATCGAACCCTACCGCCACGGCATGCTGCCGGTCGACGACATCCACACCCTGTATTGGGAAGAGTCCGGCAACCCGGACGGGATGCCGGTGCTGTTCCTGCACGGCGGACCGGGCGGCGGCACCTCGCCGCGCCACCGCTGCTTTTTCGATCCCGCGCACTACCGCATCGTGCTGTTCGACCAGCGCGGCGCCGGCAAGTCGACGCCGCTCGGCGAGTACCGCAACAACACCACGCCGCTGCTGATCGACGACATCGAGCGCCTGCGCATCATGCTCGGCATCGAACAGTGGCTGGTGTTCGGCGGCTCCTGGGGATCGACGCTGGCGCTTGCCTACGGCGAAGCGCATCCGCAGCGCTGCCTCGGCTTCATCCTGCGCGGCATTTTCCTGTGCACGCGCGCCGAAATCGACTGGTTCCTCGACGGCATCCGCTGGTTCTTCCCGGAAGCGCATGAGGAATTCGTCGCACCGATCCCGCCGCAGGAACGCGGGGCGTTGTTGCAGGCCTATGCGAAACGGCTGTTCTCCGACGATCCGCAGGTCTACATGCCGGCCGCGCGTGCCTGGAGCCGCTACGAAGGCCGCTGCCTGTTCCTGCGTCCCGACCCGGCCGCGATCGAGGACTTCAGCAGCGATGCGGTGAGTCTCGGCGTGGGCCGGCTTGAGGCGCACTACTTCGTGCATGAAGGATTTTTCAGCGACGACCAGCTGATCCGCAACATCGACCGTATCCGCCATTTGCCGGCGGTGATCGTGCAGGGGCGCTACGACGTGGTATGCCCGCCGCGCACCGCGTTCCGCTTGCACGACGCCTGGCCGGAAGCCGGCTTGCAGGTGATCGACGATGCCGGGCACTCCGGTTACGAACCCGGTATTGCGCGGGCACTGGTGGCCGCGACGGAGAAGTTCAAGGAGTACGGAGGAGGCTGAGTCGGCTTGATCCGGTTAATGCGCGCTGCGGCGCTCGATCTCGCGCAGCACCGCCTGCACCATGTGCTTCACGTTGCTTTCAACGATGCTGTTGGCGACCAGCGGCGGAACGAAGAAGTCCGGCTCGATCGCCGCGACGAAGGTGATGTGTGTTCCGTCGAATCCGTCCTGTGAAGACCGCGCCAACTCCCAGTGCGCGCTGTAATGCTTCATGTCGCCGGACTCCAGCGCGACATCGATCGTCGAAAAGCTTTGCTCCTTGATGCGCAGCACCATGTGCACATCGTGCGACACAAACAGGAAACCGGCCTTGCTGCGCTGCTCGACGATCGTCGTGCCGGCCGAGCGCGACAACACTCTCGATGAGTACAGGTCGGGCACGAATTCGGCCAGGCGGTCATAGTCGGTCAGCACGGCCCACACCTGCTGCGGCGTTGCCCGCACAAAGGCGGCGGCATGGACATCGAAGAAGGTTTCGTCGCCCCGATGCACGCGGTCGGCGCTGGTCTGGATGCGCTGTTGCTGAAGATGTTCTTGTGCACGCATGACGGGCGTATAGAGTAGTGTAGACAGGAGAGCAGCGATCAAGGAAAAACGCAGCATGATTACAGTCTAAATAACAAAGCTCGATATGCAAGCAGGGCAAGCCGGGATCTTGCACAGCCGAATTGTAAGCAGCAGTAAGATCGCTTCACTGTCTGCACCCGACTAAATTATGTTCGATCGGCAGGCCCGCACCGCGGCGCCGACTATTTAACCACGCCAGGTTACCGCCATGCACATCAGAATTGCACCGCTTCTCGCCGCGGTATTGCTCGCCGGTTGCGCCAGCCGCACCGCCGACACACCCGTGGTGGCGCCGGCGCAGCAAGCCCGGTCCGATGTCCGGGTCGACACCCCGCCCGACACCGTTTCCTCTGCCGCTACCGTCGACGCCTACAAGCGCGACCTCGCGCTGCGCATCGCGCAGATCAATGCCCACAAGGTGTTTGCCGGCCGGCCGCAAGCATTGCTGCGCTCGGTGGTCGTGCTGCGCTATGCAGTCGATGCACGGGGCGGCCTCGTGCGCAGCGAGATCATGCGCTCCAATCACGACCGCGAAACCGAAGCGACCGCGCTGGCATCGCTGCGCGCCGCCGCGCCCTTCCCGAAGCCCGCACCACACCTGCTGCGCCACGGCAGGCTGGAGCTGGCGGAGACCTGGCTGTTCAACAATGACGGCCGGTTCCAGCTGCGCACCATTGCGGAAGTGCAGATGGATCACTAGTGGTCCGTCAACCTTCAATCTTCCGGTTGGGCCGGCTCCTCAGCAAAGCGCCTACCGCAAAAAACGCCCGTCCCTCGAAATCACCGTCAGCTCCACATAACGCGGCCCGAGGTGGCTGGTCTTGCTGTAATTGACCACGACGCCGTCGTAGTCGAGTTTCTGCATGGTTTCCAGCGCATCCATCAGGCTTTCCCGCGTCAGGTTGCGGCCGGCGCGGCGCAGGCCTTCGACCAGGATCTTGGCGCTGACGAATCCGCCGATCGATGCGAACGACCAGTTCTTGATGCCCATCTTCTTCATCACCCGCTGGTACTCCTGCACGATGCCGCTGGTCGCGGAGAAGGGGAAGGGCGAGGATTGCGACACCACCACCCCGACGCCGTCCGGTCCGAGCGCGTGGATCGCGGCCTGCGATGCCATCACCGACAGCGCGAAATACTGCATGCCGACGGCGCGCTTGTTGCTGGCCTTGATGAAGTCGACCGACGACTTGCCCGCCGTGATCAACAGTATCGCCTGCGGCCCGGTTTGTGCCAATGCCGCGCTTGCCTGGTCGGCATCGGCGCCGCTGCTCTCGATGCTGACCGCGCCCGCCAATTCCAGTCCGCGCTCGGCGAGCGAGCGCTTCAGGTTGGCCAGCCCTTCCTTGCCGAACGCATTGTTCTGGTACACCACGCCGATTTTGCGGATGCCGCGCACCAGCGCATGGTCGACGATTTTCTCGATCTCGTCGGCATAGGACGGCGTGGTGTGAAACACCAGCCGGTTGAACGGCACCCGCACCATGTCCGAACCGCTGGCTGGTGCGATATTCGGGATGCCGGCCTGCCCGATCAGCGGCATGATCGCTATGTTCGCCGGCGTGCCGATCATGCCGAACAGCGCCAGTACCTGCTCCTTTTCGATCAACTGCTTCGCATTGGCGACCGCCTTTTGCGGGTTGTAGCCATCGTCCAGCGTGATCAGCCGGATCTTGCGGCCGTGCACCCCGCCTTGTGCGTTGATGTAGTCGAAGTAGGCTTTCGAACCGGCCGAGGTGTCCTGGCCGAGGGCGGCCAGCGGACCGGTCAGGGCCGTGCTCTGACCAAGCAGGATTTCATTCTGGGTAACGCCTTGCGCAGTGGCATGCAACGGGACGGCGAGGGCGGCAAGCAGCGCGAAGCGGCGGAAGATGCGGGTAATCGTCATATTGTCTCCTTGGTTGTTCCATGGTTTTTATAAAAATAGAACGACCGTGCAGTATATACGACGAAATACTGGAAAAAATAAAATGTATTTTCGAACGATCGTGAAGATGGAAGCTTGCGCGGCAGGTACTGCTGCAACCGGGAAAACCCCCGGCCATGCCGCTCGGCACGCACAGAATTGGGCTTGCGTCTCCCGCCGGCCGTGGGTTACAGATTCTTACATTGTCAAAAAGTCTTTAGATTCAGTCATTTGTGAATTCCTTGATACCTTGCGCGACTGCCGCCGCAGAACGTGATCAGAAGCGGCTCGTCCAAGCATTCAGCATCAACGATGCCTTTTTTTCAATTCAAGGAGTCAAGTCATGACGTTGAAATCCACACTCAAATCGGTCTCGTTTGTCGTGGTGGCGTCGGTGTCTTCGATTGCACTGGCGCAGTCGCTCGGAACCGATTCGAGTACCGATAACAGTACGACCACCCGTTCCCAGGGGACCACCGGCGCCACCACCGGCACCGACAGCACGGGCTCGGGCAGCATGTCATCCGGCACATCCGGCACCATGGGCTCCGGCGCCTCCGGCTCATCCTCGACCACGCCCGGCGCCTATGGTTCATCGCCCGGCAGCGATACCTCGTCCGGCGCCTCCGGCAGCACAGGCTCCGGTGCATCGGGCTCGTCGGCCGCCACGCCCGACACCTCCGGCTCATCGACCGGTCGCGATACCTCGTCCGGCGCCTCCGGCACCATGGATTCCGGCGCCTCCGGCTCCTCGACCACGGGTACCGGCAGCACGACCGGCTCGTCGGCCACGACGCCGGATTCCTACGGGACCAGCAGCGGCAGTTCGGGCACCATGACCGAGCAGCCGTCGTCCAGCTCGGGGCCGTCCGCGACCAGCGGCGGCGGCACGACGGACGAAGATACAGCGAAGGAAAAAAAGAAGAAGGCTCGCAAGGGTGACTCTTCCGGCACGTCGTCGAGTTCGCCGTCGAGCTCCAGCTACGGCACTGACAGCACGCCCACGCCGTCAGGAAGGTGAGCGGTTACTTTCGCTGAGGCAACGTAAAAGCGGCTTTCGGGCCGCTTTTCATCAGCAGGCGGGCGGTTGTCGCGAACGAATCACATGCCGTTTGTCCGCGCCGCCCGAATCTGTTTAAATGGCAGTACCTGCCAGCCTCAACGCATCCATGAAACCCGTTCAAGCCCGTCCGCTTCCCGCCGCTTATCCGCGCCCCCGCAAGCTGTATCGTTACTCTCAACGTCAATGGCTGGAGCGCTCGCTGCAGTTCGGCGAATTTCGCCTGCGCCCCCCAACGGTGCAGGCCGCGCCCGCTGCCGACCAGATCCTGCCGTTCGGCGCACGCGACAGCGATGCCCAGGCGGGCCGCTTTCTCACGCTCAGCCTGGCCAATGCATGGGACGAGAAGCTGTTCGACGCCTTCGGCGGCGCCGACTGCTGCCTGGTGATCCACAACGCGGAAGAATTCGGCGAACGCCTGCATCGCGCCGTCCAGCGCGCGCTGCCGAGCTGGGCGGGCATTGACGCCGCCATTTCCTACGGATTGCCAAGTCCCTTGGGCGCGGCCTTCTCCAAGACCCGCCACTACGCGGCTGAAAAGGAGTGGCTGTTCGCATGGCGTCCGACGCAGCCCGCATTGAGCGCCAATCCCGTAGTCGTCACGATCGGCAATATCGAAGGGATTGCGGAGCTGCGCAGCAAGGGCGAATAGACCCGCCGGCGACACCGGTTCCGGTGCCCGGAAGCAGCGACAGGGAGCAGCGACAGGGAGCAGAGCGCCGGTCAAAGGCACTGCCATGCAATTGAAACTGCGCGGAGCGATTGTGCTGGCGGTCATCGTCGGCGTGCTGATCCCGATGATCGCAAGCAGTCTGGTCACGCTTGACCGGCGTCAGCAGGGGCAGAATGCGCGCCTCGTTGCCGACCATCGCCGTCTCACCGACATCCTGCGCTACGGCATGCGCGATCCGCTGTGGAACCTCAACCCGGAGGCGGGACGCCCGTTGTTCAACGCCGTGCTCGGCGATGAACGGGTGGTCGCCATCACCGTGCGCGACAGCAAGTTCGGCGTATTCCTGCAGAATGAGCACCCGGAACGGCGACGCGGCCGCCGTCTCCTGCTGAAGCGCGAGGTCGACTACAACGACAACGTGATCGGCAGCGTCGAACTCGAAATGGACAGCGGCCAGCTCGATGCGATCATCGCGCGCGACCGCGCTGCCTTCGCGCTGACTGCGCTGGCGCAACTGTTGCTCAGCGTTGCCTTGATCGTTGCGCTGCTGCAGGTGCGCCTGCTGGCGCCGTTACGGCAGTTGATGCAGGCGTCGCAACGCCTGGCGCGCCGCGAATTGCACGAGCCTTTCGTGTGGCGCGGCCGCGACGAACTCGGCGACCTTGGCCGCAGCCTGGAAAGCACACGCCTGGCGTTGCAAGCCTTGTTCGAGGAAATCGAAGACAAGAACCGGCGGCTGGAACAGGACATCCGGCGGCGCATGCGGGTCGAACAGGAACTGCAGCAGCACCGCGAACACCTGGAGGACCTGGTCAGGGAGCGCACTGCCGAACTCTCGGTTGCCAAGGAGCGCGCCGAAGTCGCCAGCCGCGCAAAAAGCACCTTCCTCGCCAGCATGAGCCACGAATTGCGCACGCCGCTCAACGCCGTGCTCGGCTACGCCCGCATCCTCCGGCGCGACGACAACCTCATCGGCCGGCAGCGCGCCAGCCTCGACACCATCCGCGAGAGCGGAGAGCACTTGCTGACGCTGATCGACGACCTGCTCGACCTGTCCAGGATCGAGGCCGGCAAGTTCGAACTGACCGAGAGCACCGTGGTGTTGCCGACCTATCTGCAAGTGATCGTCGACATCATCCGCGTCCGTGCCGAGCAGAAAGGACTCGCCTTCGACTACCGTCCGCAACCCGGCCTGCCGCGGGCAGTCATGGTCGACGCCAGGCGGCTGCGCCAAGTCCTGCTCAACCTGCTCGGCAATGCCGTCAAGTTCACGGATACCGGCGGGGTGACACTGTACGTGCGCCACGTGCCCCAGGACGCACATCATGCCGGCCTGCAATTCGAAGTCCAGGACAGCGGCATCGGCCTCGCGCCGGAACAGTTCGAACGCATCTTCCAGCCGTTCGAGCAGGCCGGCGACCCGCAGCGCCATAGCGACGGCAGCGGCCTCGGACTGTCGATCAGTCGCGAGCTGGTGCGCATGATGGGCAGCGACATCCATGTCGTCAGCGGACCGGGGCAGGGCAGCCGCTTCAGTTTTGAATTGTTGGTTGCGTTGGCGGATGCCGGCGACCAGCAGCCTGAAGACACGCGGCCGGCCGTCTCCAATGCCGAACTGGTTGCGCCGCCGGCCGAAGAGATGCAGGCGTTGCGCCAGCTTGCGACAGCCGGCAACATGCGCGGCATTCGCGAATACGCCGCGCATATCGCGCAACTCGACCCGCGCTACCGTCCGTTCGCGGAACGGCTGCAGGAACTCGCCTGCAGCTACCAATCGAGGGCGATTGCCGCCCTCGTCGAACAGTATTTCCCGTCGTGATGCTTTGATCACATTGCCGTCCGCCCGCCGCGCCAAACGCGGTGTCTTGCTGCACCGGATGTGGGCAACGTTTAACTTTTTACACCTTACTTGAGATAAAGAATGTTCCTGCTGTTGTCGAACGCGTAAAATTTCAGGCATGCATACCGGCAAACCGGGTTCGACCGACGACCCCGGTTATCCGCACCTATCCCCATCTTCACTTGCACAAGGAGTATCGCCATGCTGAATTCGAACATCAAAACCGTACGCAACGACATGAAGACCCTGGTCAAGGATGCGCAGGAACTGTTCCGCGAAGCGTCGACCGTGACCGGTGAAAAAGCCGACGAACTGCGCGCAAGCGGCCTGGTGCTGCTCGACCGTGCGATGGAAAAGGCGCAGGAGGTGCAGGCCGTCGCGGTGGAAAAAGGCAAGGTCGCCGCGCAAAACACCGACGAATTCGTGCACGAGCATCCATGGAAGGCTGTCGGCATCGCCGCCGGCATCGGCCTCGTGATCGGCATGCTCATCTCGCGCCGCTGATTGCAGCGTAATGGAGCACCGACAAACACCTGCCGACGACGCCGGTTCCGGCCCCGGCCCGATCGCCGGACTGGCCGCCGTCGCGAAAAATGCCTTCGCGCTCCTCGTGAGCCGCGTCGAACTCGCCGCGCTCGAACTCGGCGAAGCCCGCGACAATCTGGCGCGGCTGCTGCTGGCCGGCGCGCTCGGCATGGTCGCGCTGCTGTTCGCCGCCGGTTTCTGGACCGCGCTGGTGGTCGTGCTGGCGTGGGACGCGATGGGCTGGAAGATCCTGCTGCTGGTCGCCGTCGTGTACACGCTGCTGGCAATCGGCATCCTGCGCTACGCGCGGGCGATGCTCGCACAGGACAAGCTGTCGCTGCCGGCCACCATGGCCGAACTGCGCAACGACCGCGACGCCTTGCTGTGACGGAGGACGCATGATGAACCGCGACGCCCGCAAAAAACAGCTCAAGAAACAGCGCATGAAGCATCTCATCGCGCAAGGTGCGATCTATCGCACCGAAGTCCTGCTCGCCAAACAGGCGGTGCACGACAGCCTGCAGCCCGACACGCTGGCCAGGAGCGCGCTGCACAAGCTCGGCCTCGCAGCGCTCGCCGCATTCCGCAACCGCAATGCGCCCGGTTTCGCCAGCCTCGCCGGCCTCGACCTGCAGACCGTGCTGCCGCTGGCGATGACTGGCATCTCGCTGCTGGCAAGGAAGAAATCATTGGCCAAGAAGCTGTTGCGCGGCGCCGCCGTCGCCGGCGTTGTCGCCGGCGCGGTCGCGCTGTTGTCCAGGAAGAAAAAAGCGGCGGACGGCAACGCGCAGTAAGAGTCCCGCAGTCCGGCAAACTTAACTGTTTGTAACTTGCCGAACTCGCATCGCATCCTTGTGTCGAACCGGTTTTTCCCACCAACACGAGGAAATGCAGATGCGTAACCAACTCACCGCTCTGTCGCTCGCGGCACTCATCGCGCTCGGCGGCTGCGCCAACATGAATGAAGTGCAACGCGGCACCGCGACCGGCGCCGGCATCGGCGCAGGCATTGGCGCCGTCCTCGGCGCCGCCACCGGCCCCGGCGGCGGCAAGCGCGCAGCCACCGGGGCTGCCGTTGGCGGTGCAGCCGGCGCCGTGATCGGCAACATCTGGTCCGCCCGCATGGAGCAGCAAAAGCGGGCGATGGAACAGGCCACCCAGGGCACCGGCGTCGAAGTCACGCAAACGGCCGACAACCGCCTCAAGCTCGACATCCCGACCGACATCTCGTTCGACACCAACCGCTCCGACATCAAGTCCAACTTCCGCCCCATCCTCGACAAGTTCGCCGCCAGCCTCGTCGAAAACCCGTACAGCCGCGTCACCATCATCGGCCACACCGACAGCACCGGCAACGATGCCATCAACGACCCGCTGTCGCTCAACCGCGCCGCGCGCACGCGCGACTACCTGGCCTCGCACGGCGTCGCGTCCAATCGGTTCGATGTGCAAGGCCGCGGTTCGCACGAACCGCTGGTCGCCAACGATACCGAAGCCAACCGCGCCCGTAACCGGCGTGTTGAAATTTTTGTGGCCGAACCGCAGGCGACTGCGCAGGCGCCGCAGATGCAGCAGCGCTGACGCAAAGGTGTCCGGGCAAGAAAAAAGCCGACCCATGGGTCGGCTTTTTCTTGAAACGGTGCTGCTTACTTCGCGGCGGACACCATGTAGTCCACGGCAGCCTTCACTTCCGCCTCCGATGCGGTCGAACCGCCCTTCGGCGGCATCATGCCGGACTTGCCCTGGAAACCATTGATTGCGTGGGTGTACAGCGTCGCTGAACCCTGCTTGATGCGCGGCGCCCAGGCAGCCTTGTCGCCGAACTTCGGTGCGCCGGCGACGCCGGTAGCGTGGCAGGCTGCGCACGTGGTGTCGAACACCTTCTTGCCGTCGACCTTGCCGGCCTCCGGTGCTGCAGCAGCAGCGGGAGCTGCAGGTGCAGCGGGCGCTTCGGCGCTCTGCGCGGGCGCTTCGGCGCTCTGCGCGGGCGCTTCGGCAGCCGGAGCGGCGGCGGCCTTGACTGCCGGTTCCTTCAGCTTGCCGCCCGACTGGTTCGCCATGAACACCACGGCGCGCTGGACTTCGACATCGTCGAGGTCGGGATTGCCGCCCTTGGCAGGCATGGCGCGGATACCGTTGATCGCGTGCGTGAACAGCGTTGCTTCACCCTGGCCCAGGCGGGCCGACCATGCGCCGTTGTCGCCGATCTTCGGTGCGCCTGCGGCGCCGGTTGCGTGGCAAGCCGCGCAAACCGCCTTGTACACGGCTTCGCCGGACTGCAACACCTTCGGTGCATTCACATCCTTGAAGTTGTAGCCTTCCGACGCCACCGGCTGCAGACGCGCGGCAATCGCTTCCGGTGTCTGACCATCGGAACCCGCGCCGACCTTGTCGGCGTTCGCAACATACTGAACCAGCAGCACGATACAGATGATCGGTACCAGAAAGCCGGCAGCGACCGCAGCGATAAGTTGCTTCGGCGTCTTGATAACGGATTCGTGTTCGTTGTGTGCGTCGCTCATTATTCCCTCAGTGCAATTTTAAAAATCGGGTGGGGCAGGTGCGTGAATCGGGCCGAAGGCTCATTGTGCTGCAGCGCAATGCCTCGCAAAACCCTTGATTATAGTCGGAAAGTACGGGGTTTGGAACGGAAAAACGACGCGTCGCCAAAGGGGGCGAGCGGCGGGAGAACGCCGGTCAAAGGGTGTCCGGCGGGAGGGGGCGAAGGCTGACGGTGAAAAACTGTGGCGGCGTCTGCCGGGGGCGTCCGGGGGGTGCAGCCGGCGATCAGCGGAAGAATTGCACGCCGACGAAGAACCAGGACGCGATGGTGGCAAAAGTCACCATCGCCAGGTAGCGAGCCTCCCTGTCCACCGCCTTCTGCATCTCCAGCTTCTTGCGGAAGGTCGCGTTGCGCCTGCGGCGCGCTTTGGAAGACCGCTCTGTTTTCAGGTCATGCAGTGCCAGATCGCCGCTTGCCATGGTTGCCTCTCGTCATTCAGGATTTGCCTCATTGTCTCGGCGAGGATGCGATCGGGTTTTGCGCCCACACAAAGGGAGAGTCCGGGCGATATCGATAGGGTCAAACCGGCGATACGGTCAAACCGGCATCGCGGCGCGCGCCAAAGATACGACAGACAAAAAATACGGCATCGGTCAAGGGGCGAAGTTCCGCGCTTTTGCGCATGATCATGCGGCATGCGTGGACGGCAACCCGGAAAACCGGTATCCTTCATGCCTCTTCGCACCATCCCACCTACGCGGCTGTAGCTCAGTGGATAGAGTATTGGCCTCCGAAGCCAAGGGTCGTGGGTTCGATCCCCGCCAGCCGCGCCAGTTTCAGCTCCCCTGCATTTCATTGTCGATTCAGGAATGCCGACGACGGTATTTCCTGCTGCTTCTGCAAGGCAAAGTCCGAGCATTGCCGAGGCGGTTTTGATGGTCGTGGTTGCCAGATAAAGCCTGTCAGCCGTAGAACTTCGTCGCGGTGGCAGGAGAGGCAAAAGGCAAGGCTTGACCCTGAGCGCTCGCAGCCATTCGCCAAAAATCTTCATGCGACCCGTTTCGAGTCCATTCGGAAACATTGATTTCACAAGACGGCAAAATGACCGGCAATGAAACCGGCAAAATTTGTATGGAAATCCATGCCTGATGAGCATATATTAGTCTTATAATTCAAATGCTTACGTAATAAGTTATTCTGGAAAATAAACCGGCAAAAACATGTGCGACCATCCCGATCAGCTGACCCCGTATATGCCTGGTGACATCCCGGCGCCGATGCTGGAAGTCGCCGCCGAGGTGGCGCGCGGCTCCATGCGCCTGGCCGGCGCTGCGCATCCGACGGCAAGGGCGGCGTTACGGGAGCTGGTGCGGTCGATGAACTCCTACTACTCGAACCAGATTGAAGGGCAGGGAACGCACCCGCTCAACATCGAGAGGGCGCTGCGCCGCGAGTTTTCGGACAAACCGGACATCGCCCGTCTGCAGCGTCTCGCTGTTGCTCACATCGAGGCGGAGCGCGAGCTCGAAGGCCGGCACCCGGCCGCGGCTGAGGCGGCGAGCGCCGCATTCCTGCAAGCAGCGCACGAAGCGTTGTATTCGCGGCTGTCCGGGGATGACCGGACGACCGAGGATGGTCATGTAGTCGTACCCGGCATGATCCGTACCGCGAACGTCGAAGTTGGCCGGCATGTGTCGCCGGACGCCGCTGCATTGCCGCGCTTCCTTGAGCGCATGGACAGGGAATATGTGCGTCCGATGGGCTGGGATGGCCGGCTGATCGCAGCAGCCTGCGCCCATCACCGGGCCGCGTGGGTGCACCCCTTCGTGGACGGCAATGGTCGCGCGGTACGCCTGCAAACACATTGCGTTCTATGGGAGTTGTCCGACGGCCTCTGGTCACCGAGCCGTGGGCTGGCGCGCGCACGTGACGACTACTATGCGCATCTGGCAAACGCCGACCAGCCCCGCCGCGGCGACCTGGACGGGCGCGGCAACCTGAGCACTGCCGGACTGCTGGAGTGGGTGAACTTCTTCATCGGGGTGTGCCTCGATCAGGTGCAGTTCATGACGCGCATGCTCGATCTGGACGACCTCAAGCGTCGCATTGACGCGCTCATCATTTACCGCGCCACCGCGGACAAGGACATCCGGCGGGAAGCGGTGCTGCCCCTGCACCATGTGTTCGCTGCAGGTCCGATCGCGCGCGGAGAATTCATTCAGATGACAGGCTTGGGCGAACGCACCGGCCGCAAGCTGCTTTCGCGCCTGATTCAAACCGGGATCCTGGTCAGCGACTCGCACGTCGGGCCGGTGCGCATCGGCCTGCCGCTTGACGCGTTGTCCTTCCTGTTTCCGGGACTGTACCCGGAGGCGGCTACGCGTTCGGATTGAGCGGCAGCGTCAACTCTTCGGTAGAGTGACGGCTATGTTGATGCCCTGGCTGCTGCGATGTGTCAGGGGGGGCACTGGTATTCAATAATTTTGTGACTCCTTACGACAGAACATTACCCAAAAACAATAGACGGACTTACAATTCATCGCGTCTCTATTAAGTAGCTTTTCCGAGGCAAAGCCATTGCAGGAGTGAAAAAACTACCGAGCAGCAAGGACTGACGGAACGATGAACAGATCAATCTATTACAACTATATTGACGAGAAGCTGAACACGCTTGCGGTCAGAATTGAACAACGTGGCAAATTAAACGTCCTTGACTTGCACCTGCAGTCCGAAACCTTTTATCTATACTTTTTCAACTTGCTATTCGGATGGCAGTTGAAGAATTTAAACGCTGTGAAGCATAACGTTGAAGCAATCGACTTATTGATGTTTACGTAAATCATGACAACCGTTTTTGATTTCATACGTTATTCCA
>CBIHRJ010000089.1:0-19400 GCA_966212445.1 uncultured Noviherbaspirillum sp. | reverse complement strand
TGCGAAACCAGCTCGGATGCATGCGGGCGCCGCAGACGGCCTGGACGATATCGTAGATCCGCTCGCGGTCGTTGAACATGTAGAACACCGGCGACAGCGCACCCAGGTCTTGCGCGAAGGTGCCGTAGAACACCAGATGGCTCGCGATGCGGAACAGCTCCGCCATCATCACGCGGATGACCTTTACCCGCTCCGGCACGTCGATACCCGCCAGCTTTTCCACCGCAAGCACATACGGCAGGTTGTTCATGACCCCGCCCAGATAATCGACACGGTCAGTGTACGGAATATAGGTATGCCAGGTCTGGCGCTCGCCCATTTTTTCCGCTGCACGGTGATGGTAGCCGATATCGGGAACGGCATCGACGATTTCTTCGCCGTCGAGCTGCAGCACGATACGGAACACGCCATGCACGCTGGGATGGTTCGGTCCCAGATTGAGGAACATGAAATCGGACCCGTCCCGCGAACGCTGCATTCCCCATTCTTCCGGATGAAAACGCAGCGCTTCCTGCTCGGCTTCCTCCCTGTCCTCGGGCAGGCGGAACGCTTCCATCTCGGTGGCGCGGGCGGGATGGTCCTTGCGCAGCGGATGGCCTTGCCAGGTCGGCGGCATCAGGATGCGGCGCAGGTGCGGATGGCCTTGAATATCGATGCCGAACATGTCCCACAATTCGCGCTCGTACCAGTTGGCGGCGGGCCAGATATCGGTCACCGTAGGCAGCATCAGGTCGTCTGCGGCGAGCGCGACCTTGATACGGATATCGGCGTTGCGCTCGAACGAAAGCAGCTGATAGAAAACCGTGAAATCACTGGCCGGCTGGCCTTGGCGGTGGGCACGGACGCGCTCGTCGATGGCGCTGAGGTCGTACAGCATGCGGTAAGGCTGCGCGGTATCCCGCTTCAGATAACGCAGGACATCCCGCACCTGATCCCTGGCGGCCCACAGCGTGGGAATGCCATCGCCGGTTTCCTGGAGGGCGGTAATCGCCGCACCGAACCGGTTCTGCAATTCCTGGACGATAGTCGGGGAGGATGTATTCATTCGGGATCAAACCTGATTGGGAGAGGGTAGGGTGGGCACGGGGTTTTGTGCCCACGCGATTGCATCAGGCACATCAACCGCGTGGGCACAAAAGCTGTGCCCACCCTACCTTGGATCAAACCTCATCAGGAGAACGCAGCACCGTCTCCCGCAGTCTCGCGGCTCGCTTGATGTCCCGTTGCGACGGCCGGTCCGGCTTCTCCACGCCCTGCGGACCGATGACCCAACTCAACGGACGCTGTTCCTTGCCGATGGCATCCTGAAGCAGATTCAGCCCTTCGAGGAAAGTGTCGGGGCGTGGCGGGCAGCCGGGGACATAAACATCCACCGGAAGGAATTTATCGACGCCCTGGACGACGCTGTAGACATCGTACATGCCGCCGGAATTGGCGCACGAACCCATCGAGATGACCCAGCGCGGTTCCAGCATCTGATCGTAGAGGCGCTGCAATACCGGCGCCATCTTGATGAACACGGTGCCGGACACCACGATCAGATCGGCCTCGCGCGGCGTAGCGCGGATCACCTCGGCACCGAAGCGGGCAATATCATACTTGCTGGTGAAACTGGTGGCCATTTCGACATAGCAGCAGGAGAGGCCGAAGTTGTAAGGCCAGACGGAATTCTTGCGGCCCCACGCGACCAGATCCTGCAAGCGCGCCAGCACCACACTGCGGCGCACGGCTTGTTCCATGCGGCCGTCTTCATGGCCTGTTGAAACATCAGGCGTTGCCTTGCTTAACCACCATCGCATTGTTCGATTCCTTCCCATGATGAGGAAGATGCCTTCGCCTTCTTTCGCTCCAATCCAATGCCCCCAGCCGCCATAAATACACCAGCGCAACGAGCAGGATACCGATGAAGATCAGCGCTTCAATGTACCCGGCCCAGCCGGCTTCGCGTACAGCGATGGCCCAGGCGAAAAGAAACAGAGCTTCCACGTCGAAAATCACGAAGAACATGGCGATCAGGTAAAACCTGGCAGACAGGCGCAGGCGCGCGAAGCCTACCGGGACAATGCCTGACTCGAAGGGCTCATCCGCCGCCTGTGCCGTATGGCGTTCCCCGGCGACATAGGAAAGCGCCATGATTCCCGCCATCAGGACGATGACGAGAAAGAAATAAACCACCAGAGGCCAAAGGCCGACCGCTTGTATCGGTGATGCATTCAAGGATTCGTTCCTTTCGCCCGGCCTCTCAAACCGACTTCACAATGTAGTGCAGGCTGCCGTTCACGGCTATCAGGAGTTCTTGACGGCTGTTGTAGGGAGTATTTGACGTTGCTGTCCTCATCCCGTAACAGCCTGTTTTTTTATCACATGGCCGCTCTATAGCGCCATCCAGAGAGCAATCAAGATCTTGCTGTCTAAGTTATTTTTTAGTGAAGGAGTTGGGCATGACAATTGATCTCGACACCCATTGCAACCCGACAGGATTTCCGATTGATCATCCAATGGATGCGCTCAAGAAGGATCATGATTTGGTGACGCAATTATTCGATCGATATCTGGAATCGGAAGCACCTTCATTGCAAAAGCCGCAAAGACGGCTTTAATTGAAACGAATGTTTGCCGCGGCCAGGCAGTCATGGCATGACCAGGGAAAAGCGCGGCGGTCGCTGGAACTGGCGGGGCGATTGCGAATCCCATGTTCAATTTCCGGCCCTTGGCCCATTTAACGGCGTGTGACGTGGGATGCGCACATGCGATCGCGATAGTGAAGCAAGCGAATCAGGTCTGAAGAGGTGACTATGGCAGCTGCAACTTACCAAAATGGAAAATGGAGAGCCGAGGTGGATTTCGAGGAATTGGCGAGCGGAAAATTTCAAGGCATTGTTTTGCTTTTCCATGAAGGAGGACCTTCCTACGAACAGCAAGTCATGCACAGGGTTGTGGATGTCTCCGATACGGTCGACGGTGCCCTGGCAGAAGCGAAGATGCTCGCTCATCACTTGTTGGGAAATTTGTAGCGGACGTTGCGAACGCAGAATTTGTTGAGTACGGGAGAGTTTTCCATGCAAAATCAGGAAAAATGGCAAATGCAGGAACAAGATCAACCACGCGAGCCGGTTTCTCCTTCGCCGGAATCGATTACACCCCCTTCTGAACCGATCACTCCGCCACCGGAACCGATCACGCCGCCATCGGAGCCGGTGACACCGCCATCGGAACCCATCACTCCGCCTGCTGAACCAATTGTGCAACCCGAACAAGTGAATGGCGCGGTGGAGCATGAGCCGATAGCCGTTGAGTCCGATCTTGAAGAAAAACTTGCTATCGCAGAAGCCAAAAAAGAGGAACTGCGCGGTGAATTCCTGCGTGCTAAAGCAGACTTGGAAAATTTCCGTCGCCGCGCGCAGGAAGACATGATGCGCGCGCATAAATATGCGATCGAGGGCTTCGCGGAAAATTTGTTGCCGGTCAAGGATAGCCTGGAAACAGCGCTCAAGATCGACGCGCCATTGAGCGCATCGCTAAAGGAGGGCGTTGCAATGACATTGAGGCAGTTGAACTCGGCTTTCGAGAAAAACAAATTGACGGAGATTAATCCCGGGCCAGGCGAAAAACTCGATCCAACCCTGCACGAGGCAGTTTCAATGGTGCCGGCTGACCAAAGCGCCAACACCATCGTCAGCGTGCTGCAAAAGGGTTACATGATCGCCGACCGGCTGTTGCGTCCGGCCTTGGTGACGGTTGCGCAAGGACAAGCAGGCAGCAGCGCTTGAAAATCGGTCACAGGCTCTTGACCGAAGATTCCAGAAAATCCCCCAGCTTGTCGGCATGCGATGCACGACGCAGCTTGCTTATCGCGTTTGCTTCGATCTGGCGCATGCGTTCCCGTGACGCGTCGAACTGGTGCGATCCGGATGAAATGATGGCGATAGAGATTAAAGAACGGCATGGCGATCGGATCGAAGAATGACCGGCAAGTTCCAGCTTTCGTTGCTTGGCGAACCTTGTTCCGAACCAATCAAGCAAGGCATCTCCTTTCCAGGTTGAAGATCGCCGATCTGCTCGAAATCGAAGGCGAGAACCTGTGCCATATCCGCGCCTGCAATGCATTGACGTGGCTCATAGCGAGGCGGTTTGTCGCGCCTATGATATCTGGAGGGGTATGCAGGATTTCCATTCATGTGTTCGAAACAGCAGGACGATGGTGCTCATGCAGTTGGCCCCATTACCGTGTTCCATGATCGGAGATCTCATCATGCACACTTACATCATGCTGACCCGACTGTCGCCCGAGGCCCTGAAAACGCCGTCCTCGATGGAAGATTTCGAGAAGCGGGCGGTGTCGCATATCGAGCAGGAATGCCCCGACGTGAAATGGCTGCACAGCTTCGCTTTGCTCGGGCCTTACGATTACCTCGACATCTTCACCGCACCCGGTGCCGATACCGCGCTCAAGGTGTCTGCTTTGATCCGTACCTTCGGCCGCGCCCACTCGGAAATCTGGCCCGCTGCCGAATGGAGCCGGTTCAAGGAGATACTGCATTCGCTGCCGGACCACTGACCAGCGGCAACGACGTTCGCGATGGCGCCCGAGCATGACATCGGTCAGGAAGCCAAGATCGCTTTCCTGCGGCAGCCGTGGAGTTATCCGGAATCGTCTTACCGGGTCGAGGCGATCGAGACCCACATGTCGTGGGTGTTCCTGACCGACGGTTTCGCCTGGAAGCTGAAAAAGCCGGTGCGCCACGATCTTCTCGACTTCAGCACTGCCGCCATGCGGCGTCGCTATTGCGAGGAAGAAATCCGTCTGAACCGGCGTCTGGCCGCCTCGGTCTATTTGGGCGTCGTGGCGCTCGGTGTCGGCGACGACGGCCATTTGCAACTGGATGGCGGCGCGACCGTCGACTGGCTGGTCAAGATGCGCCGGCTGCCGACCGAAGGCATGCTCGATTATGCGCTTCGGCATGGCCAGGCTGGCCCGCATGAGGCGGCAGCGATTGCCGACAGGTTGAGCCGTTTTTACCGTTCCTGTGCGCCGGTTTCGCTCGATCCGGCCGAATATCGCGATCGATTTCGGCGGGATATCGAGCTTAACCGGCAGGAATTGAGTACGCCGGCTTTCGGCTTGCCTGTCGAAGATGTCGGCCGCATTTGCGCCGCCCAGCGCGTGTTTCTCGAACGTAGAGCGGAGTTGTTCGACGAGCGGATCGCCGCCGGCAGGATCGTCGAAGGGCACGGCGACTTGCGTCCGGAACATGTCTGCATGCAGCCGGAACTGGTCATCATCGATTGCCTGGAATTTTCGCGCGACTTGAGAATCGTGGATACGATTGATGAAGTCGGTTTCCTCGCGCTCGAATGCGAGCGGCTCGGTGCGCCGGAATTCGGCGCCATGCTTCTGCGCAGCTACAACGAGTATTCCGGCGACCGGCCGCACGCGGCACTCGCGCACTTCTACCAGAGTTACCGTGCGGTCTTGCGCGCCCGCATTGCGATACGGCATCTGAACGAGGAGAAATTCCGCTATTCGGCGGAATGGCGGCGTCGTGCCAACGACTATCTCCGGCTGGCGGAGCACCATCTCGCGTGCTGCTGATCAGAACCAATATCAGATGCGGCAACGCGTTCAGCAGGGCGGGTTGACGTCGATCCGAAGCTTGCCGTCGTTCTCTTCCACGCGTGTTCCCAGTTCGGCGCACAGCGCACGCATCTGCGCAGCGATCCAGGCAAATTGGTCCGGCGACGCGAGCCCGGTCTGGCATCGCTCGATGAAGACCGGGTACAGTTCGATGCGCTGCACGGCGTCGCGCGTGAGTTCGAGAGAGAACAGCATCTGATGATCGTTTCTGAAGTCGGGATCGACATGGTAGTCGTCCACCAGGTCGCCGGCGGCATACAGGATCGGGCAGCCGCGCACGATTTCGATGCCCTGGAAGACATGGGCGCTATGGCCGAACAGGATTTTCCAGCCCATCTCGATTGCGGCATGCGCGATCCGGCGAAACCGCTTCGAAGGATGGAACACCATGTTCGGCCCCCAATGCAGGGACAGGATGGGCCAATCGACCTTTGCATCCAGCAAGGGCTGCAGCGTGGAGCGTAGCGTGCCGATCGCTGCCTGCTCGTCATCAAGATCGAGAAAGGCGATGCCGGCACGGTCCGGGCTTGCCGCAAAGTCTTCCTGATGATCGCAAAACGCCGCCATGCCGAAGCGCAGGCCGCGGCATTCCAGGATCGCCGGTGTTCGTGCGGCATCGGTATCGACGCCGGCTCCTGCCTGGAGAATGCCGTGTTCACGCAAGTAACGCAGCGTATCGAGCAAGCCCGCGATGCCAAAATCGAGCGCATGGTTGTTGGCCAAGCTTACCAGATCGACCCCGGCATCGGCCAGGGCATCGACGGCTTCCGGTGGCGCGCCGAAATAGAACGCCTTCGGTGCCCCCGGCCAGCGATCGAGGCGAGACGTGATCGCGCATTCCAGATTGACGATCGTCAGATCGGCCTGGCGCATCAGGCCGGCGACAGGTCCGAGCGGATAGCCGGGACCGAAGTGCAGGATGGCGTCCTTCACGATGCGGCCGAGCATTGCGTCGCCGCCGAGCATGATGCGGACGGTTTGTACAAGAGAGGGCATTGTCAACCGCTCATCCTTTGATGCACATTTCCGGAACGAGGCGCGCGACCGGCCGGCTCAGTCCGGCTTCGTCGGCGGTCTCGATCACTTTGCTGACATCCTTATATGCGGCAGCGAAGGCTTGCGCCTTGGTCGAGCCGATCCCGCGGATGCCGATGCCGGAACCATGAGGAAAGCGTTCCCAGGCGGCGTCGGCGATCGGCATGGGAATCTCGTATCCCTTATCCAGGCAGAAAATGCGTCGCGCTCTCGGCGATATCCTCGTATTGCATCGGGTGCGCGCCGCCTGCGAGCATTTCGTCGATCGCCGCCTCGCCATCGCCCGGATGCAGATCGACGGGGCGCATGGCATCGAGCAGGAGAAACACGACAAAGCCGTCCGCCAGCGCATCCTTGACGCTATTCAAGACGCAATAATCGGTCGCCAGTCCGCCGATGAAGAGCCGTTCCAAACCTTGTGATCGCAGCCGGTGGGCCAGGTCTGTGCCTTCGAATCCGGAATAGGCATCTTTGCGCGGCGTGGTTGCCTTCGAGACGACAACGACGTCCGGCGGCAGATTGAGGTTCGCGGCGAAGCGGGCGCCGGCTGTACCGGCGACGCAGTGGGGAGGCCACGGTCCGCCTTGCGCCTGGAAAGAGCAATGGTCGGCGGGATGCCAGTCGCGTGTCGCATAGACCGGCAGCGCATGGCGGACGAATTGCGTGATGTAGCGATTGAGCACCGGAATGATTTTATCTCCCTCCCGCACGGCGAGGCTGCCGCCCGGCAGGAAATCATTCTGGACATCGATGATGAGCAAGGCATCCTTGCGGGACAATTGCATGGTATCCATACGACAGTCGATCCATTGTGCAAGCGGTCAATGTGCTTATGGTGATCCGGTGTGATGCGCCCACCGCGTGGCGATCGGCGCTCGCCTTCCTTCCGTACGATCTCTCTTTGAAAACCGCGTGTCGATAATGTTCCGGGGACGGCGTGTATTCCGGGCGCGCAGGATCGGCGCAATTAAAACACGCAAACATGATTGGCCTCTGTCTGGTGCATGTTTTGCGTGCTTCACAAAGACTATTGCTTTTGGAAGGAAGACTGTCATGCCTGGCAAAACCACCGAAATTCCCGGCACCATCCTGCGATCCTTACCGCATGCCCAGGAGGTGTGAAAGAAAGCGCACGATCACGCGGTCGAGACCTATGGCGAAGGTAGCACGCAAGGAATACGCGCAAAGCCGTCGGTAACGGAGCGGTGTTGACCTGCCCGCACTGCGGTCATGCGTCACGGTAGACGATGCCGGCGGATAGCTGCCGCTTCTTCCATGAATGCGGCCACTGCAAGGCGGTGCTGCGGCCCAAGCCGGGAGACTGCTCGGCAGCGGCGATCATCGTGTCGAGCGGCCAGACCGAGCCGCGCTGATAGGAGACCGGGTTGTAGGCCGGGTTATCCGACGACAGCGTGCGCAAGCCCCAGCCTGCGAACATGTCGGGCGCCATCAGGCGCTGCGCGACGGCTGTTGCGGCAGGCCGCACCAGAGCAGATGGGCTGGATTGGAGACGATCGCATCGACTTGCCGCTTGTCGCGGTCGAGAGCGAATGCATAAGTAGGGGGTCAAATGCGTTCCCCGGTACGCTCGGGTGTCGCCGCATCCCGGGTCGTCGCCATCTCATCCGCGGTCCGCAGCGGCTGCTCGTACACGACCACGCCGACGTCCGGCGGCACCGGCGCCAGCCACGCAGCTTCTTCGATCACTTGCGCCGCGTCCCGATAGCCCTGATCCCAGCGCTCGCGGATTGCCGCTTCGGAAAAATCGGCGTCGCGCGTCGCGGTTTCCCACGGCTTGCCGGCATAGCGCAGGTGTACGACTTCCATGGTCGTGCGGCATCCGAGCGCGGCCAGTTCCTTCAGACGTGGATCGTCGCGTTGACCCTTAGGCAGCACCTGGTAGAGTGCGTCGATCACGCGCCGCAGGTTGTGCTTTTCCTGGTAATCGCGAATGCCGCGCTCGGAGCGGTTGGCGTAGGCGATGTCCTTGTGCCGCGCATACACCTCGGCCAGTGAGGTCGGTTCCGGGCCGTTCGGATCGAACAGGTCGATCATGAAGCACAGCGTATTCACGCGCGGCAGGTCGTCGAGCACCACTTCCAGCGGCGTGTTGGAGACAATGCCGCCGTCCCAGTACAGATCGCCCTCGACTTCCACCGGCGGAAAGCCCGGCGGCAATGCGCCGCTCGCCATCACATGTTCCGGGCCGATACGCTGGAACATGCTGTCGAAATAGCGCGTCCGGCCGGTCTTGACATGGACTGCCCCCAGGCTGAGCCGGATGTAATGTTGATTGATGCAGTCGAAGTCGACCAGCTGCAGGAGCGTGCCGCGCAGCGGCGAGGTGTCGTAATAGCTCGTCTGTTCCGGCGCAGCGGATACAAAAGGCAGTGCCGGACTCGGGATGCGCGGCGCGAACATGCCGGGCTGCCCGTACAGCATCGTCGCAGTGACGCCGGCGATGTCGTAGGTGCGCCGCCATTCTTCCGGTAGCGCCGACACGTCGACGGGGTCGGCACGCGCCACGGTTTGCCAGAATTCGCGCAAGCGGGGAAGGCGATGCTCGAAGATATTGCCGGCGATGAGAGCAGCATTGACCGCGCCGATCGAGGTGCCGGCGACCCAATCGGGCGCGAAACCCTTTTCATGCAGCGCCTGGTAGACGCCGGCCTGGTAGGCGCCGAGTGCGCCGCCGCCCTGCAGCACGAGCGCGATGCGTTCGATCTGGGCACCTTTCGGAAACGGCGTGGTGTCGTTCATTGCGTGCTCCTCCCGGTTCAGACTTCGCCGCGCGCCGGATAGTCGTTCTTGATCACAAAGTCGAGCCCGGCCAGCATATCCTTCAGGTGCGGCCGCGAGAACGGCATGGTGTTGAGGATGGCCGCGTACAGCGCGCCGTCTGGCCGCACCAGGAAGATGCCCGGTTCGGCGAACAGGGCCGGCTCGGCGCTGCCGGGCTTGGCGGAAGTCGGGAAGTACACGTCGCCTTCCACGATCTCGACGGCATCGCCTTCCGCTTCCGTGATGACCGCTCCTTTCCCGATAGCTTTGGGCATTTTTTCTCCTTGGAAATTAGAAAACCATGTGCTGACAGACGAACTTGAAACTACCTCAATTAGACGAACGGTGCGCCTACTTGCTTACAGCGATCACCATCATATTGGCCGGACGGGAGCAAGGTTCGTGACAATTCGCAATGCGGCAGGGGCCGGCTACGTCCGATTCGTCGTATCGCCGCCCGGGGGGAAGCAGTTTCTCCTCGCCGATGCCGCGTTTCAACACGGTGGCTTCCTGCTGGGCGGGATAAGGGCTATTGATCCGGCACGATGAAGTTTCTCTCATCGTGCCCATTTCATGAACCAGAATCAGCCGGTTGGCAATGGCCGGTTCCGCGATCAGCATGCGGCTGACCGAATACTCACTGCGAATGAACAAGATGCTCGATCACATCGACCGGCTGGCGCTCTGAGGCACCGAGACGTCTGGCCGAGTCGGTGGAGGCGGTGCGAAAACGGCGGAGAGAGCGCAGTCCGGATCAGAACCAGAGCAATTTCGATCAGGCGTCCGCACACGACAATCGGCATAATGACGACTTCATCGTTCTCATCCAGGAGCCAGCCATGCAAGTCGAGATTGTCGAACTTCCTTCCGTCAAGGTGGCCTACATGCGCCAGATCGGCCCCTACGGCCCGAAGATCGGCGAGTTCTGGCGGGAATCGTTTGCGCCCTGGCTGGCGGCGAACGGCTTGCTCGGCGAGCCCTGTTACGGCATCGGCCACGACGATCCGGGCATCACGCCGCCCGATCATTGCCGTTACGATGCCTGCGTCGAAGTGCCGGAAGGATTTGCGGCGTCCGGACGCATCAACGTCGCGACCTTGCCTGGCGGCCGCTATGCGGTGACGAAGTTCCAGGGCAATCCGGAAACCATCGGCGATGTCTGGGTCGAGCTGTTCCGCGACTGGCTGCCGCGCAGCGGGTTCCGGTGCGATGCGCGCCCGTGCTTCGAATACTATCCGCGCAACTGGAAACCCGATCCCGAGGGCGGGACGTTTGCGTGCGGCATCTGCATCCCGGTGACGACAGTCTGAACGCGCACTGAGCGGAAATTCGGGGACAGACTCTGAACCTTCCCTTCAAATTTTGCGATGCTGGTTTGCGTCATGACACGTCACCAGGGCGCAAACGGCTTGCCGCGAGCACACGGCTTCCAACCGCGATGACGAGCGCGACGACGATCAGAGCCGCCGCGACAGCGAAGGTCATCCGCATGCCGGCGGCGACCGCCTCGGGATGCGCGGTCGTGATGTCGGTTGTCGCCGATGCGGCCGCAAACACGGCGCCCATGACGGACGCCCCGGTGATGAGCCCGAGATTGCGCGACAGGCTGAGCATGCCGGAAATGACGCCTCGCTGGTCCGGGCGAATATCCGTCATGACGACGGTATTGTTGGACGCCTGGAACAACGCATAACTGGCGGTCATGACGACGATGGAGGCGATGTAGCCGGCGATGCCGAACGTCACCGGCATCATGGACAAAACGGAAGAGCCTCCGGCAATGCCGACGAGCCCCACGATGGTCAGGCGTGGGGCGCCAAAGCGATCCACAATGCGCCCGGCCGGTACACCGGTCAGCGCGGCGACAAGCGGACCAGCCGACAACGCGAGTCCGACAAGCGCCGTGTCGAGCCCGAGTGCCCGCGAGAGATAGAACGGCCCGACCACCAGCGTGGCCATCATCACCGTCGAGACGAGCGTGCTCATGGCGAGGCCCGCGCTCAGCACCGGATTGCGGAACATCGCCAAGCGAATCAAAGGCGAAATCAAAGACGGAATCAAAGACGATTCGACTCTCGCCTCGACGCGCACGAAGAACACGGCTCCGAGGACGGCAGCCAACAGCAGAGCGATGTTGATCGGACCGAAATGGCCGCGCCCGATCGTCATGGCGAGCGCATAAGCCGCAAGCGTCAGCGCAAGCAGCAGTGTGCCTGCATGGTCGAAGCCCGCCCGTTCCGTCTTCGCGCCCTGGCGATCGACGGGCAGGGTGCGATGCGCGAGAAGGAAAGTCAGGATGCCCAGCGGCACATTGACGAGGAAGATAGCCCGCCAGCCGAGTCCGGCGATCAGAATGCCGCCGAGGGATGGGCCGAGCGTAGTGCCGATCGCGGACATCGTTCCGAGCAGGCCCATCGCGCTACCGGTCTTTGCCTTCGGAACCGTCTCGCCGACAAACGCCACCGTGAGGGCCATCATGATGGCGGCGCCGATGCCTTGCGCCGCCCGGGCAGCGATGAGCAGCCACAGCGTGGGCGCGACACCGCACAGGAACGAAGCCGCCGTGAACAGGCAGATACCGGCCAGCAACAGCCGCCGGCGGCCGATGATGTCACCGAGCCGTCCGACGCTGACGATCAAGGTGGTGATAGCGAGGAGATAAGCGAGGACGACCCATTGGACTTCCTGGAAGGAGGCGTTGAACGCCTGCGCCAACGTCGGCAAACCGGCATTCGCGATGCTGGTGTCGAGCGAGGACATCAACATGGATAGCGAAAGGCCGGCGAGCGTCCACCGGGCCGAGAGCGTCAGTTCCGCGCTTCCAGCTGCCGAATCAGCTTGTACTGCAATGAGTGGTTTCAAGGTCAACTCCCTTTTTGGCGGCTCCCGGAACGAGAGCTTTCCGGCATGGTAGTCTTTGGTCTGATATGGCGGAAGACGCACTGTTTGCACTTTATTCATGCATTCAACGCCATGTCACGTCTAACTTGCCAAGGTGGATTCATGTCCAAGCCCGATCTCAACTTGCTTGTCACCCTCGATGTGCTGCTCGCGGAAGGCAACGTCGCGCGCGCTGCCCAGCGCTTGCGGCTCAGCCCGTCGGCAATGAGCCGGGCGCTGGCGCGATTGCGCGAGACGACGGGCGATCCCTTGCTGGTCAGGGCAGGGCGCGGCCTCGTTCCCACCCCTCGGGCGCTCGAACTGCGCGAACGGGTCAGTCAACTGGTGCAGGACACGGAAGCGGTGCTGCGCCCGGCCGAGAAGCTCGACCTCAGGCAGCTCGTCAGGACGTTCACGCTGCGGACCAGCGAAGGCTTTGTGGAGAACTTCGGACCGGACCTGATTGCGCGCGTCAGCGAGGAAGCGCCCGGAGTGCGGCTTTGCTTCATGCAGAAGCCACACAAAGAGAGCGGCCCGCTTCGCGACGGAACTGTCGATCTGGAAACGGGCATCGTGGGAAAGACGACTGGTCCGGAAGTGCGTGCACAGGCATTGTTCCGGGATCGTTTTATCGGCGTCGTGCGAATGGGGCATCCGCTGAGCCAGGGCGAGATCCCCCCCTCCCGTTATGCATCCGGCAGGCATATCCTCGTTTCCCGGCAAGGGCTGGCCAAGGGGCCGATTGACGAGGCGTTGAAGTCGCTGGATCTGGAGCGGGATACCGTTACGATCGTTGGCGGCTTTTCAACTGCGCTGGCCCTGGCCCGGGCCACCGATCTGATCGCCAGCGTTCCCGAACGGCATACCGGAAAACTGCGTGCCGGTATGCACAGTTTCCCCCTGCCGATGCCTGTGCCGGAAATCACGGTTTCCTTGCTCTGGCATCCGCGCCTGCATGCCGATCCGGCGCATCGCTGGCTGCGCGGATGCGTACGAGAGATTTGCGCGGAATAGCGCGGCGGTTCTTCGCCAATATGTGAAAAAGCAGCCTGGCAATCGCCGCATCGTCTCTACTTTTGCTGCGCGTTAAGTTTGTGCACGTGTGCACCCATCCATCAAATGAAGGCGCCGCTGATGACCGTTTCAAAACAAACCACCAAACCCGTTGGGAAGAAGGTAGTCCAGCCCGCGCCATATCATGTTGTCAGGGCCTCCGGCATTCATGGCAACGGCGTGTTCGCCCGTCGCAGGATACCGCCTGGCGAAAACATCATTGAATACAAAGGCGAACGAATCGACTGGGAGGAGGCGCAACGGCGTGCGGAGGCCGCAGGCCATCCGATCAACCATACCTATTTCTTCAGTCTGGCGGACGGCCGGGTGATTGATGGCGCCAGCCGCGGCAACGAGGCGCGCTTCATTAACCATTCGTGCGAACCGAACTGCGAGGCGATGGAGCATGCCGACGGCAGGGTGTATATCTATTCGCTCCAGGAAATCAAGCGAGGGGAAGAGCTTTGCTACAACTATGCCCTCATTTATGACGGTCGCCATACGGCCGCAGTGAAACGGAAATTCGCATGCAAGTGCGCCGCGCCGACTTGCACAGGCGTGATGCTCGCACCAAAACGCCGCCGCAAGCCGGCGAAGGTCTAGCCGAAGGTCTCGGGGACCATCACGTCATTTCGGACACTTCAGGTCCTGAATGTCATTGGCGCTGCTGGGTTTATTTGATACTGGCAGCAGATCTGACTAATGCCGAATGCCCGGTACGCCAAACCGGTCGTGGCTGATCGCACTGCAACCGCCCATTGCACCATCTCCTGCGGCAGAGATGGCGCTGTCATTTTTCGTGAGCGCTTCCGCAACGATCTCGGCCATGAGCCGCTCTGCGACAGACATCATCTCGAGGTTTTTCCAAACAATATGTTACACATGAGCAACTATTTTATGTCATGCTGCACGGAAACTTGGTCGGTGTCGAAAGGGTGATGGTATCGAAACCTGTAGGTCTGCTTACCAAGTCGCGTCGCGAGCGCTTATTCGGCCGCAGTTACCCGCCCAATTGAAGTGCGCCGTCGTTAACCCACTCATGAAAGGAAAACGGATATATGTTGCATAAAACATTAACCATCTGCGCCATTCTTGCCGCTCCCTTGGCTGCCATTGCGACCGAATATAAAACCGTGGAGCGTCCGCGCCAGGAGTGCTGGAACGAACAAGTTCCCGTTCAGTCGAGCGGGCAGGGATACGGAGGAGCCATTATTGGCGGCATCGCCGGCGGCATTCTCGGCAACCAGGTCGGGGGAGGAAATGGCAAGACCGTTGCGACCGCCGTCGGAGCAGCAACAGGCGCCGTTGTCGGAGATCGGATGGCTGCGCAAAGCGCGTCCCCAGGCTCTTCATACCAGACAGTGCAACGCTGCCGAACAGTGATGGAACGCGTACAGGTCCCGATTGTGCGCGAACACAAATCGTTTTGCCCTCCTGGCCAGGCTAAAAAGGGCAATTGCTAGGGATGCCTGGGTTGGCGTCAACGTGGAAATGAGTTCGTCGGCGCGACATCGAGACACTGCTGAACCGGATCGCGACAATATGCGGGTCGCTTGTCCGCTACCAGCGTGCCGGTACGATATCGGAGCTTCCCGGGACGAATCCATGGATTCATCACCATGGGCCGCGTGGTGCCCGAAGCGCCCATTCTGTTGGGGGAAATCGCTTTCAGCACAGGGTTCAATTGATCGAACTTAAGCCTGCCGCAGGAAATTGAGGATAACCAACTACCAGCCGTCCTCTCCATGAGTGCCATCTAGACTGGCACGTCCGGATATCGGTGCATGAGTTTGTAGATGGTTTCCCGCAGCCATCTGTGTCCGGGATCGTTGTGCCAGCGCGGATGCCATATCGACTGCAGTGCGTAAGGCTTCCCCGACTCGGGCAGCTCGAACTGCTTCACGCGTGGGGCCCTTGCAATTCCCTCTCCAAGGCGCGTGGGCAGGGTCGCGATCATTTCCGTTCCCTCGATCAGCCACGGCACCGAGAGATAGCCACCCACCGTCAGCACTACCTTTCTCTTTATTCCCTTCGGGCTCAGCGTATGATCTTCCAGGTTCTGGTCCGGCCCGGACGCAACGATCACATGTGATTCGCGCTGATAATCTTCCCAGGTCAGCTTACGTTTTTTCAGGCGCGGATGGCCCTCCGACGCCAGCACCACATACCCGTGATGAAAGAGGGTTTGCTGGTAGATATGCCCGGGCAAATCCGGTACGTTTCCGATCGCCATCTCAATTCTTCCTGTTTCGAGAGCATCGAGCACGGCTTCGTTCGCCACTCGACGCGTCTTCAGCGTGCAATGGGGCGCATGCGTTTTCAGATATCGCATGAGCGGCGGCAGGAAAACAATTTCCGCCATGTCCACCATCGCCAGAAGAAATTCGCGCTTTGCATTTTGTGGATCGAAGGCCACTGCGGGAAGGATCCTGCTTTCGACCGTGTCGATCAATTCATCGGAGGACTTTCATATAAGTTCCCGTAAGGCAAGTTAAAACTGTGAATTGTTACGCGAATGATTCTTCGTTGCCTCCCATATTTATGGGTTTACTAAAAAACGCCTGCTCTTGGCAGGCGTTAATAAGCGGGAAGTGCTGGATTTGTTAGCGTGCTGCAGGCTTCAGTGCAACGCGAAAAAGCCACCGTTTAAATCGTGCAAATTTTGTTGCTAATCGCCTATTTAATTTGCGCATATAATTTTACATAAGATAAATTATGCGAAAATATTGGCTAGCCAAAAGAACCTCGGAAAACCCCATGTTCATGGGATGCAGAGGCAATTCGATTTTGTTAGATGCGCTGAATTATCGGAAACCAATGGAGATCACTATCATCAAGAAAATACCTGAATTCACGACAAAAAAATATGCACGAAATGTTCTAATTAATTGTTTTTATTGGAATTCAAAGTAAAATATCACGTCATAACTAACGACATAATCTGTTATCCATGCGCCCACGGAATAATGCAGCCGAGCAAGCAATGATCGCCAAGTTGCGACAAGGGTCATGTGGTGTTGCCACCTTGGCGACTGACATCGGGGTCACGCCCCGTACTGTGCAGAGATGGTTGAACGAACGGCATAGTGCTATTTGCTCCGCCGGCGCCGCTTCCCGTACACGCTACGCGCTCGTGCGCCCATTGCGCGGCCGGGTCGAGCGGCATCCCTTGTTTCAGGTCAACTCATATGGTCAAGTTGAAGAAGTGGGACAACTTGTCCCTATTCGACCTGGGGGGACGCTGTGCAGCTTTCACAAGCTTGGCTGGCCCGCCGACAAGGCCTCCCTGGATGGTTGGTGGGAGGGTTTGCCTTACCCCTTGTATGATATGCAACCGCAAGGATTCCTGGGGCGTACCTTCGCGCGCAAATATCATGCTGATCTTGATGTTGCTCCGGACCCACGCAACTGGAATGACGAGGACGTCCTCCATATCCTCGCCCGCGTCGGCTGGGACACCAGTGGCAACCTGATTCTCGGCGAAAGAGCGCTTGAGCGGTGGCAGAAAGACTTGATTGCGCCAGAACCCGGTATTGCCGAAACTGACCACGTCCCTGCTTATCTTCAAATGGCGCAGGATGTAGCTTCGCTTGGCGTAGCAGGCCGCAGCGCCGCAGGAGAGTTCCCGAAATTTACCGCGGTGCGTATATTGCCCGGCTCTGCCACCGAGCACGTCATTGTGAAGTTTTCCGGAGAAGCCCAACCGGGCGCAACACAGCGCTGGTCGGACTTGCTGGTCTGCGAGCATCTTGCGGCAATCCATGTGGCGCATTTGCCAGGCGTAACCAGTGCGCGCACGCGCATCCTGCAAGGAAAAAGCCGCACTTTCCTCGAATCGGAGCGATTTGACAGGGTTGGCAGATATGGCCGTCTGCCGCTCGTAAGCTTGTCCGCCATCGACGGCCACTTGCTCGGCTGCGGGACAGACGACTGGCGTGTGCCGGCCCGGCGCCTGATGCAGTTGAAGTACCTGAGCCCCGACGATTTCAACGTGGTGCTGCTGCTGTGGTGGTTCGGCAAACTGATTGCAAATGCCGATATGCACATGGGGAACCTCAGCTTCATTCCCGCCAACGGTCTGTTCAGAATTGCCCCCTCCTACGACATGCTGCCCATGGCCTATGCGCCACTACCCGGCGGCGAGGTGCCTGAAGTGATTCCGAATTTTGCGTTGCCCGTGCCGGCAGAACGAGAGGAATGGCTAAAGGCCTGTGCGTGCGCCATCTCGTTCTGGGAGCAAGCCGCAAATGATTTGCGCATCAGCGATCAATTTCGCACTCACTGTCACGCCAACGCGCAGACCCTGGCGGACTTGCGTCACCGGTTTTCAGGTTAGCCCGATCCCTGCCGACGCGCTGATGGCGTCCGCCACCCGCTACAACTTCTATCGCTGATTTATGTGTGTCGGCGCCGTGATCGTTGTCTATACTTCCAGCCACTCCTTGCGGATATCAGAGCAAGGTTTCACTAAACACTAACGACCAATTACGATATGCAGGTTTCGAAACATTATCCTCTGTAGAAAATTGCCATTGGTTACAGCATTGACAATGCAATATCGAACGGAAATTACATACCGCCGCGGCTACCCGGATGCCCATCGACTCCCGCAATTCTTCACTCGCCAGCGCCCTGGCGCCGATCGAAACAGTCGTCGTCTCGCCTAATCTCGACGGCCGGAACGGAACGAATCGCGCAACGGGCAACCGCCCTCAAATTGCAGCCAAAAACGACATCGATGCGATCAAGGCCTGGCTCGCGCGGTTCGTCGATACAAAGACAACATTCGACAACTACCGGAAAGAAGCCGAACGGCTCCTGTTATGGTCGACGGTACAGCTGCAGAAACCGTTTTCGTCGCTGACGCACGAGGATTTGCTCGCGTATCAGCATTTCCTCGTCGACCCGCAGCCGGCGGCACGCTGGATCATGCGCGACGGCCGGAAATTTGGGCGGTCACACCCGGAATGGCGCCCCTTCGCCGGCCCCCTCTCCCAATCAAGCCAGCGGCAGGCATTCATCATCCTCAATACGCTGTTCTCGTGGCTCGTCAATGCCGGCTACCTGGCCGGCAACCCTTTATCGCTGTCGCGGCAGCGCGCTCGTAAATCCAGGCCGCGCGTGACACGCTACCTTGAGGAAGACTTGTGGAACGAGGTCAAGCTGACCATCGATACGATGCCCAAGGAGAGCGATCGCGAGCGGGAACACTACTTGAGGATGCGCTGGCTGTTTTCCTTGCTGTATCTCTGCGGTTTGCGCATCTCCGAAGTCGTCGGAAACGCGATGGGCGGATTCTTCTGCCGTCGCGACAAAGACGGTGAGGAACGGTGGTGGCTTGAAATTGTCGGCAAAGGAGAAAAGACGCGAATTATTCCGGCAACCAACGAACTCATGGTTGAGCTGGCCCGCTATCGCAGAGAAAAAGGCCTCTCCCCCTTCCCTGCCCATGCCGAAGACATTCCACTGTTGCTGCCGATCGGGACGCAGCAGCGTCAAATGACGCGCGGTGCAGCGCACGCCATCGTGAAGCAGGTTTTCCAGGACACGGCGACGCGGCTACGGCTGCGCGACGAGAGCTCCGAGTCCATTGCTGCCCGCGTCGAAGCAGCTTCCGCTCACTGGTTAAGGCACACCGCAGGATCGCACATGGCAAACAGTGATGTGGACCTTCGCCACGTTCGCGACAACCTTGGTCACGAGTCGATAGCGACTACCAGTGGGTATCTCCACAGTTCGGATGATGCTCGGCATAGGGAGACTGAAGAGCGGCACAAGATCAAGTGGTAGAAGCTTCAATTGGCGAAAGAAAACCGTGAATTGGCAGCCGCGATTTCTCTTCCAGGGCTAAGGATCGATTACTCCCGGGGGACAGCTTTTGCCCCAAGCAATTAGTGTCGAGCGTGCAGTTATCAAGCTGCATTAAACTTATTTAGGACTTACGCAAAGCGCATCTTGACGGAGGGATTTTTGAGCTGCTGACAGAGGTAGTTGTCGAGCAATCCGTGCTTGATGC
>CBIHRJ010000088.1:0-19562 GCA_966212445.1 uncultured Noviherbaspirillum sp. | reverse complement strand
AAACAGAAATGACTTGCAAACCGGGAGGAGTCCATATACGGAAAAGCGCAGCGCCATCCGCCAAATGCAGCGTCGCCATTGTTAACTTCGAGAAAAATCCGCGCTGCGGAATGCCTACCGCTTTTCCGCCCTGCCGCGCCGTTGCAGAACTACGCGGCGCCCAGCCACGCCTTCACCGGAATCGGATTGCGGAAGCTTACGTTCAAAAGATTCCAGGCGTTGATCGTCGCGATCGCAAAGCCGATTTCAACGATTTCCTCGTCGGAGAAATGCTTCTTCAACTCCGCGAATTCCGCATCGGAGGCATCGCTGTGCGGCGTGGCAGTGACGATTTCCGCCCAGCGCAGCGCCGCGCGTTCGCGTTCCGAGAAGAACGGCGCCTCGCGCCAGCCGGCGACGGCATTGGCGTGGCGCGGGTCGACGTCCTGCTTGATCAGGTCGTTCCAGTGCATGTCGATGCAGAAACCGCAACCATTGATTTGCGACACGCGCAGGTAAACCAGATCGAGGAGGCGAGCGCCGAGAAGGTCCTTGCGGATGGCGCCGGACAGATTCAGCATCGCCTGAAAGGCTTTGGGAGCGAGCTGGAAGTATGGAAGGCGAGCTTGGTGGGTCATGATATGTCCTTGTGATGAATATCGGAGGGCTGCCCGATGCAGTCCTCACACCATCAAGACGTCGCAAGCCGCCGGTTTGTGACAGATTCTTCTACCGGCTCGCGGAAATGGCTGTCAGCTTGTCGGGATTGCGCACGGTAAAGATCGCAATGATGCGTTCGCCGTCCATCACGAAAGCCTGTGCTGATTCGAGTTGCCCGCCGACGTAGCGCAGCAGTCCCGGCTCGCCGTTGACCAGCGCCTGACGGTACTCGACCTGGTCGCGATGGCGCAGCTGCACCGCGCGATACAGATTGGCGATGCGTTCGGCGCCGCGCAGGATCTTTCCGAAGGAAGGCACCTTGCCGCCGCCGTCGCTGACGATCTCGACGTCGTCCGCGAGCAATGCCTTCATCGCGACATGGTCGCCGCTTCGCGCCGCCTGCATGAACCGTTCAAGCAGAAGACGATGCGCATCCTTCGATACCTCGAAGCGCGGCCGCTCCTGCCGCACGCGCTCGGTCGCGCGATGCACCATTTGGCGACAGGCGGCTTCACTCTTGCCGAGTATCGCCGCCATGTCCGCGTAGTCCTGGTCGAACGCCTGCCGCAACAGAAACGCCGCCCGTTCCTCCGGCGCGAGCCGTTCCAGCACCCACATCAGCGCCACCGACAACTCGCTCGCCAATTCAGCCGCTGCTTCCGGCGTATGTTCGTCGATGTCGACCAACGGCTCGGGCAGCCAGAAACCGGAATAGGTTTCCCGCTCGACCTTGGCCGCCCGCAGGCGATCGATCGACAGACGGGTGACGATCGTGACCAGCCACGCTTCCTCGGACTGCAACTGGGTGCGGTCGGTACGATGCCAGCGCAGCCACGCATCTTGCAGAACATCCTCGGCATCGGCCCGCGTGCCGAGCATGCGGTAGGCGATCGAGAACAGGCGCGGGCGCAGGCCGGCGAAGATATCGGCGTCGGACGGGGGAGTGTCAGTGGGCATGATGGTCACGGAAAAGGGGGCATGCATGTTAGACGGGCGAGGGACCGGTTTTGTGACGCAGTGTACGGCGAAGATGGAAATGTCTGCAAACGGGCGCCATACGGGGGGGGCGGGCAGTGCGACGGTCCCGATGCAGCCGGAAAGAGACCTCCAATGACGATCAATACAAATCCCGCTTCATATTGCCTTGGCCAGAATGCCTTGCCTGTCCAGGATATATCGGTCCAAATCGTTTGCCAGGAACAGATTGCCTTGATAGACCGCCCGTGCTTCGGCTTCTACATCGGATAACGGAAGTCCGCCTTCCTGCTCCTGGTATCGAGGGCTAAAGTGCGTGAGCACGAGATTTCTGATCTTTGCGTTGTTGGCAAACTGCGCCACTTTTCTAGCCGAGCTGTGCTGCGGGTTGGGTCCGACCTTGTTCAACATGTCTTCAGTATAGGTCGCTTCATGGATCAGCACCTCTGCCGTCCGTGCCTCGGTCGCCAGGAGGTCGGGCATATCATTGTCCCCGCCCACGATAATCTTGCGCTGCTTGCGCGGCGGAAGAAGATAATCGCGGGCGCGCACAGTCCGGCCCCCAGGTATTGCGACGTCGTTTCCCTGCTGGATGCGGCCCCAGTCGGGACCGCGCGGAATGCCATCGCTTTCCAGCTTTGCCACATCGAGCCTGTTTTCAACCGCTTTCTCGGAAAAACTGTATGCAAACGAAGGCACCCTGTGTGACAGCGCAGTGGCTTGCACATCGAAGTCCGGCAGCACTTGTGTTCTCGGCGCGTCTTCCACGCTGATGAATTTCAAAAGATATGGAAGCCGGAGCTGGGTGGTATCCAGCACGCACTGGGTGAAGTGCTGGATGCCTGGCGGCCCCACGATGAACAGGTGTTCCGCCCTGTTGAGCATCCCTGCGCTGGCCAGAAGTCCGGGAAACCCGTAACAGTGATCGCCATGGACATGCGTAATAAAGATTGCCTGCAACTTCGTGAGAGACAGATTGGTATGAAGGATTCTGTGTTGTGTTCCTTCGCCGCAATCAATCAAGCACCAATGCTTGGAGCCAAGGGAACGGATCGCCAACGCAGACACATTTCTGGTTTTCGTTGGCATGCCCGATGATGTACCTAGGAACTGGGTTTCCATCGCCGTTCGATTCGTCGCAGACTAAGCATCCAATTGTCAGCCTCCACATCGCCGAGCTGGAAAGCCGTGTTGGTGCGCCGCTTCTATCGCGCAAGCGCGGACACCAGGTGCGCCTGTCACTACGAACGTTGCGCTCGCCGTTCCCATGTACGTCTGCATCCGGCGATGACTCGCGTGCAAACGTTTGAGACAGCACAATCCACATCTGCTTGCCCGGGAGTTCAATAGTGGAGCCGCAACACTGCGCCTTCTGGAATTTTCCTGGCAAAGTATGCGCATCGTTCGCGTCCCAACCAGTTGGCTCACCAGAAGGACACGCATGAATATTGGCTCACCTTCGCAACCGACCGACTTCGCACTCGATGTGCTCGGGCGCTATGTATGCAATACCTTCGATGAAGCACTCGCCAGCTCCGATTCCGTTTATCGCGCCAATGCCAGGGACTTGAACGGTAACCCGCTGCCGCCGCGTGGCGACATCCGGCCCTTCGACTTCATCATCATCGGCGGTGGTACGTTCGGCGCGGCGGCGGCAGAACATCTATGGTTCCGCAGCACAGGGCGCAGCGAGCGCATCCTGGTCCTCGAGGGCGGACCTTTCTTTCTGGCCGAGCATCAGCAGAATCTTCCGTCGCTCGGTCTTGGCAACGAAGTGTGGGGGAAGTCCTGGAATGCGGACCCCAGACTGCAATTCCCCGGCCTCGCTTATTGCGTTGGCGGACGCTCACTCTGGTGGGGCGGCTGGTCACCACGGCTGCTCGATTCCGAGACTCCGGCGGGAGTGTGGCCGCAAACAGTTCTTGACGAGCTCAATGCAAAGACGTTACCGAACGGGGATGAGGGCTACTTCCGCCAATCCAGCCAGCAAATCGGAGTCACTGCGACGAACGACTTCATCTTCGGCGAGTTGCATAACGCGATGCGCGAGCATCTCTATGCTGCGATCAATGGCGGCAAGGTGAGCGATGCCATCGCTTTATCCACGCTGCCGGATTCGCCGCCAGTCGAGATCCTCGACACGCCGCCGACACTTTCCGAGATCGCGGCCCTTCTCGGTGTCGCTCTGCCGAACCCGTTACCGACGGCGCCCGCGGACCTCAAGAAGCTCGAAGATGAACTGCGCGACAAACTGAAGCTGGAAGCACCGTTGGCAGTGCAGGCACGTCCCGAGCATGCCGGCTTTTTTCCACTCAACAAATTCAGCACGGTGCCGCTGCTCATCAAAGCGGCACGCGGCTCCTTCACTGAATCGAAAGGCGACGATGTGCGCAAGCGTCTGATGGTGGTGCCGCGCTGCCACGTCAGCCGGCTGAGCGTGGTCAACGATGCAGACGGCCGCAGGGTCGACGCGGTGCTGACGGAACACGGCACGATACCGGTTGCACCCGACGCCAAGGTGATCGTCGCACTTGGCACCATCGAGAGTGCCCGGCTGGCGCTGCTGTCGTTTGGGGAGGACGGTCGTATTGGGGCGAACCTGATGGCGCACCTGCGCTCGAATGTCGGCTTGCGGATCCCGCGCTCGGCACTTGCTGCGTTGCCGCCTGCTGTGAAAGCGCTGCAAACGTCGGCGCTGTTCGTGAAAGGGCGGCATTCATTCACCAAGCCGGACGGTACGCCTGATGGCACAGTCGGTCATTTTCACTTCCAGATCACGGCATCAGGTCTCGACAACACGAACACGAATTCCGAGGCAGAGCTGTTCCAGAAGGTGCCGGACATAGAGTTCGTGAACCAGCATCTGCGCGCCACCGACTCGCACGTCGTCATCACGATCCGCGGCATCGGCGAAATGGAGCCGAACAACCCGGGCAGCAACGTTACGCGCGATCTCAATCCCAGCCAGACCGATTACGGCGAACGCAAGGCCTACGTCAACCTGCAGCCAACGCAAAAGGACATGCAGTTGTGGGAGGCGATAGACAACGCTTCGGACCAACTGGCCGCGGCTTTTGCGAACGGTCAGAAAATCGACATCATTCATCCGATCACCAACACCGTGTTGGCAGCCGGCGTGGACGCCGCGCAGTTGCCGACTGTGCTGCCGCACGTCATGCGCGATCAGGCCAATCCAAACGGCCGCCGCGACGCGCTTGGCACCACGCACCATGAAGCCGGCACGCTGCGGATGGGTGACGATCCCAATACGTCGGTGACCGATGCGAACTGCCGTTTTCACGGCGTGAAGAACGCCTATGTCGCCGGACCTGCGTTATTCCCGACGGTCGGTTCGCCCAACCCAATGCTCACGGGCATCGCGCTTGCGCGGCGGCTTGGCGATACCCTGCTGCCGCCGCCACCCAGGTCTGCCGATCCCGGCTTCACTTACCTGTTCGACGGCACGCAAAAGTCGGAGGAATTCTTCGCGAAGTGGCTAATGGCTGAAATGCCTGGAGGAGGCAACCGCTTTCGAATCATAGGGCGATCACTCGTTGCACAGCCAGGAAACGGTATCGGATTGCTCTTTTATGCTGCCGAGCAGTTCGACAATTTCACTCTGCGCCTGGATTTTTGCCTGCCTCATCCGCGGGGGAACTTCAACGACAATTCTGGTGTTTTCGTCCGCTTTCGCGATCCGCGAAAACCGGTACTGCCGGGTACGCCCGGTCCGGACGTGCCCGGCAATGCAGCAACCGTAGCAGTCGATACCGGTTACGAAATTCAAATCGATGAGGAGGCGCGCGGCGATACCCGAAAGAACGAGGGCGACGGCTTGCTGTACAACCGCACCGGTGCGATATACAAGGTGAAAAATTTTGGAACTGCCCCCGGCGCACAGAATTACATCAATAACCAGCGGCTCGCGCCGGGTATCTGGCACACGTACGAAATCAAGGTCACGGACCGCAGCTACGAGGTGCTGCTCAATGGGCAGCCTACGACGCAATTCACTGCCGATCCAACCGACCAAAACGAAAAATTCCGTGGCCGGAAGCAGAGCGAAGATCCTGACTCAGGGTTTATCGGCTTGCAAGTACATACAGGCGCAGTTGCCTTCGCCAATATCCGAATTCAAACCTGACTGATTGCGGAGCGTGCAATGCCAAAAAACCTTCGCACTATCTCCGGCAGTTACTGAGGCAGTCCATTTAATGAATAGGGGTCAAGTCTATTGATAATGTAATTAAACCGGCATAATGTGTCATGATGTCCAGGCCACTACAAATAGACTACGACGACGCCTTCTACCACGTGATGAATCGCGGCAGAGGACGGCAAGCCATTTTTCATGATGCAGATGACTATGAAGCGTTTCTGACGACTCTGGAAGAGGCGAGCGAGCGGTTCGGCATCGAGATTCGTGCCTATTGCCTGATGGGCAACCACTACCACCTGCTGGTCAAGACGCCGCACGCGAATTGAAGCCGCACCATGCGGCATATAAACGGCGTGTACACACAGCGCTATCACCGTGTGCGGAACACTGACGGGGCACTGTTCCGGGGACGATACAAAGCGATTCTCGTGGATGCCGATGCCTATTTACTGCATCTGTCGAAGTACATCCATCGAAACCTGCAGGAAGCGAAGATGGTGGATGCACTTGCCGAATATCGCTGGTCGAGCTATCCCGCCTATGTTGGCGACGTCAAGCCGCCTCCTTGGCTGAAACGGGAGGTGGTGTATGCGCAAGTGACATCGGGTGTGCGAAAGGCGGCGCGTTACCGAGCATTCATGGCGGAAAATGATCTGAATGAGGAGGTGCAGGCCTTTTATTCAAATAGATTTGACCCCTAGACTCGAGCGCTAAGCTCCATGCGGCTTGGCGTCCGGTCGGCATCCGCGCATAATGGCTCACCGCTGTGCATAACGAACAGGACAAGTATGTTAAATATTCAGTTAGAGTCAATTATGATGAAGGTGCTAAAACCATGAAGAAATTTTTGATTTGGTGGTGTATTGCGTTGTCCTGCCTTCTTTCTGGTTGTGCTGGAATGAGAAATGTCGAGTCAGAATATGAGGTTGCAAATAATAAAGATAAAGGATTGATGGTTGCGACAATTACCCTGACTCGGAAGACTAGTACGCAGCCATCGGTACAATTTGCAAATGTAAGTACTGGCTCTAAGCATTCAATCAAGTTCGATTCCAATCTATTTAAGGCAGGTCCGAAGAGCGACCTGCCAGGAAGATTGGGAAAGTTGATCATGATCGAACTTTCGGCCGGAAAGTATGAAATTACAAACTTCAGATTTGGTGCTGGTGTTGCTATTGGCTATGTGTATATGGATATGAGTCGCTCCAATCCACGCAAAGTTAGCTTTGAGATTCTTCCTGGTAAAGCGACCTATTTGGGAGACTTGGTTGTAGATGATAAAGGCGGGTACTATTCTGGGGTAGAGGTGCAAGGGATCACGGTTCGTGATAACTATGAAAATGACCGAGCGATATTTTTGAAAACTGTTCCAGAGTTGGAAAAAGGTCCTCTGGAAAAGCGGCTCTTTGTGCTTGAGGCGAGTTGACTCAACATCGCGGTCAAGCAGGATGCGCCGCAAGCGGTGCGTCCTTTACCTTAACGTTAAACCTCATGTCCATATTTCAGCTCATGACCAATTACATACCCCACCGAAATTGGAGAGCGAGACTCGCGGTGAATAGTGCCGCAAGCTGGATTTGGACATGTTGGTTGATGTCCATAATGTTCTGCTGTGTTGCCTTAATAATTCTTCTTGTGCGAGCGTCAATGCTCGATGCATTCGTTTGTCTAGTTATTGCGGTCGTTATTTTTGCAATGTCGTTTGCGTTTCTTCCGGAGGCTTTGAGACTTTACCAAATCAGAAAGGTAATGAAGAATGAGTCTTTACTTGATGATGCAAAGGGCCGGAATGTTTAACTTGTCACTCGGCGAAGACACCTGCGGCGCTGGTCAGATCAATCGTTAAATGTTATGGGCGAGCCTGAGAAACAATGGATGCCACGATGGATGATCGTGGGATTTGTCGTGATGGGTGTTGCTTCGTTTAGCGGACTTGCTGCGCTGATAATACGAGCCATTGAAAAGATTAAATCAGGTGTGGGACTGACGACTTATCGAACGGTTTGGCTGGTCGAGTTCAATCACATCGATGTTTTGGTTCTGTTTGGCGCAATTCTTGTTGCGTCATGTATTGGAGGTGTGATGCGCTGCCGTGAATATCGAGACTGGCGCGGTCTCGAAAAGAAGTATGGGAATAAACATGAAAACACTTAACACGGCGTTCGACTCGGTCGCCGCGTGTCGATCAATTCAGAGTTTGGTCGATCGACGTATGCCTATCGGTGAAATTGTTGGCGAAGTGGTTGGCGGTGTGCTGCGTGGTGCAGGCCAGATCGTCATTGAGGTGATAGGAGGGATTGCAGTTCGAGGAATGGGATATTTGATCGGCCGCACATTCAAACGCGACATTGACGCTGATGGATTTGCTGTACTTCTACTCGGGCTTGGGTTCTGGGTGATCGTTGGAACGACAGGTTATTACGGTTACGCATATGTTGCGGAGCAGATCGCCATAGACAGTTGCTTGGATGCGGGAGGAAGATTTGATGACGAAGCAAAGGAATGCGTTCTTGGTAAAACCTAATTCGACCTTCGACATTCGACACCGACGGTTGCTCCGCTGGTCAATTCTGCCGCTAAACATCTATGGAATGGCAGCCGATTTCTGAGGGAAAAATCTGGGACAGCATCAATGATGCTTGTCTACGAATGAACCCGGCACAAGAGAGAATTTGGGACGACAATAAAAATCGTTCCAGAGAAATGGCAGCAAAGCCCATACGGTGACCTCGGAGGCGGGTTCTGGGTCGTCGCTGTGATTGGCCGATTTGTGCTCTGGTTCAACGATATTGAAGACGGTTTCAACATTTCTCGGTATACAAAATACGGTGTAATTGACCAGTATTGGTGCAATCAGAATGAGCTTGAGTGGGCGGTACAGCGGGTGATGAACCTGCTCGAGAACGGCAATGATGGCGGGGGGAATGCAGGTCCACCGGAAGTGCAGTAGGGCAGCAGGCTGGGATGCAATCCCAGCAACCTCCAATCATTCACCCGACATATGGATTGCACTCTATATCCGGACGCATGGCCAGGTTTGCATGTGGACATGATGCTGGGATTGCATCTCAGCCTTCTATGATTCGTGTCAAGCGCTTGTTTGCAAATTCATCCTCTCCTGTTTTACCCATCTCCGACCGTCGGTTCATGCGGTGTCAAGGGCGGGGTCTCCCCGACACCGCAGGAATCGACATGACGCTGATGCGGGGTGTCAAGGCACGCTCTTCGCCTTGACACCTTACCGACCCTGCCAGCGCATCTCTTTCCGCTGCCGTCGGCGCCATCGCCTGCTTTCCTGCGGCCGTTTCAGGCAACTGGTTGGAAGCTCCCGGTCATCGTTGCGTGAGACCCGTCGTCCCACCACCTTCTATCCGCCGGCTTTCCTGCTCCGGCCCAATCCCGCATGCGCGTTGCGCCCGGGTGACCTCGATTGAACAAACCCCATCTACCATGGTTGGTTGCCTGTCGCAACCAGGCTGGGAAACGGGCTTGTTCACTTCCCACTCGTCTTTGCCTGACCTGCCTTTCGTGCCGCTTCGGCGACGCCGCGCTAACCTGCCGGCTTGCCGTTCACTTCCCCGCCACTTTCATCGCCGCCCCTTCCGGGACCACCCCGTCTTTCAGGTACCGCCACAACGCAATCACCAGTTTGCGCGCCACCGCCACGATGGCGATCCGCTTGCCGCGCTTGCCGGCGCCGCCGCCTTGCGTACGCCGCGCGAACCAGCGCGCCATCGCGCTGTCGGACTGGTAGCGCAGCCAGAACCACGCCATTTCGATCAGCAACGCGCGCACCCGCCGGTTGCCTTGCTTGCTGATGCCCTGGTCGACCCGGCTGGCGCCGCTGTCGTACGGCTGCGACACCAGGCCGACGCACGCTCCAACCTGCCGCCGGTTGTCGAACTCGCGCCAGAACAGTTCCAGCACCAGCCGCATCGCCCCCACTTCGCCGATGCCCTTGAGCCGCTGCAGATCCGCGATCCGCTTTTGCACCGGTTCCGGCAATTGCTTGACCAGCGTCTTTTCCAGTGCCGCCAGTTGCCGCTCGGCCAGCGCCAACCGTTCGTATTCTTCTGTGAACCGCATCCGCAGCTCAGCCGGCAGCGCCGCGATCAGTTGCGTTTGTCAACGTTGCTACAGCGTGCAGCCATGTCGAACAGCGGATGACATCCGTCACACCAAACTCGCTGAGTTCCATTGGAAAACCAGATTCCTGTGATTTGAACTCGCGAGGGCGACTGCGGACTCGACGTGCAGAAAACAATTCCGGAATGTTGCAACGATGTCCGACGGAATTACGCCGCGAGCTTTTGCGGCACATACTGTGCCGCGATGCAGGTAATCGTTTGCCGTGCTTGAGAAACTGCCTGTGTCGCTGCTGCGCGTACCCGGTCGAATTCCGTTCTTGTGATGGCCTTTCTGCGCAGTCCCTGTTCTGCCTTGTCCATGAGATCGCGCTGTATGAGAAGCAGGGCGCTGCGATGCTTTTCCGCCTCGCGGAGGATTTGCTCATACTGCATGTGCGATGACTTGGCTAGTTGTTTTGCGACGTAGGAGAATGAGCGAACGGTCAAATCGATTTCGACTTTGGTGTTAGTGGTCATGAATTATCCTGGGCGATTGAGAGTACAAGTCATATGACTTCACGCGCCGGGATTTGGTCGATTTGCTAATAAATTTTTACAATTTTTTGAGACTTGTATAAAACAGCCGACGCGCCGAGACGCGATGCTCACCTGCGGCTCTTTTCAATAGAGAAGTGACGGAAGAACGCAGCGACGCGCCGAAAGAGCGAAGCCTTCGTGCGATGCATGCCGTCACACCTGTACGTTAATCAGCGGCAACCCGCTCTCCCTGTCCATCGTCCGCTTCAGATAACCAGGCGCTTCAACCAACAGCACTTCCAGCGTCGGCCGCACATGCGCCTCCAGCAGATGGCCACCGTGCGCGCTGCCGTCGCGCTTGCCGACGACGATGTGGGCATGCACCTTCGGCTTCGATTCATGCAGCGCGACGTCGCCGACCAGGCTTAACACTTCGACCTGTTCGTCGATAGCGATCTTGTCGTAGTCCTTTTTATCCCAATCGAAATAGCCGAGCGTCAGGGAGCTGAATGCGCCGATTGCGGTGAAGCGGGCGGCGCTCAGCTTTTGTTCGTCACAGAAAACTTGCAGCGTGGACATCACTTCGTCGCCCTGGTCGAAGATCAGCGCGTAGGTGCGCTCCTTTGCGTCCGTCAGTATTTTGTGATGCATTGCGGTTCTCCTTTTTCGTGTGCACGCCGGCGCAGGTTCATGCGCTGTCCGGCGGCCGAGCCTTGCCCATGCTGGTCATGCCGGTGAGCAGTTCGATCGGTAACGGAAATACGATGGTCGATGCCTTGTCCCCTGCGATGTTGCTCAGCGTCTGCATGTAGCGCAACTGCATTGCGCCTTGTTGGCGTGCAAGTACTTCGGCGGCCTGCATCAGCTTTTCCGAGGCTTGCAGTTCGCCTTCGGCGTGGATCACCTTGGCGCGCCGTTCGCGCTCGGCCTCGGCTTGGCGGGCAATAGCGCGCACCATCGATTCGTCGAGGTCGACATGCTTGATTTCGACGTTCTGCACCTTGATGCCCCAGGGGTCGGTCTGCATGTCGAGCACTTGCTGGATGTCGATATTGAGACGCTCGCGTTCGGCCAGCATGTCGTCCAGCTCGTGCTTGCCGAGCACTGCGCGCAGCGTGGTCTGCGCGAGCTGGCTGGTGGCTTCGAAAAAATTCGCGACCTGGATGATCGCCTTTTGCGGGTCGACCACGCGGAAGTACAGCACCGCGTTGACTTTCACCGAGACGTTGTCGCGCGAGATCACATCCTGGGTCGGCACGTCGAGCACGATGGTGCGCAGGTCGACGCGCACCATTTGCTGGATGCCGGGGATGATGATGATCAGGCCCGGGCCTTTCACCGACAGGAAGCGCCCGAGCTGGAACACGACGCCGCGTTCGTATTCGCGCAGGATGCGGAATGCGGACAGCACCAGCAGCAAGAGTACGGCCAGTACCACGCCAAATGCATATGTCATCGTCATTCTCCTTGTCTTTATTTGTCGATAGGCTCCACTTCCAGCACCAGTCCGTTGCGTCCGATTACGCGCACCTTTTGGCCGCGCTGCAGCGGCAGCTTGCTGGTGACCTGCCAGCGTTCGCCGTGTATATACGCCCATGCCACGGCCGGGGTTGCTTCGATCACCTGTCCTGGACTGCCGATCAGTTGCTCTGATCCGGTGACCACCGCCAGCTTGCGCGACTTGAGCGCCATGCCGATCACGGCGGCGATCAGCAGGGCGCTGGTGATGGCGATGCCGACGATCAGTCCGATCGGGATGCCGAAGCCGGGTAGTTCGGTGTCGATCAGGATGATGGCGCCGGTGACGAAAGCGGCGATGCCGCCAATGCCGAGCACGCCGAAACTCGGCAGGAAAGCCTCGGCGACCATGAACCCGAGACCGAGCAGGATCAGCGCCAGTCCCGCATAGTTCACCGGCAACAGTTGCAGCGCGTACAGCGCCAGCACCACGCAGATGCCGCCAAGCACGCCCGGCACGCCGAAGCCGGGATTCATGAATTCGAAAATCAGGCCGTAGATGCCGATCGTCATCAGGATCAGCGCAATGCCGGGGTCGGTGATCACGGCCAGAAAGCGGGTGCGCCAGTCCGGAGGGTGGCGTATCACTTCGGCGTTCGCGGTTTGCAGACGCCTTGTGCCGCCGTCCAGCGTAACTTCCTTGCCGTCGATGCGAGCCAGCAGGCTTTGCAGGTCGCGCGCGACGAGGTCGATCACGTTCAGTTTCAGGGCTTCATCCGCCGACAGGCTGACTGCCTGGCGCACGGCCTTTTCCGCCCACTCGATGTTGCGGCCGCGCAATTGCGCGAGACCACGGATGTAGGCGGCGGCATCGTTGACCTGCTTGCGCGTCATCGGCTCGGTAATGGCTTCGCCGGGAATGTCGCGATCCTTGTCCTTGCCGCTATCGTCCTTGTCCTGGCGCTTTGGCTGCGCCTTGTCGCCTTCATCTCCGCTTCCCGGCGCGCCCAGGCGCACCGGCGTCGCCGCGCCGAGGTTGGTGCCGGGCGCCATTGCTGCGATGTGACTGGCGTACAGGATATAGGTGCCGGCGCTGGCGGCACGCGCGCCGCTCGGACTGACATAGACCGCCACTGGTACCGGCGAGGCCAGCATGGCCTTGATGATGGTGCGCATCGAGGTGTCGAGTCCGCCCGGCGTATCCATCTGCAGTACCACCAGTTGCGCGCCGCTGTCTTGCGCGTGCAGGATGCCGCGCCGCACGTAATCGGCGGCGGCCGGACCGATGGCGCCATCGATCGTCAGCACATCGACGGAGCCTGCCGCGCGTGCTGCGGCGATCGACAGGAACGCCATCAGGATGAACAGAAGAAATCGGCGTGCCATGTTCTCCATCAGTATCGAAACATGGTCGCCCCGTTCGCGGCCGCGCATGTTGCGCGGGATCAGACTCATCCGGCATCAAGGAAATTTTACAGGGCGGTATAAATCGTATTCGAGCATATAAATTGCGGTATCGAACGCTGCCGCGCAAATCGCTGGCAGGCTCTTTTGCAGTGGCCTTGCATGTTCCAGTTGTGGGTGCCCGGCGGCCTGGTCTACCTGGCGGCCGCGATGTGGCTGATGATGCGCTTGTTGCAGGGGACGGCGACGGGCGTTCCTGCCGGAGAGCGTTGAACGTGCTGTTCGATGAACTGGTGGCTGATCAGGAAAGGGTTCAAGGAAAAGATGCAGCGGTGCGGCATGTGCTCATTCTTGCATGAGTGCAGTGCGCATTTCTTTCAATCTTTTTGCACATCTGCCACCTCTGGTATGCGGACATGGCGTTGCAGAGGCAAGATAGCAATGGGCATGCCGAGGGCACGCTACTTGCAAGGGATTACGCACCCGGAAAAAATCGGGCGCGAGGCGTAATCCTGCGCGTCGCGTAACGGATTTTTCCACCGGCCATTGGAGCAGGGAACACCGAAGTTGTGATCTTTTGCCTGTGGTGAAAAGCTTGCGGCCACGCATGCTCGCATGGTCGAGTGTGCAACCGACTTTGAAAGGAGAATGAGCATGAGCACGAAAAAATACAGAACGCGCGTAATAGTTACAGCATGTTCCCTCGCTTTGGCATCGATGAGTGGCATGGCCGCGGCGCAAACCTCGACTTCGCAAGGCGCAACCAATGCCAACCCGCCTGCCAGCTCGCGCAACCAGGGGAATGAATCGAAGGACGCGATGCAGCAAATCAATGAATCCGCGCAAGTGCTGGGACAGATGGAACGCGACGCTGGCATGAAGAAAGTCTTGCAGCAGGCGAAAGGCGTTTTCGTCGTGCCCGATTACGGACGGGCAGCGCTGGGCGTCGGCGCGCGTGGCGGGGAAGGTGTATTGCTGGTGAAGCGCAACGGCCAGTGGAGCGATCCGGCGTTCTACAACATCGGCGGCGTGAGCCTCGGCTTGCAGGCAGGCGCCGAAGCGGGCGCCATCGCAATGGTGTTGAACAACCAGAAAGCGGTGGACAGCTTCAAGAAAGACAATAACTGGTCGCTCAATGCCGATGCCGGACTGACCATCATCAACTGGTCCGGCAAGGCGCAGGGCTCGGCCGGCAAGGGTGACGTGATCGTCTGGGCCGATACCGAGGGTTTGCTCGGCGACCTGGCGGTGAGCGTGACCGACATCAACTTCGATGAAGACGAAACCGCCGGCTATTACGGCAAACAGGTCGCGTTGAACGACATCTTCAGCGGCAAGGTGAAGAATCCGCATGCATCGGAGCTGAAGCAGGCGCTCGCGGAGGGCGTCTCGGCGACGGCCACCGGCAGCTCCGGCACCAAGTCGACCGGTGCCGCCGGCGCAGGGTCGACGAAGCCGCAGTCCAGCAGCGGCTCCAGCCCCAGCAACGACACTTCGGGTTCGTCGTCGGGCGGCAGCTCCAGCAAGGACTCTTCCATGGGCACTTCGTCCGATACTGGTTCCGGCGGCTCCGGCAACAGGTAACAGGCAGATCCGGTATCCGGCCGTTCCGTCGCGGGGCGGCCGGATGCTTGCAATACTCCGGACGGCGCGTTACCGGCGTCGTCCGCATCTCCTTCCATTGCTGTTTCGGGAAGCTTCCCGAACGGTTGACCAAACCCCTGATCCGCCGCAGCGACGCGGAAAAGACCGGTACCTTCACCAACACCGATCATGCCGTGCAGCTCGGCCGCCAAGCGATCGACCCGCCCGGCGACGCACGCCAGGACCTGTGGATCATCCGCCAGATCGTGGAACACATGGGCCTGAACTGGCACTACCATGATGTATCGGACGTCTTCGACGAGATGAGGCGTTGCATGCCCAGTATCGCCGGCATCACCTGGGAGCGCCTGCAGCGCGAAGGCGGGGTCACCTATCCGTGCACAGAGGAAGACGACCCCGGCCAGCCGGTGGTTTTCACCGAGCAGTTCCCCACGTCCACCGGCCGTGCCCGCTTCGTGCCGTTCTGTTATTACGAAGCGGCGATCAACAAGCTGACTAATCCCGCGCTTGATCCGTACGGGAAGATACCGGAATTCAAGTACTGCGCGATTCGCGTGACGACGGGCGGGGAGGCGCCGGAGCAGGGGAGTTTTGGCGGAGGCAAGGTGCTGAGGAGTGTACGGCGCTAGCCTGCACAGGTCTGCCGGTCGAACGTGCAAAGCGGGTGGCCAACCGTTTGGTTGGCCATTTTTATTGGCATGTCGTTAGCCGGACTCGGGGCCAGCGACTCATGTTGCCGCCAAACCGATCATTGAAGAAATCTTCGGAATGGCAGCTGCCGGCCAATTGCTTGTCCCGGATGCAGCGGCGCAATTGGTCGAGCAAACGCGGTTGTCTTTCTGCTATTGTGTCTGCCATGCCTTGTTTCACGTTTATTTAATACTGCATGAGTGTACAGTTATCGTGCCAAGGCCAGGCGCCATGCGGCTTGCGGGCGGTCAAACGAATTTGCATAACGGCGCAAGCTGTCATGTTAAATAATCAGGGCCTACGAATTATTCTTCATTAATTATGGATAGACCATTCAGATCAACTCAGTTCCCCGCCATCATCAACAAACTTATCTTCGCCAAGCGGTTTCTGCTCGTGGCAGGGTTGGTTCAGTTGCTTCTCCTCCTACCCGCGGATACCATCCGCAAACACCATCTCTTCGAGCTCGTCGCCGTCGCAAGCGCTGTCTGCGGAGTCCTGGGCTTTCTCATCGCATATCGCGTACTAGACCTCAAAGGAGAGGCTTTGGAAAACTCCTCAATCCCACATCTGGCCGGCCCGTGGTTGAAGTCTTACGTGATTCTGTTCTTCATGCTGACATTCTTGGTACCAATCATGAACCTGACCATCATCCTTTGGGCTTACGCGAGATCCACCTCGGCAATTCGAGAGCTCGAACAGTTGCGTAGCGAAGCAATCGCGAAAGAGAAGCAACGGGCTAGGCTACAAGGTGGTGTCTCCGATGCGTTCCGTAGTCGGTAATACGGTGGCAATTTACGACTCAGGTGTTTGTCACCATTGCTATAGGAGGATTGACGCATGAGCTTCCTCTTCAATCCCATACCATAAGTAGCCCCTCCGCCGGTTCGTCCAGCAAGGAACCAATTACGCCATGACCGGTTTCTCCTCGGTCTGGCGAAGGGGCAGCACCACCCGGAACACGGAACCCTTGCCCACCTCGCTCTTCACCTCGATCCGTCCGCCGTGCTTCTGCACGATGCCATAGGAAAGCGATAGTCCGAGTCCGGTCCCCTGGCCGACCGGCTTGGTCGTGAAGAAGGGTTCGAAGATACGTCCAAGATGTTCGGGCGTAATCCCCTTTCCGGTGTCTTCGACCTCCACCCAGACGTTGTCTCCTTCGACGCCGGTCCGCAGGGTGATCCGGCCGCGTTCTTCGATCGCGTGGGCTGCGTTGACCAGCAGGTTCATGAACACCTGGTTGAGCTGGGACGGAAAACATTCGATCTGTGGAATGTTCCCGTACTCCTTGATCACGTCGGCCTTGTACTTGAGTTCGTTCCAGACAACGTTGAGCGTGCTGTCCAGCCCTTGTTCGAGATTCGCAATCTGCAGATCCGTCGCATCGACGTGGGAAAAATCCTTCAGGTCCAGGACGATCTGCTTTACGCGCTGCAAGCCGTCCAGCGACTCGCGCAGCAGGTCGTCGATATCGTCGCGCAGGTACCGGACATCGATTTCCGCCTTCAGGCGGTTGATCTCCTGCAGCGTATCGGCGGCCAGCGAACCTTCCATCTGTTCGTAGGCGGCGAGCAGTTTCAGCATGTCGTTCGCGTAAGTTTGCAGGGTGCGCAGGTTGGAATTGACGAATCCAATCGGATTGTTGATCTCGTGCGCGACGCCGGCCGCAAGCACGCCGATCGAGGCCATCTTTTCCGATTGCAGCAACTGGCTTTGCGCCTGGCCGAGTTTTTGCACCAGCTCGCGAAGCTCCTGCTCGGCACGCGCACGGATGACCGCTTCTTCATGCAACCGTGTGTTTTGTGCAGCAAGCCGCTCCTTGACTGCGTTCAATTCGGCGGTTTGCTTTTCGAGTTGATGCCGGTCCATCAGGAACTGGTCGACTGCCCGCGACATGTCGCCGATCTCGTCCACCGGATAGACACGCGCAAGCGGCGACTGTTCGTCGATACGGCCGCGCCGCAATTGTCGGCTGATGTCGCCCAGGCGCGACAGTACAAGGCGGCCAAGAAAAACGTGTCCGACCACCCATGCGAGCAGCAGGCTTGCGACCAGCATCACCGTTACCCAGCGCTGGCCGTGATTGGACGACTCGACCAGACGTTCCACCGATGCCCGGTAATCGCCGGTGAAGTGCGTCGACTGCTGGCGCGCCGATCGCACCAGTGCCTCCGCCTGCTCTACCAGTTGCACATCGAAGCGCCGCAACACCTCTTTCCCGTTGAGGAGATGGAGACGCATCGTGAACAGGTCAGATGCATCCGGATTGATGATGTCCGGCTTCTGCGCCTGAATGACGTCTATCGCGGCGCGCACCGTATCTGGCAGGTGCCTCATGGATCTTGCCTGGCGCAGGAAGTCTGCCCGCAATTGGTGTACCCGTTCCCTGTCGTCGGCGCTCTGCAGCGCGTACAGCAACACGATCAGTGCCATACGGTCTTGACTGGGCGCGGCCTGCAACTGCGCGATGTGTTCGCGCAAGGTGTGCGCAAAGGCAAGCTCGGTTTCCAGAATGTTTTCGCGCAGCCTCGCCACGATGTTGACGGTGTTGCGGAACAACTGGCTGGACTGGTACATGTCGAGGACGCCGGCGTTCTGGTCGTCGATGGTCAGCTTTCCTACCAGGAGATCGAGTTCTCCCAGCTGCTTGTCGATGTCGGCATAACTCGAACGCAGTGCACTCAGCGAAGCGGCGGCTTCCAGGTGATTGGTTTCGCGTTCGATCAACAGCGTGTGCTGCAACATGTCCTGCGCGTCCTGCATATGCACCAGGCTATCTTCCACCAGATCCCTGGTGGCGCTGTTCGAGCTCCGCAATGCATAGATGGCGATCACGCCGCCCGCCAGAATCAGCAGGGCGAGTGCGGAAAGCGCGAGGAAAAACTGCCCGCGCAAGGATTGCGGCAACAGATGGCGATGCTTCGACGCAGCCAGTTTCACATTCAAATACGGCGCATTCATCACTGTCGCTTCCAGATGCGCCGGTAGATATCCCGATAGCCGTTGTCGGGATCGTATTGAAAGCGCGCGCCGCCATCGAAGGCGGCGTTTTCGCCATTGACCAAGTGGACCGGCGCGACGAAGCCGCTCACCGGCTGCCCGGCGAACAGCCGGTTCAGTTCATCGACGAGTTGCCAGCCTTGCAGGTTGAGCGGCTCGGCGACAGTGCCGGTTTGATAGGTTCCCGCATGAATGCGCAAAAAGGCCGGAGCGCTGCCGTCGCCGGCGGACAGGAGGCTCAAGCCGTTGCTCGGTACGCCGGCCTTGGTCAACATCGGAACCGCGTAGTCGAAATAGATATCGTTGATGGCCAGCGCATGCGTCCAGCGCTTGCCGTAGCGCTGGAGCATTTCCTTCGTTGCGGCGGGCATTTTCTCGCTACTGTCCGAGATCGCGATGTCGCGGATTTCGTGCAGCGTGCATCCCTTGCAGCGGCGGATGATATCTGCCATGGCATTGGCTTTCGCCGTTGCAATGCCGAATCGGGAGTCGGTGAGGATCACGACCCCAGCGCGGCCGTTCGACTGGACGACTGCGGCCATTGCGGTGACACGGGCCACAGCCAACGGATCCGTGGTGACGTTCATTGCCACCGGCGTGCCGGCAACCGGTCCCGGTTTCGGTCCCGCATGCCAGGCAACGACAGGAATGCGCCGATCCGCGAACGGCCGCAGTGCCGTATTGCTCTCGACCGCGTCGGAACCGGCGACGATGAGGCCATCCGGTTTGGAGGCAAGGGCGTCGTTCAATGCCTTGGCGCGCCCGGTTGCCGTACCGCGCGCATCGAATATGTGGAGGTGCCATCCCAGCATGTTCGTCGCTTCGCGCACTCCCTGCGCAACGCCGAGAACGCCGCCGTTGCGCAAGTCTTCGGCCATGAATGCGATGGTTTTCCCCGGGGGGGCGGGCGGGCCGGTCTCCGGCCCGGTCCAGCGGACCGCGCGCGATGTTGCATCGGTGACAAACTGCCGCGCTTGCGCCGGAAACGCCGCATCGTCTGCGCTCAACTCTTACGGATGGCCTTGACT
>CBIHRJ010000087.1:0-19569 GCA_966212445.1 uncultured Noviherbaspirillum sp. | reverse complement strand
TGGTGCTGGTGCTGGTGCTGGTGCTGGTGCGGGAGCAGGTGCTGGTGCCGGTGCAGACGCCGCAGCAGAAGCGGTTGCCGTCGACGTGGTCGGGAATACCCTCATCTTGGCTGTTTTCCAGAACGAAGAACGCGTGTACTTGTAAGGCGACGTCTCGTTGTAGAGATACATATCCATCGACCACCAGTGTTCCTTGTTGACGAGGGCGAGGGTGGGGCCGGATTTTTCAACGACAAATTTGTTGTTGACCCAGATCTGCAGCAGGCCTTTGCCGCCGCTGGAATTGTCACGTTCGTCCAGGAATGCTTCGATGGCGATCGGGATCTGCGTGTGTCTCGGAATGCCATGCACCTGGGCGATGGTTGTCGCCTTCGTTGCGGTGCCGACGCGCTGAAAGAACGTGATCATCAGTTTGGACGGGTCGTTGCTGTCGGTATCGACTTCGGCCCCGAGCGCGGGGTTGGTTTGCGCCGTGCTCTTCAATTGCCAGAAGAGGACGGGGCTGCCGCCAGGCGAAACTACCCATTTTCCTGACGAGTCCTGCACCCAGGTCGTAGTCGGAGTCAGGTTCCAGTCGTTCGTTCCATCCGGATTACCGAATGCAACCTCGAGATCCCAGCGCACGTGGGTGCGCGGCGGAACCGGCCAGGCGTTCAACTTCGATCGAGCCGTGTCCCATGTCATGCCGTCGCCGGCGTTGTATCGGACCATCGTCGTGGCGGTGCCATCGTTGAGAACATGCTTTTCGACCCGTCCCGGAAATCCGCTGTTGGTCATCTGGCTACTGTCGAGGTAGTAGGTCTCGGGAAGCGGCGGCTTGAAGGAATTCGCGAATACGGGATCCCAGGCCTGGATGGACGACGGGTCGGCCTTGCCTGTTACCGGATTGATGAATGGAGTGCCGCCGCTATAGTCAAACGTGCGCGGCGCGCCGCCCAGCGATAGTGTCGTGGATGTCCCGCGGATGTTCAGGACGTAGGGCTCCGTTGCCGTGAACGGCTTGGTATCACTGGCGCCCGGATAGCTCACCTCGGAATTGGGCATCGCCGATTGCGCCAGGACGGATGAGGCGGTGGAAAGGAAGGCCAGGCCGATAATCAGGCGTCCGACTCGTCGGTCATCAAATGTCGATGCAATGGTATTAATCATCTTTGAAATCTATATCAATCTTATCGAACCGCATCTGTCGCTACGGGTGGGACTGCAAATGCCGGTGTATTGGCGGTTTCGTTGACTGCGCTTGCAGCAGCAGCTTCCGATATGCTCATTGCCCTGTACCCAGCCAGATCGTCAGGGAACCCGCGCGGCGCGAGGTTAGCGATATCGTTTTCAGGTGACGTATCGACTGCGGAAGCATCCATTGCATCCGTTGCATACGTTGGATATGCCGGGTTGATCGACACCGCCCGCGTAGAGGAAAAGCTGTCGGACGATACGGCGTCCGTTTCACTTCCACCACCGCAGGCCGCAAGCGACGACGCAAGCATCAATAGTGTGGATAGAGTCAAGGGTCTCATGAGAATAGCTCCCTTCTCGTGCAGGAAATTTGAATTGGCATAAGGCGAGTCATGTAGTTGGTTGATTGGTAAAAAAAGCCACCATCACGGCGTACATGCGTGTAAAGCGCGTAGGTGTCCGTGTAGCAACCGTTCGATAGACGTACCGTATGGAAATTAGTTTCCGCTTTGAATTGAATTTCTGAATTTATTTGCGAAGCGCGTCGGGCCTTGCGAGGCGGGCACAATCAGAGGAAAAAAGGAGGGTGTTGATACATCCGGAAACAACTTCATCCGGAATGCACGACGCTGCCGACAGACGGCTGCCGGACATGCATTCCCGTCATGATGTTTGTGTGCGTTGCCGGTACGCGGCGATGAGCGGAGCGGCGCCCGGCATGGAGCTGCCGGCACCGGGACGGAGGCAGGACTATGGACGAGCGCTTATGAAACGGCGTTGCCGGAAACGTCTTTCGACATTGCCCGAGGCGGGAGACGCCCCGGAGCCTTCATTCCCAATATCGGTTTTTCGAAGAGGAACCACGATGCCGATGCAATACAGACTGTCATCAGAAACTGGGCAACGAACCAGAAGCGTTCCGCAAATGCATGATCTGGCGACAGATGAAGGACTCTTGCCACGAATTCATACGATGGCGCGAAGAGGTGGAAGATGTAAAAGCCGTAGCTGATTGTTCCGATATAAGAGAGCAATTTCAGCGAAAGTATGCCTGTCAGTCTGCTGTCCTGCTGAGTGCTCACGTAGCCGATCACTGCAAAGGATAACCAATAGCCAAGCATGAACTTCACGGCGGCCAGTGCCGGGTCCCCGTGATCGCCGAGACGCTCAATCGCTACTATGGCCGGAATCATCAGGATGCCGGAGACGAAGAGCGCTTTCCACGCTGCGCACGACCACTTCCAGCGGCTGGCTTCCAGCGCGAGAATGCCGCCGATAGCCATGAATCCGAAATTGGGCAACGGCGAGAGGTAAAGTGAAAATGCGCTGTCGAAAAAACGCGCCGCCGCAAGCAGGACAGTGCCTGCACCGAGCAAGGTAATGATGAGAATGGAACGGTGGCGGACCATCGGAACAAGAAGAAAGACCGGTGCGGCTATCAGATAAAACTGCTGTTCGACTGCCAGGCTCCACAGGTGTGAAAACTTTGACCACGCCTGCGTGACGTAGACAATGAAAAAATTCGACATGTAGGCGGCATACCAATGCAGTCCTTCTGCGAAGATGTTCCGTCCCGCATAGAGGAGATAACCGGCGATGCACAGCAGGACCGCGTAGTAAAGAGGGAAGATCCTCAGAACCCGGCGCTTCCAGAACGAGATCATCTCGCTGTGGATGTTCGATGCATGGTGTTCGATCGACGCACGTTGACGATGCAGGATTCCGATGATCAGAAAACCGCTCAACGTGAAAAACAGCCAGACGCCGAGCCCGCCTAGTCCGAAACCGCTGCGCACCTTGTGCTCGACGAAGACGGCAATCACCGCCAATCCTCGTAATCCGTCAAAACCGCGCACCCTTGATAGATCGGAAGCCATTCGATTTCCTGTTCAACGCGCCGGAACGGCGTATCTGCATGGTCCTCGGAATGATGATCCTGATTTGAAGGACGACATTGAGACACATCGATTGCCTTCATCGCACTGCGATGAAATCAGGCGGCTAGGCGCGGATTCCGTTCAGCGCAATTCCATTACTTCGCATTAATTCCGGATGATGCAGCACAAAGCAAATGGCTTCATTGCAGCGCGATCTGCCTCAAGTTTTTTATGATCTGTGAGGTCGTCGGCGTCCATTTGATGTTCATCGTTCAACCTTGCGCGGAGTTGCCATGTCGAATCGGAAGTCGGTTGTGATGCTGTCCACATCGGGCAAGGGGGGAATGCTATCCGTCGTTGAGGGATACCAGCGCGATGGATTGTTTTGCCGATGGAACGTTCTCTTCGTCCCCACGCATGCCGAAGGATCTCTGCTCAAGAAGCTGGCGTGTGCGGCGCGGGCCTATGTGCGAGTCGCTGTCCTTGCCGGCGGTGGAAAGATTTCGCTGTTGCATTGCCATGTCTCGATGTATGGGAGCTTCTGGAGAAAATCGCTATTCGCGATGATTGGACGATTCTTCGGAGTCGACGTGCTGTTGCACCTGCACGGCTCGGACATGCGGGAGTTCTACGATGCGCTGCCGACGTTTGCAAAACGGATGGTCGTCCGTCAGTTGACGGCGGCAACCGCTGTCCTCGTCCTGTCGGAATCATGGCGTACCTATATCCGTAGCCTGGCGCCGGAAGCACGTATCGTCGTGCTTCCGAATTATGTCGAACTGCCCGGTCTTGCCACGAGGGACGCTCAGGATTCTCGCATCGAAGTTCTGTTTCTCGGCATAATCGGAGAGCGTAAAGGGATATATGACCTGCTCACCGCATTTGCCGCCGCTCTCCGGCGCAGGCCGGAACTGTATCTCAGGATCGGCGGCAATGGCGACGTGGAAGCGGCAAAGCGCTTTGCCTCCGGTCTCGGTCTCGACAAGCATGTGGAATTCGTCGGATGGGTGAGTGGCGACGAAAAGCTTCGGCTGCTGCACATTGCGGATATCTTTGTCCTGCCATCCTACAACGAAGGCCTGCCGGTCAGTGTGCTGGAAGCGATGTCATGGAGCGTTCCAGTCATTACCACTCCGGTGGGCGGCATCCCGGAACTCGTGAAGCACGGAATCAATGGTTTGCTGGTCCCTCCCGGCGACGTCAAAAGGCTTGAAGACGCCATGCTCACTCTGGCGGGAGATGATGCCATGCGCGAGAAGATCGGACGGACGGGAAGAAAGTCCATCGAGGAATCTTTCTCACGGAACAGCGTTCTTCCCGTGCTCGAATCACTGTATGCAGAGAGCGCATCCATCGACTCCGGCAGCGGTTGTTGCCCCGACGTCAAATAGCCGGTGCGAATCAGCTTTGTGAAAAATCATGCGATCCCCATTTAGATCGGACCGCGCCTTCCATTTGAACTTATCTTCTTCGCTGAAGAATAGACATGACGCCGTCAGCAAAGCGACAGCTGTCTGCAATCGGAAGGTAGGTTCATTCGTGCCGTGAGAAGCATTGCGGAGGACTTTTACCTGCCGATGGAACTGCAAGGGGATCGACAATGTGTGGTATCACTGGATTCTTGGCGCACGATGATCTCTGGCGAGACGGACAAGCCGGAAGTCTGCTCAACCGGATGGTCGGATCGCTTGCGCATCGCGGTCCGGATGACCGAGGAATCTGGCTCGAGCCGTCGGCAAAAATCGGCCTCGGTCAAACACGTCTCGCCATTGTCGACCTGTCTCCCGGCGGCCATCAGCCAATGGTATCTGCCGACGGCCGTTTCGTGCTCGCCTTCAATGGCGAAATCTATAACCACGGCGAACTCTCTCTCGAATTGAAGCGCGCCGGCTGCAGTTTTCGGTCGGCCAGCGACACCGAGGTCTTGCTCGAAGCGATCGCCAGATGGGGCCCGGTCGAAACCTGCGAGAGGCTCATAGGCATGTTCGCGTTCGCTGTGTGGGACCGGTCGAGCAGACGCCTCTGGCTAGGCCGCGACCGCCTCGGGAAAAAGCCGCTTTACCTCTGCAAGGACGACAAGGGGGCGGTGGCGTTTGGTTCCGAACTCAAACCGTTCTGGCACATTCCGGGCTTCCGGCCGCGCATCGACAAGCTTGCGTTGCGGGAGTTCTTTCGCTATTCGTATGTTCCCGACCATGTATCCATCTTCAAGGGTGTCGACAAAGTAATGCCCGGCACCGTGGTGGAGATCGCCGGACCGAACACGGTTTTCGTACACGCGTACTGGCAGTTGAAGGATGTGGTGGATCGGCAATCCCGTCGACGGATTCTCGATATCGACGATGCCGAGGAATCACTTCTTTCATTGCTGCGCGATGCCACCCGGCGCCGGATGCTCTCCGATGTGCCGCTCGGTGCGTTTCTCTCCGGTGGCGTCGACTCGAGCCTGGTCGTATCGTTGATGCAGGAAGCGTGCATGGCCAGAGTCAAAACGTTTTCCATCGGCTTCCATGAGTCGGCGTTCGACGAGGCGCCGGTCGCGAGGGCGACCGCACGACATCTCGGAACGGAGCATACCGAGTTTTATGTCAGCCAGGAGGATGCCCAGAACGCAGTTCCGACACTGCCGGAGATCTTCGACGAACCCTTTGCCGACGCATCGCAGATACCCACGTACCTGCTTGCGCGCCTGGCGCGTACAAAGGTGACGGTTGCACTGACGGGCGACGGCGGCGACGAGGCGTTCGGCGGATATCTCCGATACCGGAATCCGACTGGCTTGATCGCCGCGCTTTACCAGGCGCCGCGGCCGTTGCGCCATGCGGTCGCAGGCGCAATTGCACGCGTGCCGGGCAGCTTATGGGATGGACTCGCACTGGCGATTCCCGCAAGCCGCCGACCGCGTTTCATGGCATCCAAGGCGGCCAAGCTTGCGCGAACCATGTTTCAGGACGACGTGTCCGAGCGCGGAAAAACCTTTCTGTCGTTCTGGAAGCCGGATGAGGTATTGTTGAATGGCGCCGGCCGGCATGCGAGCGATCCCTACGCGATACCTGAATGTCTGGCCGATTCACCGTCGGAAATCATGCAGTTCTGGGAGACGCAACACTATCTGTCCGGCGATCTGCTGGCCAAGGTCGACAGGGCGACGATGGCAGCCTCGCTCGAAGCGCGGTCGCCATTGCTGGATCACCGCATCGTCGAACTCGCGTGGCAGTTGCCGCCTGACATGAAAGCCAGCGCTACGGTGACGAAGCGTATCCTGCGCCGCCTGCTGGCGCGCTACGTTCCGGATGATATTGTCAATCTCCCAAAGCAGGGCTTCTCCGTGCCGATCGGCCGGTGGCTGCGCGACGGACTGCGCGATTGGGCCGAATCGGTATTGTCTTATGGCCGAACCAGCACTGCGGATCTGCTCGACTGGGGCACGATCGACGCCGTTTGGAGCGAACATCTTTCCGGCCGCAACGGGCACGCCGAAAAGCTATGGATCGTGCTCATGTTCTGTGCATGGCACGAGCAATGGTTTGGCTCTGTGCGGGAAGACGCGAATCCGTCACTCGCATATGTATGAATTCTGTCATTCATCATGATCCATATATAAGACCATGAAAAAGATTTTGGCGGTGGCATCAGGAGGCGGTCACTGGACCCAGATGATGCGCCTGAAAGATGTCTTCACGGGACACGACGTTGCATTCGTCGGCGTAAAGGAGATGTACCGATCCGATGTGCAGCCGCACCGGTTTCATGCCATTCCCGACGTCAGCCGTCTGCACAAGTGGTCGATAGTGCCGGCGCTTGTGCGACTCGTCCTCATCCTGGCAAGGGAAAGGCCCGAGATCGTGATGACCACCGGTTCCGCTCCCGGCATGCTGGCGCTGCGGTTGGGAAAATACTTTGGCGCAAAGACCATCTGGATAGACAGCATCGCCAACGTTGAACAAATGTCGATGTCCGGCATGAAGGCTGGCCGCTACGCCGATCTCTGGCTCACGCAATGGCCGCACCTTGCCGGTGATGGCGGCCCCACCTATGCGGGGAGCGTGCTGTGAAGATTTTCGTGACAGTGGGTTCGATGTTGCCGTTCGATCGTCTTGTCGTGGCAATGGACGAATGGGCGCGCGACAGGCAGGGCGCGGAAGTATTTGCGCAGATCGGAGAATCGTCATTTCGTCCTTCGTATGTCTGTTACCGCACCTTTGTGCATCCGGCGGAATACCGGGAACGCTGCGCAAGTTGTGACGTCATCGTTTCGCACGTGGGCATGGGAACAGTCATCACTGCCTTCGAGTGCAACAAACCACTCCTTATGCTGCCAAGGAGAAAGGATCTGTCGGAGGTGACCAGCGACCATCAACTGGCGACCGCCAAATGGCTGGAAGGACGAGCAGGAATAAGAATCGTCTACTCCGAACGGGAGCTGGCGGCGGCACTGTCGCCAGGTCTGCTGCAAGCCGGGTCAACGCAGATTGAAAGCGGAACAAGGACGACGCTGGTCGCGGCCCTGCAGCGCTTTATCTCCGGATAAAACCACATCCATCGGGCGGCGGACACGGCGTCGCAGCACTCCTGATTGCCCGATGCAAATTGCAATCCACGGATAGCAGGAGAGCGAGGCATTGCATGTACTTGCGTTTCTTCTTCATACATCGCGTGAGCGTTGTAGGGCAGCTTTCGTTTTTCGACACCCCCCGCCATTTCGTCGATTAGTTTAACGAATCTCTCGATCATTTCGCATGTGACTCGCCATAAGAAAGATCGCATTTCTCACACATGAGAAATGCATTAAAAATGCGTCGCCCATTGAAAAATGGGCGCCATCTCCACGCAATGCTCGGCAACCCAAAAATATCAATTCAAATTGATGCGTGAATCAAGCGAAAAATTCGTTCATTTAAAGAACTCCGAAGTCAACACCATCGAAATTTTGATCTTATTTTCCGACGTGTCTGGGAATAGAGTAGTGACTAATGTGCCAGAAGACGGACCGCATTTTTAATGACATTGGTGTGAGAAATCGATGAACTTCACGCAATTTTTCTGCACGATTCGCGCGCGTAAAAATCTGCTGCTCAATACAGTGATCCTGACCGTCGCAATAGTTCTTTTCATTAGCCTGATCATTCCCGGCAGCTACAAGGCGACAGCAACGCTGGTTCTGAATTACAAAGGCGTCGATCCATTGAACGGCGTCGTCATTCCCGCGCAACTCATGCCTGGATACATGGCGACCCAGGTCGGCGTTATCGAAAGCAAAAATGTGGCAGGGAAAGTTGTCGATGAACTGAAGCTCGCCGACGATGCGAAAGCAAAGCGTGAATTCGAAGATGTCGCCGAGCGTGAAGCCGACATTCGTTCATGGCTCGCCGGAAAGTTGTTAAAGAATATCAGCGTCGATGCGCCACGGGACAGCAGTGTGGTCAGCATCATCGCGACAGCCTCCGATCCGCAGTTCTCCGCAAAACTGGCCAATGCCTTTGCGGACAAGTATCAGGAGACGATTGCCGAGTTGCGTTCGGACCCGTTGAAGAAGCTATCCGGCTATCTGAATGAACAGACCGAGAAGCTGCGCGTGGAACTGCAAGCCGCGCACGATCGCCGCGCACGCTTCCAGCAGGAGAATGGCCTGGTCAATATCGACGCACGGCTGGATGTCGAAAACGCGCGTCTGAATGATTTGTCGAACCATCTGGCCACTGCGCAGGCGCGTCTTGCCGAAGCATCTTCACGCTCGCGTCAAACGCAGCAGGGACGTCAGGACGATTCGCCGGATATTGCATCCAATCCGCTGATCCAGAACCTGAAGGCAGAGCTTGCCCGCGCAGAAGCCAATCTGGCAAAGATCGCGACTGCATATACGGAACAGCATCCTTCGTATCAGGCGGCGCGCGTTGAAGTCGACAAGGCGCGATCCGCACTTCTGGAAAACATTCGTTCAACCAATGCCAGTGTGCGCGCAGGGGGACGCATCGCAGCCCAACAGGAAGCCGAGTTGAGGGAAAGTCTCGAAGCCCAGAGAAAAAAGGTTCTCGCATTGAACAGTGTCCGCGCCCGCCTGGCCCTTCTCGATCAGGAGGTCGATAGCGCGCAGAAAGCATATGACGCATCGTCGAGGCGCTTTCACCAGGTCAGTTCGGACGCAAATACCAATCAGGCTGACATCGGGGTGCTGAATCCTGCAACACCGCCGGTAAAAGCCTCCGGCCCGCGGATCCTCCGCAACGTGTTGCTCGCGATTGGGATCGGCATCATTTTCGGTATCGGTCTGTGTCTTCTGGCCGAAATATTTGACCGGCGCGTACGTGCCATCGATGACCTGGAAATGCTGCGCGTACCGGTAATCGGAAGGATCGACCTGACGTCGATGGCGACTGTACAGGACCGGGGTGGCTATCGCCTGCGGCTCCAACAGGCAGGTTAGCAAGCACAGATGGATAACGGGAGAAATACAGCGATGAGTGAGCGTGCCACCCAAATCACCGACCTGGTCACACATTTGAAGCGGGATGACTGCATCGGAAGCATGCTGGTAGAGCAAGGAAAACTGACGGCGGATGATGTCGACCGGATCCTTCACTTCCAGCTTGAGCGCGGAATCCGTTTTGGTGAAGCGGGTCAGGAACTAGGACTGATCGACGAACTTTCGGTACAGGAAGTCCTTGCACGGCAGTTCGACTATGCCGTCCCCAGTAATGGCGATTTCCAGTTTGGCGAGGAGTTGGTAGCTGCGCATCGGCCTTTCGGCGCGCAGGTGGAGGCGCTTTGCGGATTGCGCAGCGAACTAAAGCTTCGCTGGTTTGATCGCGGCCACACGTCGCTGGCCCTGGCGAGCGTGGACGCCGAAGTGGAAACGTCCTTGCTGGCGGCAAACCTGGGTGTGATGTTTTCCCAGGCAGGGATGAGAACGCTGGTGGTCGACGCGAACCTGCGTTGTCCCAGCCAGCATCGCATTTTCAATTTGAAAGGCAGATTGGGCATGTCAGACATGCTGGCCAAGCGCGCAGGATGGGAGTGCATCCTTCCTGTCGCACCATTCGGCAATCTGTTCGTCCTGCCCGCCGGGACACCGGCACCGAATCCGCAAGAACTGCTTGGCAGAGGCACCTTTGCAGATCTTCGCAGTGCATTCGCCAGCCGCTTTGCCGTCACGCTGTACGACTCGGCGGTCTTTGGGCCGCAAGCGGATGCCGTCTCCGTCGCTGCCCAGACGGAAGGCGCATTGCTGGTCGCGGTGAGGGACAAGACGCCTCTCGGCAAGCTTCATGCACTGAGCGAGCATCTCGCTCGCGTGCATATTGAAATCGCAGGTGCCGTGATGGTCGATGAAGAGCGCTGAGGCCGATCAAACACCGCAATGATCAATTGTCTGCGCAGTCGCAGCCGACGGGGGCTGCCTGGATGCGGCATGGAATTTGACGGATGAACGTTTTATCAACAGGAGTGAACACCATGATTCGGGTTGGAATTGTCGGATTGGGAAAAATGGGCTTATCCCATCATGCGCTCATCAATGCCCATCCGCAGGTGCAGATTACAGGAATCTGCGATTCGGCGGGTTATTTGCTCGACGTGCTGAACAAGTACACCGGCGTACGAACGTTTACGCGCCATGAAGAAATGCTCGACAAGGCGGAAATGGACGCGCTCATCATTGCCACGCCATCGAGCCTGCATACGAAGATGGCGAAGACCGCGCTGGACAGAAACCTGCACGTCTTTTGCGAAAAACCGCTGTGCCTGTCCACGGAGGAGGGGCAGGACCTGGTACGAATGGCGGAGGAAAAGGGGGTGGTGAATCAGGTGGGATATCACCACCGCTTCATCGGCACCTTTCAGGAGGTGAAACGGCTGCTGGATCTGAATGCGATCGGCAAGGTCACGCATGTGCTTGCGGAGGCTTACGGGCCGGTGGTGTTGAAGCCGGCCGGCTCGACCTGGCGCACGCGCCGGTCGGAAGGCGGGAGCTGCTTGTATGACTATGCCGCGCATCCGCTCAATCTGCTGAATTGGTATCTCGGCGAACCGATCGGTGTCGGGGGCTCCACCTTGAACAAGGTTTTTTCAAGCGAAACGGAAGATGAAGTTGTCGGCACCTTGTACTTCAGCGGGATGAGGACCGCACAGATATTCGTCAACTGGAGTGACGAGTCCTATCGGAAGATGAGCACGAAGATCTCGCTTTGGGGAAAAAGGGGAAGCATTATCGCCGACCGCCAGGAAATGCATGTCTATCTGCGCGACGACGCCGATATCCCGGAAGGTTATCAATGCGGTTGGAATGTGCAGTACACGACCGACCTGACCAATCCCGTCTGGTTCTATCTTCGTGGAGAAGAGTATTCGGCCCAACTGGATCACTTTGTCGGCTGCATTGAAAACAACCGGCCGAACGACAACGTCAATACGTTCAAGGATGCCGCAGTGACGGACAAGGTGATCGCCATGATGATGGCCGACGCGGACAAAGGGCCGGCGATGACGCTTTTCGATCTGGCCTCGGCCGAAAAAAAGGCCAAGGGGTCGTTCTTCAGCGGGATCACGGCTCGTCATTGAAGCATTGGCATTGATCGATACAGGAGTGGGAAATGGACCGGCTGCTATTCGGCGACAATCAGTTTTTCGGAATCAATCACCTGTCGGAGGAAAAAGCGCGTTCTCAAGCGATGCGCTTTCAACGCATCGAAGCCATCGCGGAGGTGCTCGATGCTGCGTATGACGAAGGTATTACGACATTCATGTGCACCACGCATGAACGCATCGCCCTGATTTGCGAGCACGTGCGATTGCATCCATGGCGCTACCAGAATTTCAAGTTCCTGCCGTGCATGCCCTATGCGCACAAATATGCCAACGCAGTGACGGAACACGGAATGCTGGGGGCATTGAAAAGATTCACACCTGAAGACGGGATTTTCAACGCACTGGCGCGCGGGGGGCTTTCGTTGGCGCGCAAGGACATCGAAGGCATCATCACGCTCCTTGTGGATACAGAGATGAAGATGTTCGCCGGCCTGGATACGCCTGTCATTTTTCTCCAGAACGTGATCGTCGATCTGTTGCTCGGTCTGGGGATGACGGAGCCGTTTCGCATTTTTGCGCAGCACGTAAGGCGGCGATACAACGCGGAGCCGGGTTTCATCACCATGAATCTGCCATTCCTTCTCGATACGCTGGAAATGGCTGGCGTCGACAACCCCATCGTATGCGCCAACATCAACAAGATCGGTTTTCGCATGTGCGGCGGGGAACAGGCCTACCAGAACGCATTGCGCGACAGGCGCTTTCGCGCGGTTGCCATGTCGGTGTTTGCGTCCGGCGCAATTCCACCCAAGGAGGCGATCGAGTGGGTATGCCGGCAACCCAACATCGAGGCAATCGTTTTTGGCGCATCGCGTCGAGACAACATCCGCAGTACCAGGGAGCTGGTATCGCGATTCTGGCCGGCGCCGCAGATATCCGAAGTAAAACAGGCATCTTGAGCGACTGTCCGAAACCAGCTTGATTTGGCGTTCCATGCGTGGCGCTCTCTGGCAATGCCGGCTTTGGGAACGGAGGAGGATATATGGTTATTGCAGTAGTGGGATTGGGATACGTCGGCCTTCCACTTGTGGTCGAGTTCGGCAAGTTGGTGCAAACAATCGGCTTTGACGTGGCAGGATACAAGGTCGAGAAATGCCGGCAGGGCATCGACCCGTCGCGGGAAATTCCGGAACATGCCATGCGTGAAGCGGCGTTTGCCGAATATTCGAGCGACCCCGCATGTCTCTCGGAAGCGGATTTTGTGATCGTCGCCGTGCCGACTCCGCTGGGCGAGGCGCACATGCCGGATCTCGGTCCGCTGGTGGCCGCCAGCGAGGTCATCGGCAGGCACATGAAGGACGGCGCGATCGTCATTTACGAGTCGACGGTCTATCCATGCGTTACGGAAGACGTTTGTGTTCCCGCTCTGGAACGCGCATCCGGAAAGGTGTGGAAGCGCGATTTCAATGTCGGCTACTCGCCGGAGCGCATCAACCCGGGTGATCGTTCGCATTGCCTGAGCAATGTCGTGAAAGTGGTGTCGGGCGATACGCCGGAGACGTTGCGCAAGGTCGAACAACTCTATGAAATGATTGTCAGACCGGGCGTGCACAGTTGCTCCAGCATCAAGGTCGCCGAAGCGTGCAAGGTGATTGAGAACACCCAGCGCGATCTCAACATCGCACTGATGAACGAACTGGCCATCATCTTCGAGAAAATGGGCATCGACACCAGAGAGGTGCTGGATGCTGCCGGGACGAAATGGAATTTTCTGAAATTCCTTCCCGGCCTGGTCGGCGGCCACTGCATCGGCGTCGATCCGTACTACCTGACCCACAAGGCGGAAATGCTCGGGTACCACCCGCAGGTCATCCTTGCCGGACGGCGCATCAATGACGGCATGGGAAAGTACGTTGCGCAACAGACGATCAAGCGCATGATCGCAGCCGGAAATTTTCGCAAGGGCGCCCGCATCAATGTGCTCGGTCTTTCATTCAAGGAGAATTGCGCCGACCTGAGGAACTCCAAGGTTGTTGACGTGATCCGCGAGTTCGAAGCCTTTGGCGCCGACGTGTTCGTCCACGATACCCGGGTTCAGCCGGAAGAGGCCAGTCGCGAGTACGGCATAGCGCTCAGGGCCTGGGATGAGCTTCCTCGGGCAGAGGCGATCGTGGCCGCGGTTCCCCATGATGAATATCGGGACATGCGGGCAGATCAGTTCATGGACAAGCTGGTCGACGGCGGGTGCTTCACCGACGTCAAGGCAGCCCTCAATACGGTAAGGCTGGAAGCGGCAGGCGTCACGGTATGGCGGCTTTGAGGCGTCGACCATACCTCAACTCAACGTCGGATCGCTATGGGAAGATGGCCAAAACCGGAGTCGAGACATGGAACGCTCTGTAGACCAATGGGTATTTGATATTTCGAGACGGTTCAGCGAAGTCATCGTCCTGTCCCTCGCAGCACAAACCGCCAGCTTCCTGCGCTTTCAGGAACCGCTGCAGGAGCAGGCGCCGATCTATGCCATTCTGCTCTACACCTGCAGCGTTCTTTTGTTCTTCGGGTTTCCGATGGGGGATCTGCAGACGTCGCTGCGGGGGCGCTCGATTACGCATATTGTCGGAAGGCTGTCGTTGACCTGGGGCGGAATCCTGATAACGGGCTTGGTGCTGAGCATTTTTCTCAAAGAGGCGGGCGACCCTTCACGCATCTGGATCGTTTATTGGTTCTTTTGCGGCCTGAGCTTTCTGTCCGCGTTCAGACTTACCGCCTACTATCTGCTTCGTTATCTTCGACAGCAGTACGGGATCAACACCAGGCGGGTGGTGATTGTCGGGTATGGACGTACCGGTCAGGAAATGCACCGGCGCGCGCTGCAACAGGACTGGTTCGGCTACGATGTCAGGGCAGTGTACTCCGACCCGGAAGAAGTGGCCTGGGCCGGTAGGACAGGGGGTGTCGGCTCAATTTCTCGAATGGAAGACATCCACGCGTATGTTGTCGCGAACGACATCGACGAGATCTGGATCACCCTTCCCATCGACATGTCGGCCAAATTGCAGCAGTTGCAGTTCCTGCTTCGCAATACCCTGGTCGATATCCGCTTTGTCCCCGATGCCTTCAGTATCCGGATCTTCAGCCACAAGATTGTCGAATTCCTGGGAGTCCCCGTGGTGGAACTCAATTATCCACGCAATTACGGCCTTGAAGCGTTGGCCAAGGAGGCCTTCGATCGCTTGTTCGCACTGGTTGCGCTTTTTCTGCTGGCGCCGCTGTTCGCAGTGATCGCTGTTGCCATCAAAGTGACGTCGCCCGGGCCAGTGTTGTACAAGCAGGCCCGGAACGGACTCAACGGCAAGACGTTCATGATCTACAAGTTCCGCAGCATGAAAATTCACCAGGAATCCGACCCGGATACCGTCACGCAGGCAAGCAAGCATGACAGCCGTATTACCAACATCGGCCAGTTCATTCGTCGAACCAGTCTCGACGAATTGCCTCAGTTCATCAACGTCCTGAAAGGTGAAATGTCGATCGTCGGCCCGCGCCCGCACGCGGTGCAGCATAACGAAATGTATGGCGATCTGCTGGACGGCTATATGCAGCGGCACCGTGTGAAGCCGGGCATTACCGGCTGGGCGCAGATCCACGGCTTTCGCGGAGAGACTGACACCATGGAGAAAATGGCGAGGCGGGTGCAGTTCGACATGCACTACATCCAAAACTGGTGCTTGTGGCTGGACCTGAAAATCATCGTCTGGACAGCCTTCAAGGGATGGACAGGAAACAACGCTTATTAACAGGTTCGGCAGACAGGATATGCTGCGCGCCGGATCGCAATGGGAGGTGGGGGAAAATGAGCATTGAAGATCGGGCTGCATTCTCAGGCAGCGTCTCAGGAATCAATCATCGAAGGTGGAATCATGATGGAAACGATGAGCGGACATATTCCATGCCAGCCTTTCACCAGGGTCGAAATGGACCGCCTGCGTTCGCGGTTTGACCCGTCGGATGTCAGGAGAACGTGCATTTACGATATACGCCTTGCCAACGGCCAGCGCGCCGGCGAGCCGGCGGAAGCAATGCGCAAGGGTGTTGTGAAGTTGAGTTCGAGAAACCTCGGTTTCGATTTCATGCTCCTGAACGTTGGCGTCGGCAAAGGGCTGTTCGGTCTTCCTAGAACGGTGGTGGAAATTTACGCTCGCAAACTCGGCGGGAATCATTACTGGCTTCTCTGCACCTCGTCGAATCTGGCGAGAGCCTTGCGCACGATAGACAGAATCTACAACGAGGCTGCGGATGGCTATTTACCTTGAAATCGTTTTACATGCTCCCAACTTGAGAGAATCCTTGTCATGAGTCGATCAGTTCAACCGGACGATCTGCCGACCGAGGCCCGGCGGGAAGGGCGGCGACGATGGGAATACGTCCGCTTGATGTGTACTTCGACGTTGAGCATGATCCGCGTCGAGTGCACGCAAGCCCGGCGCAAGGGAGTGGTGCGGAAGTTCCGCGGCCTGGTTCGGCTTGTGACCAATTTTTCCGGCTATGTCGCTTTGTTTCGTATCATGACGCACCCGCATGTAATAGAGCTGACGCACCGACATCCCAGCCTGCTGTCGAAGTCGCTCCGCTCTGACTACCTCGCACACAGTTTCGATACCAGGGACCGCTTGCACATCCTGATCAATCACTACGGACATTTGAAAAACCGCGTCCGCAGGGATTTCCTGCGGCGCCTTCACAACGAGGGTCACCGTTTGTGGCAGGAGAGGCTTGATGACCGCTTGTTCGGAATACATCTCGACTTTCCGAAGGAGTACGACTATGAAGGTGACCTGCGCCTGGCATTCAAGTGCGAATGCATCACGATCTATACGATCACATTCACCATCGTCCCCGGCTGTCTTGTTGACCTCGACGGGGAACAGGTGCTTCTGATCTCGAATGTGCAGGGCATCGCCGGAGGTATCGACCTGATACGACAGGCGACAAAGATCTGCTACGACACCGCACCGGTCCATCTTTTGCTGTCCGCTGCGCAAGCCATCGCACTTTTGCTGGACGTGCGAAAAATTGCGGGTGTCGGGCACCGAGAGCAGATTTCGGTCGCCTTCTGCAAACCGAAGGACAACGGCGTATTCTTCAATTACGATCAATTCTGGAAAAATTACGCTGCGGAGACGACCTGTCGCGGCTGTTACGTTGTCTCGGTTCCATTCCCGGAAAAGCCGATTTCAGCAATGAAATCCCGACACCGAAGCAGAGGTCTTCGCCGGCGCGAACTGCGCAAACGCATCTTTGACCAGGCTTCTGCAAACTTTCGGCAGGCTTGTCTGGAAGCACGATAACAAAGACGATTCCCGTTGTCCGGACGCATGTCGGTTCAGGTCGTCCGGATGATTACCTGGCTGGAATCGCTTAAAATGCCACCTCATTGAGAAAACGCGACATGGTGAGGGCGGGGGCGGGCGAGGATTTATCCTTACCGTCTTCAGGCATTAGGCAATGCGTCTATTTCAACTTTGTATCGATGCGCGTTACCGGACAGCCCGTCTGCGCCTGGCGATCGTGCTGTACCTGCTGATTCTCGTTCTTGGGTCGATTCCGGGCGCAAGACAGGAAATGGGTGTTCTCGCGCCCGGCTTCCTTCTTCACTTCGGTGCCTATGCGTGCATTGCGTTCCTTCTGTTTACCGGAATCGCGACCCGGCCGGCGCTGCAAGCGTTGGTTACCTGTGTGGCGATTGCAGCAATGGGGGCGCTTGACGAACGCGTTCAGGGCTTTTTCCCGTACAGGACGGCCGATATTGGCGATTGGTATATCGACGTAGCGGCCGGCATTGTTGTGTCCGGCGTGCTATGGCGGTTTTTGCCGGGCTGGCGTACTGCGCTTGCACCACAAGTCCGCGGTTGAGGTCCGGATAGTGTCAAGGACAAGGTTCGGAAGGTAAGGATGCGAATTCTGGTAATTGAAGACGACCCGATGATTGGCGATGCCGTGCGCAGATCTTTGCTGCAGGAAGGCTACGCCGTCGATTGGGTGCGCGACGGCCGCGCTGCCGAAGGGGTGCTGGCCAGTGAACATGTCGATCTGGCTCTTCTCGATCTCGGCCTTCCCGGCAAGGACGGGATCGATGTTCTCCACGAGCTGCGGCAGCGCAAGGCCAACACGCCGGTCATCGTCATCACCGCCCGCGACGGCGTCGACGACCGCATCCGTGGCCTCGATGCCGGCGCCGACGACTATGTGGTCAAGCCCTTCGACATGGACGAACTGGCAGCGCGCATCCGTTCCGCGCTGCGCCGCAGCGCCGGCCATGCGGAACCCGAAATCGAAGTGCTGGGCGTGCGCATCAATCCCGCGACGCGCGAGGTGACGCGCGACGGCAAGCCGGTGCTGCTGTCCGCCCGCGAATATGCGCTCGTCGAGGCGCTGATGCTGCGTCCCGGCGCCATCCTGTCGCGCGCACAGTTGGAGGAACGCATCTACGGCTGGGGCGAGGAAGTGGAAAGCAACACGGTCGAAGTCCACATCCACGGCGCCCGCCGCAAGCTTGGCAGCGATTTCATCCAGAACGTGCGCGGGGTCGGCTACTTCGTGCCGAAGACGAACAAGCCGGCATGAAGTCGCTGCGCACCAGGCTGTCGGTCCTGCTGCTGCTGGCGGCGATCGTCACCGCATTGGCAATCGGCGTCGTTACCTACCGCCAGGCGCTTGCCGAGAACGAAGAACTGTTCGACTACCAGTTGCGGCAGATCGCGTTGTCGCTGCGCGACCAGGGCGTGGCGTCGGTGCCCAGTTTCCGGCTCGACGAGGAACCGCCCAACGTGGTGGTGCAGATCTGGACCGCCAACGGCACCATGCTCTACCTGTCGCACCCGGGCGACCCCTTGTTCACCCGCGCCATGCTCGGCTTTACCAACATCAATGCCGGCAATCAGATGTGGCGCGTGTACGCCATCGCGACGCACGACCGCATCATCCAGGTGGCGCAGCCGTTCGACCTGCGGCGGGACCTCGCAGCCAATGCGGCCTGGCGCAGCCTGGCGCCGCTGCTCGGGTTTGCGCCCCTGATGGCGCTCCTGATCTGGTGGCTGGTCGGCAGTTCGCTGTTGCCGTTGCGCCGCCTCGCGCGCGAAGTCGGCAAGCGAGACGCCGGCAGCCTGGAAAGAGTCAGCGAAGCAGGGCTGCCGAGCGAAATCGCGCCGGTGGTCAAGGCGCTCAATTCCCTGCTCGGACGTCTGCAGCGCGCATTCGCCAGCCAGCGAGCCTTCGTCGCCGACGCCGCGCACGAACTGCGCTCGCCGCTGACCGCTTTGAAGCTGCAACTCCAGCTGCTGGCGCGCGCGCCCGACGAAGCGGCCAGGAAAGAGGCGCTCGGCAAGCTGCACGAAGGCATCGATCGCGCCACGCACCTGATCGAACAATTGCTGACGGCCGCCCAGACCGATCCCAACGACCGCATACCGGAACGCCAGCCCGTCGATCTTGCGGAACTGATGCGTCAAGCCATCGCCGACGTATTCGTGATGGCGCAGGCGCGTCGCATCGGCATCGAGTTGAATGCGCCGGAAAAGCTGATGCTCGATGCGGACCCGGCAAGCTTGCGCATCCTCGCGCGCAACCTGCTTGACAATGCTGTCCGCTATACGCCGGAGGGCGGTTCAGTGCAGGCGAGCCTGGAGCAGCACACGGGCAGGGTGGAGCTGGCGATCGAGGATTCCGGCCCGGGCATTCCCGCAAACGACAGGCCGCGCGTGTTCGATCGCTTCTATCGGCGCAATGTCAGCGAGCAGACCGGCAGCGGCCTCGGCCTGGCAATCGTCCTCAACGTGGCGCAGCAGCACGGCGCCCGCGTCGAACTCGGCGATTCCCGACTGGGCGGACTGAAGGTGTCAGTCGTCTTCGATCAATAAATCCGAATCTTAAGCCCCTTAAGTCTGACTTAATTTTCCTTGTCTATGCTTCGACTGTACCGAAGCGAGAGTGG
>CBIHRJ010000086.1:0-19991 GCA_966212445.1 uncultured Noviherbaspirillum sp. | reverse complement strand
CATCCAGTTGGCGAAGCCGACGAAGGCCGGCATGATCGCGCCGAACACCATGATCAGGCCGTGCATGGTGGTCAGCTGGTTGAAGAACTCGGGCTGCACCAGTTGCAGGCCGGGCTGGAACAGCTCGGCGCGGATCAGCAGCGCCAGCGTGCCGCCGGACAGCAGCATGATAAACGAGAACCACAGGTACAGCGTGCCGATGTCCTTGTGGTTGGTGGCGAACAGCCAGCGTTGCCAGCCGTGCGGATGGTCGTGCGCGTGATCGTGAGAATGATCGTGTGCGTGATCGACTGCGGTGGTGCTCATCTCAATCTCCTAATTCAATTACTTGCGCGCAGCCAGCACTTCAGCCGGTTGAACAATGTTTTCCTGGGCCTTGTTGCCCCAGCTGTTGCGGGTATAGGTGATGACAGCAGCGATGTCGGTATCCGACAGCACACCCTTCCACGGCGGCATGCCGCCCTTGCCGTTCAGCACGATATTGATTTGGCCTGCCCGCGGACCGTTGACGATCGCCGAGCCGTCGAGCGCCGGGAAAGCGCCGGGAACACCCTTGCCGGTTGCCTGGTGGCAGGCGACGCAATTCGCTGCATAGACCTTTTCACCGCGCTGCTTCAGCTCATCGATCGTCCAGGTCTTGTTCGGATCGTCGGCCATCGCAGCCATTTCCTTTTGCTTGCCATCGACCCATTTCTTGTAGTCTTCATCGCTCACCACGTTGACGACGATGGGCATGAACGCATGTTCCTTGCCGCACAGTTCGACGCACTGGCCGCGATAGGTGCCGATCTTTTCGGCGCGGAACCAGGTATCGCGTACGAAACCGGGAATGGCATCCTGCTTGACGCCGAAAGCCGGGACGGTCCAGCCGTGGATCACGTCATTGGCGGTGGTCACGATACGGATCTTCTTGTTGACCGGAACCACGACCGGGTTGTCGACTTCGATCAGGTAGTTGTCGTTCTTCACCTTGGTCGGATCAACCACCTGCTCACGCGGCGTGGACAGCGCGGACAGGAAGGAGATGCCTTCGCCCTCGCCCTTCAGGTAGTCGTAGCCCCACTTCCACTGCATGCCGGTGGCCTTGATGGTGATGTCGGCGTTCGAGGTGTCCTTCATCGCGACCACGGTCTTGGTCGCCGGCAGCGCCATGCCGATCACGATCAGGAACGGAACGATGGTCCAGGCGATTTCAACGGCGGTGCTCTCGTGGAAAGTTGCCGCCCTGTGGCCGACCGACCGGCGATGCTTGAGGATCGAATAGAACATCACCCCGAACACGGCGACGAAGATCACGAGGCAGATGATCAGCATCAGGGTGTGCAGGGAGTAGATCTCTTCCGCGATCCGGGTGACCGGCGGCTGGAAGTTCAACTGGCGCACGGCGGGGCCGCCGGGGCTGTCAACCACCGCCCATGACGGCAATCCGGCCGCCAGGAGCGACGCACCGAGCATCAACGATTGAAGGCGCTTCGCAAGTCTCATAATTTCCTCAAAACCTAAAATTGGAATTCTGTTCGTTTTAGCGACGCCAGTGCGCTCTGCAACTCTCGCGCGAACTCACGCCGTTTCCATTCCGTCAAAAACCGGCCCACTTCGACCGTCATGCTCCCGGATTCCAGAATGACCAGCTTGCGGCTCTCAACAGGCGGCTCGACACGCACCCTGCGCGGATCCAGCCTGAATTGACGCACTTGCTCCTTCTGAATCAACTCCACCAGCAGGCAACCTTCCATCAGTTCGATATGCTCCCGGTCGTTTGCATGGCGAGCATACAGGAAAAAAGCCGTTCCCATCGCCAACAACTCCAGGCAAGCGTAACCGAATACGTACCAGGCGCCGCGTACCGCAAAAACAATTGCAATCGTGAGCGATGTCGTGCACAAGGCCGCATAGACCAGCGTCAGCTGGCGCGGCGACATCGAGCAATTGCGTTTCAGGGTCCATTCGCGCACAGCCATGGGGTATCACCGGACAACAGCATCTGGGACGATGCGGGCGTTGCGCAAAACCACGGAAGTATAAGGCGGAACTTGGCCGGTTATCAAGCGGAAAAACGTCTTACAAGAATGCGCGATGCACCGGCACGCAAGGCTTTGCGGGCGCCAACATCCACCGAAAAAATTGCCGTTTCGACCATTCTCCTGACGCATTGCAGCAAACCTGTACCCGAAGTTTGTCTGACGACGTGGCCCACATCGTTGCGCAAGTGTTAACGGTGATTTTTTCCGCGCGGATCGAATCGCACGATCGCCTCTCCGGCGGACGTTGTCGCAGATGCTGGCCGGAACGCGTGACCGTAAACGACTTCGAACGTGAGCGGGAACTTGCCATCGCTGCGTCGCATACGCGAAAGCACCTCGACAACCCGCGCCCATGCATCGCGCCCCAACAACCCGCGACGGCGCGTCAGTAAGGGATTGCCGCCCCATGCCCTCGCGTCGGCCATCAACTTGTCAATGGACTCATAAGTGACGGTAATGGTTTCCATATCCATCACCGGCGTCGAGAAACCGGCGTTCACGAGCATGTCCCCGAAGTCGTGCATATCGACAAATGAAAGCGCGTGGGCGGAGGAGTCGGCCTCGCCGAAGGCGGCGCGCAATTCCTTGAAGGTATCGGGCCCGAAGCAGGAAAACATCAGCAGACCGTCGACGCGCAGCACACGCCGCCATTCGGCAAACACCTGGTCCGGCTGCGGATGCCAGTGCAAGGCGAGATTCGACCAGATCAGGTCGGCGCACGCGTTCCTTAACGGCAGGCGGCCGAAATCGCCGCACGCCATGGCGGGCCGCAATGCGAAACCCGGGGCGATCCTTGCCGGCATCCATTTGCCGAGCAGCCGATTCACGGACGACATCGCGCTCCGCTGCCTGGACACTGCCGCAACGAGCTGGTGCAGTGAGGCATCGACGCCGATCACTTCCACAGCAGGGTATTGCTCCTGCAGCAGCGGCAGATCCGCACCGTCGCCGCATCCCAGATCGAGCACGCGGGTCGGAGCGATCTTCACGAGCGCGAGCCGTTCGTGCATGCGACTGGCGACTTCCCTGCGGAGAAATTCCGAATCGGCAACGCGCGCCGGCGATGCAAACAGTTTGCGCACGACGCGCACATCGATCGGGCCGCTCGACCTGGTATCGGAGGATGAAGATGAGGACAAAAGGAAATCCGGCGAATGCAATGAGATAATGCGAGCAGTTTACACGTTTGATCGCCTGCCTGTCCCGATGCTTTCCCATCTGCGCCGCTGGTCCCAGCACATGCTTGCCCGCTTGCCGGCCGCCATTCCGTGTTCCTGCGCGGTATGCGGAGCCGACAGCGAAAGTGCCATGTGCAACGGATGCCGCGCTCAGTTTTTTGCGAACCGGCGACACCGTTGCTCGTGCTGCGCAATCCCCCTGGCGGATGAAGCCGCGGCGGTGTGCGGTGCGTGCCTGAAGCATCCGCCCGCGTTCGATGCAACAGTGGCGGCGGCCGACTATGCGGCGCCGGTCGACCAACTGGTCCTTGCACTCAAATTCGGCAATCGGCTGGCATTGGCTCCCTTGCTGGCCCATCTGCTGCATGACACATGCCGTGAAGCAAGCCCCGGCGACGAACCGACCCATTTGACGGCAGTGCCCCTCGGCCCGCGACGTCTTGTCGAACGCGGCTTCAATCAGGCACTCGAAATCGCGCGCCCCCTGTCGCGTTCACTCGGCGCGCGGCTCGACGCACGCATCATCGTTCGCCAGCGCGACACACATGCGCAGGCACTGTTGCATCCCGACGAACGTCATCGCAATATCCGGGGTGCTTTCGTCGTGCCAGCCGCAGCGATCGATCGTTTGCGCGGCGCGCATGTCGGCGTCGTGGACGATGTCATGACGACAGGCGAAACGCTGAACGAGATCGCATCCACGCTCAAGCGCTTCGGTGCACGGCGTGTCACCAACCTCGTATTCGCGCGTACCGCGCCGCAATAGAAAAGGAGCAAGGCTTGTTTCACGTCGTCCTGGTCGAACCGGAAATCCCTCCCAATACCGGAAACGTCATCCGTTTGTGCGCGAACACAGGCGCGCAGTTGCATCTGATCGAACCGCTCGGATTTCCGCTGGATGACGCGAAAATGCGCCGGGCCGGACTCGATTACCACGACTATGCGACGATGAAGGTACATCGCGACTGGCAGGCATTCCTTGACAGCGAACTGCCCGATCCGCAACGCATGTTTGCACTCACCACGCATGGCTCGACGGCGTTCGCGGGCGTTGCGTTCCGCCCGGGAGATGTCTTCGTTTTCGGCTCCGAGACGCGAGGCCTGGCACCCACCCTTCGAGATGCCTTTCCGGCGGCGCAACGCATACGCCTGCCGATGCGTCCCGACAACCGCAGTCTGAATTTATCGAACACCGTGGCCGTGGTCGTCTATGAAGCATGGCGACAGAACGGTTTCGCCGGCGGCTGTTAATTTTCTTGCTTCTGAACCAAAGGACCATCATGCAAAGACGTTCACTCTTCATCGCCGCGGCACTTGCTCTCAGCTCGGCCAGCCAGGCGCATGACTACAAGCTGCAGGACTTGCATATCGACCACCCCTACGCCCGTGCGACCGCGCCTCTGCAACCGTCCGCCGGCGCCTTCCTGATGATCGAAAACCAGGGCAAGACGACAGACAAACTTGTCTCGGCCAGTTCGCCGGTTGCGAAGTCGGTACAGATGCACTCCATGTCGATGGAGGGCAATGTGATGAAGATGCGCGAAGTCGGTTCCATCGAATTGCAGCCCGGCGCGAAAGTCGAGATGAAGCCGGGCGGCGGCTATCACCTGATGCTGATCGGCCTGCAGCACTCCTTGAAAGCCGGCGATACGTTTCCGCTCACGCTGACTTTTGAAAAGGCAGGAAAAACCGAAGTATCGGTGAAGGTGGAAGGCGTCAAGAAAGGCGGCATGGACGGCAGCGGCGCGCAGCACAGCCACTGACCCCCGATCGGCGCACCGGATCAGGTCTTTGCCAGCTTCACGACGGGCCGGATTTCTCCGACAGGAAGATCGCTGAAGTTACGAAGCCGGGGCCGTTGCCAGGATGCCAGCGGCGAAGCGTCAGCATATTCCAGCAGGCCGAGCTGATGCAGGATCGCGATGACGGCCGGATACAAGGCCCGCATATTGCCGTCGACGACCTTGACGGCAATGCCGAGACCGGCCGAACGGATGCCGATTGCCTGCACGGCTTCGGCGCCGCCCTTGGCAACCCAGTCTCCCGGCGCCGCCTGCATGAATGCAAGATCGCCGCGTCCGGGGCCGGCAACCAGTTCCGGATGCGCGGTCATGGCATTGAACAGGGTATTCATCGATCCGCTGTACGGCGCTTCCTCGCCTCCCGTGGCGAGACGCGCGTAAGCATATGCCAGACGCGACAGCGGCAACGCGTAATTCGGCGCGGAGCAACCGTCGATGCCCATCATCAGCCCGGCTTCGGCAACGCCGGTGATATCGGCAAGGCATTGCCGCACCGCTCGCTGCAAAGGATGGTCAGGATCGGTATAAGTGTCGAGTGGCAGTCCATGCTGCACGCAATAAGCGAGAAACCCGGCATGCTTGCCGCTGCAGTTGTTATGCAGCTGATTGAAACGCTCACCGGCAGGCGGCGGCACGCCCAGTGCCGTGTAATGCAAAGGGATATGACAGCCGCAGCGCAAATGGCCCTCGTCGCAACCTGCCTTGTGCAACATCGCCTGCACTATGTCGGTATGCATGGCTTCGCCGGAATGACTTGCGCACAGCAGCGCGATCTCGCGGCTGCCATAGCCGAACCGGTCGGGGCCGCCGTCGCGCAGAAAAGGCAAGGCCTGGAACGGTTTGATGGTGGAGCGCGTGAAAGTGAGAAAATCCGGGTCGCCCGCCGAGTACAGCACCCGCCCCATGGTATTGACAACCGCGACCGCGCCGAAATGGATGGATTCCACGCACTCGCCGCGCGTCACTTCGACCAGAGGAACGACCTTCATCGGGCCCTCCGTTATGTACTCTTGACCTTCGACAACAATCTTGTCGTCGAGCGATCGTGTTCGAATTCGATGGCGACGGCGCGACCTCCGTAGGCTGCAACCGCCTGCCCTTCCGGAATCGCGGTCATGTCGTAGTCGCCGCCCTTTACATAGACCTCCGGCTGCGCTTCCCGCACCACTTCGAGCGCAGTGTCTTCGTCGAAGGGCACTACCATGCTGACCGCTTCCAGCGCGGCCAGAATCGCCATGCGGTCGTCGCAGGAATTGATGGGCCGATCATCACCTTTGCCGAGACGCCTGACGGAGGCGTCGGTATTGACTGCGACCACCAGCGACGCGCCGAGTTCGCGCGCCTGTGCAAGGTAGGTGACGTGGCCGCGGTGCAGGATATCGAAGACGCCATTGGTCAGCACGACCGGCTTGGGCAGAAGGGCAATGCGCTGCTGCAGGTCGGGGCGCGCGCAGATTTTCTTTTCGAAGTCAGGCATATAAGGTAAAAAGGCCGCAAGCAAGACGCTTGCGGCCTGTAGTGTAGCGCGGCGAGCCGCCGCGAACTCAGGCTGCGGGTTTCAGACCGCCGGCTCCGAGACGCGTAGTGACTTCCTTACGATAGCGGTTCAGGTCCTGCACCGACTCGAAAGTACGTTCGAACAACAGCGACATGTTATGCAGGATGCGGTCGATGACCTTCTTTTCCCATTCGCCGTCGAACTTGATCTGGCCGTCCAGCCAGCGCTCCAGCCAGTTCGGGTCGGGCAGGCGGCTTTGCACGGTGTCGTTCGGGAACAGCTTTTCGTTCACGTGCAGGTTGGTCGGGTGCAGCGGCTTTTCGGTGCGGCGGGCCGACGCCATCAGCACGCCGATCTTCGCAAATGCGGCGCGGGCCGTGTCGCCTACTTCGTTGAGGGCTTTCTTCATGTAGCGCAGGTAGGCGCCGCCGTGGCGGGCTTCGTCCTGGCTGATGATCTTGTAGATCTGCTTGATCACCGGTTCGGTGTGCCAGTCGGAGGCGCAGCGATACCAGTGGTTGAGGCGGATCTCACCGCAGAAGTGAAGCATCAGCGTCTCAAGCGGCGGTGCAGGGTCGAATTCGAAGCGAACGTTGTGCAGCTCTTCCTCGGTCGGCACCAGGTCGGGACGAAAACGGCGCAGGTACTCCATCAAAACGAGCGAATGCTTCTGCTCTTCGAAGAACCAGACCGACATGAATGCGGAAAAGTCGCTGTCTCCCCGGTTGTCACGGAGAAACATTTCAGTCGCAGGCAAGGCGGACCATTCGGTGATAGCGTTCATCCGGATCGTCTGTGCCTGTTCATCCGTTAATTTGGAGGCGTCGAACTGGTCCCAGGGAATATCCTTTTCCATGTTCCAGCGGACCTGCTCTAGCGATTTGAATAGTTCTGGGTACAGCATCATGCACCTTCATTATTGAGTTAAGTACTTGATTCTACCAACAAAAACGGGAATTCCCGAATTCCGTGGTGTCTGGAAGAAACATTCCCGACACAATTTGTTACATTGTCCACAAAATTCCGCAAACACTTCAAACCATGCCCCAGCAGAAGACCAGTATTGCGCAGCACCGGATACCGCCTACCGTTTGGGCATTGGGTTTTGTCAGCATGCTGATGGATATTTCGTCGGAAATGATCCACAGCCTGCTGCCCGTGTTCATGACCGTCGTATTGGGCGCCAGTGCGACCACGGTGGGGCTGGTCGAAGGCATTGCCGAGGCAACCGCCCTCATTTCCAAGTTGTTCTCCGGCGTCATCAGCGACTATGTCGGCAAGCGCAAATGGCTGGCGGTGTTCGGTTATTCGCTTGGCGCCGCCACCAAGCCGCTGTTTGCAATGGCGTCGGGCATCGGCTGGGTGCTGGGTGCACGCTTTCTTGACCGCATCGGCAAGGGAATACGCGGAGCACCGCGGGACGCACTGGTCGCCGATGTCACCGATCCGGCCATCCGCGGTGCGGCGTTCGGGTTGCGCCAGTCGCTCGACACGGTCGGCGCATTCGTCGGACCACTGGCGGCCATGGGCCTGATGCTGCTGTGGGCAAATGATTTCCGCGCCGTGTTCTGGGTTGCGGTACTGCCCGGCTTCCTGGCCGTTGCGACACTGGTGCTGGGGGTACGCGAACCCGCGCGGGGGGCTTCCGCGAAGAAGCCGGCCTTCCCGATTTCTCGCACTGCGTTGAAATTGCTTCCGCCGTCCTACTGGTGGGTGGTCGGGGCAGGTGCGGTGCTGACGCTCGCACGCTTTTCGGAGGCATTCCTGGTGCTGCGCGCACAACAACTCGGCCTGGCCCTGGCGCTGGTGCCGCTGGTGCTGGTCCTGATGAATGCGGTGTATGCATTGTTTGCCTATCCACTGGGCAAACTGGCTGACAAGATCAGTCACCGCACGTTGCTGCTGGCCGGCATCGTGCCGCTGCTTGCGGCCGACCTGCTGCTCGCGTACGGTTCCAGCCTGTGGTGGGTCGCCTGCGGGCTCGTATTCTGGGGCCTGCACATGGCGGCGACGCAAGGCCTGCTGGCTGCGATGGTTGCCGACACCGCACCTCCGGCGTTGCGGGGAACAGCCTTCGGCCTGTTCAACCTTGCCAGCGGGGTGGCAATGCTGGCGGCCAGCGTCGTGGCGGGGTTGCTCTGGGACAGGATCGGCGCTTCGGCCACGTTCGAAGCCGGAGCGGGCTTTGCCGTGATTGCGGTGCTGCTGCTACTGCGGCGTCACTGACGCGTGCTCGCGGCGGCATTTTTCTGTTGCGGTGTGCAACCCATTTTGCAGCTCATTTCTTTGAAACTCCTTCGCTCGCCAGTCTTGCATGCATCGATCATGTTCATGCGACAAGCAAGACCGGTCACGAATCGGCATCGCATGAAGAGATTCGCGAGAAATTGCAGCATTGCAGCATCTCGAACGGCCTCGGGCGAAATATAATGTCGGTCATCCCCACCCCGAACTGCCTGCTTTGCACCTTGCAAAACGCTGCGCCAAATATGGTGCCTCGAAGTCGGCGGTTGCCAAATATGCCTGCTGCCTTTCGACATTTCTGCATGCATTTTCGAGTTACCGTTGCCTCGCCGCTGATCGCCGCGATGCTGGGTTGTTGTGCGATCCCGGCCCACGCGGACAGCCTTCAGCTTGTTCCCGATGGCTCCGGCCAGGAACTGCCAGACTTGCCCGGTGCAAGCAATGCCACACCTTGGGGCTTCAATCTGGCGGAGAAGCAAGCGGCACTGGGCTACGACACGCCCATCGAAAAATGGCGTGCGCAAGTCGACCATGACATCGGCTTGCATCCCGCTCTGAGCATCGACTATGCACGCAAGCTGACAAACAATTTCGGCGCGGGCGGCGCCTATACCAGGCAGAATGAATATTCGGAGATCATTCTCAATGGCGTGTATGCGCCGCGCCGCAATTTGCGGCTGCGCATCACCGGCGCGCAGCTGCGTACGTCTCCCGGTTATTTGGGGTCGAACGGAATCCTGCAAAACAGCTATCTCTTCAGCGCGAGGAAATACTGGAATCCCGACAGCTTTTTTTCCAGTGCCGGCGTCACCGCCTACACCGTGGAGGCGAACATGACAGCAGCCAGCATGACCGCACTCGACGATCCCGAGATCGGCAATCTCGGCGAAATGCGTTCGGGCAATCTCGCTCCTGGCAAACTGAATGGTTACGCGTTCAACATGCGATTGCGTCCGTCCCCGCTGTCGTCGATCGAACTGCGGCGAGAAATGAGCCAGCTTGCCTACCATCTCGATGCCGGAAAACGGGAGGACAACCTCGCATCCAATCGCATCGCTTTTTCGCAACGTTTCGATAATTGCACGCGCTTTCAAGGCGGCTTCAGTGCGGACGACAATGCGGACAGGTTCGACCTCAACCTGACGCGGGACAACTGGAACCTCAAACTGTCCCGGGAACAGAATGGCGGAACCAATGCGAACTCGGTGCAGATTGCATACGCGCTCCCGCTCGACGGAAAACGGAGTGCGCCTGTTGTCTGTGCATCGAAACCGGAGCCGGCACCGTCGTTCGAACGGCTCGTGGACGCAGCGGTCAGTCGTCCTGCACAATTTCCGCGCGAGCCGCTTGCGATTGTCGACCAATGAGTCGACCAATGAAAAAGCCCGCATCGATCACGATGCGGGCTTCATTGTCTCCTCACCTCTTCAGAGATGGATTTTTGTGCACGTATTTTGCACCAATCACGAGATCTTTTCCACTCATGATTTTCATTTTTCTCATCGAAAACTCATGAGCCGCAACCTTCTCTGAAACGGCGAATCGCCGCATCAACGACGCCTTCGGTACTGCCTGTTCCTTCATACTCCTGGCGCAGAAAACTGGCGTCGCTGCCGACGTGCGCCGCGTTGTACAAGTGTTCGAGCGCAGCCTCGCCGCCGAGCTTTTCGGCATACGGTTCCATCTTGCGCAGTGTGGTAAGAATATCTTCGCGCAAGGACAAGGTTTCATGGCTCTTCGGATGCACGATCGTGCCGTCCAGTCCGAAGCGGCACGCCTGGAAGCGGTTGTAGTTGTACACGAGATAGTCGTCCTCGGCGGGCGGCGCTTCGCTGCGTTCCAGCAGGTAAAGGCACAGCGCCTGCAGGTAGCAGGCAAGCGCCGCGGCGCGATCGACCGATAGCGGCGTGTCGCAAACGCGCAGTTCGATGGTGCCGTATTCAGGCTTGGGCCGAATGTCCCAGTAGAAGTCCTTCATGCTGGTCACGATCCCTGTGTCTTCCATGCGATGGAAGTAATCGCGTTCGAAGTCTTCCCAGCGCAACAGGAAAGGGGCGCGCCCGCTGAGCGGGAAAGCGAAGACCGAATTCAGCCGCGCCGAATTGAACAGCGTGTCGCGCCCCTGGAAATACGGTGACGACGCCGACAGGGCAATGAAGTGCGGCACGTAACGGTTCAGCGAATGCAGCAGGAACAAGGCTTCATCGCCGGACGAACAGCCGACATGGACATGCTGGCCGAACACCGTGAACTGCTTTGCGAGGTAGCCGTACAACGTGGATACCTGCTTGAAGCGCGGCTTTGAAAATATCTTGCGTTCCGACCACTTCTGGAACGGATGCGTGCCGCCGCCGCATACGCCGACGTTGAGCATGTCGCCGGCGCGAACCAGTGCATCGCGAATCTCCTGCAACTGGCTGATCAGGCCGGTATGCGTGGTCTGCACATCGGTGGCGATTTCGATCATGCTTTCCGTGATCTCCGGCGTGACCGTGCCGGGAAAAGGTTTGCGGTTCAACAGCTCCAGCATGTCGGGACTGGCGTTGGTCAGGTCGAAGTCGCTCAGGCTGACGAGCTGGAGTTCGAGTTCAACGCCAAGCGTCAGCGACTCGGAGAGCTTGAAGGGTTCCAATGCCATGTTCAGTGCTCCGTTGTATCCGGGGTTTCCTTGGCCAGTTTCAGCGCGTGTTGGGTAATGACGGGCCCCGCCACTTCAAGCAGCAAGGCCATTGCCGCCAGCGGGAAAAGCGCGTCGACCAGGCCGAGTCCGAGATTGCGCGTCTGCTCGACCAGCAACACGGCAAACACGGAAAACGGCGTCAATGCCGCACCGGTCAGTACACCTTTGCGCCAGGAAATTCCACTGGCATGCGAAAAAATTGCGACACTGATCGTCTTCACCGTGAATCGCACTGCGAGCAGGACCAACGCGATTCCCATGCCATTCACCACACGGTGCCATTCCAGCATGGCCGCAACGAAGAAAAACAGCAATACGGTTAGCAGGTCACCCATCACACCAAAGTTGCGTTGTGTCTGGCTAAGGGTGACGCGGCGGTAGCGCGCAACGATGCCGAAGGTCAACGTCGCGAGTACAGAAGAAAAATTGAATGCCTGTGTCGCCGTCACCAGCAGAACCACGGCAATGGCGAAAGCCAGTGTCGCGTCGCGGGCAAGACTGCCGAATTGCCGTAGCAAGCCCGGCACCGCTATTCCGAACAGAGCGCCGAGTCCTGCCGACACAAGCAACACCACGAGGCTGTTCCATGCTGCACTCAACAGGCTGCCGGAAGTCTGAAACACGCCGACACCGACGATGACCTTGAATGTGAACACCGCCAGAACGCAATTCAGCGCCGACAGGTGCAAAACGCGCTCGGTAACCTGACCGGAACTGGCTTCTTCGTTAACTACACGCAAAATGCCGGCCGGCGATGTCGACATGGCCAATGACGCAAGTAGCAGCGAGGCGATCGAAGGCATGCCGTACCAGTTTGCGACCAGATAGACCACCACAAACGTAGCAACCGCCTCGACCACTCCGGTGACGGCAATCCAAAGATTGGACCGCAACCAGCGCACATTGATGCGGTAACCGAGTTCGAACAGGATCAGGCCGAAGGCGACATTCGCCAGCAGTGTGAATCCGCCGCTCTGCGCCTGCGCGGAAAACCCTGAGTAGAGGTTTGCCATCGCAAAACCAACCACCCCGTACATGCTGATACGGGGCAAGCCGCTCCAGCGATGTCCGAATTCCCCGACTATCCACGCGGCCGCCAGTGCGAACGGCCATGAAAGTTGAGAAGCAATTGCCCAAAAATCCTGCATGTTTTCTCCATCCTGAATTGATGCGATACCGGCAACCTGGCGGTTCTGCATGGCGGGCGCTTCGCGATCCTGCCCAAGGTCGGGGCATTGTTGGCCGGTTTCGATTCTCTCGTGTCGGCGCAAGTGTACCGTCAAAATCGCGCGCACATAACCTCTCCGGCAGGCAATTGCATGATGACGCTGCGTATCGCGAGCAAAAATGATTGCTATGACATCGCGAATGATCGCTATGACATCGTGACGCCGATTTCAGATGATGCGCGCGCACCAACGACGCCTTCATCATCGCGTCGCCGACTCTCCCGCTGAACGCGCTGGCAGCGCATCGGCAATCGCTGCCAACCTCAGGTCGGCGGGCGGTGCCAGATGCAGCGCGCGTGTCGGATAGGCAAAGGAAATGCCGCGTTCCCGAAATTTTTGCAACAAGGAAAAATTGATCTCCTGCAGGATGTCCATGCACTTGTTGTAGTCGGGATCGAGCACGTAATAGATCACTTCAAAGTTCAGCGCGCTCTCGCCATACGACTTGAAATGCGCGCGATCGAATCGTGTGTCGGCATCGCTGGCGGCAATGATCTCCCTGACCATTTCCGGAACGTTCCGTACTTCCTCCAGCGGTGTTTCGCAAACAATGCCGAACTCGAACAGCAAGCATCGTGTCGTAGGACGGAGCTTCGAATGCAGTCATGGTCTCTCCTGAAAAAAGGCCTTGAGCCGACGCTAATGCATCAGCGAAATGAAATGCCCTTGCCGCGGGCTGGGTCGGATTGCTGACAAGAAATGCCTGACGGCACTCACTATGTCACGCGTCGGCAGTCGAGGCCCGGATGCGGAACTGCGATTGAAAGCAGCGCCAGCGAAACCCTAAAGAGAAAAAAAGCCCCCGGTGAAGGGGGCTTGAAGAGGCCCGGTAAAAACCTCATCGCTAGGGATTCCATTGTTGTACTACATCGTGAAGGGCAGCGGTTGCAGACCGTATGCCTCATCGACCTGATCGATGACTTCGAGCAAAGCCTGCAGGCCCTTGTTCAGTTCCAGCAGCGAACCTTCGTCGAGCTTGAGCAGCGCTTCCGGCAACAAGCCTCTGGCAGGCTTGGGTGCACGTTCCAGCAATGCTCTTCCTTCGTCGGAAAGCTGCAATTTGACGACGCGTTGGTCGGTTGCGTCGCGCGTCTTGACTACATAACCGCTTTTCACCAGCGTATCGAGAAGATTGCTGGTAGTTGTCTGGTGGATCGCCAGTCTTTCGGCGATTTCGCCGACCCGCACGCCGGGCGATTCGAGCAATTCCTGCATTACCCACAATTGCGCGCCGCTGACGCCGCACTGCTTTTCGATCCAGGTCGAATGCCTTTGCGCAGCGCGGATCACAATGCGCAGTTTCTTCAATGCATGCATCTGAGTCGTTCCCTCCGCATCGCGGAACGATCTATCCGCCTTGCCCTTCGGTATTCCTGTTGCCATCTCGTGTGCTCCGGGTATATATTGCACCAAATATACATTTGAGGCAATATAATTTGCTTGAATATAGGTTGTTCTTGGTGGAACATGCTAGTTTTGCATTTTCCACGAAATAAGTTTTGCCCCCTCCCGGCCCCTTCAATGAAACTCCTTCCGAAAGCGCTTCACTTCTGGCACCACGGTGCGGCATGGGTGTTCGGCCCATTCATCGTCGGTCTGACCGCTGCGTTCATGGCAATCCAGAGCGAATATGCCAGCAATGTCAACAAATGGCTATTTTCCGCATTTCCTCTCGCCCCCTTGCTGATCATGCCGGCGGGGTTCGCCCTCATTGCATTTTTCACCGCACGCTATTTCCCGGGCACCGCGGGAAGCGGGATTCCGCAAACCATTGCCGCACTTGACGAAAAGGGACCGAAGAAGCGGCACAATCTCCTGTCGCCGCGCATCGCCATCGGCAAAGTCATGATGACATTGGCCGGACTCCTGGTCGGCGCCTCCATCGGACGCGAGGGACCAACCGTGCAGATCGGCGCGTCAATCATGCACTTTTTCTATGGACGCGGGCCGTTCCGGCACGCAGAGCAGCGCCGCATCTTCATTCTCGCCGGCGGCGCTGCCGGCATTGCCGCGGCATTCAATACGCCATTGGCCGGCATCATGTTCGCGGTGGAAGAACTGAGCAAGAACCACGTTTTCAAGGCGAACAGTTCCACCCTGCTGACCGTCGTCTTTTCTGGCCTGATCTCGCTATTCCTTCTGGGTAACTACACTTATTTCGGCACCTCGAATGCATTCCTCGAGTGGCATTCCGGCATCATTGCGATCATCCTGTGCGGTGCCGTCGGCGGTGTCGCCGGCGGTTTTTTCAGCCGTGGCCTGCTGGCGGCGTCGATCAAGCTGCCGGCATACCTGGGCGAGAACATCAAGAACCGCCCGCTCGTGTTTGCCGCCGCATGCGGCCTCGTCGTGGCGATTCTCGGCGTGATGACGGACGGCATGGTATTCGGCACCGGTTACGAAGTCACGCGGCGTACTCTCGAGGACAATGGCAACCTTCCCTGGTACTTCGGCGCGGCGAAATTTACGGCAACGCTGTTGTCGGCCGTCAGCGGTATCCCGGGAGGGATCTTCGCACCGTCACTTGCAGTGGGTGCAGGAATCGGCGACAACATCGCCGCGCTATTGCCCGCGCTCGCTCCGCACAGTGCCGTCATCCTGCTCGTGATGGCCGCTTATCTGTCCGGGGTCACGCGGGCGCCGATCACGTCCTTCATCATCATGATGGAGATGACCAACAGCCACCACATGCTGTTGCCGCTCATGGCGGTCACCGTCGTTGCCAGCGGGGTATCGAAACTGGTGTCGCCGACCCCGCTCTATCACGCGCTGTCGGAACGGTTCCTTCCGCCGCCGCGCGAGGCTTCTCCGGTCCGTGTCGGAGAGCTTCCGGAAAAAATGCCGCACTGAGCGCGGCATTTTGACGCGGAAGGCACAGCCGGTTTGAAGCGTGCCTTCCGGCATTCTGCGGCGCATTTTTCGCCGCCCAATCCGCGAATCGAAGGGATCGCCGGCAGCTTGCCGACGATCGGGTTTTTCAGCGAGGAATTATGGCTCGGGAACCGATACCCGACGACGTTATGCGTTTCATCCTTACGAGCATCGCCTCCGTGCCCTATCTCGAAGCAATGCTGCTATTGCGCAGTGAACCGTATCGTACGTGGGACATGCGCCGCGTGGCGCAGCGCCTGTATATGAGAGAGAAAGCGGCACAGGAACTGCTGTCGGCATTGCACTCGGCCGGCATACTCGCGTCCGACGACGATCCGGCCACATACCGCTACCAGCCCGAATCCGACAGCTTTCGACACATGGTTGACCGTCTCGCCGACGCCTATTCGAAAAACCTGGTCGACGTCACCAACCTGATCCACTCGAAGACAGGCACCAAGACGACACAACCGTTTGCCGGCACTCCTCGTGAGCGAAAGGATTCGTGACGTGGTTGCCGACATCCTGGCAGGCGCAATCGTAACGGGTTCGCTGAACGCGAATGGATTGCTCCTGCACTTCCGGCTCGATGCATGGGCCCGCCTTTTCCATGACCTCAACATGAAGTACTCCTTTCGAGCACGCCAAGTGCCCACCGACAAATGATGCACATGTCCGAACGTCACATGCCGGATCTGCAACGACGGGAGAACCGTAGTCCGCGCTACAGCCGCTTTCTCCCATGGATATCGTTGCTCCTGCTGGCGTCCTGCGCTGTGCGCGCCCCCGTCACCGAACGAGAATCGCCTCCGGCACCAGCAACGCAGGTCGCAGCGGCAGCCGTTCCGGCTCCACCCAGGGCAGCCCCAATCGCATCTCGCCCGGCTTCCCCCGAAATGGCGATGGCACTGCGCGAGTGGGTGTCGATGCAGGACAGGGTGTACCGCGTCGTCGCCCCGCTGCTGATCGACAACACCGAATTGTGCCCTCGCCATGTTCGCAATCTGCTCGGGCTGACGGCAAAGACAAAGTACTCGTACGGCGACGATTTTGCTCCGGAAGCTGAGAGCGCACTCGGCCTTGATGACAGTCTGCGTGTCATGAGCGTACTGCCTGGCAGCGGCGCATCACTCGCGGGCGTACAGACCGGCGACGTACTGCTGGCAGTGGAAATCGAACCCCTGCCGCAAGGCCAGAATGCCGAGCATGCTGCAGCGGCGATCGTCAGCTCCGAGATGCAAGGCCGCTCCGCCTTGCACATGACCTTCAAGCGCGACGACATACGAATGGCAATCGACATCCCGCTCACATCGGCATGCGCGATGGCGATCGAGGTGGGTGACACAGACCGTGTCAACAGCTATGCGGATGGCCACCGGATCCTGGTCACGCGCGGCATGCTGCAATTTGTGCGGAATGACGAAGAGCTCGCCTATGTATTGGCAAAGGAAATCGCGCACAACCTGTTGATGCCGTTTGCGCGCGAAGACATGGGCGCCGTGATCGATCGCCTGCGCGAGCCGGGGTTGCCGCCTCCCGTGCCTGGCATCGATGCCGGGATCAAACCCTACTCTCCGGTCATGGATGCCACCGCCGACAAGCTGTCCCTGTACCTGCTGGCCCGGGCCGGATACGGCATTGAAACCGTGCTCCCCTTTTGGGAAAGGCTGGCAGCGGCATATCCGGCGGACATAGCCGACAGCCACACGGCCCTGCATCCGTCATCGAACTACCGGTTTTCGGTCATGAAGGAGATCACCCAGGTGATCGACGCCAAGCAGAGGAAGCATCAACCGCTCGTTCCGTGAACAAAATACCTAGAAATTACTTTAATTGCGCACACTAACTGGCTAATTGTGTTGACGAATAGCATGATCTTGTTACACTACAAGTTGACTAGCGACAAGCATCAGGGAGTTGCACATGGACCGGGCCGTGCTCGCGGTATTCATTTCTTTGCTTTATCTCTTTGCCGCGACACCGACAGCATGGGCGAACACCACCTCGGGAAGCACGGCCCACGCCAAAAAGTCCGCCGGCAAGAAGACCTCGGCAAGCAAACGCAAGAAAGTCCGGCGCGCGTCTTCTGCAAAACGCCGCACGGCATCGCGGCATCGTGCGAAATCATCTGTACGGGCACGCGGGAAACTGATCCGCAAGGTCGTCACCGTCCGCGGCAAGCGCAAGGTGATCTATACGCGCGTGCCGGCCCGGCGTGTTGCGCGCCCGGTACTGAGCGCCGGCGACCTCGCCGGGCTAAATCGCACCGACGATCCCTTCAATCTGGCGTCGAATGCCGCCCTCGTACTGGATCCCGCCACGTCCGAAATCCTGTTTGAAAAGAATTCGGACGCAGTGCTGCCGATCGCGTCGATCACCAAGCTCATGACGGCGCTGGTGGTATTGGAAGCGCACCAGAAGATGGACGAAGTGCTGACCGTCACCAAAGACGATATCGACCACATCAAGCACACGTCATCGCGCCTGCGCGTCGGCTCATCGCTGACGCGGGCCAACATGCTGCATATTGCGCTGATGAGTTCCGAGAACCGTGCTGCCTCTGCACTCGGCCGCAACTATCCAGGCGGACTTTCCGCATTTGTCGCGGCGATGAATGCGAAAGCACGTGCGCTGGGCATGACCCACACACAGTACGTTGAACCGACCGGTCTTTCCAGCCAAAACGTTTCCAGCCCGCGCGACCTGGCAAAGCTGGTGCTGGCGGCGCAACGCTATCCGCTCATCCGCGAGTATTCGACCAACACCGAGTACGAAGTCGAACCCGGCGGGCGGACGCTGCAATACCGGAACTCCAACCGCCTGGTAAAAAACCCGGACTGGGACATCGTCGTGCAAAAGACCGGCTACATCGTCGAAGCCGGACGCTGCCTGGTGATGCAGGCGGTCATCGAAGACCGCCCGATCGTAATGGTTTTCCTCGATTCCAAGGGCAAGTATTCGCGTGTAGCGGATGCTGGCCGCATCCGCAAATGGCTGGAGAAGGAAAAGCTGCCGGAGTTGCAGGACGCGACGCTCGCGGAGAGCAAGGTGGAAAGCTGAAAGGGTACTGCTCCCAATGACTGTGTCCACCTGCGAGGAAGGGATGAAGGAACACTGCTAAGCTAGCGCTTCCCTGTCCAACACAGATGGAAGCCGATTCGTGCCCCTGAACACTGCCCCTTTTCCACAAAAGACCGAACGCCTGTTCCTGCTGGCCCTCGCCGGTATCCAGTTCACGCATATCCTGGATTTCATGATCATGATGCCGCTCGGGCCGCAGTTGACGCGCGCCCTGCACATCGACACGCATGAATTCGGCCTGCTGCTGTCGTCGTACACCTTCGCCGCGGGCGCATCCGGCCTGCTCGCGGCAACCTACGTTGACCGCTTCGACCGCCGCAAGCTGGTGCTGGGCTTGTACCTGCTGTTCATACTGGCAACGCTGTGCTGCGGGCTGGCGCCGAACTATGCGACGCTGCTGGCGGCACGCGCACTCGCGGGCGCATTCGGCGGCATCCTCGGGGCGATGGTGCAGACCATGATCGCCGACGTCGTGCCGTTCGAACGGCGCGGGCAGGCGATGGGAACGGTGATGGCTTCGTTCGCGGTGTCCACCGTGGCGGGCGTGCCGCTCGGCTTGTTCCTGGCGAACCATGTCGACGTGCTCGGCTGGCGCGCGCCTTTCTTTTTCATCGTGCTGCTGTCGATCGGGATTTTCGCCATCGGCTACCGCTTGCTGCCGTCGTTGACGGCACACCTGGAGCGCGCACGAACGGGTAGTGTATTCCAGCAGATCCATGCGGTGGCGAAGGAGCCCGCCCATCTGAAGGCATTCCTGTTCATGGCGCTGCTGATGCTGACGAGCTTTTCCGTGATCCCTTATATCGCGCTCTACTACACGACCAATGTCGGCATGTCGGAACGCTTCATCACGCTCGTCTACCTGTGCGGCGGCATGGCGACCCTCGGTACGTCGCGCCTGATCGGCAGGCTGGCGGACCGGTACGGCAAGCTGCGTATTTTTCGCTGGGTAGCGCTGGCGTCCTTCGTGCCGCTGCTGACGACAACGCATCTGGTGCCGCTGCCGTGGTGGATCGTGCTGATCAATGCCACCGCATTTTTCATCCTGGTGTCGGGACGCATGATTCCCGGCATGGCGATGGTGACCGCGGCTGCGGCGCCGCACGTACGCGGCACCTTCATGAGCCTGGGCTCCTCGGTCCAGATGATGTCATCCGGAGTGGCATCGCTGCTGGCAGGGATGATCATTACGCGCAACGCGGCAGGACAGATGGAGCACTACAACCTGGTCGGGTATTTTGCAGTCGCGTGCGGCATGCTCAGCCTATGGCTGGCGCGCCGTCTGCACATTGATGCACCCGATGCATCGATGCGGGAAGAGGGGGCCAGGGGGGTGGGGGCCCTGGCCCGCCGGGCCCCAAAATTGGTCTAGGGGGTGGGAGCC
>CBIHRJ010000085.1:0-20222 GCA_966212445.1 uncultured Noviherbaspirillum sp. | reverse complement strand
CGAGGTCACGTTCGACATCGATGCCAACGGCATCCTTCATGTCGGCGCTAAGGACAAGGTGACCGGCAAGGAGAACCGGATCACCATCAAGGCCAACTCCGGCCTGACCGAGTCGGAGATCCAGAGCATGCTGCGCGACGCAGAGTCGCACGCGGAGGAGGATCGCCGGCTGAAGGAAGTGGTCGAGGTCCGCAACCGGGGCGATGCGTTGGCGCACTCGACGCGCAAGGCACTGGAAGAGCATGGCGACAAACTCGACAGTGCCGAACGCGGTCGTATCGAAACGGCGCTCAAGGATCTGGAGGATGCGATGAAGGGCAACGACAAGTCCGCCATCGAGTCCCGCCTGTCGGCGCTCTCCTCCGCAGCCCAGAAACTGGGCGAAAAGATGTATGCGGATGCTCAGGCGCAACAGGCGGCGGGCCAGGCCACCGAGACGGCATCGGATCGGTCGCCCCAGCAAGGCGAAGATGTGGTGGATGCGGACTTCAAGGAAGTGAAGAAATAAGAACCCGTGCAGGGTTGCCTATGACTGTTGATCCTTACGTAATCCGGGGCAAGGGATTACGTCTGTCCCCGCCCTTTCCCTCCCGGAGAGGGCGGGGACCTGGCCGGCATCGGACGGTAAGGCAACCAGAGCGTAAACTCCGATCCCACCTGCACTTTGCTGCGTACGGTAATCACGCCGCCATGGAGATCGACCAGTTGCTTGACCAGGGCCAGACCGAGACCCGTGCCTTCATATTTGCGCGACAAGCCGCTGTCGAGCTGCACAAAAGGCTGGAACAGACGCTCCAGGTCTTCGTCACTGATGCCGATGCCGGTGTCGGTCACGGATATCGCGAGATACTGTCCGACGTCTGGAGCGGGATTGCCCAGAGTCTTCATGCCCTCCAGCTCGGTGCTCTCCCTTACCGCCGAGCGCAAGGTCACGGTGCCGCCGGCGGGAGTGAACTTCACTGCATTGGACAACAGGTTGCAGACCATCTGCAGCGTCTTGCGCTGGTCCAGCACGACCCATCCGACGTCCTCCATTTCGGCGCGCAGGTTGATGTGGCCCATCATCGCCTTTTCACGCAAAACCGTCAGTCCGCTCTGGAGCAGGCGTGTGACGTCGGCCGGGTCCAGTTCCAGTTCCATCTTGCCGGCTTCGATTTTCGACAAGTCGAGGATGTCGTTGATCAGCGCCAGCAAATGCTGGCCGCTTTCGAAAATATCGTTGACGACCTCCTCTTGCGGCGGCACGAGTTTTCCCAACAGGCCTTGTTTCAGCACCCCCGCAAACCCGATGACCGCATTCAGCGGCGTACGCAATTCATGCGACATATTGGCGAGAAATTCGGACTTCATACGGCTGGCTCGCTCAAGCTCTAGGTTCTGGCGCGCAATTTCGAGGTTGGTCGCTTCCAGTTGCGCCGCATGCTGTGCCAGTCGCGCGTTGAGTTCACTCACCTGGCGTTCGCGCGACTGCAACTCCTCATTCACCAGCACTGCCTGTTCATAAGTGGAAATCAGGAGATCCAGGATCTGCTGCCGCCCCGCATTGATGAAATGCTGTTGTCCGCCCAGGTAGATGGCGATGCCGATCTCGAAATTCTTGCTCTTGCGCAGTTTCTCATTCATCAGCACGTGATCGATACGCGTCAGCAGGTAGCTGTCGACATAAGGCTTGCGAATGAAATTGTCGGCGCCGCATTCGAGGCCGCGCACGATATCTTTCGGGTCAACCAGGGATGTCACCAGGATCACCGGAGTTTCGCCGCACTCCGGATCGCTCTTGATCGCACGGCAGAGCGTATAGCCGTCCATCTCCGGCATCACGATATCGGACAGCACCAGGCTGGGCTTATGCTCGCGTATCATCTGGAGGGCGATCCTGCCGTTGCCGGCAACCCGGGCGCGATACCCCTTGCCCTCGATCAGATAGCGCAGTTTCTCGGCCTGCGTGGGACTGTCTTCGACAATCAGTACCTCGACGTCTTCCTGCCGGCTTTCTTTGTTGGCGTACACTGAGGCCTCCTGTTTCTTGATTCGGCACGATGAAGTCTCTCTCATCGTGTTACTTCCCGGTTTTGCTGACGAGCCAATTCAAGGTCGCTGCAATATCCTCCGGCGGGAGCACGTATGTCGCCGCATCCAGCTTTACCGCCGCTCCCGGCATGCCGTAGACGATTGCGGTTTCCTGATCCTGCGCAATCGTCACCGCGCCGGCTTGCTGCATCAATTTCAGTTCGTATGCGCCATCGCGCCCCATGCCGGTCAACAATACTCCTGCCGCGTGCGGTCCATATGCTGCAGCCACGGACCGGAACAGGCAGGAAACCGATGGCCGCAATCCATGCTCGGGCGCCCCTTCGTCCAGTACGATCACGCCGTTCTTGCGCACCATCATATGCCTGTTGTCTGGCGCAAAATACGCGGTGCCCGGCAGGGCGATCTCGCCATGCTCGGCTATGCACACCCGGCAGCCGGTGCCGCGGCCGAGCCATTCGATCAAACCGGCGGTGAAGCCTTCGGAAATATGCTGGACGATCAGGACCGGCACAGCGAAGTCCCGCGCCAGCCGCGACAGGATCGTCTGCAGCACCAGCGGACCGCCCGTCGACGTACCGATTGCCACCAGCCGGATATCCGCCTTCGCACTGACCTTGCACGACGGAACGGAGACGGCCGGCGCGGCGGTTTCCTGGCGCTTCCAGCGCTTGACCACCGGAACTTCCGCCATCAGCTTCAGGGTTCGCAGCAATTCGCCGGCCGATGCCTGGTAATTGGGGTGCCCCGGCCCGTTCGGCTTGGCGACAACCGTCAGCGCCCCCGCCTCCAGCGACCGGAAAGTCGCTGGTCCTTCGTTGGGCGAAAGATCGGCGGTCACCATCAGTATGCGCGTCGGACTGGTTTCCATGATCGTGCGCGTTGCCGCATAACCATTCATTTTCGGCATATGAATGTCCATCGTGATCACGTCCGGTTTCAGGCGTTGCGCCGCCCGCACCGCCTGCTCGCCGTCGGCCGCCACGCCGACAACCTGCAGTTTCGGGTCCGAGTTGATCAGGTGAACCAGCAGTTCCCGCGCCGACAGCGAATCCTCCACGACCAGCACGCGAATCGCGCCGGTATCGTTGGCATCGGTGTCGGCTGTCCGCGTCATATCAACCTTTCGATAACGTCCAGCAGGTTGCTCTGGTCGAAACTGCTTTTCACGATATAGGCGTCCGCCCCCACATCCACGCCGCGCTCCTTGTGTTCGCGTGATTCGAGCGCGGTCACCAGCACCACCGGCAAATCGGCCAGCCGTTTGTCGGCCCTGATCCGCGCTGTCAGTCCAAAGCCATCCATACGCGGCATCTCCACGTCCGACACGACCAGGTCGAACTTGCGTTCCCGCAACGCCGCCAACGCATCGACGCCGTCCACCACCGCAGTGACATGATAGCCGGCCGATTCCAGGATGTTCTTGAGCAGGGAGCGTGAAGTAATCGAGTCCTCCGCCACCAGCACCGATCGGCGCGTCGCCTGCCATTCGGCCTGCTGCCTGTTTTCGGCAGCCCGGATTGTGCCGGCTTTGAGTGCCGATTTCAGCAAGTCCGGCACGCTCAGTATCGGCACCACGCGCCCCGGGCCAAGCACCGTCGCACCGGCGATGTTGGGCACCCGCACCAGTTGCGGCCCCAATCCTTTTACCAGGACTTCCTGGTCGCCCAGCACTTCATCCACGGCGAACGCCATCCGCCTTCCGCCGGACGCCAGCACCGCGACCACCAGGTGCCCGGTGTCTTCGCCGGCGCCGGTTTCCACCATGCCGAGCGCCGCGCCCAACCGCACCAGCGCCAGCACCTCGCCGTTCAGTTCGATGGTTTCCCGGTTCTCCACAGTCTTGAGCATATGCGCTGCCATCCGCACCACCCGTTCGACATTGTTCGACGGCAGCACGAACTGGCTTTCGCCGACCGTCACCAGCAGGCCGCGAAACGTTGCCAGCGTGGTGGGCAACACGATACGGAAGCAGGTCCCGCCGGCGGCGAAGGGTTCGACCGCGATGCCGCCGCCCAGCTTTTCCACCTTCTCCTGCACGATCGCCAAACCCAGGCCCCGCCCTGACATGTCGGTCAATATCTCGCTGGTCGACAGTCCCGACTCGAAAGCCAGCGCAAACGCATCGTGCCGGCTCATGCCGGCCGCCGCATCCGGCGAAATCAAGCCCAGTTCCAGCGCTACACGCTTGACCTTGTCGACATTGATGCCGGCGCCATCGTCCGCAATCGTCAGTTCGACCTTGTTGCCGTCTTTCGGCATGACACCGATGGCGATGCGGCCGCGCCGCTGCTTGCCCTTGCGCTCCCGCTCGGCCGGCGTCTCGATCCCGTGGTCGAGCGCATTGCGAACCAGGTGGATCAGCGGGTCCTTCATCTGTTCCAGGATGCGACGGTCGATTTCAAGTGTTTCGCCATCGATCGCAAGATTCACCTCCTTGCCATTGTCGCGCGCGAGATCGCGTACCATCCTGGGGAAAATTTCGAACAGGGAAGAAAACGGCAGCATCAGCGCTTGCTTCATCTCTTCCAGCAAATTGTCGACCATCGCGGCCAGTGCCCGCCTATCCTGCTCCGCGCCGCGAGCCAGCCGGGCAAACTTGTCTTCCAGCGTTTTGGCAAAAAACTCTTCTCTTTCAATCACTTCCAGCAAACGCTCCATGGTTTGCGCTTTTGCGCCATGACGGCTCCCCTCGCCCTGCCGGCCGGCGGCGCGGCGTAGCATGCGTGCATCGCGCATCGTCTTGTCCCATGCTTTTTTCCAGCCCGCCAGATCGCCGTGTAGCGTGCGCAGGTCACCGGCCAGATGGGCTGCGCTGAATTTGTAGGACAATAGTTCTTCCGCCTGGATCATCAGCGCGCCCAGCTTAGCGGTCGATATACGCACCGTCTGCCCACCGTCCTTCTCGGTGCTCTCGACGATCCCGGGCGTCGGCAACTTGCTGCGCTGTTGCCGCAGGGACGGCCGCATAGGGCTTTCCTCGACGGCCGGAACAACCGCCTCCAGCGCAGGCTCTTGCAGATGCAACAGCGCCCCAACCCAGGTCGCGGCCTGCATTGCCGCCCCGGAATCCTGGCCGGGCGCCGCCAGCAAGTCTTCCAGCGCGGCCACCGCACGCGACAGTACATCGAAAAACTCGGCGCCCGCCGCGATGTCGTTGCCCTTCAACGCCGCCAGCACGTTTTCCAACGCCTGGCAGATCGCCTCGATATGGTTCAGGTTGACCGCGCGTGCCGCGCCTTTCAGGCTGTGCGCTTCCCGGAACAGGGTCTCCACCAGTGCCGGGTGTTCTTCATCGGACGCTCGGCTTTCCAGTTGCAGCAGCAGCGACGACATGGCCTTCAGGTGCTCCTCCGCCTCAAGCTTGAAGGTTGCCAGTAAGCGCTTTTGAAAGCTCTCGTCTTCCGTGGCCATGTCAGTTCAGACTAAGGCGATTTCCGGGAATGAATACCCCATTTTCGCGGCGCATACGGGCGCGCTGCCGCGTTGCGCCTCGTTTGTGTGGCCCGCCACACGGCATTCGTCGCGCCTTGCATCGCATCCCGTCTGCACCACGCCAATGGGATATTCATCCACGGAAATCACCTAAAAAGTCAATGATCAAGAGCCTTGCCGGGCAAAAGCGAGCGGCAAGGGTCACACCTTGTAATGCCCGACCAGTTCCTTCAGTTGCTGGCCAAGCGCGTGCAGGTTATGCGCCGCCACCTCCGCCTGCCTGGTGCTTGCCATGTTTTGCGTGGTAGACACCTTGATGTTGTCCATTGCCAGGGCAAGCTGATCCATGCCGGCCAATTGCTGCTGCGCCGACACCGCGATCTGGCTGGCGGCCGACGCGCTTTCGCCGATGCTTTCCGTCAACTGCCGGATCGCTTCGCCGGCATCTTTCGATTGCCTGACACCGACTTCCACCGCCTTCGCCCCCTGTTCAGTCGCCAGCACCGCGCTGCCGGTCGCTTTCTGGATATCGCCGAGGATGGTTCGTACTTGCGCGGTTGCCTGCTTCGATTGCTCGGCCAGGCTCTTCACTTCCTGGGCGACGACGGCAAAGCCCTTGCCGTGCTCGCCGGCTTTCGCCGCCTCGATCGACGCATTGACCGCGAGCAAGTTCGACTGCTCCGACAAATCGTTGACGCTGGCAATGATTTCGCCAATCGCCTGGCTTTGCTCCGACAGGCGCATGATGCTGTCGGCGATCATTTCCATCTGTTCGCGGATCTGCTGCATGCCTTCGATCGATTCCTCGACCGCCTTCTTGCCGGTCTGCGAAACCTGCGCCGCTTTTTGCGCTGCTTCCGACACGTATTTCGCCTTCTGGCTTGATATCAATGCAGTCTGCTTCACTTCCTCAAGCGTGGTCGCGGTCTCGCTCATCACAGTGGCCGCCTCGGTCGCGCCGGCCGCCACTTGCGTTGTTCCCGACAGAATCGCGCTGGACGACGTCGCCAGCACGTTCACGCCTTCTCCCACCTTCCGGTTCAGATCACGCAGGTTCTCCACCATCGCCGAGAACGCTTCGCCCAGCACGTCGTGCTCCGACTGCAGCCTGACCTGCACCGTCAGGTCGCCAGTGGCGATCTGTTTGGCGACCGCCGCCTTTTCCTGCAGATTGACCACCATCGCGACAAACGCATTGCCCAGTACGTCCTTGTCCGACTGCGGCGCCACCTTGACCGCTAGGTCGCCGAGCGCGATCTGGCGCGCGATATCCGCCTTTTCCTGGAGCGAGTGCGCCATCTGCTCGAATTTCTCCTCCAGCAATCCGATCTCGTCGGTCCGCAGATCGCTGCGCGGTCTCGTCACGATCTCGCCGCCGGCGACACGGCGGGCGGCATCGGCGATCTCGCGTATCGGATTGGCGATCGCGGCATGCAGTCGCATCGATACCGGCAGGGTAATCAACAGCGATCCCATCATCACCAGCACGATGATGCCGCCGAAGCGGAGCAAGCGCTGTTCCATCGGCTCGGTTTTCGCGCGCAGATAGACGGTTCCCACTTGACGCGCCCCCTCGCTGACCGGCCAGAACACCACCAGATCATCGCCTTCGAAATGCTGCCCCTGCTGGCCGGCACGCACCGGTAACCGCTGCGCCGGTTGTCCTGCGCTGGAATAGCTGATGAACACGCTGCCATCCCCGGCATAAATTGCGGCGCCGACGATATCCGGATTCGCCTTGAGCGCATTCAGATATTCCCCGCCGGCCTTTGGATCGTTGAACACCAGCGAAGGCGCGACGCTGGCGGCCAGGATTTCGGCTTGCACGGTAATGTCCTTCGCCCTTTCCGAACGATAGGTCAGAACCTCGTAGATCATCAGGATGATGCCGGCCAGCAGCAGTGCCGTCACGGTTGCCAGCACGGTGATCAGCATGAGCTTGCGGCGAATCGGGATATTGGTCAGCCAGCGCATTAACGTTCTCCCCCGGTCCGTCTGGATTTGACGCCAAGCGCAAGGCTCAGCAACTTGGAACTGATGACCAGCCCGTTTTGGTTCGCCGCTTCCTCGTCGACATTGAAACGCACGCGATTGTCCTTGACCAAAAAAGTAATGATTCCGCCCCCCGCGCCCCTGGCATCGCCAACGGTGAGCACCGCGGTTCCGCGCACCGCCTCCAGGATCTGGTTGGCGCGCGCCGCATCCGAAACACCGAGATACAGGATATGGCAGCCGGAATCGCGCGCGACGGTTTTCAGGCGTCGCACCACGATTGGATGTTTATCGATACGCTGGCCTTCGACTGCATTGTCGAGCGCGGCGCCGAACGGGTCGTCGCCGACGATGCACAGGTTGAGCGCGGCGCCTGGCGACGGAAACGCGACAGCAGGCCATTCGACGTAAATGCCGAATTTGGTCAGGTAAGCCGCCTTTACCGCATATTCCAGCGAATCGCCGTCCGCAGCCCTTGCCGCCCCCGGCACCCCTGCAAGGCAGAACACGGCGAGCAACGCCATTTCTGCACGCAGCAGCAGATGTACGACCGCACGCAGCGGCAGGATTAAAAGTGCCATAGCGTTTTCAGGTAAAAACTGCGTTCATGCTCGCTGCGCGTGAGCGGCTGCCCGAATTCCGGATGCTGGTGATCCAGCAGGTTGAAACCGGACAGGGATATTTCAATGTCTTTCGCCACGATCCAGCCGATCCGCATATCGAGTGCGGTATACCCAGGCACGTTCGGATTGGGAAGACTTCCAATCCTGCGCAACGCAAGGTCGAATTCCACGTTGTGCGCCAGATTCATGCTGGAGCGCAGCGAGAATTGATATCGGGGATCGTTGCCCGCCGCTTGCAGCCCGGTGACATCGCGGCTGCCGGGTTTGAAACGCAGATCCTCGATCAGGTAATTGTAGCCGGCGCTCAGACGCCACCAATCGTTGACGCGGTAGCTGCCCCAGGTTTCCAGGCCATAGGTGCTGCCTTCCATTTCATTGGCCAGCACTGCCGGCGGCCCGCCGCCGACCGCCTGTTCGACACTGCGCAAATCGGCGTAACGGTTATAGAACGCGGAAACCGACAATGACGCGAATGGCGTCGGCTGCGCGCGGTAGCCGACCTCATAGGTCGTCACCTTCTCCGACTCGAAATCCGGGCCGCCGGCGATCACAAACGGCGCGCTGCCCGGAATGAAGAATTCGCGATCCAGACGGGATGGCGTACGCACCGAACGCGAGACGGCCGACCATAACAGCGCGTCATCGCGCATCCTCCATGCAAGCCGCACATTCGGCTGGAACTCTAGTCCCGTGTAGTTGTTGTGTTCGAGTTTCGCGCCGACGGTCAACTGCAGCCGGTCATTGAGTGTGATGCTGTCTTGCGCAAAGACATTGGCCAGCGTCAGGTTGCGGCGCGCGGGCAGAAACGCCAGCGCCGGGGTATTGGTCACATCGTCGCGCGAGAACCGGTAGCCGCCGCCCCAGAGCACATCGTGATCCGCTCCCCAGCCGAAACGATGCTGCACATCCAGATCGTAGGTGTCGAGCACCTCGCCGAAGGTGCCGGGATAGTCGCGCTTGGTTCTATCGAAATACGTCTGCACCTGTAGCGATGAATCGCCTTCGAGCCTGCTGTTCCAGCGCCCCAGCAGATGAAAGCCGGAAACCTTCTTGTCGGCATTGATCTGCTGGTCGATCGAACCGTCATAGGCGCTGGCGTCGAACATCAGTGCCTGGCTGCCGCGTTCCCAATCCAGCCGGAATCCCAAATCCTTCTTTTGCCACGAATCGTCTGCGCTGGCGCCGCTTGCCCAAGCCGTGTCCTCGTTTTCCGAGCCGCTGGCGGTGATCCGATAGCTGGCATCTTCGCCGAGCTTGCCGCCGTAGCGAAAGCCGAGATTGCGCTGGTCGGTGCCCGCGCCCGCGCTCACCAGCGCACCTATCGTATCGCCTGCATGACGGGTAATGATATTGATGACCCCGTTGACCGCATTCGCCCCCCACAAGGTTCCACCCGGACCGCTCAGGACTTCTATCCTCTCGATATTGGATGGCAACACATCCTGTATATCCCAGAACACGCCGGAAAACAGCGGCGTATATACGCTGCGCCCATCGATCAATACCAACAGCTTGTTGGCGGTGGTGCTGTTGAAACCGCGTGCGCTGATCGCATACTGGCTCGCATCCACACGCGCCACTTGCAGATTCGGCGCCAGGCGCAGCATTTCCGGAATGGTATTGGCGCCGGAGCGCCGGATATCCTCGCGCGTAATCACGTAAACCGATGCCGCCGCTTGGCTCAGCAACTCCGGTCGCTTCGAGACGGAAGTGATTTCGATGTTGGCAAGTTCTTCAATGCTCAGCTGTACCAGTTCCGCAGAAGATTTCTGCGGAACCGGGGCCGGCGCAGCGGATGCGCCGCCGGCATCGATCGCGATAAAGACTGCCGCGATGCCGCATCCGATCAGGCCGCGGCCGAGGGAAGCCCCTGCGCGATCTCGATACTGAAACTGAAACAACCCATTCATACCTATCCCTTCCTGTGTCCGTTGGACAAATAAATGTGCTTCCGGTTGTGTATGTGGCTGTATGTTGTAGCTCGTGTTACAACACAACTTCTTGATCGACCACAATAGCTTTATCGGATAACAATTTTTTTGCATCGAGCACAATGAGGCGCTCCGCCGTGATACCCCATAAATAGTCGGCGCGGATATCGGTCATCGTCGCCAATGGCGGCTGAATGCTCGCAAGTGGTATGCAGTGCACGCCAATGATGCGGTCGGCGAGCACACCGAAACGCATGCCGCCATCAGCCAGGACAACCGCCTTGTTCAAGTCGTTCATCCCTCCGTCGGGTAAATCGAAGAATCGCTTGATGTCGATCACCGACATGATCCTGCCGCGGATATTGACAATGCCCAGCACGAATGCCGGCGTGCATGGCAGCGGCGTCAATTCCTTCAAGGCGTGGACTTCCTGCACAAAGCGCGTCTCCAGCGCGTAGCGTTCGTGCGCGAGGCTGAACTCCAGCACTTCCACCTCGGCCTCGGCAGCGATTTCCGCCTGCGGCTCCACCGCCAGCGCCTGGGCTCTCGCACGCAGTATGGCCTGGCGCTTTTCCGGTGCCGGCGCGAATCCGGTTTTCAGCGCCTGTTCCGCAGCCGCCAGCTTCTGCCTGATGCTGTCCCAGTCGACAGGGCCGCGCCGGGTATCTTTGCGCGTTTTCACGACAGCCCTTCAACAGCGCGAATGCATTCCGACAGCCGTCCGGCGGTGAGTCCTTCCGACGCTGGCAGCATCTGTTCCGGCGCGCACTTGCCGAGCAAGGCGACCGCATCGGACAAGTGCCTGGCAGCCAGCGCCGCCTTGCCGCCGCGCCGGTACAGGCTACCGAGCGCAAAATGCGCGAGCACGAAATCGCGGTCGAGGTAAAGCGCCTGTTTGAGCGCCTGCATCGCAGCATCGGGTTGTCCCTGCTCTTCCAGGATCATCGCCCGCAAATAACGCAACTCGGGGTTGGACTTGTCGTTGGCGATCGCGGCCTCGCAGCAGCGCCTTGCTTCGTCGAGCTGGCCGAGATCGGCATGCCTGCGTGCCAGCAATGCCTGCGCCTGCGGATTCTTGCGTCGCGCACGGAACGCCGTATCCGATGCGGCGCTGCCGCGTTCCGGGATGCTTTCACCGACGCACCCCGCATCCAGCGGCATCATTATTTTTCCCGCCCCGCCATCGACAACCGGATCGTTCCCGAACGCCGTCGCCCTGTCCCGTTCCTTCCGGTAAAACATCGCGTCGGGAAAATGCACTTGAGCGAAGTTCGAGAACAGATCCCGGCTGGCCTCGGCCGGACTCACGATCAGCCAGCCGCCGTCGGCCAGCGAGCGATGCAGGCGCTGTATCACCTGCCGCGCCATGGCCGGTTCGAAATACATCAGCACGTTGCGGCACAGTACGATATCCATGTCATGGGTATTGCTGCCCATTCCCGGATAGGTGTCGTCCACCAGGTTCAGGTAGTCGAAGGTGGCAAGCCGCCTGATATGGGGCAACACCGTATGGCTGCCCGCTTCGCTCGTGTCGAAATAGCGCTGCCGGACCCACGCCGGCAGAGAGCGGAACGACCAGTCGCGATACACGCCGCGTCGTGCCTTGCCGAGAAAATCCGGATTGATATCGGTGGCGAGAAGCGTGATGTCCCAGTTCTCGATGTCCGGGATCAGCCGGCTGAGCAGAATCGCCAGGCTGTACGGCTCCTCCCCGCTGCAGCAGCCCGCGCTCCACAGACGCAGCCGTTTGCCGCGATCACATCGTGCGGCGATCAATTGCGGCAGCACCTCGTACTCCAGCGCATTGAACACACCAGGTTCGCGGAAAAAATACGTTTCGCCCACTGCGAAGTAGCGCGCCAGCATCGCTGCCTGCTCTCGCGCCGGCGGCGCGGCCATCAGCTTACGCATGCACTGTTCGATATCGGTGCAATGAAGCTCGCGCGCCAGCGCGCTCATGCCGTGCGCCAGATCGGAGCGGCGTCCCTGCGACAGACTCATTCCCGTCCGCGCCTCCACGAAGCGGCTGAATTCCTGCTGTAGCGCTTCGGAAATCTTCATTGTGCATCTCTCCCGATAAGGGCTGCATCAAGAGCATTCTCTTCATCCAGCGAGAGAAAACGGTCAAGATCCTGGATCAGGATCATGCCGTCGGCCAGTTTCGCGACGCCGGCAACGCATCCCATGCCGGGCGCGATCACGTCGGACAACACGACGCTGCTATCAGGATAGTCGACCAGCCCGATGACCGAATCGGCAAAAAAGGCAACCGTCCTCCTGGCGCTCTGTGCCAGCACCAGCAAATCGGTCAGCGCCGTATCGCGCTGTGGAAGATGAAAACGCCGGCGTATATTGACGACCGGAATCACTCTCCCTTGCACGTTGACGATGCCGCTGACGACCTCGGGTGCGTCCGGCAGCGGTGTTATTTCCACCGCGCGCACCGCGCGCTCTACGACGGAAAACGGCAGCGCGTAACGCTGCTCGTCAAGCGTCCAGACGATCAGTCCTTGCATCCCGGCAACCGGTCAGGTTGAAGGCACAGCCGGCCGAAACTGATAGCACCCGCAGCGACTTCGATATCGTGCATTTCCCTCCCCTAATGACCGTGGCTCATTGCGGATCCGACGCCACCGACTGCATCTCCCCCAGCATTTCCAGGCGGCGCGCCAGCCGGCGGTTTTCCGCGAAGATTTCATACCGCCGGAACGCTTCCCGTACATTGTCCTTGAGCAGATCATCCTCTATCGGCTTGCTCAGCACCTTGTATAAATCGCCCCGGTTGACCGCGTCTATCACTGTGCTGAAATCGGCATAGCCGGTCAACAAAATACGGATCGTATCCGGATACATTTCCTTGACCCGATGCAGGAATTCGGTACCGCTGACATCCGGCATCCTCTGGTCCGAAATGATGACGCCGACATCGTGCGCGGCCAGCAATTCCAGCGCCTCCCTGACATTGGCTGCAGCCAGCATCTGCCAGCTTTCCCGCCTGAAAGTACGTTTCAGCGCGGACAGCACGTTGGGATCGTCGTCGACGATGAGCAGGGTATAACCGGCTTCGCTGATTTCGTCGTTCGCCTCCAGCGTGCGTCCCTCTTTCAACAATTTCGTCATGTCCTCCGGCGGCAACGGCCGGCTGAACAGATAGCCCTGCATTTCCTGGCATAACTGCTTGCGCAGATAGCCGAACTGTCCCGCCGTTTCCACCCCCTCGGCGATGGTGTTCAATCCAAGGTTCGACGCCATCGCCAGGATGCTGCGCACCAACGCCGCACTACTGGCGTGTTCAGTCATGTCGCGAATAAAGGATTGATCGATCTTGATGCGATCCACCGGATAGCGGCGCAGGTAGCTCAGTGAAGAGTACCCGGTACCGAAGTCGTCGAGCGACAGGCTGACGCCGAGTTTCTTCAGCGCGTGCATGGTCTGAATGGTGTGCTCCGCATTTTCCAGGATCAGGCTCTCGGTCAGTTCCAGTTCCAGATATTCTGCCTCCAGGCCGGCGTCGTCCAATGCCTTCCTGACGGTTTCCACCAGGCCGTGCTGCCCGAACTGCTGCGCCGATAAATTGACCGCCATGCGCATCGGATCGAGCCCCTCATCCTGCCAACGCTTGGCTTGCTTACAAGCCGTGCGCAACACCCAGGCGCCGACCATCGGCATCAGGCCGCATTCTTCGAGCAAAGGAATGAACTGTGCCGGAGAAATGAGTCCGCGCTGCGGATGCTGCCAGCGCAGCAGCGCCTCCACTCCGACCATGGCGCCGCTTTTCAAGTTCAGTTGCGGCTGGTAATGCAGTTGAAACTCGTCGCGTTCCAATGCCCGGTGCAGCTCGGCTTCCATCTCGACGCGCTGCTCCAGCCCGCGATCAAACTCCGCGCGATATACCCGAAAACCGCCTTCGATACCACTGCTATCCGCCGCCGCCCGCGCACGCCGCAGCAGATAGGCAATATCGTGTTCATGCAACGGGTACATCACACCGCCGATCGCCGCATGCAGGAACACTTCCTTGTTGCCGATCCGTATCGGCTCCTCCAGTAAGCGCTGCACCTGCTCCGCGAATGCGTCGATTTCCGTGCCGTGCGTCATTTCCAGCGATACCAATACGAACTCTTCCGGCGCCATGCGCGCCAACAATCCATCGTTGCCGCACATCTTTTCAATCCGCCGCGCCAGCGTGCGCATGACTTCGTCCGTCGCCAAACCGCCGAGGATCTGCACCACCTTGTCGAGCCGCTGCAGCCGGATATCGAGCAAGGTCAGAAAAGTGCCGCGCTGCTCGGCGCGAACCGCCAGCAAGGGCAGGCGTTGTTCCAGCGAGGTTTTGTTAGGCAGGCCGGTCTGCGCATCGTAAAACGCCAGATAGTGGATCTTCGCTTCGCCTGCCAGACGGCGCTGTTCATTGAGCATGTGGTCAAGCGAAAACGAAATATCATCGGCCACTTCTATCAGCAGGTCGATTACCGTGTGGTCAAAGCAGTCCGCCTGCTCCGCATACAAGGCGAACACTCCGATCGCCTGGCGGTCTTCCCGCAACGGCAAGCCGGCCATTGCATGAAGACCGTGCCTGAGCAGGCCAGCGCTTTCCGCGGCGTCCGGCATCGATGCCAGGTCGTTGTAAATCCTGACGTCCCCGCTAAGCCGGGCCGCATCGGCCAAACCGCCGGGTGCGGCCAATTCATCGCACGGATAGCCCTGCACACCATAACTGCTCATCACGCGCAATTGCCCGGAGCGTGGATCGGTCAACCCGATCCACGCGAAACTGAACAGACCGCATTCGACTGCGATGCGGCATGCATTCTCGTACAACCCATCCGGAGACTCCGCGCGCACGATGGAACGATTGATGCGACTCAACATCGTGAGCACGCGGTTGGCGCGATCCAGATTGGTGATTTGCTTGTTCATTTTCAGGAGCCGGCGTTTTGTTCAGGAAGCGCAGGACGCGCCATCGAATTTGCGCGTCCGGACAACAGTTTTGATATGCGCAACGACAACTCCCAGCGGTCCACAGGCTTGCCAATGAATTCATCCGCACCGGAAGCGAGCATGCGATGGTGTGCGGCAATATCATCCAGTGCGGAAACGATAATGATGGGAATGTTGCACGTGTCGGGATTGTTTTTAAGCCAGTGGATGACTTCAAAACCATCCATGCCGGGCATCATCAGGTCCAGCAGAATCAGGTTCGGCTGTTCGGCGAGGGCAAACGCGATACCCTCCTTTCCGCTGGTAGCGAGAATGGTCATGTAACCATCGGCCTTCGCGAATACGTCAAGCAGTTTGCGGTTGCGTTCCTCATCATCAACGATCAGGATTTTGGCAGGTACCAGGGTTTCCATCTCTGAACGCCTCTTCTCTGTTCTCTCAACTATGAGAAAGATATGTACATCTTAGTGCCGTTCACGGATTTCGCCATGCGAACGTTTCCACTGTACGACAGATGGCCATCGCCGGAATCCCATATTCATGTTAACAAGATGTGATGCCTTAACCACATGTTGAGTCAAGGAAACTTACAGAGTTTGATTTATGTTAAGAGTGCTGCAGGTTGCCTTTGCTGCAAGCGACAGTTTCTTTACTGGAAAGCGCCGTACATGATGTAACCGGTACAAAACAAAAAAGCCCGGATGGAAATCCGGGCTTTTTCATGAAATGAGGCTGCATCAGTTGAAGGACTTTCCTTCCGCAGCCAATCTAGCCAGCAAGGGTGCCGGTTTCCAGGCGTCGCCATGACGGCCTTTTGCGAACTTTTCCATCGCCATCACCACATTCTGCAGGCCGACGGTATCGGCATAGAACATCGGGCCGCCGCGGAACAGCGGAAAGCCATAGCCGGTCAGGTAGACCATGTCGATGTCCGAAGCACGCTGTGCAATGCCTTCCTCCAGAATGTAGGCAGCCTCGTTGACCAGCGCAAATACCAAGCGTTGAACGATCTCCTCATCGCTGACCTTGCGGCGCTCGATACCGAGGTCGGCCGAGTGCTTGATGATCATGTCGTTGACGACTTGCGACGGATACGGCTTGCGGTCGCCAGGCTTGTAGTCGTACCAACCGGCGGAAGTCTTCTGGCCGAAACGGCCCATTTCGCACAGCAGGTCGGCGGTCTTGGAATAGGTGACTTCGGGTTTTTCGACATAGCGGCGCTTGCGGATGTACCAGCCGATATCGTTGCCGGCCAGGTCGCCCATGCGGAACGGCCCCATGGCGAATCCGAATTTCTCGATTGCCTTGTCCACCTGCTCCGGCGTGCAGCCCTCTTCCAGCAGGAAGCCGGCCTGACGGCTGTATTGTTCGATCATGCGGTTGCCAATGAAGCCGTCGCATACGCCGGACACGACACCGGTCTTCTTGATCTTCTTCGACAGCGCCAGCGAAGTCGCCAGCACGTCCTTGCCGGTCTTTGCGCCGCGCACGATTTCCAGCAGCTTCATCACGTTGGCCGGGCTGAAGAAGTGCAAGCCGATCACGTCTTGCGGACGCTTGGTGAAGCTGGCGATCTTGTCCACATCCAGCGTCGATGTATTGGAAGCGAGGATGGCGCCCTGCTTCATCACTTCGTCGAGCTTCTTGAAGACCTGCTCCTTGACGCCGATATCTTCGAACACCGCTTCCACCACGATGTCGGCCTGGCCGATGTCTTCATATGACAGTGTGCCGGTGATCAGGCCGACGCGCTGCTCGAATTTTTCCGGGCTCAGCTTGCCCTTCTTCATCGTGTTTTCGTAGTTCTTGCGGATCGTCGCCAGCCCCTTGTCCAGCGCTTCCTGCTTCATTTCCAGGATCTTCACCGGGATGCCGGCATTGGCGAAGTTCATCGCAATGCCGCCGCCCATGGTGCCGGCGCCGATGACGGCCGCCGACTTGATGGCGCGGGTCGGCGTATCTTCGGGAACGTCAGGTACCTTGCTCGCCGCGCGCTCGCCGAAGAATGCATGGCGCAGCGCTTTCGACTCGGTGGTCTGCACCAGTTCGAGGAACAGCTCGCGCTCGAACCTGATGCCGTCGTCGAACTTCTTCGTGACCGCCGCGGCGACCGCGTCCACGCATTTGAGAGGCGCCGGGAACGGGCCGGCCATCGCCTTGACGGTATTGCGCGAGAACTGCAGAAATCCTTCGTAATTCGGATAGTCGATCCTGATGTCGCGCACCTTCGGCAGCGCACGCGCGTCAGCAACCTTGTTGGCAAAGGCCAGCGCGCCTTCCATCAAGTCGCCTTCGATCATTTCATTGAAGAGACCGGTTTTCGCCAGTTTTTCGGACGGTACCGGATTCCCGGACACGATCATGTTCAAGGCCATTTCCAGCCCCAGCACGCGCGGCAGGCGCTGCGTGCCGCCGGCGCCCGGGAGGATGCCGAGCTTGACTTCCGGCAGCGCGATTTGCGCACCGGCCGTCGCAACACGATAGTTGCAGCCAAGCGCCAGTTCCAGTCCGCCGCCCATGCAAACGGTGTGGATCGCCGCAACCACCGGTTTGCTCGAATTTTCGATCACATTGATGACGGTATGCAAAGTCGGTTCGGCCAGGGCCATGGGCGAATTGAATTCCCGGATGTCGGCGCCACCGGAAAATGCCTTGCCGGCGCCGGTGATCACGACCGCCTTGACGGCGTCGTCGTTCAGGGCCTGCTTCATTCCCTCCACGATCGCGCTGCGCGTTGCGTGGCCGAGGCCATTGACCGGGGGATTGTTGAGCGTGATGACGGCAACGGTGCCGTTGACCTTGTATTCGGCAGTCATATCTCTTCCTTATAAATTGGATGTCAGGGAACGCTTGAAATCGCTTTTCGGGCTTAGCGCCTAACTATAACTCAAAATAGTACGGTCGTATTATTTTTGTTTGAAAATGCACCGTGCCGTTACACGGCGAAAAATAGGGTGGTGAATGGGGAATTTGATGGGTCGCCCGATCAGAGATGCGAGCGACCTCGGCGAAAGTACCAAACCGGCCTATCGCTCTTTCAACCTGAGCAACGCACCGCGACGCTGGTCGTCCGCATACGCGTAGTCGACGCGCCCTTTGGCAACGACGCCCATCAAGAGCATGTTCTGGGTGATCGCGTCATGGTCTTCCTTGGAAAACGGCTTGCTGTAGCTGGTGATCACGCCCTGGTAACGGCTCTTCAGCGTTTCCAGCGCCTTGCGGATCTCAGGCCCCGAGGTCGAGTTCGCCTGAAGCAGCGCCAGATAAAGCAGACGCATGCCATCGTAGCCTTGCGCCGCACTCATCGGGGACGGGATTTCGGAGGTCTTGTAGGCGCGATAGTAGGCGAGCAGAAATGCGTTCTTCGCGGTTGAACCCATGTCCTGGATGAAGGTCTGCGGCATCAGCACGCCCTCGCCGGACTTTTTGGACAGCTCGATGAAATTGCGCATCGAGAACGTCCAACTCCCCAGCATCGGTGCCGTCCAGCCCAGTGCATCCTTGTTATGCGCGATCACGGCAAGCTCGGGACCGATGCCCCACACCACCAGCGCCTGTGCACCAGCGGCCTTCGCACGTTTTACCTGCGCACTCATGTCCTGGTCGCCGATCCGGAAACGCTCTTTGGAGAGCACTTCCAGCCCTGCCTGATCCGCCTGCTCCAGAAATGCTTTCAGCCCTGCTTCGCCATAAGCGGTCGCGTCGGCGAGAATCGATACGCTGTGCAGGCCTTTGCGCTTGACGTCGGCCACCAGCACGCGCGCCTCCAGGTCGAGGGTTGGCGAAATCCGGAAGATATAGTTTTCCGGCGCCGCCGGTGGTGCATATTTGCGCGTCAGCGAGGTGCCGGTCGACACCGCGATCACCAGTGGTATCTTCGCCTTCTGATAGGCGTCGATGGATGCCAGTCCGACACCGGTATTGACGATGCCGATCGCGGCGACCACCTTGTCCTGCGTGAATTCCTCTGCGATCTTTGCGCCGACCTCATTCTTGGCCTGGTCGTCGCGCTCGATCAACTCGATCTTGCGGCCGTTGATGCCGCCGATGGCGTTGATTTCCTCCACCGCCAGCCGGACGCCGTTACGCATGCTCTCACCCATCGGGCTCGAACCTCCGGAAAACGGTCCGGAAACGCCGATGACGATGGAAGAATGGCTGTCATCCTCGGCCAGGCTGTACGGGGAAATGAACAAGAGTGCGCAAATGATCAATGCGCGGGGTATAGGCGTAATCCACATCTGAAGTCTCCTCGTTGGCGAAGCTTCTCCCGCGCATTATTTCTCTTCCGGAACGTAAACGCGGCCGTGCGCGCAGTATTCGGCACGCATCCGATTTCGGCAAGCGTGGAACTACGCAAAGAAACTCAGTGTAAATACGTAGAATGTTTCCATGCAAGCAAAAGAAATTGAAGGCGCGGGCAAAATCCTTTCATGACGTTCCGAACTTCAGCAGCGCATTGAGGCGCTGGATTTCGGCGGCAATATCGGCAGGAAGAGAAGCATTGTCCCATTCGCGATAATTGCCCGATGCATACGCCAGCGCATTACGGTAATACAGGTAGGCATTGATCCGGTTGCGCACGAAATTGTTTTGCGTGCGCGTCACTTTCCCCGGCGCTCCCATCACGATCGAATTCGGCGGGATCACGGTACCTTCCTTCAGGAAGGTATGGCCGGCAACGATACTGTTTTCGCCGATCACGCAGCCGTCCATGATCGTGGAGTTGATGCCGATCAGGCAATTGTCGCCGATGGTGCAGCCGTGGATCGTGCAGTGATGGGTGATCGAGCAATGGCTGCCGATGATGGTGGGCGTCGTATCGCCGATGTGCAGCATCACGAAGTCCTGGACATTGGTGTAGCTGCCGATCACGATTTCGCTATGTTCGGCCCGCGCGACCACGTTGACCCAGCTCGATGCATGCTCTTGCACGATAATCCTGCCGTATAAGTGCACTGTTTCGTGCACGTAGGCCGGATTGTTGAGAATCGCGTCGGGACCGATGAATGGCATGGAAACTTAGATTCGTTCAGGTTTCTGTCTATCCGCTCCGGAAGCCGTCGACTACGTTCCCCGGAACGAAACCTTGGTATGCGGCATGCAGGCGCACCCGGCGCCTGCATGCCGTTGCCTTACACCTCCAGCCACTCCTTGCGGATATTGGCATTGGCACGCAAGTCGTCCGGCGTCCCCTCGAACACGATCGCGCCATGTCCCATCACGTACACCCGCTGCGAAATCTCCATCGCGATCGCCAGCTTCTGCT
>CBIHRJ010000084.1:0-20716 GCA_966212445.1 uncultured Noviherbaspirillum sp. | reverse complement strand
CTTCCAGCTTGCGGATGTCGACCTTGCCGACCAGCGAGGAAATGTCCTGGTTGTTCTCGTCGCCCGGTTCGGTCTTCGACACCGCAATCTGCTTCAGCACCGACGGATAGCGCTTGACCACGCGGAACTGGTTGATGTCGCCGTTGAACTCGTGCAGGCGCTTGACCGCCCATGGACTGGGAATGGTTTTCAGGTAGCGGCGCGGGATGCCGAAATCCTCTTCGAGGATGGCGCCGTCTTCCTCTTCATCGAACAGGCCGAGCGGCGATTCGTTGACGGGCGATCCCTTGATCGCATAGAAAGGCACCTGCTCCATCAGCACCTTGAGTTTTTCGGCGATGGACGATTTGCCGCCGCCGACCGGGCCGAGCAGGTAGAGCACCTGCTTGCGTTCTTCGAGGCCCTGGGCCGCATGACGGAAATAGGAGACGACCTGCTCGATCACTTCCTCGGTTCCGTAGAAATCGCGGAACGCGGGATAGATCTTGATAACCTTGTTGGCGAAGATGCGCGAGAGCCGCGAATCGTGGCGGGTATCGACCAGCTCGGGCTCGCCGATCGCTTCGAGCATGCGCTCGGCGGCGGTTGCATAAGCGAGCCGGTCGCGCTTGCACAATTCCAGATATTCTTGCAGGGAGTATTCCTCTTCCCGAGTCCGCTCATACCGTGCTGCGTAGTTGTCAAAGATTTTCATGGGGTTTCCTTTGTAAATCTACCGGTGTGGTGTCGGATACAGATTTGAATTTCCACTCCGCAATTTAATAATACGCGCTGTTCCCTGTAGCCCCTAGGAAATTTTTCGGCTTTTTTTGTATCGGAAAACACTTAGGAAAAAGGCTTTTCATTTCCTCTTTTCAAAGCGCCATTTCTCTAGCGTTTCTCGCCCACTTCTCTCGTATTTTTTTGAAAAAAAGAATGCATTGCATAAAACTTTTTTGCGCAAACGTTGTCGCGATGCAGGTATTTGCAGGATCTTGTGCGGCGCATGATGTGCGCAAAAACGACAGCGGAGCCGCTGCCTTCTTTTTGAGCAATGACTCAAGACGGTGCAAACGAATGAATTGCGCGGAAAAACACGCGCTGTTCTTGCGTTTGAAGAAAAGTGAGATATCCGCACCACAATTTCCTTGCGATGCGGAGGTGATTGCTTATAGTGTTGGTGTACTTATCTTTTGAACAGTCCCTTCAACTGATCCTTCAGTTGATTCTGCAGTTTTGCTTTCTCCTCTTCGAGGGACTTCTGCGCCTTCGCTTTCAGGTCTTCCTTTTTTTCCTCGAACTTCTGCTTCGCCAGTTCGCTCGCGATACCGGAGAAGTCGACGCGCCAATCGATTGCGCCGAACGGACCGGTCAACCTGATCGGGATCGTCAGCCCCTTGAGCGCCTGCAGCTCCGGTCCGCCCTGGCCCTGCAACGTCGATACGATGGTGGCGCGCACCAGGTAGTCGAGGCGTTCTGCGCCAAGATTGACATCGCCGGAACCGGTCACGCGCGCCAGCGGTGACTTGATCAGCAGGTCGTCGTTGTGGGCGACGCCATTGACGATGCGGAAGCTTGCATTCAACTCGCTGAAGTCGGTCTTCTCGACTGCGGATGCGGTGCCGGTCTGCGGCGCTTCGCTGCCGCGCAATTCGCCGATCTTCGCTTTTGCGTTGCGCACCACCTGTGCAATGTTGACGCCGCGTACCGCACCATCGCGCAGCTCCAGCCGGGCGCTGCCGTCCAGGTTCTTCATCAGACTATCGAATGTGTCACCGGCCGCCGCAACATCGAGCTTCACATTGCCCTTGCCTTCGATCGGCTGCTTGCCGGTCGCATCCTGCAGCAGGGGGCCGACATGGATGCCGCTCAGCGTTTGTTGCGCTGCAAAACGCGCCGGCTGTCCGGCGCTGGCCGTCAGCGCGCCGGCAAGCTTGCCGCCATACAGGTCGGCGCTCAGCGGACTCGCTTCCAGCTTGCCGTTCGCCGCGCGCAGATCGACGCGCACATTCGCACTCTTGATGTTGGCGGCAGTCAGTTTGCCGATGCGCAGCTTGCCGTTCGCATGCAGATCCTGCAGCGCGGACAGGTCGATCGGCTTTGCTGCCGGCTGCGCCGGCGCCGGTCCTCGCGCGGGCGCGCCAGCATGCGGTGCAGGCTTGCTGCGATCCTGACGATAACGGTCAAGATCGAGCTGATCGATGCCGATATCGAAGGTATACGCCAGCGGCGAGAAATCGCCGAGACCGAGCTTTGCCTCGAATGCGCTCTGGTCGAGCTTGCCGTTGAGCAGCGCGGACGCGGTCTGCTTGCCGAGGTCGGCATGCGCATTGCCGGCGGCCTTCAGCGCCATGGTCCCGCCGCCGGGATTGGGCAGCGTGAAGTCGGCGGCAATCTTCGACAGCTCGATCGCCTTGCTCTGCAGCGCGACCGTCAGCGGCGTGGTCAGGGTGCCGCCGATCGCACGGTCACCCTGTTTTCCCTGCAGCGCCAGCGTCAGTTGCGGCGATGTGAACAGGAGCTTGTCGATGTCGCCGTTGAGCGCGCCGGACAACCGCGTGTTGGCATCGAGCTCGCCATCCTTGATCGTCGCGTCGAGTGCAAAGGCCGGCACGCTGAACGCCTGCGGCGAACCCTGGAACGCCGGCATGCTGAAGCCGGCATTCACGGTGCGCGAGCCCGACAGCAGCTTCGCTTCGCCGCTCAGCCTGCCGCCGCTTACCTGCTTGTCGGTGACGGCGAGGTTTGGAATGACAAACGCGGCGGAGAATGCCTGCTGCGCCTGCTTGCCGTCGGCGCTCAGCTTGACGCCATCCAACGCGATGCGATGCGCTTCCGGCTTCAGGTCGGCGTCACCCGCCGCCTTCAGCGTCAGGTCCTTGAATCCGAGCAACGCACCCTTGAGTTCGGCGTCGAGGTCGTCCAGCACATAATGCTTGTCGCCGATATCGAGCGTGAAGCCGGTCTTGAGCGCGACATGGGCGTCGACCTCGGGCTGGTTGCTCTTGACGTCGGCCGACAGTTGCAGCTTGCCGGGAACGCGGTTGGCGATGCGGCCGGTTTCCAGGTTGAAGCGGGCGATTTCGAGACGGCGCTCCTGTTGCCGGTCGTCGTAGACAAGCTGCGCATCCTTGACGCGAATGCTGTCGATATCGAACAGCACCTGCTGACCGCCGCCGCCTTCGCTACCGGAAAGCAGGTCGTCGTAGTTGGTGCTGCCATCCTTGTAGCGCGTGATCTCGGCGCGCAGGCCGCTGATCCCCACTTTATCGACGACGACTTTTTTGAAGAGCAAGGGCAGCAGTTCCAGCGACAGCCTGGCGCTGTCGACCGATGCGAAGCGGGCATCGCTGTTGCGCGCCGACAGGCTGGCCTGGCCGAGTTCGAGCGCGATGTTCGGGAAAAAGCCGAGCTTGATATCGCCGGGGATGTCCAGCTTGCGCTGCGTCTTCTCCTGCACGGCGCGGATCAGCTGCGGCTTGTAATCATTGGGATCGAAGGTCGCGGCCAAGACCATGGCCGCGACCGCCAGCAGCACGAACAGCGCCGCGAATGCAATAGACAGGGTTTTGAGTATTTTCTTCATGCGTTCCCCATGGCACTTATTATTTAGACATGCATATGGCGATTTCATTCCCCGAACGCATGCCAGGCGGCAGCCAGGCGCTGCGCCGCCTCTTCCCAGACATCACCGGTGGCGGCATAGGAAATCCGCAGCCTATGCGGCTCGGCTGTGCCGGCGTACATACCGCTGCCCGGTGTCAGCCTCACGCCATGCTCCAGCGCGAGGTGCGCGAAGGCATCGGCGTCGCCGCGCGGCAGATGCACCCAGAGAAACAAGCCGCCGGCCGGCACTTCGAAGCGCCACTGCGGCAGGTGCCTGCGCAAGGCGGCGGCGCAGGCGTCGCGCTGTTCCCGCAAACCAAGGTGCCGGACGTGCAGCAGCTTGTCGTAGCGGTCGAGCAGATCGCAGGCGATCACGCTGCTGACCAGACTACAGCCCAAGTCATGCACCAGGCGGTCACTGGCAAGGGCGGCGACGATTTCGTCGGTGGCGCGCAACCAGCCGATACGCAATCCGCCCCACAACGTCTTGCTCAGGCTGCCGACCGTGACGATGGGCGCCTGCGACGCATACAACGCCGGCGTCGGCGGCGCACCATCGAAGGCGAGGTCGGACAGCGAATCGTCAATCACCGCCAGCGTTCCGCTCGCCGCCACCGCCCGCGCGAAGACGCGGCGCTCGGAAACGCTCCAGGTGATCCCGGTCGGGTTCTGAACGGTGGGACAGACATAAACGAAATCGCCATCGCCGGCCGCTACCCGCCGCGCCATTTCCGCCGGGCCGCCGATACGGCGCTCGACTGGCACGGGCAGCAGTGTTGCGCCGGCCGCGCGCAAGCAATCGATCGCGCCGAAATAGGTAGGAACTTCAACCAGCGCCTTCTGCCCGGCGGCGTAGCGCTGCGCCAGCAGCGACAGCGCCTGTTGCGCGCCGGTAGTGACGAGGATTTGCGCAGGGAAAGTCGGAATGCCCTGCCGGCAGAAGCGCGCTGCGATCTTTTCGCGCAGCGTGGCCATGCCCTGCGGCTGGTAGGCGTATTCCTGCAGCATCGCGGTGCGCGCGCCTGGCGAGAGATTAAACCATGCCGGGTCGGGTGCGGCGATGGCGATCGACAAGTCGATCACCGGCTTGTCATCGATGACGCGCCCCGCCATCGGATTGCCGCTGCGAGTACGGCGGCGCGTGGCCGCCACATGTCCCGGCACGCCCCGCACCACACGCGTACCGCTGCCTTGCCGCGATTCCGCCCAGCCGGCATCGCGCAGCAGGGCGTAGGCGGACACCACCAGGGTGCGGCTCACACCCAGCCGTTTGGCGAAGGCGCGCTCGGGGGGCAGGCGGCTGCCGGGCAGCAGCTCGCCGGCGAGGATGAGCGATTCAATGGCACCGGCCAACGCCTTCGACCGTATCCTGTCGAAGCGGCGCCAGTCACCGATGCGTTGCGCAAGCTGCATGCGTCTTCTCGTCCAGTCCAGTTCGTGGAAAGTGGATATTTTTTATCAGTCCAATCTGCCGCATCATAACGCTGTTGCCGCACAAAATGGAAAACATCATGCACGCAAGACTTTCCGACGAACTTGCCGCTTTCGACCACCTGCTGGAACAGACCATGCGCTATGCCGCCCGGTTACTGGAGGGTGTGGACAACCGGCCCGTCGCCGTTCGGCCCGCGCCGCCGCCGCGCGCCGCGCTTTCCGCTGCGGGCAAGGGCTTCGATGCCGCGCTCGCCGACTTCCAGGCGCGCTGGGCACCCGGCTTCGCCGCTTGCGCCGGGCCGCGTTACCTCGGCTTCGTCACCGGCGGCGCCACCCCGGCTTCCCTTGCGGGCGACTGGCTCACTTCCGCCTTCGACCAAAACCCGACCAGCAGCCTGGATTCGACCGCGCCGCACCTCGAACATGAAGCGCTGGCCTGGCTGCGCGAACTGTTCGGCCTGTCCGATACACAGCATGGCAGCTTCGTGAGTGGCGCGACGATGTCCAACATGGTCGGCCTGGCGGTCGGGCGCGAGTGGCTGGGCGAAATGGCGGGGGTGCGCGTCAGCGAGCAGGGGCTGGCGGCGCTCGGTCCGGTCGCAGTGCTGTCAGGTGCGCCACATTCGAGTATCTTCAAGTCGCTGTCCATATTGGGCATCGGCCGCAACGCAGTGGAACGCGTGCCGCTGCTGGAGGGACGCGAAGCGGTCGATGTACGAGCACTGGAACAGGCCCTGATACAACGCGAGGGCAAGCCGGCCATCGTTGTCGCCAACTGCGGCACGGTCAACACGGTCGACTTCGACGACCTCGATGCCATTCTCGCGCTGAAGTCGCGCTATCCGTTCTGGCTGCATGTGGATGCGGCCTTCGGCGGTTTCGCCGCGCTGTCGAATGAGCATGCGCACCTGGTGGCCTCGCTCGGCATGGCCGACTCGATCTGCATCGATTGCCACAAGTGGCTCAATGTCCCCTACGACAGCGCGCTGCAGTTCACGCGCCGGCGAGACTTGCAGATGCGGGTGTTCCAGAACAATGCCGCCTATCTCGGCCTGCCGGACGAGAATCCTGACTTCGTGCATCTAACGCCGGAAAACTCGCGCCGCCTGCGCGCGCTGCCGGCCTGGTTCGCGCTCTCGGCCTACGGCCGCGACGGCCATCGAGACATCGTGGAGCGCAACATCGCCTGCGCCCGCGCGCTCGGCGAGCGCATCCGCAGCGATGCACGGCTCAAGCTGCTCGCGCCGGTGCGCATGAACGTGGTGTGCTTCACCTGTGCCGGCGATCCATCATCCGAACGCGTACATGCGCTTATCCGGAAACTGCGCGATGGCGGCGAAACCTTTCTCACGCCGACGGTATTGCACGGCACCTGGGCGGTGCGCGCTGCATTCAGCAACTGGCGCACGACGATGAAAGACGTCGATCATGTGTTCAACGCGATTGCGGCGGCGATGTAGTCCCGCGCCGCCACGCCTTCAATGCGAAGCGCGCCGGATCGAGGGCAGCCTCGAGTTCGCTTTCCACCGGCAGCGGTTCGCCTTCCAGTTGCGACGCCAGCAGTTCGGCGGCCAGAGGCGCCCAGATCAGGCCGCGCGATCCGTAGGCGAGCAAGCCGTAAAGTCCCGGCAGGCGCGGCACGTCGCGCAGGCGGCTGCCGGCGATCGGCGCTTGCGGGTCCGGCAGCGCGCCGACCAGCGGCAGGCGGTCCGGCGACGCGCAGCGAAATCCGACGCGGCCGGCCATCGCCACGTCCTGCGGTGCCTGCGGCAAGACTTGCGCCAGGCGCAACAGGTTTTCCTGGTGGCTGGTCAAGCGCAGCGCCGGATCGGCGTCGAAGTCGTACGACGCGCCGACGGAACAGATACCTTGCGCCGGACGCGTCACGTAGCCCTCGCCGCACAGCACCACCGGCGGCACCGGCAACAGCGACGCCGGCACATGCGACACCTGCCCGCGGATCGCGGTGAGCGGCAATCCTTGTGTTTGAAGAAACGACATTGCATTGGTTCCATTGGCGAGGATGAGGGTCGGCGCCTGAGCAATGCACTTGCCTGCCTGATCCAGCACGCACCACTCGCCGTCTCTGTACTGCAACGCCAGCGCGCTCTGCGCGAAGCGGCGCTGCAAGCGCTCGCCGCAGCCGGCCAGCATGGCCTCGCACAGACTGGCCGGCGTCATCCAGCCCCCGCCCGGAAACAGCCAGCCGCCGTGCGATGCCGTGTTGCCGGTCAGCTGCGCCACGGCGGCGGCATCGAGCCAGCGCACGAAGTCTGGGGGGAAACCGGATTGCCCGACCGTCTCGCGCTGCATGTGCGCATGCTCCGCATCGCGCGCCAGTTGCAGCACGCCGCAGGTTTCGCCGGCGACACCGGCGAAACCACGCCATGCTCGCAGCGCCGACAGGTAAGCGGCACGCGCCAGCCGTGATACCAGGTTGTCGTCGCGCGACAGCAGCGGCATCACGATGCCGGCCAGGTTGCCGGACGCTTCCTGCGCCGGCTTGTCGTGGCGCTCGATCAGCTTCACCTGCCAGCCGCGCGCGGCCAGCCGTTCGCAGGCGGCGCTGCCGGCCACGCCGGCGCCGATCACGACCGCGCGCCGCTCGGCAACTTGCGGACGCGGCTTGTGCGGCCAGCGCGGCGCATACCGCGCGGCCAGCATGTCGCGCTTGCCGCCGAAGCCCGGCCATTTCTCGCACACGAAACCGGCCTGCGCCAGCGCCTTGCGCACCGATGCCGACACGGTATAGGTGGCGGCGGTCGCCTCCGGCGCCGCCAGCCGGTTCAGGCGGGCCAGCAGCTCGGGCGCCCACATCTCCGGATTCTTGCTGGGCGCGAAACCGTCGAGGTAAAACGCGTCGGCCGCGGCATCGATCTGTGGCAGACAGTCGGCGATATCGCCGAACGCCAGCGTCAGTACCACCTTGCCGCCATCCAGCGACAGGCGGTGGAAGCCGGCGACCAGCGGCGGCCAGGCGGCGCACAAGGCCTCGGACAGCGCGCCGAGTTCCGGCCAGCGCGCATGCAGTTGCGCCAGGTCGGGCGCGGCAAACGGATGCTTTTCGATCGCGACGTAGTGCAACCGCTGCGGCCGCGCCGGGTCTTCGCGCCAGGCGTTCCAGGTCGCCAGGAAATTCAGGCCGGAGCCGAAACCAGCTTCCAGAACCGTGAAGCCTTCCTTGCCGGCCCAGCGTTGCGGCAAGCGGTTCCCGCCGAGGAACACATATTGCGCCTGCGCCAGGCCGCCGAAGGCGGAGTGATAGACATCGTCGAAGCGTTCGGAATAAGGCACGCCGCCGGCGAAGTCGAGCGTGGCGGGGACGATGGGGTGAGCGGCCATGAATCGCTGGAAGGAATATAGGATGTCCCATTGTAGCGGCGCGGGTCGCAAAGCCGGAACAGCGGTGGAGCACGAGAAATCGCGAACGCTTGCTTTAACTTCAAAACAGGATCGCCATATAAGAGATAATTCTGCCTTTAGCGTATTCCGTCAAACCCCATGAACAACTCCAGCAACACAAGCTCCGCCCCGACACCGGCGTACAAGGTTCACAATTCCAGGATCCACGGTAACGGCGTCTTCGCCACGCGCAAGATACCTGCCGGCACCTGCATCATCGAATACCAGGGGCAGCGCATCACCTGGAAGGAAGCCGTGCGCCGCGAAAACCGCAAGGCACCGGACAATTTCCACACCTTTTTCTTCAGCCTCGAAAGCGGCAAGATCATCGACGGCGGTGTCGACGGCAACGACGCGCGCTGGATCAACCACGCGTGCGAGCCGAACTGCGAAGCGCGCGAGGAAGACGGCCGGGTGTTCATTTATGCGTTGCGCGACATTGCGCGCGGCGAAGAGTTGAACTACGACTACGGACTGATCATGGAGGAGCGCCACACGCCGGCGCTCAAGCGCGCGTACGGCTGCCTGTGCGGCGCGCCGACCTGCCGCAAGACCTTGCTGGCGCCCAAACGGAAGAAGAAGGCGGCGTAAGGCACCGCTTGCAACAGCGTCACGCGTAGGGCGGGTCCCACCCGCCAGAGTCGGAGATGGCGGGTGGGACCCGCCCTACGCTCACTACGCTCACGCCGTGCCGAGTAATTTCAAGCCGCCGATCCCGCACAGGCCGGTAACAAAAAGAATAGTCCAGGACACGGTCCTTCTTCGGTACTTGCAACCGTCCGCGTTGCTCGTTTTCAGGACGCCACTTCGACCCGGTTGCGTCCCGCACGCTTGGCATCGTACAACGCGGCATCGGCCCGGTTGATCGCATCCGACACGCTCTCGCCCTGCCGGCGTTCGGCGATGCCGAAACTGGCCGACAATTCCAGCGCCTGTTCGCCGATCTGCATGTCCAGCCCGGCGATTGCGTTGCGCACGCGATCGACCACCAGCATGCCTTCGGAAGCGCCGATTTCCGGCATGATGATCATGAATTCCTCGCCACCCCAGCGACCGCACAAGTCGTAGTCGCGCACGGCGGAGCGGATCGCCTCGGCGATCTCGACCAGCGCCTTGTCGCCCGCCTCGTGGCCGTAGGCATCGTTGACCTTCTTGAAACGATCGACGTCGCCCAGCGCGATGGTCATCGGCCGGCCCATGCGTTCGGCGCGCGCCGCCTCGGCCTTCAGGCGCTCCATCAGCATGCGGCGGTTGCCGATGCCGGTCAGCGCGTCCCTGGTCGACGCTTCCTTCAGCGCTTCGTTAAGGTCGCGCATCATCGACTGGTAGCGGTCGGAAATGCGCGCGATCTTTTCCAGCTGCCGCAACTGCTTCTGGTAGCGCTCGGCGAGCGTCAGCTTTTCCTCGCGGGTCACGCTCTGGTAACGATCCGAGATGCGCGTGATGCGGTCGAGCTGATGCAGCATGTTGCGGAACTCGGTGTACAGCTCGTCGAGCGCCTGGCGCAAGGGATTCTGTGCATAGGCCGGGTCGGCGAGCAGCGCCTCGACCGCCAGCGCCAGGTCCTTTTCGTCGCGCACGGCTCACTCCACCTGGCTGGTAATGGCAAACGGAAAGCTGCAGTCTTCCTTGAATTCCTCTGCCAGCTCGGCGACCCGCTCGTTCTGCTCGTCGTAGAACCAGTTGACCGCGACCTTGCGGCCGTTGCGGTGCGCCTGTTCCAGGATGTCGAAGATATCCATCATCGCCTTCACGCTGCTGGTGTTGAGATACAGCAGGTGGAGGTTGAGCGTCAGCGCATTGCCGCTGTCGCGCAGCCAGGCCTCGATCCAGTCCATCACGGGCGAGAACAGCTCGAACGAGTTTTCCGGATAGGAGTCGCCGCGCATCTCGACGATGCCGCTCCCGGCGTCGGCGGTAATCGACGGCGTCGACTGCGTGCTTTCAATAGTGAGGTTGTTCATTCTCGATTCCTTCTTACATCACGACGCGCATGCTGAAGAATGCCCGTCCGTCATTCAGCGTTTTCAGGGTGCAGGCGAGCGGTTCGGCCGCCTTGCGCGCAAGGTCGATCAGGCCCAGGCCGGCGCCGGTCGTGGCGCCGTCTTCGCGCGGCTTGCGCAACTGCTCCTTGTAGTATGCCTTGAGCTGCGCCTTGTCCATGGCCGCCAATGCGCTGACGCGTTCGGCCAGCGCCGGACCGTCGGCGGCATCGACGATATTGCCCGCCGAGACGGTGTAGCGCCCTTCCGCGTCGCGCGCGATGATGACGGTGGCCGATGCTTCGCTTTCGTTCCAGCCCTTGTGCGCCGCATAGTGGCGGATGTTCTGCGTCATTTCGATATACGCGCCGAACACGTCCATGGCCGAGGAAGCGGTCGCGTTCTCGCGCTGCATGTAGTTGCGCAGCGCGTTGCCGATCTCCTCGATCAGGCTCTTCGTCAAGGGACCGTTAAAGCACAGCATGATGCGCTGCTGGTTATAGGTCTGCTGCAAGGAAAAGAGATCGATCGATTCCATCATGTCCCCGTCTGAATTGCCGGACTGTGCGTTCGTCCGTTTTCGGACACCCCATCCGCAAAGCGAAAACACACCATCGTGATGTCGTCACGCTGCGGATGCGCTCCCTGATACTCTGCCAGTGTAGAGGCAAACGCGCCGCTTTGCTCGGCCAGCGGCCGGTTCGCATGCCGGCGCAGCATCTCGATGAAGCGCGCGTTGCCGAAGCCGAAGCCCTTGGCGCCGCCGGCCTGGTCGAGGAAGCCGTCGGTGCTCAGGTAGAAGGTGCGCGCCGCCGCCAGCTCGCTGCTCTCGTTGCGGTAGTCGCCCGCCACGCGGTCGCCGAGCGAGCGACGGGCGCCCTTGATGCAGCCGATCTCGTCGCCGTCGCTCCAGTACAGCGCAATCTTGGCACCGGCGAAGATGACGCGGCGTGCCCTGAAATCGATATAGGTAATGCCGGCGTCCATCATGGTGGCGATGTCACGCTGGCGCGCCTCGGCATGCAGCATGGCGCGCATCGCGCGATCGGTGCGATTGAGGATGGCGGCCGGATCGGCCACGCCGGCTTCGTCGATCGCCTGGTCGATGGCGGCGCGCGCCAGCATGGTCATGAAGGCGCCGGGAACCCCGTGGCCGGCGCAGTCGACCACGCCGAGCAGGCAGCCGCCCTCGACTTCGCGGTAAACATAGAAGTCGCCGCCGACCACATCCCGTGGACGCCACAGCACGAAATGGTTGTCACCCAGTGCGCCCGCAAGCTGGCGGTCCGGCAGGATCGCGCGCTGGATCAGGCTGGCGTACGAAATCGAATCGCTGATCTTCTTGTTGGCCGCAGCCATGTCGCGGTTCGCCAGCACCAGTTCATGGGTGCGTTCGCGCACGGTTTCTTCCAGCTCTTCGGTATGGCGGCGCACCTTGTCCGCCATCGCGCCGAAAGCCTGCGTCAGCTCGCCGATCTCGTCGCTGCGGGCCGGCGGCAGCGCCACCGCGTAATTGCCGGAGGCCATTTCCTGCGCGGACTGCTTGAGCTTGAGCAGCGGCCCCAGCATCAGCCGGTTGAGCGCATACACGAAAGCGGATGCAATCACGGCGAGCAGCGTCACCACCGCCAGCGCGATCCAGCGCAGCAGGCCGCGGTCGATGACCTCGGCGGCGTCGAGATCGACGCCGGTCAGCACATGCCATTTCAGTTCGGGGATGTAGGACACGGCCATCATCTGCTCCCTGCCGTCCAGGGTCGCCGTGAACAACTCGGCCTTGCCCGGCCTGGCGACGGCGGCCTGCAACGCCATGCGCGCCGCGGTGACATCCCTCTTGCCTTGCAACAGACCGAACAGCGACTTGTCGCCGGCGGCCTCGGTGGTGCCGGAATTGAAGGCGATATGGCGGGCGTCGGGATGCGCCTGGATGGCGCCGTTGGCGTCGACGATCATCGGCGTCACGCCCGGTTCGGAGGTATCGATGAAACCGCGCAGGAAGGTGGTCAGGTCGAGCCCGGTGCCGCCCAGGCCGATCCGGCGCCCGCCGTCCATGACCAGCACATTGAACCAGACCTTGGTCAGGCCGAGCTTGACGTCCGGATCGACGTTGATGTTGAAGGCCTGCTCGCCCTTCATTGTGTTGAAGAACCAGGCATCGTTCTTGTCGTCGGCCTTCAGCACATAGCGCGGCACATCGCTGTATGCGGACTTGGCGTCGTTGAAGTAGTAGTGGCCGGACAGCGCGGAAATCACGAAATAGGACTTGTCGGTGAAGTCCTTGCGGAAGCTTTCCGCTTCACGCAGCGCGCGCGCCTTTTTCTCCGGATTGTCTTCGTCGAGCAACCATTCGCGCATCACCTCCGACTCCGCCAGGCGCAAGGACAGCGCCAGTTCGCGCGTGACCGGAGCGACGATGCGCTCGCGGTTGAGCAGCGTGAAATTGCGGGTGAACGCGGCGCCCAGATGCGAGCGGATCGACTCGACCGCCTGCCAGCCGATGGCGCTTGCCAGCAGCAAGACCAGCACGCAGGTAACGAACAGCGCAAGTACAGACTTGCCGCGTAGTCCGAGTGCGCGCGCCATGGAGTCTCCAGCAGAATGTTGATGAACGGAAATTCTGCCAGCGATTGTACGCCGCCGCATGGCGTTGCGCTACGTTCTGCGCCATGCGGCGGTTTTGTCAAACGGCCATCGCCGCCCTATCCACCCAGAACGCCGAACTGCCAGCCGAAAAACACGGCAAGCGCCAGCACGATCGTCAGCAACTGGCGGCGCGTCGCCGCGCAGACCAGCACCGCCGCGATCGCCGCGACCAGTTGCGGATTGCGCCAGCTCAGTTCGATGCCGGCGCCGTGCGGCGCCAGCACCATCGGCACGATGATCGCGGTCAGCACCGCGACCGGCACGAAGCCCAATCCCTGCTGCAGCCAGGCCGGAAACGCGACGCGTCCGCCGAGGATGAAGATCGTGGCCTTGATGGCGAAGGTGACGAGCGCCATGCCGAAAATCATCAGCGTGAAGTTCATCGCACGCCCTCCCCTTGCATGCCCGCCTGCGCCTTCCAGCGTGTTACGGCGATACCGGCGGCGACGCCGATCAGCACCGCCAGCATCAGGCCGAGCTTGTACGGCAGGTCGCGCAGCAGGAAGGCGCAGGTCCCGGCGGCCAGCGCGGCCATCAGGTGCGGCAGACGCGCCAGTTGCGGCACCACGATCGCAATGAAGGTCGCCACCATCGCGAAATCCAACCCGAGCGACTGCAGTTGCGGGAACACCGCGCCGAACAGCAAGCCGACCAGCGTCCAAGCCTGCCAGTTGAGATACATCGCCAGCCCGGAGCCGAGGAAGTACCAGTGTCCGAGCGGCGCCGCCGGATGCCGGCTGTAATAGCCGTTCATCACGGCGAAGGTTTCGTCGGTCAGCAGGAAGCCGAGCGTCCAGCGCCAGCGCGCTGGCAGCCGGGCGACATGCGGCAGCAGCGCCGCCGCGTACAGCATGTGGCGCAGGTTGACGATGAAGGTGGTCAGCCAGATCACCAGCAGCCCGGCATGGCCGGCGGCAAGACCCGCGGCAATGAACTGGCTGGAACCGGCGAACACGCCGAGCGACATCAACTGCCCCTGCCACGCGGCGAGCGGGCCGGCGCTGACCAGGGTGCCGAAAATCATGCCGAACGGCGCGGCGCCGACCAGCATCGGCAGGGTATCGCGCGCGCCGGCGGCAAGACTGGAAAAACGGGTGGTATGCGGCATTACTTCTCCTTTCGGATGGATGGTAATGCCGCGACAGGCCGCACGCTTGTACGTTCTTGCGGCGCCGGGCCGGGGAAACACAACAACAGTAGTGCAGGCACGGAGGCCTGCACTACCCGGAAGTTTGGTCTGCTCGCTCAGGCCGCCTGCCAGCGGCCAGGTGCCGCGCCGTACGCGCGCTTGAAATGCCGCGTGAAATGACTCTGGTCGGTAAAGCCCGACGCCGCGGCCACGTCGGCCACCGTCATCCCCTGTCGCAGCAGGCCGAGCGCGCGGCTCAGCCGCAACTGATTGCGCCACGCATGCGGCGGCATGCCGACGCCGGCAGAAAACAGCCGCGCCGCATGAAACGACGACAAGCCGACAGCCTCGGCCAGTTGGGTGAGCGTGAGCGGCGCGGTCAGGTCCTCGGCCAGCCTGGCTTGCATCGCCGCCACCCGCGCGCTGTCGCTGCGCAAGGCGTGCGGTTGCGGCCGGGTGCGCGCATGCCGCGTGATCAGCAAGGCGAACGCCGAGGTCAGCGCCGACTCCGCCGCCAGCATGTCGCTACCCGCTTCCAGCATGCGGTGCGCGTGCGCCAGACGTGCGGCGAGTTCCGGATCCTTGATCGAATCGTCCGGCAGCCACGGCACATCCACCTCGCGTCCGGCGATGTCGCTCGCCAGCCGGCGCATCCATTCGGCCGCCGGATAGAACGCACGGTAAGCCCAGCCGTGCTCCGTCGCACGCTCGCCGGTATGCACCTCGCCGGGATTGATGGCGGCAATGCTGCCGACGCCGGCCAGCCGCGACGCGCCGCGGTAACGGTAAGTCTGGGCGCCGTCCTGGATCACCGGGATGGAGTAGCTCTCATGCCAGTGCGGCGCGAACTCCTGCTCGTAGTATTCGGCAGTGAGCAGTTCGGAACCCGGCAGCAGCGGGCTGCGCCAGTAATGTGCTGCGTCATGGAAAGTCTGTGCCATGGATAGTGCTCCCGTCATATGCCGGCGCATATCGCTCGAATCATGAATCATACTGCCTGTGGCCGCCGGCTTTGAAATCGGGACTATGCCAATGTCCTTGTGCAGTCATGCCACCGCCTGCTATCTTGGTCGGCGTCCCATTGACCGCACCAACTCATGCCGCGCATTCTCATCCGCATTCCCGACCAGACCCTCGACCTGTACGACGACCAGGGGAATCTGCTGCACCGTTACGCGATATCGACCGCCAGCAACGGTCCCGGCGAGCAGCGCGGCAGCAACTGCACGCCGCGCGGCCGCCACATCGTGCGCGCCAGAATCGGCGCCGGCATGCCTTCCGGCACAGTGTTCGTCGGCCGCCGCCCGACCGGCGAAATCCACACGCCCGAAGTGGCCGCGCAAAATCCGGGGCGCGACTGGATCCTGACCCGCATCCTGTGGCTGTCGGGTTGCGAACCCGGCGTCAACCGGCTGGGCGAGGTCGACACGATGCGGCGCTATATATATATCCACGGGTGCCCGGACAGCGCGCCGATGGGCGTGCCGCGCTCGATCGGCTGCGTGCGCATGCGCAACGCCGACATCATCGAACTGTTCGACCTAGTTCCTGCAGGGACGCCGGTGGAAATCCGGTAAGGCCCGCCGCTCGCCACATTCCCGCCTTGCCGTTCTGAAAAAATGAAAAGGACGACAAGGTGCAACGCCGGGCGCATTGCAATAACCGCAATATAATTGCCTTTTTATTATTAATAGGAGGGCAACATGAAAATCACCCAAGCCATTCTCAGCGCATTCATCTGCCTGTTCGCGGCAGGATGCGGCGGCGGCGGCGGATCGGCCGAAGCGGGGAGCGGCACCAATGCCGCCGTCGACACTTCACCCACCCCGGCGCCTGCCGACACATCCACGCCTTCCGGTTCGAGCAAACTGTTTGCCGCCGATTCCACCAACCTGGCCATCGGCTCGGTCGTGAACGCGAATTTCACCGCCGGGACATTCGCTGTCGACCGCCTCATCCAGGGATCGGGCACCAAGCTGAGCAGCCTGGTCAATGGCATGGCGATCGACCCGGTCGCCGACCGCTTGTACGTGACGCAAGACACGCAGATTCTCGTGTTCGACAATGCCGGTCTGACGAACGGCAATGCCATCCCCAGGGTGCTCGCGTCTTCGGGCAGCGCGCACTACGTATCGCCTTTCCTTGACCGCGCCAACGACCGCCTGTACGTCGTCGATCCCCATGCCAAATCCGTCTTCGTCTTCGACAATGCAAGTACGGCGGTCAATGCCTTCCCGGCACGGACGCTCAGCTTTCCGGATGGCTTTGTCAACGGCCTGGCCGTCGATACGACGCGCAACCTCCTTTACACGCGGATCAACGGTTCCTTATGCCGGATCGCTGTCGTGGCAAACGCCGATACCGCCAACGGCATCGTGACGCCGGTGCGCTACATCGACTTCTGCAGCGTCAACCGCTTGCTGATCGATCCGGCCAAGGATCGCCTGTATGTCGCGACCCATATGGGATCCGTTGTCATGGTTGACAGTGCCAGCACGCTCAACGGCACGGTGACGGGCACCTCGATGAGCCTTGCGATCTCCGGCAGCGTTACCGATATTGCGCTCGACGGTCCCAATGACCGCTTTTACGCGCTGGTGAGCAACAAGATCTATCAGATCAACAACATCAGCAGCTGGAACGGCAGCGGAACAGCGTTTGCCGCGACGATCCCCGATGCCGGGCTGCTGGCTGCCATCGCGGTCAAGCAATAAACGCCTGCGGATCGCCCCGCCCTCCCTTGCGGTAACGTTTTGACACATATTGAAATGTGGCCTATAACGTCGCTTATCGAATCGCCCGGACAACAGGGCGACATCAAGGGAGGGAACAACCATGTTCAAGTTCGATTTCTCGATACTCACGCGCAGCGGTCAGAAGATCGAAAGCATCGTGATCGCCGGCCGCGACCGCGCGGATGCGGAACGCAAGCTGTTGCAGATGTACCGTCAATGCACTGTCGTCAATTGCAGCGTGCGCCATCCGGAAGAGCGCAGCATTCCGGCGACGTCGATGGAAGACTTGCTGACGCTGATCTCGAAGTAGCTCAGAAAAACCCGGCCGCCAGCAACTCATCCAGTAGCGCGTCATAGTCCTGCGCGCCGCGGCTGTTCGGCGCATGCTCGAACACCGTCTTGTTGTAGGCCGGACTCTCCGCCAAGCTGACGCTCTCGGCGATGCGCATCCTGCACACTTCCTCGCCGAACTGATTCTCCAGCATCTGCTGCACCTCGCGCGCCATCCGCCTGCGGGCGTCGAAACGCGTCAGCAGATAGCGGCGCTTGACGCGGCGCTTGAGCACCGGTTCCAGCGCCCGCAGCGCCTTGTCGACCTGCAGCGCGCTCTTGTACGAAAGAAAATCCGCGGACACCGGGACGATCAGGCAATCGCTGGCGAAGATCGCGTTCAGCGACAGCACGCCGATCAGCGGACAGCAATCGATCAATGCCGGACTCTGGCCGTCGCCGAAGTTTTCCAGCCGCAGGTTGGCATTGAGGCGGTTGACCACGTTGTAGCCCTTGCCGAACAGGGTATCGACTTTCGACAATTCCATATGCGAAGGAATCACCCGGATCCCACTGCTGGATTCGCACACCAGTTCGCGCAGCGGACGGTTGCGCTGGAACAGGCTGAGCACGGTGTCGTCGCCGGTGGCCGCGGTAATCCCGGCAATTGCCGTGAAATGGGCCTGCGGATCGAGGTCGATGCCATAGGGAGTACGCCCGCGGCGCGCGAGGGCGGCGGCCAGGTTCAGCGTGGTCGTGGTCTTTCCCACGCCCCCCTTCTGGTTGAAGACGGCGATGATGGTCATGGCTGAAGGCAATGTTACTGCATATTTATTGTCGGCAACATAATTGTCTGGCGCTGTCTCGGTGAGGCTTTGGGGGCTTTGGGGGCTTTCTCTTCGGTGATGCAGTACGGTAGTCACTCTGTGGGGAGTAGCCGGGACTGGCCCCGGCTGGCCACTCACTTTTTTGCTTCGCCAAAAAAGTAAGCAAAAAAGGCGACCCCAAGACGCTGCCCCTGCGGGGTCCCCGAAAACATGCCCGGCAAAGCGGGAAGCGAAATAACTCGCCCTCGCTGCGCTCGGTGCTCAGACAGATTTCGCTTCTTTATCCGCTTTGCCGGGCATGTTTTCGGCAGCGCCCAAGGGGATTTGAAAAACACAACCCCTCCCCACCCTGGCCCTCCCCGGCGGGGAGGGAATTGTTCCGGCCTTGGCCATCGTCATCGATGCCATATGCCAAAGACTTTGATCGTGAGGCAAGCTCGGGCCGCGCCAACGAGGCTGTGGCCGTTGAAGTTCCGCTGTGAGCAGCCGAAGAAGGGAGGGGGAAAGCGGATAAAGAAGCGAAATTTGTCTGAGCCGCAGGCGAGTTTATTTCGCTTCCCGCTTTCCCCCTCCCTTCTTCGGGTACCCCCGCAGGGGGCTGCGAACCGCGGTCGCCTTTTTTGCTTACTTTTTTGGCGAAGCAAAAAAGTGAGTGGCCCGCCGGGGCCAGTCCCGGCTAGCCTCCACGGAGTGACGACAGAACTGCATCACCGAAGAGAAAACAACCAAAGCAACGCCGACGAAAACGAAAATCCAAACGGATCGAACCGCTATCGCTGCTCCTTGAAGATCGCAGCCGACGACATGAGCACCAGCCCGACCGCCAACGGGATGGTGGACGAATAACCGATGTACTTGAATCCGATCGCACCGGCGACGCCGCCGATGAAGAAGGACAGGACCAGCAGCGCATGCACCCGCAGGCGGGCGCGGTTGGCGACGACGAACAGGGCGTTCGGACCGCCGCCCTGGCGGTTCCAGTACACCAGCTTGCCGACTTCGATGCCGATGTCAGTGATCAGGCCGGTGACGTGGGTGGTGCGGATTTCGGCATTGGAAATCTTGGTGATCAGCGCATTCTGCAAGCCCATCGCGTAACACAGCAGCACCGCCGTGAGCGACAGGCTGACGAATTCGCGCATGTGCAGGGTGGCTCCCATCAGGCCGAACATCAGCAACAGCACCGCCTCCAGCAGCAAAGGCGGCATGTAGGCATTGCTTGCCGTGTTGCGGCGGCCGTAGTTCACCAGCACCGCCGTCGACGCCGCCCCCAGCGCAAAGGACAGGATCGACAGCAGCGCCGTCACCACCAGCGACAGGTTGCCGAGGATCAGGTTGTCGGCGGCGGACGACACCATGCCAGTCATGTGCGACGTGTACTGGCCGATGGCGAGAAAACCGCCGGCATTGAGGGCGCCGGCGACAAAGGCGAGCGAAGCGCCGAGATGCAGGTTGGCGCGCGCTGTCCGTTCCGGCGCGGTCAGGGAAGCAAGATAATTGATGGGCATGGCGAGGGTGGCGAAAATCGGTCGCGCCTGCTGCGCCAAAGAAAAAGGCAGTCGGCTCCGCTGTTTTATACCCCCTTGGCGCAGGGCATGCAAGAACAGCGTCAACCGCGCACAGGGAAGTGGTGCATTTGACAATGGCGCACAAAAAAACGGAGTGGAGACGGAACCATCTCCACCCCAAACCTCAGGAGACACTGAGGAGAGACAGCGCGGCCCTGATCCCGCAACCCTCGGGATGCACGGCGCGCGCGATTACCACTTGCTCGCAGGTGAGGCGACACCCACGCCGCGAATGTAGCAGCCATTCGGCAAGAGAAAATCCGGAAGAAAACGCGCTCTTTCTAAGAAGATTTAGCGTGCGCAGCAATGCCGCGGCAGGCCCGGTCGGGCGGCCGCCATGTATCAGGCTTATTTGGCAGACTTATTCGGCCGGCTTCGGCGGGGTATCGCCGGCAGGCTGCGCCGCGCGCTGCGACGCGATGAAGAACGCCGAAGCGCAGGCGGCATTGAGCCGCTGCGCGAACACCGGCGCAAACAGGGTCTTGCTGCGAGAGCGCACCAGGCGCGAGGAACGCGGCAGCAGGTCGCCGCCGTCAGCATCATCGATGCGGCGCCAGCGCAGGGTCGCGCCAGTCCGCGTCAGTTCCGCATGCACCCGCACCGGTGGCGACGCCCGGCTGCTGACAGCGACCACGCTGGCCTTCGCATCAGCCACATCGCCGAAAATAGAGGGTGCGTCGCCTTCATCGACTTCGGACGCATCGGCGTTGGCGACCATGTGCGCGCCGCACACGCGGCCATCCTTCTGATGCAGTTCGAGCACGAAACTGGAACACTTGCCGGACTTGCTGTCGACACCCGAAGGACAAAGCGATCCGACCCAGGCGCCGGTGAAATCGGGGTTGTCCGCCATCGCACGGGACAAGGGCAGGAGTGCGAGGGCAAGGAGCAGCGTGAGGCGTTCCATCATGATCGATCGGTTCCGGCAAAATGTAAGGAAGGCCGATGCATCGGCCTTCCTTACATTTACCAGAGGTGTCCGGGCAGATCTTGAGTCTGCACAAGACGCCCGGCCGACCGGCTTGTTCCGGTGCAGCTTCCGTGATTGGCCCGGATATTTCGCCAGCACCTGGTAGTGGGGGCCGCCCGGCCCGCCCCCCGGGGGGGGCCCGCGGGGCGCCCAACAAGACCGAAAAAAAAA
>CBIHRJ010000083.1:0-21045 GCA_966212445.1 uncultured Noviherbaspirillum sp. | reverse complement strand
CTCAGTCTGGCACATCCGATGCCGTGGGGGGAGGAGTCCATTCCATTGCCCTACGACCATCCGGACGTGCTCTCTGGCCAGGGCACGGCTGCCAGAGAACTGTTCGAGGAAGTTGGCCGTCTCGATGCTTTCTTCGCCCCGCTGGGCGGCGGCGGTCTGCTTTCCGGTTGCGCCCTCGCCACGCGTGTCCTGGCGCCGGAGTGCAAGCTCTACGGCGTCGAGCCGGAGGCGGGCAATGACGGCCAGCGCTCGTTCCGCACAGGCAGCATCGTGCACATCGACACGCCCAAGACCATTGCCGACGGCGCGCAAACCCAGCACCTCGGCAATGTGACGTTCCCGATCATCCTGCGTGATGTCGATGACATCCTGACCGCGTCGGACGCCGAACTCGTCGACTGCATGGCATTCATGGCAACCCGCATGAAGCTGGTCGTCGAACCCACCGGCTGCCTCGGATTCGCCGCGGCCCGGCAGATGAAAGCCGAACTGAAGGGCAAGCGCGTCGGCGTACTCGTCAGCGGCGGCAACATCGACATGGCGCGATTCGCCAGCCTGCTCGGGGCCTGATTGTCTGTGAGCACACGCGGCGTGAATGCGCAGTGCACGGTGTAACAAGTCGCCCCGCTTAGCTGTTGAATTTGAGTGCGCCGGCGTCAATCGGCAGTGTCCGCACGCGCACGCCTGTCGCAGCGAAGATGGCATTCGTCACGGCCGGGCCGACGACGGCGGCCGCCGTTTCCCCAATGCCACCCGGCGCCTCCGCGCTTTTGACCAGATGCGTTTCAATACGCGGTGACTCGTCCATCCGCAGTGGCGCATAGCTATCGAAATTGCCCTGCTCGACGCGCCCGTTCTTGAGGGTGATCTGCCCGTACAGCACGGCCGACAAACCGTAGATCGCACCGCCCTCGGTTTGCGCCGCGATGGTATCCGGATTGACGGCCAGTCCGCAAGCTACGGCCTCAGCCTTGCTGGCGCTTGTGGATGCCGAACATCCCCCATTGCGTGCCTTCCTGGGCAAGGGTCTGCTGGACATGGTGCGCGCTGAGTACACGCAACGATTGCAGACCTGGTCTACCTGGTCCGACGTGGCCGAAGCTGCGATGGAGGCCGGCCCGGTTTGATGCCCATTGCCAATACGTCGGTGGATACTCAACTTGGGATGCCAAGCACGATACGTGGCTCAGCCGGCATGTTGCATAGGTAATTGCGCAGAATTGCCAAGTCGCCCAACCGAGTGAAGAAGTAATCTGCATGGCCCCCCGTTACGGAAGGCGGATCATCCAGCCGTCTCCAAGCGGGATTTGTGGTGCATCAGATGGTCTTCGATGAAGGTCGAGATGAAATAATACCCATGGTCGCACCCCTGGTGGCGGCGCAGGGTCAGCGGTTGCCCCGCTACCTCGCATGCCTGTTCGAAGACATGCGGATGCAACTGTTCGGCCAGGAATTTGTCGTTCAACCCCTGGTCGATCAGTATCCCGTCGGGGAATGGCGCCTGCCTGTGTCTGGCGATCAGCTCGCTGGCATCGTAGGCGCGCCACGCGCTTTCATCCGTGCCGAGATAGCCGGCAAACGCCTTCCTGCCCCATGGGCACTGCATGGGCGCCGCGATCGGCGCGAATGCGGACACCGACCTGAAGAGGCCTGGATTGCGCAATGCCAGCACCAGCGCGCCATGACCTCCCATTGAATGACCCATGATGCCGATGCGCGCCGGATCGAGGCGCAGCAGGTCGATCACCAGCGCGCGCAATTCGTGCACTACGTAGCTGTACATCCGGTAGTGCTTCGACCAGGGCTGCTCGGTGGCATCGAGATAGAATCCCGCGCCGACACCGAAGTCCCAGCTTTCATTCTCTCCAGGCACGTTGGCGCCACGCGGGCTGGTGTCCGGCGCGATCAGGATCAGGCCTTCACGTGCCGCCACGCGCTGCGCGCCAGCCTTCATCATGAAGGTCTCTTCCGTGCAGGTCAGCCCCGCCAGATAGAACAGCGCCGGACAAGCCTTGCCCTCGCGCGCTTGTGGCGGGAGATATACCGAGAAACGCATCGGCAGGCCGATCTCCGCGGAGTCGTGGCGGTAGAAAAGCTGCACGCCGCCGAAGCAGCCGTGCTCGCTCAACAGTTCGATCTGCATGTCAGCCATCAGTACAGCACTACGGAGCGGATCGACTCGCCGCGCTTCATCAGGTCGAAGCCTTCATTGATGCGCTCCAGCGGCAGCGTATGCGTGATCAGGTCGTCGATGTTGATCTTGCCTTCCATGTACCAGTCGACGATCTTCGGCACGTCGGTGCGTCCGCGCGCACCGCCGAAAGCCGAGCCTTTCCACTCGCGGCCGGTGACCAGTTGGAACGGACGCGTGCTGATCTCGGCGCCGGCCTCCGCCACGCCGATGATGATCGACTTGCCCCAGCCCTTGTGGCAGCACTCCAAAGCCTGGCGCATGACCTTGGTATTGCCGATGCACTCGAACGAATAGTCGGCGCCGCCGTCGGTCAGCTGGATGATGTGGTCGACCACGTTCTCGACATCCTTGGGATTGACGAAATGCGTCATGCCGAACTTGCGCGCCATTTCCTCGCGTGCCGGATTGATGTCCACGCCGATGATCTTGTCGGCGCCGACCATCCTTGCCGCCTGGATCACGTTCAGGCCGATGCCGCCCAGGCCGAACACCACCACGTTCGCACCTGCCTCCACCTTGGCGGTGAACAGCACGGCGCCGACGCCGGTGGTGACGCCGCAGCCGATGTAGCAGATCTTGTCGAACGGCGCATCTTCGCGCACTTTCGCAACGGCAATCTCCGGCACCACGATGTGGTTGGAAAAGGTCGACGTTCCCATGTAGTGGAAGATCGGCTTGCCGCCCATCGAAAAGCGCGAGGTAGCGTCCGGCATCAGGCCCTTGCCTTGCGTCGCGCGAATGGCCTGGCACAGATTGGTCTTGCGCGACAGACAGAACTTGCACTGGCGACATTCCGGCGTGTACAGCGGGATCACATGGTCGCCCTTGCGCAGGCTGCTGACGCCGGGACCGACGTCGACGACGATGCCCGCGCCTTCATGGCCGAGGATTGCCGGAAAGATACCTTCCGGATCAGCGCCGGACAGTGTGTAGTAGTCGGTGTGGCAGATGCCGGTGGCCTTGACTTCGATCAGCACTTCGCCGGCGCGCGGCCCTTCGAGATCGACTTCTTCGATAGTCAGTGGACTGCCTGCCTTCCAGGCAACTGCGGCTTTGGTCTTCATGTGTCTGCCTCTGGAAATGGAATTGGAGATGAGCGGACTATTATCGTGCATTCAACAATGCCTGTGCGGGCGAACACAGCCCGAACATGCGCTCGTATTCATCGCGCGACAGCGCCATCCTGACGCCGACGCCGCGCGCTTCGCGGCAGGCCCAGGGCTTGGACAGCGCGACATCCACACAATCGATACGGGTATCGAACTCGAACACGAACTGCATGAGTTCGCGCAGCCGCGTTTCCAGCAGCGGAATATGCGCGCTCTTCGGCCATTCGTCGGTGATCCAGCGCGGGATGGCAAGGCTGTCCAGACTGCCGTCGGAGAGCCGCGCGCGCAGGGACAGGTTTACCCGCACCGGCTGGAATTCGCGCTCGTGATCCCAGATACCGACGCGCAGGCGCGTCTCCAGGCCGGTGAAGGCAATCGCACAGGACGGGATATGCACGGTCATGGATCGATGTCAGGGAACGGCGATGACGCGCGGCGTGTGCCCGATCTGCTCAAGGAATGTCGCGAGCGAGGTGTGTGTGATCGACACGGTCGCCGTATTGCGCAAGGGATGCCCCTGCACCTCGTCCGCCGCCCAGATGGCTTCGTCGATCACCAGCTCGACCGCGTTGTCCTTGTCGTTCACCAGAGCGAACACGCTGACGGCACCGGGCGTCACGCCGAGATGGCGCTCCAGGCGCTCGGCCGACCCCATGCTCAACTTGGTCGACGACAGCGTGCCCGCCAGTGCGACAAGGTCGACACGCCTGTCATGCGGAATGATGATGAGGAAATGGCGGCTGCCCTTGGCATCGCGCGCGAACACATTCTTGGTCTTGATGCCCTCGAGATGCGGAACCAGGGACAACGCCTCGTCGATGGTAAAGACGGGGGGATGCTCGACGATCTGGTAGTCCAGTCCATGCTCTTCGAACAAGCCGAACAGCGTTTCTTCGGCGGTAGAGGCCAGGGTATCCAATTCGCTATCTCCATTGTGGTTGCGGGCGCCGCGCGACAGGCGCGGTCTGCACCCCATTGTAGGAGGAGGTTTCAGGGGGTCTTGAATGGATACGACACGGGATTGCAGGAAACCGACAAGGCGATGGGCGCTACTCCGGCTGCCCCTCCTCCTGTTCCCCGCCCCGCCACGACACCCGCCGTTCCGCGCTCGGCACAACATGAAACGCCTCCCGGTACGCCTTGCCGAAATGGCGCGCGGACTGGAAGCCGCAGGCAGCGGTGATGCCGGCAATCGACATGTCGGTCTGGCGCAGCAGTTCGCGCGCCTTGTGCAGGCGCAGGTTCAGATAATACTGGGTGGGCGACACGTTCAGGTGCTTCTTGAACATGCGCTGCAGCTGGCGCGGCGAGGAATTGGTGAGCCGAACGAGTTCGTCGAGCGAAAGCGGCTCCTCGATGTTGGCCTCCATCAACTGCACTACCTCGACCAGCGCCGGCCCGGCCGAAGACATGCGCGCGGCCAGCGGCGCGGGCTGATGGTCGCCATGGTCGCGCACGTGTTCGAGAATGAACTGGTCGGCGATCTGGGCGACCGTCGTTTTGCCGACCTGCGGCTCGATGAGATTGAGCATCATGTCGAGCGGCGCGATGCCGCCGGCGCAGGTGATGCGGTCGCGGTCGATCACGAACAGATCCTGCGAGAAGAAGATCGAGGGAAAGTCCCGCTTCAATGCCGCCATGTTTTCCCAGTGGCTGACGCAACGATAGCCGTCAAGCAGGCCGGCGCGCGCCAGCGCATAGGCGCCTGTGCACAGGCTGCCGAGGGCCGCGCATTTGCCGGCCAGGGCATGCAGCAGCGCCAGCGAGGCGAGATCGACGGCAGCTTCGATATCGACGCCGCCGCAGACGAAGACGATCTCGGGCGGATCGGAGTCGTCGAACGCCTGCGCCTCCACGGCAAGACCGTTGCTGGCGGTGACGGCGCGGCCGGAGGGAGCGATGACGGACCAGCGGTAAAGTGTCTTGCGTTCGATGTAGTTCGCCATCCTCAGCACCTCGATGGCGTTGGAAAAGGCGATCATGGAGAAATTGTCGAGCGGCAGGAAGCCGAAGCGGGAAAAATGCGGCATTGCTGTCTTGAGCATCGGGTACTTTCCGGTCCTGTGCGGCGGCATCCTGATCGTTTTTGCAACGCGCCGCCGGATTCATGAATCCGAACACGTCGCAATCGAGCGAATACCGATCGCAAATAGCGTGCCTTTATCGTGCTGAGACGGTGATCATACCTCCAGGAAAAGACTGCGAACAGGCATGTCCTTTGCTCAATAACTTGGTATTCGGAAAAACATGCCACATCTTCCGATGGCAGGAGGATGGCATCAAAAAAACAGTGCAAGAAGGCGCAAGGAACGCCGGCAGTTGGATGGGGACGGGAGCCGCAACGACGCGGCCGCTACACAAGTTTGGAAAACGTCCTGAGGAATCCATTATGCCAACGAGCGGCCCCCCCCCGGAAGATTGCCCGAGTGTTCAGGATGCGATCTCCGCATCCTGCTCTTGTGAACGGCTTCCTTCCTCCTTGCAAGGGGAAGGAAGCCGGCAATCACGCCGCCTTCTTCAGCAGCGCGTGCGGATCGATCACGAACTTCTTCGGAATGCCTGCATCGAACTCCGCGTAGCCGCTCGGCGCATCGTCGAGCGCGATGACCTGCACATTGACGATTTCGGCGATGTTGAGGCGATCCCACAGGATGGCCTGCATCAGTTGGCGGTTGTACTTCATGACCGGCGTCTGGCCGGTGAAGAAGCTGTGCGACTTGGCCCAGCCGAGGCCGAAGCGCACGCTGAGGCTGCCGCGCTTGGCCGAGTCGTCAACCGCGCCGGGATCGTCGGTGACGTAGAGGCCGGGGATGCCGATCTTGCCGGCGGCGCGTGTGACTTCCATCAGCGAGTTGAGCACGGTCGCCGGCGCTTCGACGCGCGATCCGTCATGGCCGTGGCCGCGCGCTTCGAAACCGACGCAATCGACCGCGCAGTCCACTTCCGGCGTGCCGAGCAGTTGCGCGATCTGGTCGCCGAGCGAGGCGTCCTTCGACAGATCCACGGTCTCGAAGCCGACCTTGCGCGCATGTTCCAGGCGCGTCGGATTGACGTCGCCCACAATCACCACCGCCGCGCCGAGCAGCCGTGCGGAAGCGGCTGCCGCCATGCCGACCGGACCGGCGCCGGCGACGTAGACCGTGCTGCCCGGTCCGACACCCGCGGTGACCGCGCCATGGAAGCCGGTGGGCAGGATGTCCGACAGGCAGGTCAGATCGCGGATCTTCGACAGTGCGTGCGCCTTGTCGGGGAATTTCAGCAGGTTGAAGTCGGCGTACGGCACCATCACGTATTCCGCCTGGCCGCCTATCCATCCGCCCATGTCGACATAGCCATAGGCGCCGCCGGCGCGCGAGGGATTGACGCTCAGGCACACGCCGGTATGCTGTTCCTTGCAGGTGCGGCAGCGACCGCAGGCGACATTGAACGGCACCGACACCAGGTCGCCAACCTCCAGCGTTTCGACGTCGGCACCAACCTCGATCACCTCGCCGGTGATTTCATGGCCGAGCACTAGGCCCGCCGGCGCGGTGGTCCGGCCGCGCACCATGTGCTGGTCGGAACCGCAGATATTGGTCGAGACCACGCGCAGGATCACGCCGTGTCCGATCTTCTTACCTCGGGGCGTTTCCAGTTTGGGAAAAGGAATCGACTGCACCTCGACCTTTCCCGGCCCGATATACACGACACCACGATTTTCTGACATAGATTTGTCTCCTCGTTTGATAAAGCGTCTTCAAAACTCGCGCTTGCGCCGCGCGAGACGGTACTGCAACGAAAAAGTCTCGCCCCGATGCAGCGAGTGCTGCATCGGGGCGGAAAATCTTCATGGGGAAACGCTAACGCTCCAGCACGACATCGCTCAAGGGCTTGCTGCAGCAGGGAAGAATCCAGCCCTGCTCGATCTCGCGCTGGCGGATGCCCCCGGCGTGCTTCATGTCTACCTCGCCGGAAACCATCTTCGTCTTGCAGGTGCCGCACAGGCCCTGGGTGCAAGACATCGGCAGCCGCATACCGGCGGCCTTGGCCGCACCGAGGATGGTCTGTTCGGTACCGCAAGGCACCTCGTTGCCGGAGCGCGTGAACTTCACCGTGAACTGCGCGGGTCCTTCCGTATTCGCCGCGGCCGTCTCCTCTTCGGCGGCTGGCGCGGTCAGCGTCTCGAACGAAAAGCTCTCTTCGTGATAGTTCGCCATGTCGAAGCCGGCGTCCTTGAGCAACGCGCGCACCGCCGCCATGTAGGGCGCCGGGCCGCAGGTATAGACCTTGCGCTCCATGAAGTCCGGCGCGATGTTGCTCAGCGTCGCGCGGTCGAGGAAGCCGATGAAGCCGGCCCATGCCGGGTCGTCGCCGCGCCGTTCGCAGACGACGCCCAGGCGGAAGCGGTCGCGCCGGTTGTAGGCCATCAGCTGCAGCTCGCGGGCGAAGATGATGTCGTGCGGCGTGCGCGCGCTGTGCACGAACGCGATGTCCACGTCGAGCGCGAGGTCGTGTGCAGCGCGCGACATCGACATCAGCGGCGTGATGCCGCTGCCGGCGGACAGGAACAGGTACTTCTGCTTCGCCTGCATCGGCTGCAGGTAGCAGGAGAAGCCGCCGGACGGCCCGAGCACGCGCAGCTCGCTGCCGGGCTGCAGGTTGTCGTGCAGCCAGTTGGAGACCGCGCCGCCGGGCACGCGCTTGACGGTGATCGACACCATGTCCGGCCGCGTCGGCGTCGACGAGAGCGTGTAGCAGCGGTTGATCGTCTGCCCGCCGATCTCCAGCTCCAGCGTGATGAACTGGCCGGGCGCATAACGGATCAGGCGCGGCTCGCGCGCGCCGAGGACAAAGGTCTTGACGTCGTGCGTCTCCTGCCGCACCTCGCGGCAGACCAGGGTGTCGTCGCGGTCGGCATCCCACAGGGCGGGCGCGCCAGTCAGTGCGGTCGGTTCGGGAAGCTGCAGATCGGCCATGATGTCTTACCCCTGCAAGGCCGACAGGCGGCCGGTGTACCAGTTGCAGAACTTCTCGACCAGCCCTTCGGTGTAAGGCGAGTACGGGCCCGGCTCGTAGGCATCGCTGCGGATGCCCTTCTGCGACTGCTCGACCAGGGCGCGATCCTGCGCGTTGGTGGCGTTCCACACCGCCGTCAGGTCTTCGAGCGTGTAGTCGCGCCCTTCGACGGCATCCTTGTGCACCAGCCACATCGTGCGCACCATGGTCTTCTCGGCGGAAATCGGCAGCACAGTGAAGGTGACGATGTGGTCGCTCATGAAATGGTGCCAGGAGTTCGGCTGTGTCCAGAACGACAATGCGCCCAGCGCCTTCTGCTTGAAATCGCCGAGCAGTTTCTGCGATGCGACCTTGCCGGTCAGGGTTTCCGATTCGCCGCCGCGGTCGAGCGGCAGGCGCTGGGTGCGGAAGCCGGTGATGCGGTCGTCGAGGTGATCGATCTCGCGGCTGGGCAAACCGAGGTCTTCCCATTCGGCGTGGCGCTGCTTCAGGATATCGTTGTACTGCTCGATGCCGTCGCAGGTCTCCGGCGTGGGCGCGTAGCCGAAGCCGTATTCGTACAGCGAGATGGTGAGTTCCGGATGGCTGCCGCGGCAGTGGTAGCACTCGCGGTTGTTTTCCATCGTCAGCTTCCAGTTGCAGTCTTCGATGATGTCGATCTGCGTGGCGATCTTGCAATCGGCGATGCGGTGCGGCGCAATATAAGGCGTCATCGCCTTTTCCAGCTCGTCAATGTCGGACGGCGGCTCGTCGGCCAGGCAGATGAAGAGCAGGCCGGCGATATTGCGCAGGTGCACCGGCTTGAGATTGTGGTTTTTCACATCGAAGCCCGCGCCCATGTGCTCGGCGAACATCAGCGAACCCTGTAGGTTGTAGGTCCACTGGTGGTAAGGGCAGACCAGGTTGCCGACTGCACCCTTGTGTTCGAGGCACAGGCGCGAGCCGCGATGGCGGCAGACGTTATGGAAAGCGTTGATTTGCCGGTCGTCGCCGCGCACGATGAGCACAGACGTGCGTCCGATGTCGACCGTGACGTAATCGCCCTCTTCCGGCACGCACACTTCGGGCCCGACATAGATCCAGTGCTTGCCGAAGATCAGGCTCATGTCCTGCTCGAAGATGCCGGGATCGGTATAGAACGGCGCCTCGAGGCTGTGACCAGGCTTGCGGCGTGCCAGGAGGGTGCGGAGATCCGGGGTGTTCGTCGTCATTTCGGTTGCTCTCTGGAGGAAATAATCAAACAGCGATGGACACATGTTCGGTCAAACCATGCGGCGACACTTGTCGTTTTCCGACGACAATTGCGGAGGAAACGACGTCGCTGCGCACAGGGGGATCGGCGCTGGATGCGGGGCAACATCCCCGCCGGCGGTCAGGTGGAGGATCGGCAGGAGCCGTGAACGTGTTCAGGCCGGCTGAGGCGGTTGAAGTGGTTGAGGCGGCAGCGGCGCCGATGCTTTCCTGCCGCGCCGTTCCTTGCTCGGCGCATGGCCGAACTGTTCGCGGTAGGCCTTGCTGAAATGGCAGGATGACTGGAAGCCGCAGGCCACCGTGATGTTCATGATAGACATGTTCGACTGCAGCAGCAGTTCCCGCGCGCGCCGCAGCCTCAGCTGCAGGTAATACTGGATGGGCGACAGGTTCATGTAGTACTTGAACATGCGCTGCAGCTGGCGCTGCGACAGCCCCACCTCCGCGGCGATATCGTCGACCGGCAGCGGGTCTTCGATATGGGCTTCCATCAGTTCCCCGGCGCGGATCAGTTCCTTGCGGCTGAATCCGAGCCGCGCGGCGATCGGGATGTGCTGGTGATGATCGGCATCGCGCACCCGTTCGAGGATGAATTGCGCGGAGATTTCCTTGGCCAGCACCTTGCCGTAGCGCTCGGCCGTCAGGTGCAGCATCATGTCGATCGGCGCGGTGCCGCCGGAACAGGTGAAGCGGTCGCGATCGGCGGCGAACAGGCCGTCGGTGAAGATCACCTTCGAAAACTCTTCGCGCAGGGCCGACATGTTTTCCCAGTGGATCGCGCAGCGGTAACCGTTAACGAGCCCCGCCTTGACCAGCGCATAACTCCCCGTGCACAACCCGCCCAGCATCACGCCCTTGCGCGCCATCTGCCGCAGGAAGGAAAGCAGTTTTTCATCCACTGCCTTGTGAATGTCGATGCCGCCGCAGACGAAAAGAATGTCCGGCAGGCCGGCCCGTTCCGGCGTCACTGTCGGCGTGACCGGCAGGCCGTTGCTGGCGGCCGCGGGCTTGCCGTCGAGGGTGATGACGGACCAGCGGTACAGGGGCTGCTTGCTGATGTAGTTGGCCATCCTCAGCACTTCGATCGCGTTCGCAAACGCGATCATGGAAAAGTTCTCCAGCGTGAGGAAGCCGAAATGGGAGCCGGACAGAACGGGTGCCGCAGATTGCAGGGACATGCTTCTTCCTTCATGGCAGGCTCACAAATCCTAGCGAAGCAGGTGATCCGCGTCAATCAAATGCGGCCGGCCTGTCCTGTTGCGAAAACCGCAAAAAAAGGCCCGCTGCAGCGAGCGGGCCAGCACCATGCCTTGCGGCATGGACCCCAGGAGAGAAAATCTCAGGCGGCGCGGGCAAACGGGAACGCCTCGCATTCGTGCCGCGAAAGCACGATGCCTGCATTACCGGCGGCGGCATCGATCCGCTCGACGCGCGCATCGTAGCCGAAGATGAAACGCGCCAGCTCCAGCAGGCGCGCTTCGAGCGGCGCCTGCGGCCGCCGCGGCCATTCGTCGAGCATCCAATGGCATATCGGCTGATAGTTCAGGCATTCCTCGATCGACTGCGGCACGGCCGGCGTGAGCGCGCGTATCGAAAGATCGATACGGACCGCTTGCCACCCGCCCTCTTCCGTGCGCAGCCGGGTCGCCAGATCCTTGATCTCGATGATCCAGGGGATGAGCTGATTGTCCATTGCCATGTTCCTGTAATTGATGCGTTCATGCCGGCACGGGAAATCGCTGGCGCAGACGTCTGGCTTCCCGGCGCACACGCGCCGCCGTCAATGCGTCGTCCGGCCGCTCCAGCAGATCGCAGACCAGCGACGCGAGGGCCGTCGCTTCGGCAAGCCGGAATCCTCTCGTGGTGATTGCCGAAGCGCCGATCTGCATGCCGGGTCCGCCCGCCGGGCAGGCGGTATCGATGCCGACATGAATACCGGCCTGTTCAAGCCAGGCGGCAAGCCGCGCGGCCGTTTCCTCTTCGTGCAGGCCGATGATGAACGATGCATCGTGGTTGCGGTTGCCGACAATGTCATGGCCGCGCGCGGCGAAGACCTCGACCATGGCGGCGGCATTGGCAATCACGCTGCACTGATAGGAAACGAAACCGTCGTCGAGCGCTTCCTTGAACACCTGCGCCTTCTCGGCGAACGAAGCGCCGGCTGGCGTGCAGGCCGCGGAAGCCGCATTGATCCTGTCCCCGAGTTCCTGATGGGATCTTGCCAATATCACGCCGCCGGCCGAACCTCGCAAGCTGCCGTCGGTGGCGGCGGTCACGACGTCCGCCACACCAACCGGATTTGGATAAAGCCCGGCCGCGATCATGCCGGCAACAGGCGTGATATCCATGTGCAGACGGGCTTCGATCTCGTCCGCGATGGCGCGCAGGAGCGGGAAGTCGAGCGCCCGGCAGGCATCGGGAAACCGCGCCGAGATGAGGCGCGGCCGGTGCTTCTTCGCCAGCGTGCGCAGCCTGACGTAATCGATCTCGCCGGACTGCGTCTTGCGCCGGTGAGCCGGCTTGTTGGACACTGCACGCAAGCCGGCAATGTCCAGCACCTTGTCGCCGTATTGCAGCAACGCCGTATGCACCACCTCGACCGCCTGCGACGCGCAATGCGGCCGCACGTTCGCATAGCCGGCGCCGAACAGTTTCTTCGCGCGGTCGACGGCCAGGCATTCGTCGATGCGGGCGGCCTGGCACTCCACGCAGGCGCCGCCGCAATGGCATGTCCGCTCCGGCTCCGCCTGGATGTCCACCAGGCGCGCGCTGATATGGTTGGCGTAGGGAGCCAGTTCGATGCCGGCATCCGGCTGCCCGCTCCTTCCTTGCCGCTGCGCCATGGCCGGCATCGCTTTCATAAAAGACCTAGAAATTCACCAGCCGGTGCTCGCGCAGGTAGGCAAGCAAGGCCTGCGCCTTCTGTTCCGCGTTGCCCTGCTTGACGACCTGTCCGCCGCGCGCGCCGGTGTCGCCGCCGATCGCTCCCAGCATGCGGTTGTGGCCGCTCTGCGCGACCTTGGCCTTCAAGGGCTGCGGGCGGCGCGTCATGGGCTCGACGAGCCAGTTCGGCGCCTTCGCGGCGGCCGGCTGGTTGCCGCTGGCGGCATACTGGATGCGGCCGGCGCAGGCGCGCGCATAGGCGAACTGACGGGTCTGCGGCGCGCGCGGATGCACCGCCAGCACTGCCGGCGCGTCCGCCTGCAGCCGACGGCGCAAGCCCTTGGGCAGGAATTGCCGTACGGTGAGCGTGCGGCCTTGCAGACCGGCTTCCAGCACGTCCCCGATCAAGGGCATCTGCAAGCTTTCGGCCAGCATGTAGGGCAGCAGGCCGGAGGCGGACTGGCCTTCCGCGCGCGCGCCGCACAGCACGATGTCGTAGCCGCGCAAGCGTGCCGCCAGCGCGGGAATGATGTCGCCGTCCCGCGCGGCGGTGAGCACTTCGATGGAGGCGGCGCCCAGCCCGAGGTAATCGCGCAGGCTGTCCTTGCCCACCATGCCGGCGCACAGCACGGTCAGGCGCTCGGCCGGCGCAAGGCTGAAGCCGAGTTCCAGCGCCGCCGAATCGGCGATGCTGCGCAACGGCTGGCCGCTGACCGGGTGAAGGGCTGGAGAAATCAGGACGGCGATCTTGAGAGAAGTGTTCATCGGCGTATGCAATGCAATGTCATGTCAGTGGATCTGCCTGGCCTGCTGCACCTGCTGCAGCAGCGCGCGCATGAGCGCCTGCGCATCCTCGACCAGGGTCAGGTTGGCGCGCTTGGCGATGGGGGCGCTTTCGTCGAGATTGACCGCGATCACGTGGCGGCAATCCTTGATGCCCTGCAAGTGCTGCACCGCGCCCGAGATGCCGAGCGCGACGTAGACGCTCGCCTGCACCGTCTTGCCGGTCGCGCCGATCTGCTTGGCGCGCGCGAAGCGTCCGTCGTCGACCGCCACGCGCGAGGCGCCGGTGGCCGCGCCCAGGGCATTGGCGAGCGCGGCGAAGGTATCCATGTCGCGCATGCCGTTGCCGGCGGAAAGGATGAAATCGGCTTCTTCCAGCGCGATCTGGTCGGGGCTGGTGGTTTCCAGGCCGAGGTCGCGCACGCGATTGTCCGAAGGTGCCGCCGCCGGCGCTTCTTCCTGCCTGCCGTGGCCGATGAAGGGCAAATTGGCGTCGGCCGCGTTGCGCGCCAGCAGCATGATGTCCGGCAGCGGGCAACGCGCGATCTTCCCGCCCGGCACCACGCGGCTGGCGGATTCGGTATTCAGTTCGACCACGTCGGTCGCCACCGTGCGCGCGATGCGCGCCGCGAGGCGCCGGCCAAGATCACCGTCGGCGTGGCGGTCGGGAAGAATGATGTGCCGCGGCTGGTAGCGCGCGATCAGTTCCTGCGCGACGGCGATCGCCTGCTCGGGGCAGAAGCGCGCCGCGTCGGCCTGCGGCACCTGGATGACGTCATCGGCGCCGCAGGCGCCGAGATCTTCCTGCGTGCCGCCCAGCACGGCGACGGCAACGCCGGTCTGCGCATCGGCCAGCAGGACAGCGGCGGCGATCGCCTGCCGTGCATGCTCGTCCAGCGCGCCGCGCTCGCTGTGCACCAGCACCAGCATATGGCGCACGGCGGGCTGCGTCGTGCGCAGGCCCTTCTTCTGCGCCGCGTGCTGCGACAGGTGCAGCTCGCGCGAACCCGTCTCGGTGCCGAGAACGATGCGCTTGCGTCCCGCCGGCGAGATCACATAGGGACGGCGCGGATTGACGCGGCGCGGTATCGGTTGTTGAAGTTCCATTTACTCCTCCAGGCGCTGTGCGACCAGTTCAGCCAGTTCCATCACTTCCGGGCGCGGTCCGACCACGCCTTCGAGCATCGCGGTGCAGTTCGGGCATGCCACGGCGACCGTCTCGGCGCCGATGCTGCGCGCATCGGCGATCCGGATATCCGGGATGCGGGTGGTGCCCGGAATATCGGTGAAGGGCGCGCCGCCTCCGCCGCCGCAGCAGCGGCCGCGTTCGCGTGAACGTTCCATCTCGCGCACGCTGATGCCCAGCGCGCGCAGCACTTCGCGCGGCGCCTCGATCTCGCCGTTGTAGCGGCCGAGGTAGCACGGGTCGTGGTAGGTCAGCGGCGCGTCGCTTGCCGGCATGTCCTTCAGGCGGATGCGCTTGTCCTTGAACAGTTGCGCGAACAGTCCGCTGTGGTGCCACACGTCGTACTTGCCGCCCAGTGCCGGATATTCGTTCTTCAGGCAATGGAAAACGTGCGGGTCCGGAGTGACGATGTGCTTGAAGCCGAGCTTGCCGAGCATGGCGATGTTGTCCTTCGCCAGCTTCTGGAAGGTTGCCTCGTCGCCGAGACGGCGCGCGAGGTCGCCGCTGTCGATTTCCGCCTCGCCCAGCACCGCGAAGTTGACGCCGGCATGCTTGAGCACCTTCACCAGCGCGCGCAGTGCGCGCTGGTAGCGCATGTCGAACGCGCCTTCGCCGGCGATCAGCAACCAGTCGGTTTTCTGGCCCGGCGCAAGTGTCGGCACATTCATGTCGATCGCCCAGTGATAGCGCACCGCCTTCGGATAGCCGCCGACGGTCTCGGTGTGGCGCAGGTTTTCCAACGCCTGCGCGCCCTTCCCCGGCACCGCGCCCTGCACCAGCGCCTGCTCGCGCCGCAGGTCGACCACTGCATCGACATGCTCGATCAGCATCGGGCATTCCTGCACGCAGGCGCGGCAGGTGGTGCACGACCAGATGGTGTCGGCATCGACCAGGGCCGGAATGATGGGGATGTGCGGCGCACCGCTGTGCTTGCCGACCGGCTTGCCGGGGTAAGGCGTGCCGGCATAGGAGGCGTCGCTCTTGCTCGCGAGACCCACCACCATGTCCTGGATCAGCTTCTTGGGATTGAGCGGCTGGCCGGCGGCCAGCGCCGGGCAGGCTGCTTCGCACTTGCCGCACTGCACGCAAGCGTCGAACTGCAGCAGGCGGTTCCAGGCGAAGTCGGCCGGCTTGGCCACGCCGAAGTCGCCCTTGTCCAAGTCAAGCAGGCGCAGGTTGGTGGAGCGCTTGCCGGCGAAACGTTCCTGGCGCGGATGGAAGGCGAGATTGAGCAGGCCGGCCACCGCATGCTTCATCGGGCCACCCAGGCCGATGCCGAGCGCGAGTTCGGCGCTGCCGACCAGCAGCAAGGCGATCACGATGAAGGCCGGTAGCTGGCCGCCCGCCGGCGCATACCAGGCGGCGAGCCCGGAGCCCAGCGCGAACGCCGCCAGCGTGAACGGCAGGCGCATCCACGGGCCGCGCGACAGGCGTGTCGGCGGCGCGCGGCGGCGCCATGCCACGAGCGCGGAGCCGACCAGCATCAGGGCCGATGCCGCCAGCAGAACGCGGTCCAGCAGCGGCCAGTACAGTGCGAAGCCGTAGTTGATGCCGATCACCAGCACGGCCAGCACCGCACCGCCGGCGACGGCGATGTGGGTGCGCGCGATGAAGGGTTCGCGCGCCACCACGTGGTGCAGGTCGACGAAATAGCGCTTCGGGATGGCGAACAGATTGGCCACAGACACCTTGGCCGGGCGGCCATTGCGCCAGAGCCGCGCGCGTTGCGCCAGCCCCAGCACCATGAGCCCGACGCTGGCCCAGAAGGAAACAGTCAAGACGACGGGCAGCATGTCAGAAGTCCTTGCACAGGCGCAGTGAATCGTAGATCGCGCCGTGGATGTTATGCATCGACACGCAATCGCCCACCCGGAACAGCAGGAACTCGCCGGGCGCCAGGTTCTTGGCTAGCGCAGGCTGGGCTTCAGACGCAAACAGCGTGGCGATATCGGTCTCGCCCTTGTTGGCCGAACGCTCCTTCAGTTCCCAGTACAGGCCGTCGTTGGGCGTGATGCCGTTTTCGACGACCACCTGGTCCACCTCGCGCTCTTCCTGCTCTTCGGTGTACTCGTTGCGCAGCGTGGCGATCAACTTGTCGCCTTCGCGCGTGACGGAGTCGAGCCAGTAGTTCGGCGTCATGATCACGCCCTGCGCGTACATGCGGCGGTAGAAGATCGGGAAGGTGGTGCCGCCCACGTCGTCGGCCACTTTCACGTCGGGCGTGGCGATCTCCACCACGCTGCCACGGCTGGCGAGGAAATCCGCCACGCCGGCACCGGCATGCGTGCTGATGCCGTCATAGACCAGCACGTTCTTGCCCGGCGCAACCTTGCCGGACAGGACGTCCCAGCTGCTGACTGCCAGCCCTTCCTGCACGTTCCACTGCGGAACCTGGCCGGTATGGCTGTTGCCGCCGGTGGCCATGACCACTATGTCGGGTTTCTCGGCCAGGACCATCTGCGCATCGGCAGCAACGCCGAGGCGGCGGTCCACGCCGAGGCGCTTGGTCTCCAGGTCGAACCAGCGCACGATGCCGGCCATCTGTTCGCGCTGCGGGGCCTTGGCCGCCAGGTTGATCTGGCCGCCGACCTGCTCGCTCTTCTCGAACAGCACCACGTCGTGGCCGCGCTCGCGCGCCACGCGCGCCGCTTCCAGGCCCGCCGGGCCGGCGCCGACCACCACCACCTTGCGCTTCTTGCCCTGCGATTTTTCGATGGTGTGCGGCATCGTCTGCTCGCGGCTGGTGGCGGCGTTCTGGATGCACAGCACGTCGAGGCCGTTGTACTGGCGGTCGATGCAATAGTTGGCGCCGACGCATTGCTTGATCTGGTCTTCGCGGCCGTCGCGGATCTTGATCACGAGGTGCGGATCGGCGATGTGGGCGCGCGTCATGCCGACCAGGTCGCACATGCCGTTGGCGAGAATGCGTTCGGCCTGGACAGGGTCGCGGATGCTCTGCGCGTGCATCAGCGGCAGGGAGATCACCGACTTGATGCCGGCAGCCAGATGCACGAAGGGTTCCGGCGGCAGCGCCATCGGCGGCATGCAGTTGACCAGGGTGTTGTGCGTATCCGCGCCGGAGCCGACCACGCTGATGTAATCGATCAGGCCGGTCTGTTCCATCGCCTGCGCGATTTCCTTGAGCATCTCGTGGGAGAGGCCGTCTTCATGGAATTCGTCGCCGCACATGCGCAGGCCGACGCAGAAATCGCGGCCCACTGCTTCGCGCACCGCCGTCAGCACTTCGATGCCGAAGCGCAGGCGGTTCTGCAGGCTGCCGCCGTATTCGTCGGTGCGCTTGTTGGTGCGCGGGCTCCAGAACTGGTCGATCAGCTGCTGGTGGGCGGCGGAGATTTCCACGCCATCCATGCCTGCCGCCTGCACCCGTTTCGCGGCCGCCGCGAAGTCCTTCACGATGCGGCGGATCTCGTGATGCTCGATGGTCTTGGCGTTCCCGCGGTGCACAGGCTCGCGCACGCCGGAGGGCGTGAGCAGGTGCGGCCAATGCTCGCCATGGTAATTCGAGCGGCGGCCCATGTGGGTGGCCTGGATCATGATCTTGGCGCCGTGCTTGTGCATGGTTTCCGCCAGCCGCGCCAGCGGCTCGATCACGCGGTCGTGCGTGAGGTCAACCGACTTCCACCAGCCTTGCGGGCTGTCGATGGAGACCGGGCTGGAGCCGCCGCAGATGGCCAGGCCGAGACCGCCCTTGGCCTTTTCTTCGTAATAGCGGATGTAACGCTCGCCCGGGAGTCCGTCTTCCGCATACACCTCGGCGTGCGCGGTGCTGATGATGCGGTTGCGGATCGTGAGCTTGTTGATCGTAAGCGGCGCGAACAGATTCGGGTAACGCATGCCAACCTCTTATTTATTTCGGTTCGACGGTGAACACGCAATGCGCATGGCCTTCGGCCGCGCATTGGGTTTCGCTGCTGGTGGTGGAATAGTTGTAGCCAATGTTGTTGCCGACCCAGTCCATCGCCCCGGAGAACCAGCCGGCGAACATGTAGCAAAGCTTGCCGTGCACGTCGTACTTGTTGGGTTGCTGCAGCACGAAGGCGGAATGCTCGAGCGTGATGCGGGCATGGCCGGTTTCGGCATCGACCGATTCGAAGGCGAACAGGCCCCAGCCGCGCTGCGACAGGCGCTTCAGGTAGTGCTCGTAGACGGCCAGGCCGGACAGGCCGTGGGTCGCCGCCTCCTTGTCGCACCAGAAGTAGGCTGACTTGTAGCCGGCGTCATACAACTGTTTCGCATAGCGTTCCCGCCCCAGCGCCTCTTCTATCGCAACATGGTTGTTGACGAAAAAATGACGCGGCACATACAGCATCGGCAGACCGTCGGTGGTCCATACGCCGGTTTCTTCGTTGACGTCGATCGGCAGTTGCGGGTTCATCAAATTTCTCCTCTAAGGAATCAAGTATTGTCTTTTTCGGTTTCCGGACACCCGTCTCGCGGAAATTCGGTGTGAGACGAGCCCTTCCGCCCCGGGCGGATACGAAAAGCCGAGAATTGTCCGGAAGCCTGTTTTACCTACCTACGCGCCCCACACCTCGCGGAACACGCGGACCCAGTTGTCGCCCATCACCTTGCGGATGCGCGATTCCGTCCACTTGGCCTTTTCCATCGCCGTTGTCAGGTTCGGGAATTCGCCGATGGTGCGGATGCCTTCCGGGTTGATGATCTTGCCGAAGTTGGTGAGGCGGCGATGGCGTCCCTTGTCATGCGTGATCCAGTCGAAGAAGCCCTTGTCGTAACCCTGCGTGAAGTCGGTGCCGATACCCACGCAATCCTCGCCGACGAGGTTGATCACGTAGTCGATCGCTTCCACGTAGTCGTCCACCGTCGCCTCGATGCCGCGCTTGAGGAAAGGCGGGAACATCGTCACGCCAATGAAGCCGCCGCGATCGGCGATGAAGCGCAATTGCTCGTCGCTCTTGTTGCGCGGATGCTCCTTCAATCCGGAGGGCAGGCAGTGGGAATAGCATACCGGCTTGGTCGAGGCGAGGATGGCTTCTTCCGACGTATTGCCGCCCACATGCGACAAGTCAACCATGATGCCGACGCGGTTCATCTCCGCGATCGCCTCGCGGCCGAAGCCGGACAGGCCGCCGTCGCGCTCGTAGCAGCCGGTACCGATCAGGTTCTGCGTGTTGTAGCAAAGCTGGACCACGCGCACGCCCATGTCGGCGAAGGCTTCGATGTAGCCGAGGTTATCCTCGAACGCATGCGCGTTCTGGAAGCCGAGGATGATGCCGGTCTTGCCGGCCTTCTTCGCGGCGAGGATATCTTCCGTGCTACGCACCAGCGATACCAGCTCGCTGTTGTCGCGGATCAGTTTCTTCATGTCCGCGATGTTGGCAACGGTGTCGCTAAAGCCTTCCCATACCGACACCGTGCAGTTGGCGGCGCTCAGGCCGCCGCGGCGCATGTCTTCAAAGATCGAGCGGTCCCATTTGGCGATGATCAGGCCGTCGATGACTATCGATTCGTCGTGCAAGTTGCTCATGTCTTCTCCTGGATGTTCGATGGATCAGTAGATCGGAAACTCTTTGCACAGCGCGGCCACTTCGGCGCGCACCCGGCTCTCGATGGCCGGATCACCTTCCGGGTTCTCCCGCAGGCCGTTGAGCACTTCCAGGATCAGTTCGCCGATGCGGCGGAATTCCTTCTCGCCGAAGCCGCGCGACGTGCCGGCGGACGCCCCCAGGCGCACGCCGGAGGTGATCGTCGGCTTTTCGTCGTCGAAGGGAATACCGTTCTTGTTGCAGGTGAAGCCCGCGCGCTCCAGCGCCTGTTCGGTGATGTTGCCTTTCAGGCCCATCGGCCGCAGGTCGACCAGCAGCAGGTGGTTGTCGGTGCCGCCGGTGACGAGGTCGACGCCGCCGGCCTTGAGCACTTCGCCCAGCGCGCGCGCATTCGCCACCACGTTCCGGATATAGGCCCTGAACTCCGACTGCAGCGCTTCGCCGAAGGCCACCGCCTTGCCGGCGATGACGTGCATCAGCGGACCGCCCTGCAGGCCGGGGAATACCGCCGAATTGATCTTCTTGGCGATCTCTTCATCATTGGTCATGATGATGCCGCCGCGCGGACCGCGCAGCGTCTTGTGCGTGGTGGAAGTCGTCACGTGTGCATGCGGCACCGGGCTCGCATGCACGCCCGCGGCGACCAGGCCGGCGATGTGCGCCATGTCCACCATCAGCCAGGCACCGACCGAATCGGCGATGGCGCGGAAGCGCGCCCAGTCCATCTCGCGCGGATAGGCGGAGAAGCCGGCGATGATCAGCTTCGGCTTGTGCTCTTCCGCCAGGCGCTGCACTTCGTCATAGTCGACGCGGCTGTCTTCGCGGCGCACGCCGTACTGCACCGCCTTGAACCACTTGCCCGACAGCGCGGGTTTGGCGCCGTGCGTGAGGTGGCCGCCGGCCGACAGCGACATGCCCAGCACGGTATCGCCCGGCTGCAGCAGCGCCAGCATCACCGCGCCATTGGCCTGCGCGCCGGAGTGCGGCTGCACGTTGACGAAGCTTGCGCCGAACAACTGCTTGGCGCGCTCGATCGCCAGCGTCTCGATCACGTCCACTTCCTCGCAGCCGCCGTAGTAGCGCTTGCCGGGATAGCCTTCGGCGTACTTGTTGGTC
>CBIHRJ010000082.1:0-21055 GCA_966212445.1 uncultured Noviherbaspirillum sp. | reverse complement strand
GCGCGAGTTTGACCCTCGAAGGCGGCAACGTCCGCTTTGAATGTCCGGGGACGATTTCGATGAAGTCGGGGAGCAAGGAGTTTGGCGGGCCGGAAAGAATCAACCCTTCATTACCAGTTTTTCCGCGTTCCATTTGCGTGGAATGCCTGAAAAAATCTCTTGCAGCAGCGCCTGCATTCACCATGGCAGAGTAATCAAACGTGTTCATAGATCCTTTCACAACAGACTGGCTGGAATGGTTGGAATCGAAGACAGTCGGCAAGGCCGCCAACGAACATATGTATCTTTTTCTCGATGGCGCATTTGTACCTGGGTTGCATCGGGCCATCCGCACGGCACATCCTGCAAGCGAAGGCCCTGCACTGCTGTTCGAAACGCTGCCCGGTTGCAGTGAAGAAGTCCGGGACGTATCACCGCTGCTTGTGAGCTATACCGCATCGAACACCGAACTGAGGCATGCACTCATGAGATGCAATGGCTGGCCGATGTTCAGCGCAATCATTACACCTGAAAGCCTTGACGAGATGAAGCAACGGCTGGCGGCCTGGTGTGTCGTTGAAGTTGATAACCAGCGTTTCAATTTCCGCTTTCCGGACACGCGGCGTTTGCCTGGCATTTTCACCGCACTCATCCCCGATCAGCGCGCGGAATTGGCGGGACCGGCATCTGCCTGGCATTACATCGGCCGCGACGGTAGCTGGAAGTCCTTGCCTATGCCGTGCTTATATCGGCCCGTCGCTGAATCTCCCGTTCTAGACGCAGTGCAGTTTGCAGCGATGGTGGATGACAGCGAAGCCGATGAAGTTCTCCTGCTTTTGCAAGATCGGGGACGTCGGTGGGAGCGATCGCATTCACAGCTTTACGCGCAAGTAAGCGATGCACTTCGCGTGGCAAAAGAAGCGTGTCTGGAAACAGAACTACGGGTGGACTGGTGCGAGGCGTGCATGGACGATGCCTCGATGCTAGGCGACGAGCAAGCCGCCGAGAAGCTTGTGCACTGGCGTACACAGGGGCGAACATGACTCCCTGGAGCAAAAAATTTTCTTCCTAATGAGGATTTGATATGAGCACGGTGTTATCGATCATTGTTGTCTGCTCTTTTCTGGCGCTTCTGGGGTCATTCAAGATGAGCACAGGACAACATGCCTTTGTTGGTTTTGTTGTTTACGCCGTAATCGGTTTTTCAGGTGTGGGACTGTTATTGCTGTTTTCCATGCCTCAAACCGGATCGGGATATGGCGTGATTCTGGTGCCGGCAGGCGCTTTCGGCGCAGGGCTGTTATCGGGAACGCTGGGCGCGCTGTCCACATATTTATTTCGCAAAAAACATAATGGGGTGGCTGGTGGAATCCTGTTTGTTTTGCTGATTTTGCTGATAGCTTTAGTGCTTAATTTTTGGAAGTAAAAATATTGGAAGATCTGCATAAAAAACGTGTCGGCAATAAGGACCCAATGAAATACGCCTCGTCAAATATCCGCTGCTGGCAAGTGTCAATCGCCTGCCTGTTGAGCATGCAGTTACTCACCGCCTGTGGAAAAACAACAGGAACCGAATCAGTCAGCATCCATGGTGTGAACTACACCGGAGAAGAAATCAGCTACATCGTGGAAGACCCGGCGGACAGCAACAACAGCGGCGGCGGCGAAATCGTCGCCCCCTTTGCTGGGGGCGGCACGATGTGCTGCTACGACTTGCCCAAGAAATGGCGGTCCGGCATTCAGGTCAAGGTGAATATCACACGCTGGCTTCCGGAAAAGTCGGATGGCAGCTTGCCCAAAGTGGAGGAAACGCATATGGCGGAAGTGCCGCGCTATGCCGATGGCAAGCCCGGGGAGTTGTGGGTGCTGCGCAATGCGGATGGGACTATCGGTGTGGTGTCGAGCGATTTTCAGCCGGATCACGAAAGGTGGCCGGGCAAGGTCAAGGGGTGGCCGGTTCCTTCGCTGGAGTATCAGCGAGAACGTTGGGACTTATACATCAAACATGCAGATGGCTATGTTCGGCTATATAAGGAAATGCTTAACGAATTAGAGAAATCTCCTAATACAAGAGCAAATGATGCTTGGGACTATGCCACTCAGAATGCCGCTCAGTATATAGAAGGCGTTCGTACTGATGCCAACCGTTTCGCCAAAGACAATCGCGACTTATTGACGAGATTTAAGGGCCCTTCTGACCCTAACTTCCGTGCATGGCTTAAACAAGATTACGAGAAGTCGCTTAAGGAAAGTGAACTCGAATTAGAAAAACTTAAGGAGTCTCGACCATGACCGCAAGGCTTTGTCCCTCTATACCAAACGACTTCACGAAAGCAGATAGCTTTGAAGCTTTGTTCAGTAAAGCCGAAGCGGACAAGATAAAAAAAATATTTGTCCCTGAAGAACAGCCAAAAATCTGCGTTCCCGGCGAATCCTGCAAAACCAACCTGTTCTTTGGCTTCTTCTTCGACGGCACCAAAAACAACTACGTGCTCAACGAAAAGACGAAATCACAATCGAACGTGGCACGCCTGTACGATTGCTTCCCGGGACTGAGTGTGTCGGGCGTGCTGCCCAAGGAAACGGACTGGACTTACAACCCGGACCGGTACGCGCATTTCTTCAGGGTGTATGTCCCCGGTGTCGCTTCGCCGTTCAAGGAAGTAAATGACAGCGGCCAGGGCTTGGACCTCAAGTTGGGTGCGGCGATCGGCAACAGGGGAGAGGCACGCATCGTCTGGGCATTGATCCAGGCCGTCAACAACGTGCATCGCTACTTCAAGAAGTCGCCACTGATTTCGACCAGTGAAACAAATGGGCTTTTGCTCAAGCTTCAACTGAACAAAGACACGCTGCGCGAGATGCGACCGTACGACTGGCAGGACTTGCTGCGCAAAAGAAGGGACAAAGACCTCAAGACACGCGCCGAGTTCGAAAAAATCCTGCAACGCCTGCATGATGCCATTTCCCCGCACTGGGTCGACAAGGCATTGGGCCGCCCGCCCAAGATCGATCCCGGCATCGTCAAGAAGATTCATATCTCCATATTTGGATTTTCGCGCGGGTCTGCCCAGGCGCGTGCTTTCGCCAACTGGCTGGTCGCCTTGTGCAAGCTGGACGCGATGCTGCGCGGCAAAGGCGACACCATGACGCTGGGCGGCTTCGATGTTGAATTCACTTTCATCGGCTTGTTCGACACCGTGGCGTCCGTTGGCGCCGCCAATACCTTTGGCAACCAGTGGGGCGTGGGCTTTGTCGACGGTCATGGTCAATGGGCGGATGCCGAAGTCAGCTTGCGCATCCCGGAGGGTATTCGCTGCCTGCACATGGTGGCGGGGCATGAAGTGCGCCGCAGCTTCCCGTTGGATTCGATAGCGGTCAGGTCAACGCTACCGCCGAACTGTGAAGAAATCGTGGTGCCTGGGGTTCACTCCGACCTGGGATGCGGCTATTCGCCCACTGAACAAGGCAAAGGTACCGATCCGACGGGAAGCGACATGCTGTCGCGTATCCCATTGATCTATATGTACCGTGAGGCGCGCCTGGCGGGCGTGCCGCTGAAGCTGGAGCTTGCCGGCAATGCGGTGAAGGAGAAGTTCCGCCTGGCTCCGTCAACCATCCAGGCTTTCAACGCCTACATTGCGAAATGCCAGGTAAAGTCAGGCTCTCTGACGAGCATCATGCGCGACCAGCGGCGCTATTACATTCAATGGCACCTGCAACGTCGGGTCAGCAGCGCTTTGCCGCTGGAAAAGACGGAAAGCTATGAGCGTGCGAGCCAGTTCGACAGGAACGACCTGCATAGCGCCAATCTGGAATTTGAAAAGGAAATTGCCGAATTCGAACGCTGGCTGTCGTCAAAAGAAAAGCCCTTCCAGCCAAAGGAGCAGCCTCCCGGTTTCGATGAAGAGCACAAAAAGGAGTGGGAGGAGATCGCTACCTGGTGGCGCACCGCAGCACCGTTGCCGCCCGAGGTCAGCCGCTTGTTCGACGATTATGTGCATGATTCCCGTGCCTGGTTCAAGCTTATCGGCGGCAACCCGGACAATGAAGAGGATATGCGCGCCTTGCTCAATGAATGGATGATTGCGCGCCGCAATGTCATCGATACGGAAAAGGCATATCGGCAGTGGGAGGAAAAAGGGGCGATGGCGCTGGCAAGGAATTATCCAGACAAGTTTCCCAACGGCGTTGCCAAAGAAGGTGCCAAGCGCCCGCCTGGAGTTTTGATAGCCGACGGACTGACGCCGGAGCAGCGTGCTGCTGCGGCGGAATATGAAAGGACCGGGAAGATTCCGTCCATGCTTACCGAAGGGCGCGAGCCCTATGACGAGAGGCGCGCAGGCGGACTCTTTCTTGCAGCCAAAGCGGGATACCTGCGCTATCGGAAAGTGTATGCCGGAGGCGATAGCTATGTGGTATCGCAAGGTCCGGCGAGCGAAGACACTGAAAACATACGTGCTGCCTGAAACAAACGTCTTCGGACTATGTATGGGCAGGGAATGCCACTTTGAACCTGCGATAATTTCTTCGATTGACGCAAATGAATTGTGCTCACATTCGTGGCAATAACGCACTACCTTCGCGAAGCTCTGCCAATGCGTTTATGAAGTTGCAGCAAGTTTTACGCTGGGCCTGCGGGATGGCGTGCGGCCGCGCATTGCGCCCACCTCCTTCATGAGGGCCTTCAAATAGCCCCAAATATCCTTAACGGATTGTGGCGCCGAACACGGCAACAGCAACGGCGTCGATGCCGAACCATTGCACATGCGCAAAGCCGCGCGCAGGCGACGCCGGTAAAGCCGTAGACGAACAGGACGGTCCGGCACGGCGTACGTCGGCGGGGAGGACTTTCAAGCGGTTTGCATTTTCTACACACGCGAGCTCGGCCTTTACATGGGAATTGTTTGCCGCGCGCCACGTTTGTCATCCGGCATGAAGTGCGGGATCTGCTCCGATTGCTCTGGCGGGCAGAGATGCCGCCCGGTTCGTGATGATCGGCATCAGGCTGCTGGCAAAGATATTGCAGGCGGCTTGTTCCAGTTGCGTTTGCCCGTTGCGCTACCACATTGACTGCTACCGGCACACGGTTGCCGCGTTGCACGTCTTTGTCCAGGAGAAAAACGGCTGCGGCACCTGTGATCGCTCGCTTCTCTGGAGGAATTCCCCCTGACATGCGCCAATCCGATACCCGATACCCTTCCATCGCCGACTATGCGTTGATCAGCGACTGTCATTGCGCGGCCCTGGTGTCCTGCGACGGTTCGATCGACTGGTGCTGCATGCCACGCATCGACGAAGACAGCTGCTTCGGACGCCTGCTGGACTGGGACAAGGGCGGCTACTGCAAGGTCGCGCCGACAGCGGAAAAATACGATGCTACGCGCCGCTACGTCGACCGGACGATGGTCCTCGAAACCGTGTTCAAGACCGGAGAGGGCGAAGTGCGGCTTTACGATTTTTTCGCGCGCGATCCAGAGACGGCATCCAACCCGCGTTTCGACCATGTGCGCATCGTCGACGGCATTGCTGGCGAAATGGAACTACGCGTGGACATCCGTCCGTGTTTTGACTACGGACAGACCATCCCGCATATTCGCCAAGCAATGGAGATGGAGGGCATCTACACCGCGACCGGCAGCAACAAGGGCTTGATCATCGATTCCGATATTGTGCTGGAGGTGATCGATCGCCACGCGCTGGGCGCGACGTTCCGGGTGGCGGCCGGGCAGCGGGTGCGCTTCGTCGTCCAGTTCGTGCGCCCGGAAGAGATCGACAGCGCACTCGAGCGCGGCCTGCCGGACGATGGCAGGATCGACGCTTTCCTGGAAAACACGCTCGACTGGTGGCGGCAGTGGACGGACAAGATCGATCACCCGGCGGCGCTGGACGAACTGACCCTGCGTTCCACCCTGGTGCTCAAGTCGCTCACCTTCGACCGCACCGGCGCCATTGCGGCGGCTGCGACCACCTCGCTGCCGGAAGCCCCGGGCGGCGCGCGCAACTGGGATTACCGCTTCAGCTGGGTGCGCGACTCGGTATTCATCGTGCGTGCGCTGCACCATCTCGGCTATACGGAGGAGGCGGATGCATTCCACCGTTTCATTCAGCGCAGTTGCGCCGGCAACGCGGAACAGATGCAGATCATGTACGGCGTCGATGGCAAGCGCCGCCTGACCGAAATCGAACTCGACTGGCTGGAAGGCTACCGGGGCGCGCGTCCGGTGCGCATCGGCAACCGCGCAGCGAAACAGATCCAGCTCGACGTCTACGGCTCGCTGCTGGAGATGGTGTGGGAGTGGCGGACCAGCGGCCACGAAACCGAGGCCGACTACTGGGGCTTTCTGCGGAACGTGGTCAATCTGGTCTGCGAGCGGTGGCAAGACAAGGACCATGGCATCTGGGAAGTGCGCGGCTTGCCCAACCACTATGTGCATTCCAAGACGATGTGCTGGGCCGCGCTCAATCGCGGCCTGACTCTGGCGCAGCACAACGGTTTCGATGCGCCGGTGGAGCACTGGCGGCGGACGCGTGACGAGATCCGCCAGGCGGTGGAAAGCCAGGGCTATGACGCCGGGCGCGGGTGCTTCGTCCAGGCCTTCGGCACCGGCTATCTCGATTCGGCGCTGTTGCTGCTGCCGCGCGTCGGATTCGTCGCCTACGACGACCCGCGCATGCTGCGCACTACCGACGCCATCGTCGAGGTGCTCGATCAAAATGGCTTGCTGCTGCGTTACAACGCTCCCGACGGCTTGCCTGGCATGGAAGGCGTGTTCCTGCCCTGCACGTTCTGGCTGGTGGCCTGCCTTGCGTATCAGGGCCGCCATGAACTCGCCTGGGCGTATTACAACCGCGCCATCGCGTGCGCCAACGACCTTGGCCTCTTCTCCGAAGAGTACGACACCACGCGCGGCGAAATGCTGGGGAATTTCCCGCAGGGATTGACGCACGTGTCGCAGATCACGGCGAGGCTGGCACTGGAGGGAGGGATGCCGGGGGTGGCGTGAGGGGCGACGATGCAGGAAAAATTTGCAGACCGGGGCGAGTTCGCATGATTCAGGCCAAACGTGTGCGGATATCTGCCGCCGCCTTGGCAGAAACTAACTACCCTCTTCAATGACCGTGCCGCCGGACAGATGTCGGCTGGCATTGGCATTGCATGACCGACGTGGCCGGCCCGCCGGCGGCCGGCAACAACAATTCATTGATCTTGCTGATCGACACACATGGCGCAGGCATTCAGTCAATCCACAGTTCTTGCGATCAAGCTCGTGCTGGTCGGGGCGGTCGCGTTCATCATCGCCGCGATCTTCATCGGGCGCTGGATCATGGAACCGGCGGCGGCAATGAACCAGCCGGTCGAACAGCCTATCCCGTTCAGCCACAAGCATCACGTGGGAGACGATGGCATCGACTGCCGTTACTGCCATACCTCGGTGGAAAAATCCGCGTTTGCCGGCATGCCGACGACGCAGATCTGCCTGACTTGCCATTCGCAGATTTTTCGCGACTCGCCGATGCTGGCGCCGCTGCATGCAAGCGCGCGCAGCAACATGCCGATCCAGTGGAACCGCGTGTACGACCTGCCCGACTTCGTCTATTTCGACCACAGCATCCACGTCAACAAAGGCGTGGCCTGCGTCGAATGCCATGGCCGGGTCGACCAGATGCCGCTGATGCGGCGCGTGTCGTCGCTGAACATGCAGTGGTGCCTGCAATGCCATCGCAATGCGCCGAAGCACATACGGCCCTTGTCAGAAGTGTTTTCCATGACCGACCTGCGGCCGCTGTCGCAACAGGAGGTGATGCAGCTTAACCGCCTGTATCGCTTGCAGGACCAGCGGCGGCTTACCGATTGTTCCACCTGTCATCGCTAACCCTCGAGTCCCCGAGTCAAATTCATGCCCCGTTATCCGCAGATCCCGATCGTGCCGCAAGAAGATGCGCCGCAAAGCGCGGAGCGCCGGACCTTTCTCAAAATCATGGCCGCGTCGATGGCGCTGGCCGGCACCGGTTGCAGCGGTCCGCCGCAGGAAGTGATCGTTCCCTACGTGGACATGCCGGAGAAAATGGTGCCGGGCAAGCCGCTGTACTATGCGACCGCGTTCATGCATCGCGGCTATGCGCAGGGCGTGCTGGTGGAAAGCAACATGGGCCGGCCCACCAAGGTCGAGGGCAATCCGCATCATCCCGCCAGCCTGGGCGCGACCGGCGTGTTCGCGCAGGCATCGGTGCTGCAACTGTGGGACCCGGACCGATCGCAGACCGTGTATCACAGCAGCGCGCTGTCGACCTGGGAGGATTTCAAGACCGCATTGCTGGCGCGGCGCCGAGCATGGGATGCGGATCGCGGCGCCGGCCTGCGCATCCTGACCGGCAGCATCACATCGCCGACGCTGGCCAGCCAGCTCGCCGCGTTGCTCGATCGCTATCCGGAGGCGCAATGGCATTGCTACGACCCACTGCACGACGACGCGGCGATCGAGGCAGCCACGCTGGCGTTCGGCCGGCAGGCGGACATGCGGTACCGCTTCGACCGCGCCGCCGTCATCCTGAGCATCGACGCAGACCTGTTCGGCGACTGGCCCGGCAACATACCGTATGCGCGCGATTTCGTGCGCGACCGCCGCAGCGGCGTGGCGCAGTTCGACAAGCGGCTGTATGCACTCGAAGCGATTCCCGGTCTGCTCGGCGCGATGTCCGACAACCGGCTGGCGATGCCGCCGCATGACATCGAGAGAACGATCTGGCGCATTGCCGCCCGGCTCGGCATGTCCGGTCTGCCGTCCGACGTGCCGCATGCGACGAATGAGTACGCGGCAAAGTGGGAAGACGTGCTGGCGGCCCGGCTGTCGCAGCATCGCGGCGCATCGCTGGTGGCGGCGGGCGGCAGCATGTCGCCGCGCACGCGCGCCCTGGTGCACAGGATGAATGCCTACCTCGGCAATCTCGGCAAGACGGTCGTTCCCATTGCGCCGGTCGAGGAAGGTCCGCGCAACCACGCTGAATCGATCGCGGCATTGACGAACGACATGCAGTCCGGTGCGGTGACTTCGCTCATCATGCTCGGTGTCAATCCGGCTTACGACGCGCCGGCCGATATCGCCTTCGAGCAAGCAATGCGCAAGGTGCCGTTCTCCGTGCACCTGGGGCTGTACCGCGACGAGACCGCGCGCGCTGCCGCCTGGCATCTGCCGGCCAGGCACGCCTACGAGCAATGGAGCGATGGCCGCGCATTCGACGGTACCGCCTCTATCGTGCAGCCGCTGATCGCGCCGCTGTACCAGGGCCGCTCCGCGCATGAGCTGCTGGACATGCTGACCGGCATCGACGAACGTAGCGGCCATGCACTGGTGCAAGCGTACTGGAAGAACAGGCGCGGCGAGGGTGGCTTCGAGCAGTTCTGGCGCGATGCGTTGCGGCTGGGCGTGATCGAAGGCACTGCCAGCGAACCAATCTCGCTGCCATCCGCACAGGAGGCGCCGCCGCCAAGCTTCGACGGCCCGCCGTTGCGCGCGCTGTTCGCGGCCGATCCGTCGGTCGGCGACGGCGCATACGCGAACAATGCCTGGCTGCAGGAACTGCCGCGGCCGTTCAGCACGATGACTTGGGACAATGCCGCGCTGCTCAGCGAACACGCTGCGCTGCTGCTCGAAGTGCGCACCGGCGACGTGCTGCGCCTGTCGCTGGAGGAGCGGCCGGAAACAACGGTCGAAGCGCCGGCCTGGGTCTGGAACGGCCACGCGGACGATGTTGTCACGCTCTATCTCGGCTACGGCCGGCGTGCCGCTGGGCATGTCGGCGACGGCGTCGGCTTCGACGCCTACCGCCTGAAGACGCTGCACGGCCCGCATGCCTTGAAGGCGGAAAGGACAGGGCGGCGAGTCGAGTTCGCCGTCACCCAGAACCACCAGCGGATGGAAGGGCGCGACATTGTGCGCATGGCCTCGGTCGACGAGTTCCGCCGCAATCCGTATTTTGCCAACGACGAGCCGCGCGAGCGCAACCCCGACATCAGCATCTATCCAGGATGGTCGTACCACAGCTACAAGTGGGGCATGGCCATCGACCAGAATGCCTGCATCGGCTGTCGCGCCTGCACCATCGCCTGCCAGGCCGAGAACAACATTCCGGTGGTCGGCAGGGAAGAGGTCAAGCGCGGGCGTGAGATGCACTGGATCCGGGTCGACCGCTACGATGTCGGCTCGCGTCCGCGTAGCGTGTTCCAGCCGGTGCCGTGCATGCATTGCGAGACCGCGCCGTGCGAACTGGTGTGTCCGGTGGAGGCGGCGGTGCACGATAGTCAGGGACTCAACGTGCAGGTGTACAACCGCTGCGTCGGCACCCGCTTCTGTTCGAACAACTGCCCGTACAAGGTGCGCCGCTTCAACTTCCTGCAGTACACCGGCACCCCGCTCGACCGGCCCCGGCCGGCGTACAACCCGGAGGTCACGGTGCGCCGCAGCGGTGTGATGGAGAAATGCACCTACTGTTTGCAGCGCATCACGCGCGGCGAGATTGAAGCGGAAAAACTCGGCAGGAAGTTGCGTGATGGCGAAGTGGTGACAGCCTGCCAGGCGGTGTGTCCGACCGAGGCCATCGTGTTCGGCGATTTGAACGATCCCGACAGCAAGGTCAACAAGGCCAAGGCCTCGCCGCTGGACTACGGATTGCTGGCGGAACTGAATACACGGCCGCGCACGACGTATGCAGCGGTGGTGTTGAATCCGGATGAGGAGTTGGAATGAGATTGGCTCTCTCGCCAAATAACAGTGAAAAGTAAGTTGTGAAAGGACTGGTTCCTTCCCCCTGACAGAGGGAAGGAACCAGTCAGAGCGTTGCTTATGCCGTAACGACACGTCTTCAGACAAAACAACACAACCATGGACCACGCCTCAGAACGACAACCGCCCGTCTCCAAAGACATCGGCGTCCTGCGCGCCGGCTGGGGATATGCGAGCGTTACCGACAAGATCGCGAACCTGGTGCTGACGCGCCGGGTGCACTGGCCATGGCTGACCATGTTCCTGTTCACCTTCGCCGGCACGCTGGTGTTCTTCGGCGCGATTGCGTGGCTGTTCGCGGTCGGCGTCGGCATCTGGGGCGTGAACATTCCGGTGGCCTGGGGTTTTGCGATCGGCAACTTCGTCTGGTGGATCGGTATCGGCCATGCCGGCACCTTCATCTCCGCCTTCCTGCTGCTGTTGCGGCAGAAGTGGCGCACCTCGATCAACCGCTTCGCCGAAGCGATGACGCTGTTCGCCGCGAGCATCGCCGGCATGTTCCCGATCCTGCACCTGGGCCGGCCATGGTTTTTCTATTGGCTGATCCCGTATCCGGGCGTGATGAACGTGTGGCCGCAATGGCGCAGCCCGCTGGTGTGGGACATCTTCGCGATCAGCACCTACCTGATCGTATCGCTGCTGTTCTGGTATGTCGGCCTGATCCCCGACCTTGGCACCTTGCGTGACCGCGCCGGCATGCGCGGCAGCCGCTTCAAGCAGTTCGCGTACGGCGTCCTCGCTCTGGGATGGCGCGGCGAGGCACGCCATTGGTCGCGCTACGAGAGCGCCTACCTGCTGCTGGCGGGACTGGCGACGCCACTGGTGATATCGGTGCATTCGGTGGTGTCGTTCGACTTCGCCATCGGCAACACGCCGGGCTACCACTCGACCATCTTCCCGCCGTACTTCGTCGCCGGCGCGCTGTTTTCCGGCTTTGCGATGGTGCTGACGCTGGCGATTCCGCTGCGTCATTTCTTCGGCTTGCAGGACTTCATCACGGTGCGCCACTTGTCCAATGCGGCCAAGTTGATGCTGCTGACCAGCCTGATCGTCGCCTACAGTTACCTGTCGGAGATTTTCACCGCGTTCTACAGCGGTGATCCGTACGAGATCTACATCACGGTCAACCGCTGGATGGGCGCCTATGCACCGGTGTACTGGGGCATGATGATCTGCAATATCGCCGTGCCGCAGCTGTTGTGGTGGCGACGTATCCGGCACAGCGTGCTGATCCTGTTCATCATCAGCATCGTTGTCAACGTCGGCATGTGGATGGAGCGCTTCATGATCGTCGTGACCAGCCTGCATCGCGACTTCATGCCGTCCGCGTGGGGGATGTTCGTTCCCACCTTCTGGGACTGGACCCACCTGCTGGGCTCGATTGCATTCTTCGTCTGGCTGTTCCTGCTGTTCATCCGCTTCCTGCCCGCCATCTCGATCGCCGAGATGCGCGAGCTGGTGCATGAAAGCGCGGCGAAAAAATCATGAACGGCAAGACCTATGGACTGATGGCCGAATTCCGCACCGCGGACGCCTTGCTGGACGCAGCGAAGCGCGCGCGTGAGGCGGGTTACGAGGAAGTGGAAGCCTATGCGCCGTATCCGGTCGAGGGCATCGCCGAAGCAGTCGGCTTCAGGCGCAGCAGGGTGCCGCTGTTCACGTTGCTGGGCGGCCTGGCCGGTGGCGCCGGCGGTTATTTCCTGCAATGGTATTCGGCGGTGATCGACTATCCGATCAATGTCGCCGGCCGGCCGCTGCACAGCTGGCCGTCCTTTATTCCGCCGACCTTCGAGCTGACCATCCTCGGTGCCGCGCTGGCGGCGGTGATCGGCATGCTCGCGGCCAACGGCTTGCCGCGTCTGCGCCACCCGGTGTTCAATGTGCCGGATTTCGAGCAGGTCACGCGCAACCGCTTCTTCCTGTGCCTGCTCGCGCGCGATCCGAATTTCGACGCGCAGCGCAGCAGGGAATTCCTGGACGGCCTGCAGCCGATGGCAGTGAACGAGGTGCCGGAATGACGACGATCGGACGGCCATGCGGTATCTGCCTGCTTGGCCTTTGTCTGTGCCTTTACCTCGGCGGCTGCGAGAAGGCAAAACAGGACATGTACGACCAGCCGAAGTACAAGCCGTTTGCGCGCAGCGAACTGTTCGCGGACGGCAATTCATCGCGTCCGCTGCAGGAAAGCAGCGTGCCGTATTCCAGCGGCTCGTTCTCCGGCACCTCCAGCGGCCGTATCGGTACCGAAGACGTGACCGCCGACATCGTCGCTTCCGAGGCCAAGACCATGCCGTACCCGGTCACCATGCAACTGCTCATGCGTGGCCGCAACCGTTTCGAGATCTACTGCATGCCTTGCCACAGTCCGGTCGGCGACGGTGACGGGCCGGTGGTGCGGCGCGGCTTCCCGCATCCGCCGTCGTATCACATCGACCGCTTGCGGCAGGCGCCGGACCGGCATTTCTACGATGTCATGAGCAATGGTTACGGGATCATGTATTCGTATGCGTCGCGGATTGCGCCGCCGGACCGCTGGGCGATTGTCGCGTATATCCGTGTGCTGCAACTGAGCCAGCATGCGGATGCGAGCAGCCTGCCGGCGGAGATGCGGCAACGCTTGAACAGTGGGGAGCCCCCCTCTCCCGTGGGCGGGGCGAGGCAGGGTTTCGCGAATCAAGGGTTCGCGCTGCCGCAGCCGTCTGGGCTTGCAAGCCCAGACGTGGGGCGCGGAGCGGGGGTTGGGGGAGAGGGCGCCGGCAAGGGCGCAGGACTTGGCGAGCGCCCTCACCCCCCGCCGATTCATCCGCCTCCGGTCGGTGTGCAAAAGCCGGGAGAGCAGCGATGAACCACCTCCTTGCCTACATCGACAACCGCAACACGCGCATCGCCGCATTAGCGGCGCTCGCACTGTTGTGCATCATTGCCTGGTGGTTCGCGCATACCGCCTTCCTGGCCGCCTACCTGTCGGCCTGGTGGTTCTGCTGCAGCCTCGTAATGGGTGGCCTCGCCAATGTCTGGGTGCACAACATGACCGGCGGTTACTGGGGCGAGGCGATCCGCGTGCCGCTGCTGGCGCTGGCGCGCCGCATGTGGCTGCTGGCCCTGCTGTTCCTCCCGCTTCTGCTCGGCATGCATGACCTCTATCCGTGGGTCGAGAATGCCGATGCCGGGCCGCTGCGCTGGGCCGGCGAGTTGCCTGCCAGGTCCTTGGCATTCAAAAGCGCTTGGCTGATGCCGGGGATGTTCGCCGTACGCAGCATCTCCTATCTCGCGATCTGGACCCTGCTCGCCTACCTGAGCCAGCGGCCGGGCCTGCAGCGCTCGACGCGCTTCTCCGCGCTTGCGCTGATCGTCTACGGACTGACCGCCGGCTGGGCGGGCGTCGACTGGATCATGACGCTGATGCCGCTCTGGTTCTCCAGCATCTTCGGCATGCTGGCCGGCGTCAGCCAGATGTTCTCCGGCATGGCGCTGGCCGTGGTGCTGGCCGCGCGCCGCCGCGACCCGCCGTCGGCGCCGGTCATGCGCGACCTCGGCAACCTGCTGCTGATGTATGTGCTGACCTGGGCCTATCTGGCGTTTTCGCAATTCCTGATCATCTGGGCGGAAGACCTGCCGCACGAAATCGTCTGGTACATCGTGCGCTCGCACACCGGCTGGCTGGCAATTGCCTGGGTGCTGGTCACCATCCACTTTTTCGCGCCGCTGCTGATCCTGCTGTTCCGCAATGTCAAGGAAAGCGCGTCCTTGCTCGGCTGGCTGGCGGTAGTCCTGCTTGCCAGCCATCTGCTCGACGTCTGGTGGTCGGTGCTGCCGTCGCTGGAAGTCGGTTGGCAGCAATGGCTATGGACGGTGCCGCTGGCGACGCTGGCGCTTGGTGCGATCGCACTGGCGGCAGTGAGCGGACCATATGCCTTGCGTCCCGACAACCGGCCCGCCGGGGAGGGCAGCCATGGCTGACGGCAAGCAGCAGGCGCAACACCAGCCGAGCGAATTCAATGTGCGCGGCGTGGTGTGGGGCGGCATCGCCATTGCGATCGGGATCGCCTTCGCCGCGATCCTGTCCTACTTCCTCTGGCAACGGTGGTCATTGCCAGACGGCGAGAGACCGTACGGCGGACCGAACGCCTTCAGTGTGCCTTCCTTCGACAAGCCGCAGCTGCAAAGCGCGCCGCAACTTGAGCGCGCGCAGTACTTCGCGGAAAAGCGCCAACTGCTCGAATCCTGGGGCTGGGTCGACCGCAGCGCCGGTATCGCGCGCATCCCGGTGGAGGAGGCGATGCGCCTCAATGCCGAGGACGGCGGCAATGCGGATACGTCTGCAGGGAAGGAGCAGAAATGACGTATCGTCTGATTGCCAGTCTCTTCGCAAGCTTTTTTTCCGGCTGGCTCCTGCTGGCCGGCAGCGCGCACGCGCAAGCGCTTGCCTATCCGCCGCCGCCGCAGGTGCGCTTCGTGCAACGGCCCGGCGCGCAGTTGCCGCTGTCAGGGGACTTCGCCGACGACAGCGGACATGCGGTGCGCCTGGCGTCGTTCTTCGACGCGCGGCCGGTGGTGCTGGTGCTCGGCTACTACCACTGCCCGAACCTGTGCAGCACGCTGATGGACGGCGTGCTGGAAAGCCTAGCCGATGTGCGCCTGCCGCCGCGTGCCTATCGCGTGGTCGGCGTCAGTATCGATCCCACGGAAACACCGGAAATTGCCGCGCGCAAGAAGGAAGCGTACGGCACGCTGGTCGCACGCGCCGGCGGCGACCTGCACCTGCTGACCGGCAGCGAGCGTCCGATCCGCGCGCTCGCAAAAAGCGCCGGATTCGAATACGCGTACGACGCCACGACCAAACAATACGCGCATCCGTCCGGCTTTCTCGTCGCCACGCCCGGCGGCCGCATCTCGCACTACTTCATGGGCGTGCGCTTTGATCCGCGCGACCTGCGGCTGGCATTGGTCGACGCCTCGTCGGGCAGCATCGGTTCGCCGGTCGATCAGCTGGTGTTGCTGTGCTCGCACTATGACCCGGCCACAGGACGTTACAGCACCGCGGTGATGGCCATCGTGCGCGCGGTCTGCCTGCTGGTGCTGGCGGCGCTGGCCGCGTGGATCTGGCGCGCGCGCGGAAGATGGGGGAGGGGATCGTGAACACGGCTTTCCACCTGTTGCCGGAAAGTGCATCGACCGCGGCCGGGCGCTACGACCTGCTGCTGCTGGCCGAATTCCTGCTGATCTCCTTCGTGGCGCTGGGCGTTTTCCTGCTGATCCTCTATTTCTCGGTGCGCTACCGCAAGAACTCGACCGCTGACCGCAGCCAGCCGCCGCGGCGCGGAATCGGGATCGAGACTGCGTGGATCGTGATTCCGCTGCTGCTGTTCCTCGGCACCTTCGCCTGGGCGGCGTACGACTACGCGCTGCGCTATCGCATCCCGTCCGACGCGGCGCCGATCTTCGTGGTTGCCAAGCAATGGATGTGGAAACTGGAGCATCCTGAGGGCCGGCGCGAAATCGATGAGCTGCACGTGCCGTTGGGGCAGCCGGTGCGGCTGGTGATGACCTCGCAGGACGTGATCCACAGCTTTTTCGTGCCGGCCTTCCGCATCAAGCAGGACGTGGTGCCGGGACGCTACACGACGGTCTGGTTTACGCCGACGCAGACCGGCGAGTTCCACCTGTTCTGCGCCGAGTACTGCGGCACCGATCATGCCGTCATGCGCGGCCGCATCGTCGTGATGCGGCCAGACGAGTACGCCGCCTGGCTGCGCTCCGGCGATACACAGCAGGGTATCGCGGCGCGCGGCTTCGAGCTGTACCGGCGCTACGGCTGCAGCGGTTGCCATGAAGCCGGCTCCAGCGTGCATGCGCCCGATCTGCATGGCCTGCTCGGACGCATCGTGCATCTGCAGGACGGCCGCACGCTGGTGGCCGACGAAACCTATGTCCGCGATTCGGTGCTGCTGCCGAAACGCGACGTCGCCGCCGGCTACGAACCGATCATGCCGTCGTTCGCCGGACAGATCAGCGAGGAAGACTTGCTGGCCATCATCGAATACCTACGTTCCACCGGAGGCAGCGATGCACGCGCGGGTAAATGAACCGGTTCCAGCCACTTACCTGGACGGCAGCGATTCGCTCAAATCCTGGCTGTTCACGCACGACCACAAGCGCATCGCATGGTTGTACACGCTATCGATCACCGCATTCTTTTTCGTCGGCGGCGTGGCCGCCACCATGATGCGGCTGGAGCTGGCGACGCCGCCGGGCGACCTGGTCTCGGCCGACACCTACAACCGGCTGTTCACTGCGCACGGCGTGATCATGGTCTGGCTGTTCCTGATCCCGTCGATCCCGGCCACGCTCGGCAACTTCCTGATGCCGATGATGATCGGCGCGCGCGACCTGGCGTTCCCGCGCCTGAACCTGGCAAGCTGGTATTTCTATGTCGGCGGCGGCGTGTTCACGCTCGCCGCGCTGATCGCCGGCGGCATCGACACCGGCTGGACCTTCTACACGCCGTTCTCCACCCTGTTCTCGAAGAGCAATGTGATTCTCGCGATCATGGGTGTGTTCATCGTCGGTTTCTCCTCCATCCTCACCGGGCTGAACTTCATCGTCACCGTGCACAAGATGCGCGCACCCGGCATGACCTGGTTCCGCCTGCCGCTGTTCGTGTGGGCCAACTATGCGACTTCCATCATCCTGGTGCTGGCCACGCCGGTGCTGGCGATGACGCTGTCGCTGCTGGTGATCGAGCGCGTGCTGCACGTCGGCATCTTCGATCCTGCGCTCGGCGGCGACCCATTGCTGTTCCAGCATCTGTTCTGGTTCTATTCGCACCCGGCGGTCTACATCATGGTGCTGCCCGCGATGGGCGTGGCCAGCGAGATCATTCCCTGCTTTGCGCGCAAGCACATCTTCGGCTACCGCTTCATGACCTACGCGATCCTCGGCATCGCCTCGATCGGCTTCCTGGTGTGGGGCCACCACATGTTCGTGTCCGGCCAGTCGGTGTACGCCAGCATGGTGTTCTCCATCCTGTCCTTCCTGGTCGCGATCCCGTCCGCGATCAAGGTATTCAACTGGACCGCGACGCTGTACAAGGGGCGCATCACCTTCTCGGCGCCGATGCTGTACGCGCTCGGCTTCGTCGGCCTGTTTACCATCGGCGGCCTGACCGGGCTGGTGCTGGCCGCGCTGGCGCTCGACGTGCATCTTACTGACACCTATTTTGTGATCGCACATTTCCACTACATCATGGTCGGCGGCTCGGTGATGGCCTATCTCGGCGGTCTGCATTTCTGGTGGCCCAAGATGACCGGCCGCCTGTATCCGGAGATGTGGGGGCGGATCGCCGCGCTGACGATCTTCTTCGGCTTCAACCTGACCTTCTTCCCGCAGTACCTGCTCGGTTACGAAGGCATGCCGCGCCGCTATCACGCCTATCCGCCGGAGTTCCAGGTGCTCAACCTGCTGTCGTCGGCCGGCGCCTCCATCCTCGCCGTCGGCTACCTGCTGCCGCTCGGCTACCTGTTGTGGTCGCTGTTCTACGGCCGGCGCGCCGACGGCAACCCGTGGCATGCAACCGGGCTGGAGTGGCAGACCGCCTCGCCGCCGCCCAAGCACAATTTCGAACACACGCCAACGGTCGTGCGCGGCCCGTACGAGTACGATCCGCAGAGCGGCAGGGAGAATGCGCAATGACTGCCGACACCGCGCATGTCGCCGAGCAGTTCGACACACACGCGCAGCAAAGTGCGGCGGCCACGCTCGGCATGTGGATCTTCCTCGCGACCGAGGTGATGTTCTTCGGGCCGCTGTTCTTCGGCTACTACTACGGCCGCACCCATTTCCCGGAAGGTTTCGCCGCCGCCAGCCGGCATACGGAAGTACTGCTCGGCACCATCAACACCGCTATCCTGCTGACAAGCAGCATGCTGATGGCGATTACGGTGGAAGCGCGCAGGGCAGGGCGCACACGCTCGGCCATGTGGCTGCTATGGAGCGTCGCTGCGCTCGGCGCCGTCTTCCTGGCGATCAAGGGCACCGAATACCGGCATGAATGGCAGGAGCATTTGTTTCCCGGCATCGGATTTTCCTTTCCCGAGGACGGCTCGGGCGCGCCGGAGATGTTCTATTTTCTGTACTTCTGCATGACCGGGCTGCATGCGCTGCACCTGCTGATCGGCATCTCCTTCGTCAGCCTGTTCGCGATCGCACTGGCACGGGGCGCGGAACATTTCGTCGCGATCGACCGGATCGAAGTGGCCGGCCTGTATTGGCACTTCGTCGATGTGATCTGGATCTTTCTTTACCCGATCCTGTATCTCTTGGGCAGGAGCGGATCATGAGCGATGAAACCCGGCACGCCTGTCGGTACAGCGTCTGGCGCAGCGTCTTCGTCTGGATTGCGCTGATGATCCTGCTGCTGCTCACCTACGGCAGCGCCTACGTCAAGCTGGGCGCGTGGAACAGCGTCATCAACCTCGCGATTGCCACCGTCAAGGCATTGCTGGTGGCAACCTTCTTCATGCACTTGCGCAAAGGAGGCGCGCTGCTGCGCATCGTCGCAGTGACCGCGATCTTCACGCTCGCGCTGCTGTTCATTCTCAGTCATGCCGACTACGCTACGCGTGTTATCAATCGGGCGCCGTGGCAGCCGCCCCCGGGATGACGAGCCTGCATCACCGAAGAGAAAATAACCAAAGCATGTCGAACTACTACCGCAAGCCAATCAACTCATGCAATTCCGCCAGCACCTGCTCCGCAGCACGCTCGCCTTCCTCGATCGCAGGCGCGGCGCGGTGATAATCCATCAGCGCAAAGTTCGCGAGACGCGGCCGGATCAGCACATCCGCCGGTTCACCCGCGAGCCGGCTGCGCGTGATGCGCACCTGCATGATGTGCAGGCTGATGCTGAGCACGTCGAAGATGGATGGCATCTCCGTCGATGCCGCTGGCCCGCTCTTGAGACTGCCCAGGCCCAGCGGCAGCTTGTCCAGCAGCGACGCCAGCGGCCCCGTCGCCGGGGGCGGCGGTGCTGTGATCTCGGTGTGCCGTCCCATCAGATCCCAGTTCAGGTCCACTCCAATCACGATGTCGGCGCCCATTGCGCGGCACAACGACACCGGTATCGGATTGACCAGCCCGCCATCCACCATCAACCGATCGTCGAACTGCATCGGCCGGAACAGGCCGGGCAAGGCAATGGACGCACGCACGGCATCGGTCACGGAACCCTCGCGCAGCCATACCTCCCGCCCCGTCAGGAGTTCGGTCGCGACCGCGCCGAAGGGCTTGTTTAACTGCGAGATGTCCTTGTCCTGGAAATGGGAGCGGAAAAAATCAAAGAGTTTTTCACCCTGGATCAGCCCGCCGTCAATGGTGAAATCGAGCAGGCCCACCACCGTCTGCCAGGTCAGGCTTTTCACCCAGCTCTCCAGCCGTTCCAGCTGTCCGTCTGCATACGCCGCGCCGATCAATGCGCCGATCGAGGTGCCGCATACGATGTCGGGTACGATGCCGGCTTGCTCCAGCGTGCGGATGATGCCGATGTGAGACCAGCCGCGGGCCGAGCCGCTGCCGAGGGCGAGTCCGATTTTGGGACGGGGACGTTGCATGGAATTCCTTTATCTCATTAATGCAAAGCTGAATTGCCCGACCTTGGGCACAGGGCCTTCGCGGTCCGGCAAACAGGATGTTGCTATGATAATTCGCTCATGGCAGCATACGTCGTCTGCTGCCTGCCGCAGGCCGCAGCAAAGCCCGATGCATGTTTCTCACTTTGCCAAGGAACGCAATGTCGACCAACAACCTCTTTATCCGATTTGCCAACGGCGGTTCCGCCGAATACACGATCGACATCCGATCGGGGCTGATCCAGTTTCAAGACGATTACCTTAGCTATCTGGACTCTGGCAAGCCCCCCATCAAACCCAGGAAGTACGAAGTCAAACAAGGCGATACCAAGCTGTTTCTCGTCATCGATTTCTCGTTGATTGCTTCGGTTTCCATTCTGGACGATGGGGGGCGTCCTGCGTAGGGAGAAGGGACAGTAGGGCGATCGGGGCTGATCCAGTTTCAAGACGATTACCTTAGCTATCTGGACTCTGGCAAGCCCCCCATCAAACCCAGGAAGTACGAAGTCAAACAAGGCGATACCAAGCTGTTTCTCGTCATCGATTTCTCGTTGATTGCTTCGGTTTCCATTCTGGACGATGGGGGGCGTCCTGCGTAGGGAGAAGGGACAGTAGGGCAATGGAATGGACTCCTCCCCCCACGGCATCGGATGTGCCAGACTGAGG
>CBIHRJ010000081.1:0-21209 GCA_966212445.1 uncultured Noviherbaspirillum sp. | reverse complement strand
TCGCGTGCCAGCAGCGCCTTGCGCTCGGCAACCCATCTGTCTCGGGACACGACGGAATGGTTCACGGTACCTGCTTCGGAAATGGGGGTGTTCATGGAATGCTCCTTGGCTCGAAGAACCGTTCGTGTTTCGTCAATGCGCCGCGCCAACCGTCGTGGTGGCGGGCGCGCTCGTCTTCGGTCGATTGACCGAAGTGGATCGTCAACTGGAAGGGAGCTACGCCTTGCGCGTTGAGTCCGCGGCTTTCGGACGCCGTACGGCGCGGACCTTTCCGCTCGCTCCGCCGCCGCAATAAAAGAGATCCGCGCCGTCGGACTCGAGTCCGCTGACGCCGGTGCCGCTCGGCATTTCGAGCCGCTCGAGCACGGCGCCGCTCTGCGGGTCGATGCGGCGGATGTCGCTGTCGTCCCCTTCCCAGGTGCCGTGCCACAACTCGCCGTCGACCCAGGTGACGCCGGTGACGAAGCGGTTGGATTCGATGGTGCGCCTGATGGCGCCGGTCTCCGGATCGATCTGGTGGATCTTGCGATCGCGGTACTGGCCTACCCACAGACTGCCCTCGGCCCAGGCAAGCCCCGAGTCGAGCCCGTGGCCGGGCGCCGGGATCGATGCCACCACGTCACCGGTGGCGGGATCGATCTTGTCGATGCGTGCCTCGGCGATCTGGTAGAGGTGCGTGCCGTCGAAGGCGGTGCCGGCGTCGCCGGCGCGGTCGAGCGTGCGTGTGGGCTCGCCGCTCTCGGGATCGAAGGCGACCAATGTGGCCCCGGTGGCGGCCCAGACATGCCGCCCATCGTGGGTAACGCCGTGTACGCGGTCGGCGCCGGCAAAGGGGCCGTACTCGCGGACGATCTCGGCTGCATGCGTCATTGCCTGGGGGCTATCCTTGTTTGTCTTGCTGGTCATTGCTGGCTCCTGATTCCTGATAGTGCGCCCCGGATGGGCGCCGCAAGACAACTCTAACCAATCGGGAGCGCAGCGGGGAGTAACAAGATCGTCGTGAATCCTGCCAGCGGCGGCGCCAGCCAGCGACGCGCCCGCGCTTGCCCAATCGAACGCACCCGTCCGGCGGCTTCGAGCTCGGCGAGGGCACGCTGGACGGTACGCTGACTCGCCCCCAGGGCCAGCGCCAGGGCGGAGGTCGACCAGGCCGCGCCATCGGAGAGCAGCGCCACCAGTGACGCCTGATCGCCGTCGATGGGCGGCGCCAGCACGACGACGGCACGCTCGCCGCGCGGCCTGAGAACGAAGCCGCGCGGCGTGGCCTCGATCTGCGCCAGCGCTGCGACGAGCGCGCGCAGGCGGCCGATCTCGACCCTCAGGCGCGCCCGATGCGAGTCGTCGGAATGTCGTGTCCGGAATGCGCACGCGATCAAGGCGTCCCGGTCCACATCGCCGGGCCATGCCTCCGCGAGCGCACGCGCCAACGCGAACAGCACCGGCCGGCGCGCCAGCGACTGCCACGCGGCGCCGGCGCCCAGCCCGCGACGACAGGCGTCGACCACCAGTCCGTCCGAGGCCAGGAGCGCTGACACCTCATCGAGGCGCAACACCTGCTCGCCGCCGGCGTCGAGGCGTCGGGCGGCGGGACGATCGAGCGCAGCCTGCGCCTCCGCAACCTCGGCCAGGAGCGCCGGCACCCGTGCGCGATCGGCCGCCTCGTGCGCACGTGCGAGCGCCGTCCGCGCCGCATCGATATGCAGCGAGCGCAGTGCGAGCTCGGCCGCGGTCAGCTCGGTCACCGCCAGCAGCGACGGCGGCAGGCCACGCGCATCGAGCCGCGCCAGTGCGGCCGCAGCCTGGTCGAGGCGGCCGAGCAGCAAGAGCCGGCGCGCCGCGATGAGCCGCGCGTGCAGCGCGTTGGCGCGATCGGCATGCGCGTCGAGCGTGGCCGAGGCCGCCGCCAGCGAGCGCGGCGAGCCGCCGAAGTCGCGCATGGCCAGCGCCACCTCGGCCTCCGCAACGACGCAGCGCGCGCGTGCCAGCTCCTCGTGGACGCCGAAGCCGCGGGCAGCGCGCCGAAGGAGTTCGCGGGCGCGCGGGTGCTCGCCGAGCTGGGCCATGGCGATGCCGCGCAAGGCCAGTGCCGGCGGGTCGTCGCGCAGGGAAACCCGCTTCAGGGCGCCGAGTACATCACCGGCGGCAAGCGCACGCGCAGAGGCAGTAATCAGGGAATCCATGACGGTAGCTTACACTGCAGCGCCGGCAAGCTTCCGGGTACCGGCATGCACGGCCAGGGATCGAGGTTCAACATGCAGTTCCGGCTTCGCCGATGCCCGATCAGACAATTCACTATTCGAAAACAGCAGAATATTTCCCGATTCGTGCAGTTTGTCGCAACGGCATCGATATCCTGCCCGCGCCGGCTTATCCTTTGCCGCAGTGAATAACCAAGCGAGGAAAACATGAGCACCCAGGCTGAACTGACATTTCGCATTGCAACCGGTATCGCCATCGGCGCCTGGCTCGTCATCCGGTTCATTTTCCAAAAGAAGTTCGGCAGCGGCGAAAAAACCCTCAAGCTCCATGCCGGCCGGGAACGCCTGTCGTATCTGCTGGTGGGACTGTCCATGCTGCCTGCCAAGTTCTATGTGCTCGGCGGCCTGTTCACCTTTGCCGGCATTGCGCTGCCCGAACCCATGCGCTGGCTGGGCACACTTTTCAGCATTCTGGGCTGCGCCCTGTTTGCGTACACGCACATGACATTGGGCAGGAACTGGTCCGGCGTGCTGGAAATCGCCAGGGAACACACACTGGTCACGCACGGGCCGTACCGATTCATCCGCCATCCGATGTACACCGCGTTTTTCCTGATGGGGGCCGGCATCCTCCTGCTTTCGGCAAACTGGCTGGTCGGCGGCCTGGTCATTGCGGCGGTTGCGTATATGTATATCGTGCGTGTTGAAGATGAGGAAAGGATGATGCTTGCGCAGTTTGGGGAAGAGTATGCGGTGTATATGGAGAAGAGCGGGCGTCTCTTGCCGCGTGTGGGGGTGATGTTTCCGCGCTTGAGTGTGGGGTAGATTGGCTGTTGCGGTTGTTTCAGGATGAGTACGCGAAGTGACTTGTCGGCCGGTTTCAGCCGGTGAGGCAGGGTCACTTCACTGGCGGCTTCAGGCTGATTGCAGTCGTTCGAGGATCAAGCGTCGCTGGCAGAGCGCGATCCGGTGCTGCCGCTCCGGCTTTTTCGGCCAATGTGAGCAATGCAGCGGAAGCCGCCGTTCAGGTTTCGTAAGCGACATGCTGCTGTCGGCCATAACCGGACCTACACAGCTGAACAGCCGCTCACGACATTCAATCGCCCTTCGGTAGCCGGCCACAAACCACCAGTAACAAATGTCTTTCCACTCCTTCGCGCTGAACTTCCTTTGCACGCGCTTGGTGACGACGCCGGGATCGTAACCACCCGCGCCGTCGAGGGTAACTGCCGACAAGGTCGTGCACAGTCGGATCGCTCGGGCGCGAACTCGCCGCGAGCCGCGGGCGACAAGAACAGGAGCATGAGGATGGCGAATCGCTTCATTGCCTGTGCGTCTAACGTCTCTGTTGTGGTGCGCGTGCATGGTGCCCGAACGAACACGCTTTCGTGTCACACGTCGCCACCGACGGCTTGTTATGTATTCGGCGCATCGGTCCACTCATAGAATGGCGGTTCAAACACTTTCGGGTCGACCTCGTACGGGCCATTCATCCGTTTGGGGCGAAGCTGCGGATGACCCTGCACCTCTCGTCGCTGAGCACCAGTTCGGCCTTCGGTCTGCCCGTTCTCATCGTGGTATCTCCGTTCACAAGATACCCAAGATTAATGTCATTTATTTGTGGGACAGGACACTAGTCCACAATCAAAGTGTATGTGACCGCTTGAAGCATGCTGGGCAGCGCACCGCCAAAATTGATGACGTGCTTCCCCGGCTTCAGCGGTCGGAGCATGACGTAATAACCGTTGGCGGCTGAAGGAAAGACGGAATACTTTTGCTCTGTTCTTGCTCCCATATCAAAGCATTTTCCTGTCGCCTGCCGGTAGCTGGCGAGATTGTTTACCCGATGCCCGTTGACTTCCAGGATCAGCATGCTGGCGTTGTCAGTCATGTTCTTTGCTGTGATAGTCACGGCGTCGCAGCTCACATTTCTGCTTGCCGGTCGCATCACAACATAGTTAATGAGCGGGAAGAACAGGTACTTATCCCTTGGAACCTTGCATGTCCGGACTGTACGCTGTGTGCCATATGTGCCGGCCAGGAACCAAACGGCTCCGTTTTGCTTGAGATGGCATTTATCCCCGATTCTGTCTGCAACAGGACTGTCTTCTCTACCGAAGGAGCCGGCCCACTGCCACCACTCCCTTGACCAGTCTGCTTGCGACAAGCCCTCTACTTGTTCGTCCGGCGGAACAACCATGTCGACTTCTGCCCTGCAGAGGCTGGGTAAGGTCGCAAAAATGCTCAGTCCAAATAAGAGGGATGCAAGTTTCATGTCTTTTCGATTTATGAAGGGCTTGAAGATTTAACCTTGGGAGCGACTGGTTTTGCGCTTGATGTAATAGACATAATACATAATGTATTGCCTACCGAACCTCGAGTGTAATCCGCGTTGCTTGAGGTACGGTAGGTCAACACATGATGTCTTGGCAACAGGAAGCCAAGAACACGATCTACTCATAATGCACGGTTCCCAGCTGTACGCTGCGTGTCCATCCGTCTTCCACATCATGATTCAACTCTTCGATTATTTCTTCCATATTTTCTTTGACATCGGCAGGCAAGTCAGGCAACCCCTCCACAAGCTCTCGCAAACTTGATTCCTCAAGTATCTCTGCCAAGGCATTCACAGCGGTCGCCCGTACGTACGGATCTTCATCTAAAAGGCTGTTCGACAGCGTCCGCATGATTCGCTTCAGATTGAAAAAACTCAAGGCCCATACCAGCCTTCTGCGCACAGATGGAGATTCTTCCCGGGCCAATAGCGATTCCATCGGGCGTATGGCTTTGTTGACTGCCAGCTGTTTCAAGAAGTATTGCGTCGGCTTGAGTGCGGTATGGTTGGCAATCGCGGCCAAGGCAAGGGCTGCGTTCCCACGAACCGTTTCATCGCTGTCCTGTAAAAGGGCAATCAGCGGCTTTATCGAGCGTCGGTCCGGCAAGTGGCACAACGATGCGCTGACATCGCTACGCACAATCCAATTTAGATCTTCAAGTGCTTTTGATAAATACGGCAATACTCGGTGGTCACAGCAGGCGACCAATGATTTTGCGAGGGCCGATTTTATAAACGGATCCGCGTCAGAATCGGCAAAAACTTCCAAAACCTCTTGAGGTATTGTGTCGAATTCGGAAAATTTCAGAGATTCCGCTGCTGCTCTTTTAACATAGCAATCCGGGTCGGACTGAAGGTATTTTGTCATCAAGGATGCATTACCCGGCGCATCGATACTTCCTATGGCTTTTATCAGAGCCGCCCGTACATTTGCATTGTCGCCCTCTGTCTGGTGCAAGGCATTGATTAAACAGGGGATGGCCTTTGGATCTTCCAAACAGCCCAACACTGCACTGGCCTCCACGATCACACATGGATTGGCATCCTTCAGCGCCGCACATAAGGGCTCCACCGCCATTGTGTATGCCGGGTCGCCGCTATCGATCAAACTACCTAAACCTCTGGCTGCTTGCTCGCGCAACTCGGGATCAGCGTTACCCAAGGCTGCGCATAAGGCGGGCAATGCCACCTTGCTGCGGGTATTCCCCAAAGCATAGAGAATATTGGCACGTACCCTGGCGGTTTCTTTCTCGTTTTGAAATGCCGCAATCAGAAGCGTCGCCACACCCGGATCTTTTCTCTCGAGCGCAGGATCGCGAAACGGCCAATCAGCGCGAGGAGCCAGGTCACTCTCGACTCGGATTTCCGCCAGTGCATCAGCCGCGTAAATGCGAACCTCTTCATGAGGATCATTCCGCAGCCGATCGGTCAACGCATCGATTGCCTGAATGGCGTTCAACGACCCGAGGGCCAGAACGGCCTCGAGGCGCACGTCTGGATCACCATCCGAGAGCGCGACCATTAATGCAGGAATTGCCTTTGGCGAGGAATATCTCAGGGCCCGCGCCGCTTGCTCCCGTACACGTTTCTCTGCATCGGACAAATTACGTATATGCCGATCGATTTCATCCAATATCGTATCGTTCATGTTCTCTCAGAGTTTGAGTGCTGTAAGTGGTGAAATTAGTCTCTTTTGAATTTCAAGTGGGTTCTCCAGGCGGGTCAAGGGCGGCCGGCGGGGTTTGCCGGCCGGCGCAGCGCACCCTTGATGCGCCTGGAGAACTCGAGATGCTGGGGCATGGCCGGATCCGGCAGAATGACGGATTCGACCATGCCAAACCCAAGCAATGATGATGACGAATGACCTGTTCGCCGCCGCGCTCGGCCTGTCCTCCCCCTGTTCGACGAAGCGAAGCGCCAATTGACGATCCGCGTCGACTTCCCGGCCGGCACGCGCTTCGCCGTCGCCGGCCATGCCGGCGAACATCCCGGGACGCCTGTCCGGCTTCACGCTGCTGTTCGAGGCGCTCGTGCTGGCGCTGTGCCGCGAGATGCCGTTCGCGGCCGTGGCGCGCATCGTCGGCCTTTCCTGGCATCGCGTGCACGCGATCTGCACGCACTACGTCGAACTCGCGCTCGCGCACATGGACCTGTCGGACGTGTACGCGATCGCAATCGACGAGACATCCTGCCGGCGCGGGCACGAATACCTGACGCTGGTGGTGGACATGGCCAGGCGGCGCGTCGCGTTCGTGACCGGGGAGGCGCGACGCCGCGTGCGTGGCGCAATTCGAGCAAACGTAGGGTGCGCTCCGCGCACCGATTCGGAGAAAGGCACTCGTGCGGAAGTATTAGAACCGCCGTGGGGCGAAACGGTGCGTGGGACGCACCCTACGCTTGCTAATATCAACGTTTTAAGGATGTCCACAAAATTGCCGGATCATGTGGCAGAGCTCTGGCGATGCCCGCAGGCATACGCCAATGCCACTTGTCCATGCGTGCCAGACAATCCAAGCCAGGACTTTAGCTCCTCATCATGGAAGGCCGCGTAGGGGACCCCGGCCAATTCCTCAACAACCAATCGTTGCGCCAGCGTTTGCACATACATACCGGTTTCGAATAGCGCAAAACGCCCTCCCCGCTCGCCGTACTTCCGCGTACTGCGTTCTGGGAAAATACAAAACACAACGTAGATTGCAGGCATGCCGTGCAATCCGATGCCTAACGAGTTACTGCATGACTCCCATTTCGGGCACTGCCCTATGCGAGAAAAACCATGTTTGACAGGATGGTAATACAGTACCGTTGATGCAGCGATGCCTTCAATATTGAAAGCCAAGGCAAATACCTCAACCGGATATTTCCCTCCTCCGGAGGCCAGCATGCGATGTGTCGACGACTCGGCGCGAAATCCGACAAACAACGACTCCAGTTGCCTGAGACTTAACGAACGGCTGGAAAATTCTCGTTCGCTTTTTCGCATGGCCAGCAGTTTTGCGTGGCGGTCATTTGCCACAGTCAATGTCACGTCGATTTCAGGATAGTCCAGCCAGGGCGGATCAATGAAGCTACGCGCATCTCTTTCGATCTGGGTACCAAGACGCTGGACCGTATACTCATTGAGCTTGCCATTTTCCCAAAACAGGTCGAACAGCGGTGCATTGCGGTCTTTCATCGAATTACCCTAAGGGGTGGGGATAAGGATTAGGAAAAGTATGTGATCGATTACGTTCCAGATCAGGATATCGCCAGGCGACGTCTGCCATACGTCCACCGAGAAATGGCGCTCTATCGTCGCCATGCAAATGGGACAAATCCGGCGAGAGCACACGCACTACCGTTAATCCAGCTTCGCGCACATCAACCGTGGTCAGGTCGCGGTAATACAAGCGGATACCGGATGCTGCCAATTGTTTGACGATGTTTCGTAATTTAATTTGGATCGTTTCCTGCGATTCAGGCCAGACCGGTAAAGCACGCGCCTTGCCGCAAGTTTCAAGTAACGGAATTTTTCTCCATTGTTCAGGATGGCGCGTGTAATGCACGGCATGCGCTTCGAAGTTTTGCAATTGCGCATCTTCGCTGGCATTACGTTGCGCCAAGTAGCCGGCAAACACCGTGCCTTGCAACCACTCGCACCATCCTTTTTCCAATGCTGCCGGGTAGCTTTCCCGGCATGCGACACCGAAAGCGTAACGGCGCACACTGTTTTTCGGAAGATAGCCGCAAACGGCGATGACCGGATGCGGATTCCATACTTGGGTCAAATCGAAAGCGCGAATTTCCCCGTTCTTTTGCGATACCCGTTCCCGGTAAATCGAGGGTACTTCCAGCTCTCGTCCCGGCAACGCATTCAACCATGTACTGCTCAACGCATCGCGTTCAAGCAATTCCTGCAACCCTGAATACAATGCGTTGAGGGCATTGCCATGCGCCGCCAGTCCGGTCGACACGGAAGGTACTTGCGCATCACCTTCTCGAGGTCCGAGGCCGATCACTTCCTGGGGCACCCATACAGGCCGATGATCTTCCATCGCATATACTTGTCCAAACCATGCACGGTCGGGGTCAGGCTTTTTCCATGCGAAAGACGGGTCATTGTATTGCTCGTTGCTGTACAAGGCGAACTGCTCATAATCGAGCAATTCTTCCTGAAGCAATTCTTGCCGGCGCTTGATGGGGAAGCGACAGGTCGCGCCAGTGTACCGTTCCAGAGCTTCCGCCACCGCCACAAGCCGCGCAGCTCGTGGCGTGTGCCCGATCCCGCCACACGCAGTCTGCCAGGTAAATACCGGATCTGGCGCCACCGCAGCATGAAAATAATCAGCGAAATCACAAGGCGAAGCGGGAACAATGCGGCTTGGCAACACGATACCGCTACGGAAATCACTCGCGCGCGTCAGTAATGCATCAAGCAGCGGCACATCACCGGATGGTTGCGCTGTCGTCATTACTTTATATTTGCCCACACTATCATTTCAACCACGCTGACCGCGAGCCCCCCAAGAATTAATAAAATATGAGATACGACAAATTTGTCAGGACGCTCGGCACCTCGTGCCATGTATAACAAAAATGCGATGTAAATTATTGGCGATAAAGCGATCAAAGACGGCCAGTCAAAATGGATCGCCACGCCAAACGGCAGGAGAAGCAATGGAAGGATCGCCGCCGCTATCACTTTCCGCGGGACAGGACTGTGGACAGTCGCATCCTCAGATGCCTTCAACTTCGGCACCATGCGTGCCGACAAGACGCTAACAGCCACTGCAGTAACAATACAACTACACGACGACGAGCAGGTGCTGCAATTTTCGCCACCGGAAGCAACCAGGGTCGATGGCAAATACTCACCTGAATCGAATTGATTTACCAGTCGGATCATGACATTCCCCTTTTATAGTCTGGAATTATTGGCGATAACCGCAACCGGACGTTTGGCTGTCTCAGAATAGATTATTTAAATGGCCTGCTTCGTTTCTTTGTTGTTTCTGCTCGCAGACCGGGCACCATGGCAACCGAAACACTGGGTGAAAACGCGACTCCCATGTTGACGTATCCAATGCCCAGGCATTGCCAACCAATGCGTTAATTGTTCCACGCGATCGGAATGATTCCAAATGTTCCAAAATGATTGCGCCGGTTAATTCCATATGCGAATTCATTGCGGGCTTATCGGGAGGTTGCACGTCTCCCCACAAGTGCATTAACCGGCCAGCGAGGCAACCTACACAAGCGGTCTGCCCCGGCACCACGAACGGCCCAATAGCCAGAGTCGAATGATAGGCAAGGTCTACTAATAAATGCGGCCGCATTTCGTCGCAGACTTGTTCCGACGCTTGCTGCAAGGTTCCATTGGTGCGAATAAGCAGTACCAGATCGGCCTCATGTGGCGATGAAACCGCTTCAATGTCGCCGCGTCGATTAAATAGCACATCGAGCCAGTTCGCCAACTCAGACGATATCCGCCCCGCCCACCGTAACGCCACCCTGCACGTCTTGCGTGTCGCTCCTGAATAATACAGTGCACCGAGTGCCAGCAAATTTCTTGTTACTGTATGAAAAACAGGATCCTGATCGAGTAGCCGCTTCCAACAATTTTGCTGATACGCTTGATAAAAGCACGCAGCCTGCTCTGAATTAAGTTCATCAACCAGGTAGACGCGGTCCGCTCCCGCAGAAATATAAAGACGGCCCTCATTGACATGCGCTGTCCAAGTCTGATTCCAGCTTGGTAGTGTAGCGAGGGAATTGTCAGTTGTCGTCATATCAGGTGTTCGCTTGGGTATTGGCAGCTCAATTTTCAAGAACAGCGTTTAACAACTAAAGAGTGCCGAATTCTCAACATTCAACATTGCATTCATGAATTCGCCCAAGAAATTAAACTCCCCCGTCAACATCCTCTTTGCCGTGTCAACGACCTCTGCACGAACCCCTCGCCAATATCGATGAGTGACTTTCCGAACGCTTCTCTGGCTTGTGGGTTGTACTCCTCAGGTTTCAACGGTTTCTCCTTTATAGAAATGCGATGGGCTCACCACGCTCAACTAACTATTTAACAGAAAAGGCTCGCGCCGTTATGCACAGCGGCGAACACACTTATGTTCATTGGGCGCAATGATACATTCGCTTCCATGATCTGTGCCATCCCGCAAATATGGGATCGAACGAGGTTCGTTGTTCATTGTACTTATCGCGCCGATACGTGAAGGTTGCATTAAGTCTGATAGAGGTGTGCATCAGCAGTATTGAACGCGAGTGCAATCATGTCTTTGATTTTGCAGGACGACAGTTGTAATACTTGTGGCGTCTTGTGCATCGCGTGCAGAGTGAGGGACTTCAAACCAACTGCAGGGCGGACGTGTGAAGCTCTCGCTCCAATTTGGATTGGACATGACAGCGGTGCAGGCACGGAGGCCTGCACTACCTGTCACATTGCCTGGTCAGATCAGGCCGGCAAGCCCCACCCGTGAATCAACGGCGAGCGCGACCCGCTCCATACCCGCCCCCACTTGGCGTTTCAATGACGAACATGTCTCCCGCCTGCATTTCGGTCCGTCCTACATGCGGCAGCTCGACCATCTGTCCGTCGGCGCGAATCACGACATTGCGTCCCTTCGCGCCCGGTTCGCCGCCGGCCATGCCGAACGGTGCGTGAATCCGGTTGTTCGACAGGATGGAGGCGGTCATCGCTTCCAGGAAACGGATCTTGCGCACGCCGCCGTTGCCGCCGTGCCACCGCCCCGCTCCGCCCGAGCCGTGCCGGATTTCATAGCTTTCCAGGCGTACCGGGAAGCGGAACTCCAGCACTTCGGGATCGGTCAGGCGGGAATTGGTCATGTTGGTCTGCACGACGTCGGTGCCGTCGAATCCTTCGCCCGCGCCGGAGCCGCCGGAGATCGTTTCGTAGTACTGGTACTTGCTGTTGCCGAAGGTGAAGTTGTTCATCGTGCCTTGCGACGCCGCCATGATGCCGAGCGCGCCGTACAGCGCGTTGGTGATGCAGGTCGAGGTCTCGACGTTGCCGGAGACGACCGATGCCGGATAGCGCGGGTTCAGCATCGAGCCTTCCGGAATGATCACTTTCAAGGGTTTCAGGCAGCCGGCATTGAGCGGGATGTCAGCATCGACCAGCGTGCGGAATACGTACAGCACCGCGGCCATGCACACCGCGGACGGCGCGTTGAAGTTGTTGTCCTGCTGCGGCGAGGTGCCGGTGAAGTCGATGTCGGCGGAGCGCTCGGCACGGTTGACGCGGATCGCGACGCGGATCGCGGCGCCGTTGTCGAGGTCGACCGTATAGCTGCCGTCCTTGAGCGCGGTGATCACGCGCCGCACCGCTTCTTCGGCGTTGTCCTGCACGTGCTTCATGTAGGCGGCGACGACGTCGAGCCCGAAGTGCGCGACCATCTTGCGCAGCTCGTCCGCACCCTTCTGGTTGGCGGCGACCTGCGCGCGCAGGTCGGCCATGTTCTGGTCCGGGTTGCGCGCAGGATATCTGGCGCCGGTCAGCAAGGCGCGCGTTTCGCGTTCGCACAGATGGCCGGTGTCGACCAGCTTGAAGTTGTCGATCAGTACGCCTTCCTCGTCGATGGTGCGCGAGTCGGGCGGCATGGAACCGGGCGTGGTGCCGCCGATGTCGGCGTGGTGGCCGCGCGATCCGACGTAGAACAGCACCCTGGCATGGTCGTCGTCGAATACCGGCGTGATCACGGTCACGTCGGGCAGATGGGTGCCTCCGTGATAGGGGTCGTTGAGCATGTAGACGTCGCCGGGGCGCATCGTTCCCGCATTTTCGCGGATCACGGTCTTGATGCTTTCACCCATCGATCCGAGGTGCACCGGCATGTGCGGCGCGTTCGCGATCAGGTTGCCGTCGGCGTCGAAGATCGCACAGCTGAAGTCGAGCCGTTCCTTGATGTTGACCGAGTAGGCGGTGTTCTGCAGCCGCAGTCCCATCTGCTCGGCAACCGACATGAACAGGTTGTTGAAGATCTCCAGCATCACCGGATCGGCGCTGGTGCCGATCGCGCGCCGCTCCGGGCGCGCCTCGGCGCGCGTCAGCACGAGATGGTTGAGCGTGGTGACTTCGGCTTGCCAGCCGGGTTCGACCACCGTGGTGGCGTTGGCTTCGGCGATGATCGCGGGGCCGTGGATCACGTCACCGGGGCGGGTGTCTTCGCGCTTGTAGAGGCCGGCGTCGCGCCACTCGCCGGCGCTGTACATGCGCACCGTTCCGGCCGCGGCCAGCGCGCCGGGACGCGGCGGCAGGTCCGGCGGCGTTTCGCTCGGCGCACCGGAGTGAGCGAGCACTTCGACCGACACCGCCTCCACCATCAGGCGCTTGCCCGGCATCAGGAAGGAGAAACTGCGTTTGTAGGCGATCTGAAAATCCCGGACCATGCTGTCGATATCGCCGAACGCCACGATCAGCGACGAGTCCGTTCCTTCGTAGCGCAAATGGGCGCGGCGTATCGTCTGCATGCGATCGGGAGCGATGCCTTGGCGCGCGAGATCGCGGCCGGCCTCGTCGGCAAGCTGTGCGAGCCTGGTATGCAGGTGCGGCAGCGCCGTGTCGTCCAGTACCGCCTCGACTGCGGATTCGCGCATCGCGGTCTGGTCGGCCAGGCCCATACCGTAGGCGGACAGCACGCCGGCGAGCGGATGCGCCAGCAGTTTCGTCATGCCCAACGCATCGGCCACCAGGCAGGCGTGCTGGCCGCCGGCGCCGCCGAAGGTGGTGAGTACATACTCCGTCACGTCGTGACCGCGCTGCACGGAAATCTGCTTGATCGCATTGGCCATGTTGCCGACCGCGATGTCGATGAAACCTTCGGCCAGTTGTTCGACCGCGGGTTTGTTGCCGGTCGCGCGTTCGATGTCGGCCGCCATTTCCTCGAACTTTCGCGCGACGATGTCGTAGTCGAGCGCTTCATCGGCCTTGGGTCCGAACACTTTCGGAAAATAGGCCGGCTGCAGTTTCTGCAGCAGCACGTTGCAGTCGGTGACCGTCAACGGTCCGCCGCGCCGATAGCTGGCCGGGCCCGGATTGGCGCCGGCACTGTCGGGGCCGACGCGCAGGCGCGCGCCGTCGAAATGCAGGATGGAGCCGCCGCCCGCGGCCACCGTGTGAATGCTCATCATCGGCGCACGCATGCGCACGCCGGCGACCTGGGTCTCGAACACGCGCTCGAACTCGCCCGCATAGTGCGACACGTCGGTCGAGGTGCCGCCCATGTCGAAGCCGATCACCTTGCCGAAGCCGGCAAGCTGGCTGGTGCGCGCCATGCCGACGATGCCGCCGGCCGGGCCGGACAGGATGGAATCCTTGCCGAAGAAAACATGCGCGTCGGTCAGGCCACCGTTGGATTGCATGAACTGCAGGTTTACACCCGGCATTTCCTGCGCGACCTGGTCGACATAGCGGCGCAGGATCGGCGACAGGTAGGCGTCGACCACGGTGGTATCACCGCGCGACACCAGCTTCATCATCGGACTGGTCTTGTGCGATACCGAGATCTGGGTAAAGCCGATGCTGCGTGCGATCTGTTCCACCGCCGCTTCATGCTGCGTATGGCGGTAACCATGCATGAACACGATCGCGGCTGCGCGGAAACCGGCATCGTAGGCCCGTTGCAGGGCGGCGCGCGTCGTTTCCGCATCGAGCGGCAGTACCACGTCGCCATGCGCACCGATGCGCTCGTCGACCTCGATCACTTCCTTGTACAGCAGTTCCGGCAGGACGATATGACGGTCGAACAGGCGCGGCCGGTTCTGGTACGCGATGCGCAGCGCGTCGCGGAAACCGCGGGTGATGACCAGGACGGTCGGATCGCCCTTGCGTTCGAGCAAGGCATTGGTCGCAACCGTGGTGCCCATCTTCACCACCTCCACCAGCTCCGCCGGAATCGGCTGGTCCGGGCGCAGGCCGAGCAAGTGCCGGATGCCGGCTACCGCCGGGTCGCGGTACTGCTCGGGGTTTTCAGACAGCAGCTTGTGGGTAATCAGGCTGCTGTCCGGGCGCCTTGCCACAATGTCAGTGAAGGTGCCGCCGCGATCGATCCAGAATTGCCAGCGCTGCATAGTATTCCCACAGGTAGGTTGAGCACTCCCTCATGCCCGACAGTGGATTGGCTCGGCGGCATAGTGGCGCAGTAGCGCAGTAGCGCAGCGGGTTGGCCGCATCCGCACTTGAAGGACGTTTCCGACATTATAGCGGGATAAAGATTAACTATCATCGATAATTCGTATACATTTTATCGATGATAGACTGCCATGTCTGCGCGGCCGTCCAGTCGCTCCCAAGCGAGCTACAGCAGCCGCGATCTCGGGAAATCTCAGGCAAGCTGCTGCAGCATCGTCCTGGCCTGCGCCGATTGTTCGGCGTCGCCGCTTTCGATGACTTCTTCCAGCAGGATGGACGCGCCTTCCCTGTCGCCGATGTCGCAGTAGGCGAGCGCCAAGTGCAGTTTGATCGACATCGGCGACATGTCGTCATGGCCGGACTCATCCGGCGTTTCGGGATGGGCGACGGCGACAACCAAATCCGATTCATGTGCGGAACGGACAGCCCTGGCTGACGACTCGATCGCGTTGTCGATGCAGGCAGCGACTTCGTCTTCAGGATCCGTGATGCCCGCTATCGCCACCGGCTCGCCGGCGTCTTTCATTTCGGGTTGCATCTCGGGTGCTGCTGGGGCCGCCGGCGAATCGTCGGCCTTCCCGGCACCGCCGCGTTTGCGCAATGTCCTCTCGTACGACGGTGTGATGTACTTCGGCCGTGTGCGCATCCTGACGAGGGCGGATTGGTTGGCGTTTGCGTCGTCTAGCGCCATGTCTGCGCGCCCGGTTTGCGGTACGCTGGCCGCGGCTGCCGGCACAGGCGGGGAAAACAGGATCGCGTATACCCTCTTGTCCATGACCTTGCGATTCGCCCGGCAGGCCGGGTCATCCAGCAGCGCAGGCAGCTTCAGGATGTCGCGATAGACCGGCAGGTCGAATCCGTCGCGCGTGCCGTCCCGGTGGTCGTGCAGGAGCGAATCGAGATAGGCCTTGATGTCGTCGCTTTCCCACAGCGCCATGATCCTTTCCGTCACGTGGGGGAAGTCCGCCAGTGTCTTCGGCGCACCCTGCGGCGTCCTCTCTTCCCAGCCCATCAGCCTGACGTTGTAGAGCTTGCGGATACGGCGGTGGATCGACTCGTACTTTTCCCGGTCGCCCAACGCGCGGTAGACGTCGAGCAGGCAGATCCACGGCAACGGCGATTGCGGATGATCGACCTCGCTGAAGGGCTTGAGAAGTTCGAGCACCTTGTGCGGCTCGTTCAACGCCGTCCATGCGTCGACCAGCTCCATGACGTCCGAGATTTCCTCCGCCCTGAGCGCCTCCGCCGGGCCGGTGCGCGCGGTTTCCGTCGCGTTGGTATAAATGTAGGGAGCCAATCCGGTATGCCGGTATATCGTCGATTGTGCCGGAACGTTCTGCGCGGTTTCGGCGATCCCGGTTTCTTCAATCACATGCTCGTTCCTGTCGTGCCGCATGAATGTCGAGGCCGGGTCATGATCGACCGCCACCGTGGTGCTGAACATGGAGGTGTGGAATCCGGTCGTGCCCATCTCTTCGGGCGCGTCGAATTCGTTCCACGGGATCTGCGGCGCCGATTTCTGCATCGTCACGAACCGCCAGAGCAACCAGACAATTGCGCCAAGACAGGCTGCGATCAATCCGCCGAGGCCGATCACCCAGTTGACGGAGGTGTCGCGCGCCGATGCCATTGCCGCTTTTTCCGTCAGGCTTTGCTGTTTGATGCGTTCGGTTTCGATGCGCAGCGATTCCACTTCCGCCTGCAAGGCCTTGATCAGGAAGCGCGCGCTGTGCGCGATCTCTTCTTCGCTGGTGGCGGCCGCGAGCTTCTTCTTTTCTTCGCGTATCGCTTCCGGGTTCCGGAGCATCGATTCGGCAGGCAGCGTCGACAATACGGTTGAAAGCTGCAGTTCCAGTTCGGCCCCGACGAGTCGGGGTGCGTCATCGTCGGAAGAAAGACGCAGCACGCTGCGCGGCGCAGCAGGCGCCTTGTGATGCGCCTTCCCATGCGAGGGTGGAATCGTCGGCGCTTCTTTTTCCCGGCGCCGACGGGGCGGACGTTTCCTGCGAGCCGATTCCACCGTCGCGGGTCTGCGCTCCGGCGCCGGCGAAAATGCAACGGGCGCCGTATCCGCCGGCCTCGCCACGGCCGGCATTGCGACTGGTCTTTCCCCGGAAAACCTGGTGACTGGATCGAGCAACACGGGAAAAGTCCGTTGAACCGGGTTGCCGCATTCGACCCGGATGAACACGTTGAGCGCGGGTTCATTGACGGCGCGGGACGTGGTGATCCGCAGCGACTCCGAATCCCCGTCGCGTACCAGTTCGATGCGGGGCGCCTGGATCAGGCCGCCGTCCAGCGTCTCGACCCGCGCCCGCACGCAGCGGCTCATGATGTCGGCGTCAGTGTTCAACAGGGGCACGCGCGCGCGCAGAGGCTGCCCCAGACCGGATTGCACTTCGATGGATCCCAGCCCGGCGGCTTGCGCGCCGAGACATGATATGGCCAGACCAAGAAATACAAGCCGGTAGAGATCTCCCATCCGCAAAGGTGACATGGTCTCCCCCTTTATCCTGTTTTTTATATTGATGTTTTCATTTTAACAATTATTTACATATTTATAATAGTTTTGCAAACCCGGACAAGCTGTTTGCATAAAAACAGGAGGGAAATGCAGGATTTCTTTGCTTGGTTGCAATGTCCAGACGGAAGAGAACACCGATACCCGGGTCGGCCGAGGCATCCGGGAAGGGGGATTTCAGTGATGGTATGGCAGTGCGGCTGCCTCGAAAAACGGAGCTGCAGCCGGATCAACCGGATCAACTATCCCGGCTGGCACAGCGTGAGCACACGAACAAACAGAAGCAGATTCTCCGGCCGGACCATTTCCGCGAGCGCCCAGGCGCCGGCATCGATCACGGCGACCAGCAACAGTACCGACAACAAGCGCTCCATGGATCGCCCTTCCGCGTTCATGCCGGTTGCATGCGCACGATCTGCGCGTCGTCGATCGGCCAATGCAGCAGTGCCGCGACCAGCCCGAGCAGTATCGAGCCCGCCCAGATCAATGCATAGGAATGGGTTGCGTCGAACACCAGGCCGCCGAGCCACACGCCGAAGAACGCGCCGATCTGGTGACCGACAAAGACGAAGCCGAACAAGGTCGAGATGTAGCGCACCCCGAAAACCTGCGACACCAGGCCGTTGGTCAGCGGCAAAGTACCCAGCCACAGCAAGCCCATCGCGCAGGCGAACGCGTAGACGGTCACCGCGCTCAAGGGCAGCATCACGAAGGCCGCCATCGCCGCCGAGCGCAACAGGTAAATGCAGGCAAGCAGATGCTTGCGCCGATATCTGGCGCCGAGCAGGCCACAGAGGTAGGTGCCGGCGACATTGGTCAGTGCGATGACGGCGAGCGCAATCACGGCCGTTCTGCCGCCCAGTCCGCTATCGAGCAGATAGGCGGGAAGATGGTTGGCGATGAACGCGAGCTGGAAGCCGCAGACAAGGAAGCCCGCGTTCAGCAGCCAGAATCCGCGATGCGACAGTGCTTCGCGGATCGCATCGCCCAGCGACTGCTGCCGCTGTCCTGCAGCCAGTATCGCCTCGCTGTCGTTCAGCGCGAACGACAGCGGCATGACGAGAGCCATGATCAGCGCGAGGATGACCAGTGCGGCGGCCCAGCCGAAGCCGCCGATGAAACCTTGCGTCACCGGAACCAGCACGAACTGGCCCAGCCCGCCGACCGCGCCGGCGAGGCCGAGCGCCCAGCCGCGCCGTGCCGGTTCGACCATGCGGCTGAGCGCGCCGTAGACCACGCCGAACGAGGTTGCCGACAGCGCCATGCCGATCAGCCCGCCGGCGCTCAGCGCGAGTTCGATGCTGGTGGTCGACTGCGCCATCAGGTACAGCCCGGCCGCGTACAGCACGCAACCGGCCAGCAGCACTCGCAACGAACCGAAGCGATCGGCGATCATTCCGGTGAACGGCTGCACCAGTCCCCACACCAGGTTCTGCAACGCGATCGCCAGCGCGAAGTCCTCTCGCCCCCAGCTGCGGTCGGTGGTCATCGGCAGCAGGAACAGGCCCTGCACATGCCGCACGCCGAGCGCCAGCCCCATCACGATACCGCCGCAGACGACGATGAACAGCGGGTTTTTCCAGATACGTGTCATTTGCATGCTCCTGCGCTCGACGGCGCCATATTGTTTGCGCTCGATGTCCGGGTTTCCAGCCGGTCCTGGTTCGCATCGATTTTTTTCATGCTATAGAATGCATTGGGGTACATTCGCCTCAGTATAGAGAGCGCGCAAAATGGCACAACCGCAATTTATGCACGCTTCGCATGAGAAAAACGCATGGCTAAACAACTACTTTCACTACCCCCGCTCGACGCGCTGCGCGGCTTCGTCGCGGTCGCCCGGCGCATGAGCATCACGCTTGCCGCGCAGGACCTGTGCCTGACGCAATCGGCGGTCAGCCGCCAGGTGCAATCGCTGGAAGAACACTTCGGCGTGCCGCTGTTCATACGCAAGCACCGGGCAATCGCGTTGACGGACACCGGCGAGCGCCTGTTCAACCTGGCGTCGCCCTGGCTGGAGCGCATGGTCGATTTCAGCGACGCGGTACGGCTGGAAGGTCGCGTGCAGCCGGTCACCATCACCGCCGGCATCGGCGTCACATCGCTATGGCTGCTACCGCTGCTCGGCGCGTTCCAGTCCGCGCATCCGCAGGTCGACGTGCGGGTGGCGACCAACAACCGCCTCGTCGATCTCAGGCAGGAAGGCATCGATCTGGCGATCCGTTACTGCCGCGAAGCCGATGCGCCGAAGGATGCGGTCCGGCTGTTCGGCGAAGCGGTGGTGCCGGTCGCGAACCGGACCGTGGCCGCCAAGGCGTTCAAGAGCCGTGGCGCATTGATGCAGCAAGTGCTGCTGGAACTCGATGAGCGCGCCCGTCCCTGGTTGCGCTGGTCCGACTGGCTGCAGGACCAGGGCTTCACGGCCAAGCCCAGGGCCTACCTGCATTTCAACCAGTATGACCAAATCATCCAGGCGGCGGTCGAAGGTCATGGCGTCGCGCTCGGCCGCATCACCCTGGTGCTGCCGATGTTGAAGGACGGCCGCCTGGTCGCGCAGCAAGGCGCGGAAATCGGCGTCAGCGACTACGCGTACTGGCTGGCACAGGCATCGGATACGCCGCGCGAGGAAGTGAAGCTGTTCCGCGACTGGATTGTGCGGGAGGCGGAAAAAGCTGCGAGCCTGAGATTTGATCCGTCGCCGGTACGGACGGGCGTAGAAACGCATTGCGATGAAAGGTTTTTGAAAGCCGGCAAGCCTTAAGGTAATGACGAGCAGAGTCATGACACACCGCCACTTCCGCGCGATGCGATCCGACCGCTGAGGAGATCACATGAAGACGACGACCGTCACCATCATCCGGATGTTTCTGGCAACGGCAATCGCCGGTTTCAGCATCCTGCCCGCTCCCTCTGCGCTGGCGCTGGACAAGCTGAAGGTCCTGGTGCCCGCCAATCCGGGCGGCGGCTGGGACCAGACCGGCCGCAGCCTGCAGCAAGCGATGCAAGCCAACGGCATCGTCAAGAACATTCAAATAGAAAACAAGGGTGGCGCCGCCGGCACCATCGGCCTGGCGCAATTCGTCACCTCGTCCAAGGGCGACCCCAATGCGCTCATGGTCGGCGGCAGCGTGATGGTCGGCGGCATCGTGCTCAACAAATCGCCGGTCAACCTGTCGCAACTGACGCCGATCGCGCGCCTGACCGGCGAATACGACATCCTGGTCGTGTCCGCCGATTCCCCGATCAGATCCATCAGGCATCTGATCAAGAAGTTCAAGGAAGATCCCGAGAGCGTCACCTGGGGCGGCGGTTCGGCGGGCGGCACCGATCACCTGATCGTCGGCATGATTGCACAGTCCCTGGGCGTGGATCCCTCACGGATCAAATACGTGCCTTTCGCCGGAGGCGGTGCTGCGCAGGCCGCCATCATCAGCGGCGAAGTCACCGTCGGATTGAGTGGATGGAATGAATTTGCCGGAGCGATCGTGGCAGGAAAAATGCGGCCGATCGGCATCACCTCCGAGAAGCGGATGACAGGCGTGAGGATGCCGACACTGAAAGAAAACGGCATTGACGTCGCAATGGCCAACTGGCGCGGAGTATTTGCGCCCGCCGGCATTACCGGGGCGCAAAGGCAGGCGCTCATTGACGCGTTCGACAAGATGGTCCAGAGCGAAACCTGGAACGACACCCTGCTGAAGAACCAGTGGACCGATCTTTACTTGTCCGGCGATGAATTCAAGAGCTATCTGACGAGCGAGCAAAGCCGCATTGAAAAAGCGCTTGCCGCGCTCGGACTGGTGAAATAGGGATGGCGCTGCGCCATTCGCTCAAGCATGTTCACTACGAAGCTCACAAAGCGCACAAAGAAAGTCTTCATTCTTCGTGGGCTTCGTGGGCTTCGTGGTTTAACTGTTCTGTCGAACACGAACTCCAATAGCCCAAGTTACTGACTTCTTTGTAGTAGTGCAGGCTTCCGGAGTGCCGGCTGCCGTGCCTGCATGCCCGTGC
>CBIHRJ010000080.1:0-22124 GCA_966212445.1 uncultured Noviherbaspirillum sp. | reverse complement strand
AGCCTTCGTGGCCGTCGACGCGTTCGACCAGCAGGGTGTCGGGGCCGAGCGGGGTATGCAGGCGCAGCAGGCGGGTGTCCTGGGTGAATTGCGCCAGTTCGGCGCGTAATGCGCCAGCGGCGCCGAAAATGTCCGTCATGTGTGATTTCCTGGGCTGCGAGTTAGTTATTGTTCATCTGCGGTGATTCGTCGCCATTGTGCTGGACCCGCGGATCCGGGGCGCGACCAATGCATACTTGTCAAAATACAAATGTTGTCCAATAATAAAGTAAGCGATGCCCACTGTCCATACAACATAACTACCCCCCGTTCATACCTTTCATCATGGAAACACTATGACGAACCAACCGCCACCTTCACGATGGCATCGCCCATTGAAGCCGGGTGCCGATATGTATGGGATCCAAAGAAGGGAGCCGACGCTGACCGGGACGGGCGGATGCTGGCTGGTTGTCGTTTGGCGTTGCGGGGAGCATTACGATCACAGCTTCGCTGATGCTGCGTATCGGACACCAGAACGTGCCCTCCTTGCGGCCCAAGCGTTTCGTGACGCACTACTGGATCGGTTGCCGACCTCCGGCCGGTTTGTCGTGCGAGGCAAGGCCAAGGAAGGCATCAGTCAGCCAGGCATTCACCGGCGGCTCAAGCAAGGTCATCTGTACTGGGAAGCCACATTCCAACTTAATGGGAAGAAACGCACCAAATCGTTCTCGATTGATAAATACGGTAGTGACGAAGCCTATCGGCTTGCGGTGCAAACACGTACTGCCTGGGAAACCGAGCATGGTGTCGGGAGCAAGGCAAAAGCCCTGCCGGCCAAGGAGGAAGTTGAGCGATTAGCGCAGAGTATTCACGAACGTTTTGGCGCTGGTCCACGCAACAGAAGAAAGCTGCGCGCGACCTACAACGATGAGCCGATGTATGGCATTTATCGGTACGAACGGAATGTGGCCGGCAAAGGTGGTCACTGGACGGTTTTGATAAAGCGTCGCAATGCCAGGTATGGCAAGACGTTTTCAGATGCCAGCCACGGCGGCAAAGAGTCCGCTCTGGAAGCGGCTCGCGCATATCGGGATGCGATTCTCTCCAGCGTGGAACCGTTGCCCCTGCGGGACCGGCATCGGATACTTTCCAAGGGCAATACGAGCGGGGTGCCTGGTGTTAACCTCAAAAAAAAGAACGGACAGCCCGATTGTTGGCGGGCATTCATCATGATCCAGGGGCAACGGCGGTACCGGCATTTCAGCATTCATCAATATGGTTTTGAACGTGCATTTGAGCTGGCCGTGCAGGCGCGGGAAGCGATGATTGAAGAGGTGGGGGACGGGTACTTTGTGTTGAGTCCGGCGGCGAAGGGTAACCGGTAACTGAGCGACGTTCTTGCTATATCAGGTGGACTGATGCAGAGGCGAGCGCAGCGGATTGTCGGCGAAGAGCTGTTTCCACATCCTCGGTGTAAGCTCGTGCACGCGCGAAGCCGGATGCTGGCCCACGCGCTGCAGCAAGTCCACCAGATAGTCGTACGGGCCGATGTCGTGCAGCTTGCACGTCACCAGCAGGCTTTGCGCCATGCCGATCTGTTTGGCGCCGCGCATATATGCGCATATTTGGGTCAGACTCTGACCCTTCCCCTCAAATCCAGACAGCCAGGGCCATGGACCGAAGCAGTGCCAGAGCGGCCTGCAACTGCCTTCGTGAAAGCATGGCGAGGGGATTTTCCGCGGCCCACCAGCGCGCCAGCGAAATGACCGACAGCGCTGTCGCCGCTTTTTCCCGGCGGCCGAATTCGATGCGATACCCGCTTGATCGCAGCGCCAGTCCGATCAGCCAGAGCGCATAACAGGCCAGTGCGCCGATCAGCAACAGCGTGGCCAGGCGCTGCGGTTGGCGGGTTTGACTTTCAGACAGTCCCAAGCCCCAGCGGGGATTCTTGACATCACGAAAGGTCTGTTCGATTTGCATGCGCCCGGCATAGATCACCACGATCCTGCGGGCATCGAGTGCGGCCAGCCGCGGCGACACGGCCAGCAGCCACGGCTCCTTTTGCGCGCACGCCTGCATTTTACTGTGCGCACTGCGGGTGCGTTTCTTGTGGACGGTGGTATGGTGCCGTCCCTTCGGCTTTTTCTTGACCAGTACCAGGCGGCAAGCGACGGGACGGCTGCGCACGTATTGAAACTGGCCCAGATCCCTGGGCTCGCCTGTGGCCCTGGCATACAGCGTCTTGCAGCCGCGCCAGTCATGATCGCCGGATGCCGGACGCACCATGTCGCGGTTGCGGATGCGGCCGATCCATGCGTATCCCATGCCATCGAGCAGTTTGAACCAGGTGGAGCGAAAGCCGGCATCGGTGATGAAAACCGGTTGGCAATTCGGCGGCAGCAGGGTTTGCAGGCGTTTCAAGAAGGCGCGGTGCACCTTGAGCGAGGCCGCGCGTGAAAGCGGATGCACTTCCTCGTACAGGGTCAGTGCCCGCCCCCGCACGATCAGTGCCGCCCGCAGCAATTGCTGACTGCGGTCCGGGCACAGATCGGACCAGTCCACAATGATCAACGGCTGCGCCATGCCGTGCAGCAGGCGCCGCGCCATCGCGCCGTAGATCAGGTGTCGCTCCTGTTCCAGCCTGCTGTTGCCCAACAGGCGGTCGCAACGCTTGATGCGGTGACGCAGCGAAGTGGCGCCGCTCACGACACGGCTCATGCCCATCAAGTTCAGGCCGCCCTTGCTTCCCGCTTCCGTCATCGCCGCCACGCAGGTTCGGCGCCTGGCATGAATCGCGGGGCATTCCGTGACAAGCAGTTCTTGTATGATGCGTTGTGCATGCATGGTCTCTCCTTCGCAGTTTGGTCGCTACGAACGAGAGGGGTAGCACAGCCATGCATGCACTGTTTTTGCGGAAAAGTTAACGCGAATCCGTAATGTTTACAAGCAGAATTTGAGGGGAAGGGTCAGGGTCAGACTCGACATAATTGAAATTTTTGCGCATTTCCCTCGAACTCGCTACTTCATCGCGAGGGAACGGGGTCAGGATCTTTCAATCCAGCATTTTGCGTGATTGCAAGACGGTATCTGACCCAGCTGTTGCGTGTATTGCGTGTGTTCTAGGAAGTGATGCGGCAGCATGGCGGAGAGCAGGGTATGGCGATGGCGTCTCCTGTCATCGCCCAGGCCGCTCGAACTGCTTGCGCGCGCGCTCAACCTTGACCCTGGTCACGCAATCCTCTGCATGATCGTTGACCAGCCCCATTGCCTGCATGAAGGCATACACGGTGGTGGGCCCGACGAACTTCCAGCCTTGTTTCTTTAGCTCCTTCGACAGGGCAATCGATTCCGCGCTTGTGGATGCGGTTTGCGGCTGCGCGAGCGAGTCTGCATCGGGGGCGTAGCGCCAGATGAAAGCGGTCAGCGAGCCTTCCCGCTCGATCAGTTTTCGTGCGCATTGCGCATTGTTGATGACCGCTTCGATCTTGCCGCGGTGGCGGACGATGCCATCGTCCTTGAGCAGGCGTTCGACGTCGCGCTCGGTAAAGCGCGCGACCTTGTTGAAGTCGAAATGATGAAATGCCCGCCGGAAGTTCTCGCGCTTGGCGAGGATGGTGCGCCAGCTCAATCCGGATTGAAAACCTTCCAGGCTCAGCTTTTCGAACAGGCGATGATCGTCGCCGACCGGGAAACCCCATTCGTGATCATGATAGGCAAGAAACTCCGGCGCGGCACTGCACCAGCGGCAGCGCGGCTTGCCATCGGGGCCGGTTATTGTCGTGCTCATTGATTGACCTTTCAGGAAAGTGCCGGGAAGTCTGGTCAGTGGAGCAGGAATGCCAATCGCTCGTCGGCCTTCGACGGTGCGATGTCGAGGATTTCCGCAGTGACGACATTTTTCGCGACAAACGGATCGTTATTCACCCTGCCTTGAAGTTCCGACAGTGATGCATTGTGTGCCAGGATTGCGCCGCCTGAGCCGGGCAGAAGGCTTCCCGCCAGCAGGAACACGCCGTCATCGAAACCGCGTTTGATCCAAGCCTTGTGGCCTTCCATGAACTGGCTCGCTTGCGCCTTGTTGCCGGAAAACTTGAGCAGCACGACAAACATTCGTTATGTCCCCCCAATGAATATGGAATTTCGGGCCGGTTGTCCGGCCTGCCCGTTGCAACAGCCGCTCAATCGGTTGTCCTGGCATTGTCGCCAGCGTTTTGCGCGGCATTCTCCATGCACGATTGCAGCCAGTCGAGCATCTGCCGCACCTCGTGCCTGATGAATTTTTCATCATGGAAAGCGTTTGCCAGCGTCGCGACCCCCTGGCTGCGGGCAAGCAGGTGCATTGCAAGTGCATCCGCATCCTCCTTGCGACCAAGCTGCACGAATTGCTTGCGCAACCAGGTCCGAAACAGCGCAAACAGTTTGTTGGCATCGGCTTGCGAAGGATGATTCAGTTTCGCCAGCTCGGCGCACAGCGTGCCAACCGGGCAACCATACAGTTTTATCTTCGCCTTATTCATGACGAGAATATGGATGAAGCTTCGGATGCGATCCTCGGGCCGTTTCCCTTCGCTTTCCCACTGCTCGAGCATTTCGCCGGTTTTTGCCAAGCGCAATTCGATCACTGCATCCAGGATGTCGTCCTTGGATTTGAAGTGGTAGTAGAAATTGCCGCGTGAAATGTGCACTGCTTCTGCGATGTCCGAAAACGTGGTGTGCTCGAAACCTTTCTCATAAAAGAGCCGATCCGCAGCTTCGATAATCTGATCGTGCGTTGTCTTGTCGCTCACGAAAAACATCTCCTCGTCCAATCGAGCAGCACTCATGAGAGCCGGCTCAACGTGGTGTAGGACGCTTGTCCTACGTAAAACCGAAGATTAGGATGTGCGTCCTAATTTGTCAAGAGCGGACAAATGAAGGCATTTGACTGCAATGTATCCTGTCAGGGGGGGGCGCAGGGTCAGGTCTTGCTTTTTGCCTTTTCGACGGCCACCTACTTCGTAGAAAAAGCGAGGTTGACGATGGTCCGTACCAGGCAAAAGGCAAGACCCGGCCCTGATCTCGCGACCTTGGTCTCGCGCCAGGCCAGATAGCGCGCATCCATTTCAGTTCCTCCCGGCGTTCTCGCGCAACATCTCGACAAACGCTCTCAGCCCCGCCGGCATCAGCTTCCGGCTCGGGTAGTAGAGGAAAAGCCCCGCCGCCGGAGGCGTCCAGTCTTCGAGCACTCTCACCAGCCGGCCCGAGGCCAGGCCGGGCGCAGCGTATCGGGCGTAGGTGTAGGCCACGCCCAGGCCGTCTTCGGCGGCGCGGAGAATGGCGCACATCTCGCCTGTCGCCAGCGGTCCGTCCACTTCCACCTCCAACTGCTCGGCGCCTCGGGCGAACTCCCAGCGATAGAACGCCCCGCTGGGAAAGCGGATGCGGATGCAGGCATGCCCTTGCAGGTCGCGGGGATGCGTGGGGCGTCCGCGGGCCGCGAGATATTCGGGGGATGCCACGACGACGAAGTCCAGGGGCGGCCCGAGGGGAACGGCCACCATGTCCTGCTGCAGGCTCTCGCCGAAGCGGACGCCCGCATCGAAGCCATCGGCCACGATGTCGACAAAGGCGTCGTCGGCGGCAAGCTCCACGCGCATGCCGGGGTGGGCCGCCAGGAAGCGCGTGACCAAGGGGGCGAGCACCAGTTCCACTGCGGGTTTCGGCGCGCTGATGCGCAGGTTCCCGAGCGGCGAGTCGCGGAAGGCATTGACTTCGTCCAGGGCCGATTCGATGTCGAGCAGCGCAGGCGAGAGACGCGCCAGCAGCCGCTCGCCGGCCTCCGTCGGTGCCACGCTGCGGGTGGTGCGCTGGAGAAGGCGCAGGCCGAGGCGCGCTTCCAGGTTGCGCATTGCATGGCTCAGGGCCGAGGGCGAGACGCCCAGCTCCACGGCGGCCCGGCGAAAGCTGCGCAAGCGCGCCACTACGGCGAAAGTCTGCAAGTCGGCAAGGGAGGTGCGAGCCATTGTTGAGAATAATTCATCGGGTCATGAAGGATTGCACGGATTGTCGCACATTGATCCCGCCCTTAACCTGTGAGCCTCGATCAACTCAATGCAGAGAACATTCATGGAAAACATCCTTTCCGATCTGGCGGGCAAGACTTTTCTGGTGACTGGCGCGTCTTCCGGCATGGGGGCCGCTACCGCGCTGGCCCTAGGCCGGGCAGGCGCCAAGGTGGTGCTGGCGGCACGGCGCGTGGCCGAGTGCGAGGCGCTGGCGGCCGACATCGTCAAGGCGGGTGGACAGGCACTGGTGGTGAAGACGGACGTGGCGCAGGAGGCCGAGGTGCGCGAGGCCGTGGCGAAGGCGGTCAAGGAGTTCGGCCGCCTCGACGGGGCGTTCAACAACGCCGGCTTGCTGGGCGTGTCGGCGCCTCTGCACGAAACCCGCACCGAGGATTTCGAGGCGGTGCTGCGCACCAACGTGCTGGGCGTCTTCTGGTCCATGAAGTATGAGATCGCCGCCATGCTGGCGACGGGCGGCGCCATCGTGAACAACGCATCCATCGTGGCCCAGATCGGCTTCCCTGGCGTTGCGCCTTACAACACCAGCAAGCACGGCGTGATGGGCCTGACTCGCACCGCGGCACTGGAGTATTACCGCCAGGGCATCCGTATCAACGCTGTGCTGCCGGGCCCGGTGGAAACGTCCATGGCGGTGGCCGCTTTCGGCGATGCCGAGAATCTGCAAGCGGCAATGGCCGCGCAGCCCGGCGGCCGCGCCGGACAGCCGGAGGAAGTGGCCAAGCCGGTGCTGTTCCTGCTGTCTTCGGCGGCCAGCTACATCAGCGGCCAGGGCCTGACGGTGGATGGTGGCTATACCGTCCAGTGAGTCGAGGGGCAAAGACGGAGACAAGCCAACGAGTGCTTCGTCCGATGCCCGCACACGGAAGGGGCAGTTCCAACATTGATACATCCAGTCCAATATTTGAGGAAAAATGAAGCGGACATATCGAAATGTCAGAACCGCCCCCTTTCGTCCACTACGAACTCTTGCCGGGGCCAGGGTTCGATACGGCAAGTTCGCAGGAGGCCTTGACTGGAGATCCTGAACGGCCATTGACGCGTTGACCGATCCAGATACTGCCTATGACGAACATGCCGCCGGTGATCTGCGGCGCGCTCAGCGTCTGATTCAGGAACAGCCATCCGAGCAGTACGGCAGTGACGGGGCTGAGCAGGAGCAGCGACGAAACCACTGACGAATTCATGCGGGCAATTCCTCGCAGCCAGAGACTGAAGGTCAGCGCCATGCCGATCAGGCCGAGCCACATCAACGCGAGCAGATTGGGCACGGTAGGGATGGGTATGGCCGGCTCGAAGACGAGCACCACCGGAACCAGCAGCAGACCGCCGGCGCTCAGTTGCCATGCGGTGAATGTGAGCAGGGATACCGGCGGCTGCCACTTGCGGCTCAGCACCGTGCCGCAAGCCATCGAGCCGGCGCCGATCAGCCCCGCGATGACGCCAACCGGATCGAGTGCCGCATTCGGGCTCAGCACCAGCAGGGCGACACCTGCGGCGCCAATCAGGGCAGCAACGATGGATACCAGGTGGATCGGACTGCCAAGCACGAAGTAGGCGAGGAAAACCACCAACAGCGGCTGCACGGAAGCGACGGTGGCGGCAACGCCGCCAGGCAGCCGATAGGCGGCAATGAACAGCATGCTCAAGAAGATCGAGAAGTTCAACGCGCCGAGGACGAAGATACGCGCCCACCAGATACCGGCCGGCAATTGCCGTACGATCAAAAGCAGCAGCAGCCCTGCCGGCAGGGCGCGCAGCATCGCAACCGTTATCGGAGAAAAGTTCGGCAGGAACTCGGTGGTGACGATATAGGTGCTGCCCCAGATGGCGGGCGCGGCGGCTGTCAGCAGCAGGTCGGTCGTGGTCGCTTTCATGAGATTTGCAGCACCTCGGCGAGCGGGCGGCGCGGCTTCTGCGGCCAGTTTCCCGATGCGGCGCGGCCGACAGCCACAAGCATGACAGGCACCTCGTGCCGATCAAGGCCGAACTCGCGCACCACGCCTTCGGCATCGAAGCCGATCATCGGACCGGAGCCGAAACCCATCGCTTCGGCTGCATGGATCAGGGTTGCAGCGCCGAGGGTGCCCGAGCGCACCGCTTCGTCTCGGGCCATTCGGGGATCGGCGTACTGTGCGCGTGCGCTTTCGCGCCAGCCTGAAGCCGTATCCGCCGACATGAAGCCGTCCTTGATGAAAGGGGCGAGCCTTTCGGGGATATCGGCATGGTCCGGCAGCAGGCCGCAGACGATGAAGGTGACGGCCGCTTCCGATACCTTTGCCTGTCCATAAGCAAGGCGCCGCAATCGCGCCTTTGCCTCGGGCGTGCGCACCGCGATAAAACGCCAGTTCTGAAGGTTGTAGGCGGTCGGCGCCCGTGTTGCCAGGCGCACGAGGTCTTCGATCTCGCCATCTGCCAAGGTGTGGCCGGCATCGAACAGATTGGCCGAGACGCGCCGTTCAATAAGGGTGATTGTGGGGTTGGTCATCATTCCATCACGAGTAGAAAAGGTATGGAGGAGTGTATGGAATTTACCTTTGGATGATAATTGGCTATAAATGAAAGAGAATCTTTACTGCCAGAGAACAATCCCATGGACCGCTATATCGCTTTGCAGGTTTTTCGCCAAGTGGCGGAGCTCAACAGCTTTGCCGAGGCCGGACGCCGGCTCGGTCTTTCTCCTGCTGCCGTCAGCAAGAACATTGCCGAATTGGAGGCGCACGCAGGCGCACGGTTGATCAACCGGACCACGCGGCGCATGGCGTTGACGGAGGAGGGCAGGATTTACCTGGATTACGTGGCGCGCGGCCTGGACGCGTTTTCAGAGGCGGATAAAGCCTTATGCCCAATCAAGACCGGGCCGAGCGGCACCCTGCGCGTCAGCGCGCCGATGACCGTGACCTTGACGCGGCTCTCCACGGCGATTCCCCGCTTCTTGTCGAGCTACCCTGAACTGACTCTCGACCTTCACCTGGACGACAGGCGGGTCGATCTCATACGGGAGGGATTCGACCTCGCCATCCGTGGCACCGACAATCTGGAGGACTCGAGCATGATTGCCAAAAAGCTCGCCGTGATGCCGCATGTGCTCTGTGCCGCTCCGTCGTATTTCAAGGCGCACGGCAAGCCCAGGGTGCCAGCCGATCTGAAATCGCACAGCTGCGTCCGCTTCAGTCTCTCGGGGCATGCAAACGTTTGGGAATTCAGCAAGGATGGGCGCACCGAACGGATCGCGCCCGAGGCCCGCTACTCCGTCACGTCAAGCCTCGCGGTGCGCGATGCGTTGCGTGGAGGCTTCGGTCTCAGTCTGATCCCTTATCCCTATGTTGAAAACGACTTGAGGGAAGGATCGCTGCAAGCCGCACTCGAGGACTGGAGCACGGTGGAAACCACGCTCTACGCTGTCTATCACTCCCGCCAACACCTCGCCCCGAAGATCCGCGCGTTTCTGGATTTCGTCACTGAAGAGTTCAGTCGGCCGGTAGGCGAATCGTCCACTGAGCAGCAGGCGCTCTAGTCCGTCCCTTTCGAGTCGCTGCTGGGCTGGAATTCGTCGCCAATTTGAACCGCCCCCCTTTGCCGCGTGGACATCGGCCAAGTCATTGCCAGCGCTCGCACACGCCCGTCTGCTTCAGCCCGGTCGCACCCAATAGGAAAGCGAACACTGATCACCGGCGGCACGAGCGGTATCGGGCTCGAAACGGCCAGGCAATTTCTCAACGAAGGCGCGCGCGTGATTGTTACCGGCCTCAATCAAGACACGATTGCAATGGCCCGCGAGGAGCTTGGCAATGACGCGATCTTCCTGCGTGCCGACGCAGGGAACGTTGCCGATATTGGCGAACCCTGCATCACTCATCCTCAACGCCTCGGTCAATGCGCACATCGGCATGCCCAATTCCAGTGTCTATTCCGCCAGCAAGGCCGCACTGATCTCCGTGGCGCGTACGTTGTCGGGAGAACTCGTCTCGCGCGGAATCCGGTTCAACGCGATCAGCCCTGGCCCCGTCACGACGCCGATTTACGAAAAACTGGGCTTGCCTGCGGATCAACTGCATCAGATGGCCGAATCGATTCGAGAGCAAATACCCGTCAAGCGGTTCGGGCATCCCCTGGAAATTGCGAAAGCCGTGGTTTTCCTCGCCTCCGACGAGTCGGCATTCATGGCGGGGAGCGAGATCATTGTGGATGGGGGCTTCAGCACGCTATAGAACAGTGAGCGCATATCGGCCGTGTAGATGGATGCAGGCTCGATTTCACGCCTTCCTTGACCGCATCCACCAGCTCGGGTGCGGCGGCCTTCTGGATCTTCTCGATTAACCCAAGATGAAAGAAAAAAGATTCCTGTTGTTCGTTGCCGGTGAGTGAGCCCGGGCCATGCAAAGTTCCATTTCGGGGGAAAAGAAACCATCCAAGCCGATACTTGGTAACTCAAAGGCATGTTTATGGAACCTCCTGTTTGAGTAGGTCACATACAGAAGCAATTCTTTCAAATCTTCATGGGGGAACGACCATGGCCGACGTGCTTATCCACGCACTGATACTTGTGCTTGTGTCGATCGCTTTCGGCGGATCGGTGCTGATGATGGAGACCTTCATTTGCACGCTCGTTGACCCATGTCGCCAAGCTGCAACTGGAGGTCGGGCATGACCGCAACAGGCCGGCCGGCGGCGGCCCGACCCAGCAACTGACGAAGATCACGCTGGCGCCTACTCTCTCGGCAGGAAAAGACTTCACGAGCCGGCCCGAGTTGCGCGCGTTCGTCACCTACGCCAGATGGAATCGCGCGGCGCAGCTTGCCGCAACGCCGGGCAGTTCGTTGTCGGAGAGCGGCGTGTTCGGCGGCGATACGCATGGCCTGTCGGTCGGCGTGCAGATTGAAAGCTGGTTTTAGCTGCTGCTTCACGTTAACGTTTCCGCAAACATAATCAGAAGGCGCCAGCGTTCCAGGCCGAGCGCACGGCGCCGGTCAGATTGTGGCTGAACGCCGACTGAACCGCGCCCATGCCGCGGGCCGGCGACAAAGAACCCAGGTTTGCGTTGGCATAGTCGTACGGCGTGGTGCCGGTGGATTGGAAGGCCAGTGCGTCAATCAGCAACGGGTCGCTGAACAGGCTGTGCGCATCGGCGCCGGTCTGTGCGCGCCAGGTGGGGAAGTCCGCCAACTGCACCACGTCATAACCGATCTTGAACGGCGTGGCGTACGTACTGTTGTAGTACACGTTGTTGTCGACGGTGATGCCGGACAGGGCATCCAGACTCTGGATCCAGACGGCTGGAACTTCGCCGAAGGAGTAGATGACGTTGTTCTGGATGAACGAGTTTGTGTTGCGGTTGACGCCGCCGGGCGCGGTGTTGTCTTGCAGGAAGATGCCCATGGTGCCGGTGTTGGGCAGCGGCCCCGGCGGCATGATGATGGTGTTGTTGGCGATGAGGGTGTTCTTCAAGCCATGGTACTGGATGGCGGAAGCGCCTTCCGCATAATCGCGGATGGCGACGCGGCAGCCGATGAGCAGGTTGTTGTAGATCCGGGTGTTGGCCAGGTTGGCGTAGTTGTTGGTCGCGTCGGAGGAATTCTGTTCGTCGGCGAGCATCATGCAGGTGGTGTACTTGTACAACTCGTTCCAGGGCCAGGTGTTGCCGGTTTGCAGCCAGGTGGACGTGTCCACCGGGTGGTTGAAGATGATGTTGTTGCGGGCAATATCATTGGGTTGATTGTCGAAATACATGTTAACGGACCAGTTGTCGTAGACGACGTTCTGCTCGAACAGGGCGGAGCCGCTGGACGTGCCGGCGCGGGTGCCGTACGAGATGATGCCCTCGCCGCCGTTCATGTGGACGATGTTGCCGCGCGCCAGCGGACGCAGATTGGATTCCCAGCCGATGCCGCCGGACCAACCGCCGCCCGCCTGGGCAAAACCGTTGTTGCCGCGAGGCCAGTTGAGCATGACGTTGTGGTAGATGTGGCTGTACAGCACGGCATTGTCGGTGTAACCGGCCATGAAGCTGACGGCGGCCTTGCCGTTGAACTTGATGTTGCAGCGCTCGACCGTGATGTGATTGCCGTAGCCCCAGATGCCGGCGGCGCCGGAGCCGCGAATGGTCAAGCCCTTGAAAGTATAGTAGTCGCCGTCGTAGAAGTAGACATGGTACTGCGAGCCATTGTTGTTGGGCACGACGATATCGGCGCTGTTGGGATCGGTGCCGGTGTCGGCAGTGATGGTTTTGGCGCTGGCGTCGTAGAACCATTTGCCGGAACCGGCAGTGACGGCGCTATTGTCGTAGGTCTGTTTCAGGGGCAGGTCGTTGACGACGACGGCGATCGGCGTAAACGTCACCGGCGCCGTCCAAACCGAACCGGAGAGCTGGGTCCAGCCGGAGACCTTGGTCGAGCCGTCGAGGATTACTTCGCCATCACCGTAGGAGCCGAACGTGATGGGCTTGGCGGCAGTGCCGCTGGGGAGATTGGTCAGGTTGATGCCTTCGCGATAGAGGCCGGCGCGAATGAGCACGGTGTCGCCCGCTGCGATCCTGGAAAGGGCTTGCTGGATAGTGGCAAAAGCGCTGCCGACGGCAGTGCCGCTGTTGGCATCGTTGCCGGACTTGGCGTCAACATAGTAGGTAATGCCGGTGGTCGACGGCGGCACTGCCACCGGGTCCGGCGTCCATACCTGCCACGGGTAGCTGGCCGCCGCGATGCTGGAAGGCGGGGGCGGGCTGCCGGCGTTGCCGGTGCTATTGGCATTGCCGGCCGTTTGCGAACCGCCGCCGCCGCAAGCCGCCAGGGCAATCAACAATCCCAGGCACATCCATCTGGATAAACGCGCAACGCCGATCGAATTTTTTGCATGCATGTCGCATTCTCCCAGTTAGTCTTTGTCGGACACGAATACCGTCCTCGTTCCGGTGGCCGGGTCGCCGGTCTCACCCTTGGCCTTGCGGCATGCGCGTCCCGGTCGACGTGCTGCAGGCGGCGAACTGCTCGCCATGCAACCGGCTGCCATTGACGCTATGCTTTCCCTTTCGGATAGATCGCGAGGCGCGCCCGGTATGGCTTCCCATGTATTTACTTATGGCTCCCTGATGTTTCCCCAGGTGTGGCAGCGTGTCGTGCGCGGCGATTACCGGTCCGCGCCGGCGCGCGCGGATGATTACGTCCGGTACGCGCTTGCCGGCGAAACGTATCCGGGAATGGTCGTGCAGCCGGGAGCGTCGGTGCAGGGTGTGCTGTACTTCGGCGTCGACCCGGCCGATGTCGCCGCGCTCGATGCCTTCGAGGGCGCCGAATACCGGCGCGACGCAATTTCCGTGACCTTCGATTCCGGCGAAGCCGTCATGGCCGATACCTATATCTACCTGCTGCCGCAAAAGTTGTCGATTTTGCCATGGTTGCCGGAAAACTTCCAGATGGCGCGTTTCATCGGCACCTACTGCCGGGACAAACTGGGCGGGTAGGCGCGGACGAGCCGGTATAATGCTGCCCATCCTCCAATTTCACTGACCGGCTCCGCGCCGGCATCATTTTTTCCATGCTCGCTTCACAAAAACAGCAGATTGCCGACCTGTTCCAGGCCGCGCTTGCGCCCATCGTCGCCGGCACCGAATTGCAACCCAACGTCGTGCTGGAGCGCCCGCGTGATCCGGCGCATGGCGATATCGCCTGCAACATCGCGATGCAGCTGGCCAAGCCGCTGAAAAAGAATCCGCGCGAGCTGGCCCAGGCGATCGTCGCCGTCGTGCTCGCCACCAAGGGCGACCTGATCGAGTCCGCAGATATCGCCGGTCCCGGCTTCATCAACCTGCGCGTGGCCGCTGCCGCCAAGCAGGCTGTGGTCAATGCGGTGCTCGCGGAGGGCGCTGAATTCGGCAAGAGCCGTGCCGGCGCCGGCAAGAAGGTGATGGTCGAGTTCGTGTCGGCCAATCCGACCGGCCCGCTGCATGTCGGCCACGGTCGCCAGGGCGCGCTCGGCGACGCGCTGTCGTCCCTGCTCGATGCGCAGGGCTATGAAGTCACCCGCGAGTTCTATTACAACGATGCCGGTGCCCAGATCGGCAATCTCGCGTACTCGGTGCAGGCGCGCGCACGCGGCCACAAGCCGGGCGACGCCCACTGGCCGGAATCGGCATACAACGGCGACTATATCGCGGACATCGCGACTGATTTCCTGGCGAAGAAGACCGTCGCCGCCAGCGACGGCGCGCCGGTGACCGCCAGCGGCGACCCGAACGATCTCGAGTCGATCCGCATGTTCGCGGTCGCCTACCTGCGCCGCGAGCAGGACCTCGACCTGCAGGCCTTCGGCGTCAAGTTCGACAACTACTATCTCGAATCCTCGCTGTACCATGACGGCAAGGTCGAAGCGGCCGTCGAGGCGCTGGTCAAGGCCGGGGTGACGTACGAGCTGGACGGCGCGCTGTGGCTGCGCACCACCGACTACGGCGACGACAAGGACCGCGTGATGAAGAAGTCCGACGGTTCGTATACCTATTTCGTGCCGGACGTCGCCTATCACATCACCAAGTGGCAGCGGGGCTACGGCAAGGTGATCAACGTGCAGGGCAGCGACCACCACGGCACCATCGCGCGCGTGCGCGCCGGCCTGCAGGCGGTCAGCCTCGGCATCCCGCAGGGCTATCCCGATTACGTGCTGCACAAGATGGTCACGGTGATGAAGAACGGCGAGGAAGTGAAGATTTCCAAGCGCGCCGGATCGTACGTCACGGTGCGCGACCTGATCGAGTGGTCGGCTGGCGATGCGGCGGCCGGCGCCCCGGTGAATGAAAACGGCGAGCGTGATCTGACCCGCGGCCGCGACGCGGTGCGCTTCTTTCTGATCTCGCGCAAGGCCGATACCGAATTCACCTTCGATGTCGACCTCGCCTTGTCGCAATCGGACGAAAACCCGGTGTACTACGTGCAGTATGCGCATGCGCGGATCTGCTCGGTGTTCGCGCAGTGGGGCGGCGACGAATCGACATTGCGCAACGTGGATCTTTCGCCACTGACGTCGCCGCGCGAAGCCGCTCTTCTGGCGAAGCTGGCCGAATATCCGGAAATGCTGCAGAAAGCACTCGACGAACTCGGCCCGCATCAGGTAGCGTTCTACCTGCGCGACCTGGCCGGCGAGCTGCACAGCTATTACAACGCCGAGCGCGTGCTGGTGGACGATGCAGCCGTGAAGACGGCGCGGCTGGCGCTGCTGAGCGCGACGCGCCAGGTATTGCGCAACGGGTTGGCGCTGATCGGCGTATCGGCGCCTGCAAGGATGTAGTGAGCTTTCGAGGAAGTATGCACAAGTACAAAAGGCAGCAGGGCGGGACGATTTTAGGCATCATCATCGGCCTGGTGATCGGCCTCGGCATCGCGCTGGCGGTGGCGATGGTGATCACCAAGACGCCGATGCCCTTCACCGACAAGTCGGGACGGCAGAAGGCGTTCGAGCAGGGTTCGGGGCCGCTTCCCGACCCCAACAAGCCGATGTACGGCAACCGCGACAAGATCAAGGAAGCGGCGAAGGATTTCATGAAGGGCGTGCTGCCCCCGGAAAATCCCGATGCCCCGCAGAACACCGCCGCGCCGCAACCAGCCGACAAGGTACGCGAAGTCATCGTCGGCGGCGATTCCGACGGCAATGCGCCGGTGATCGAGCGATCGACCGCCGAGAAGCCGAAGAAGGCCGATGCCGCCACGCCTGCGCCTGCGCCTGCGGACGCGGCGAAGGCCGATGCCGCCGACGACAAGTGGAGTTATTTCCTGCAGGCCGGCGCGTTCCGCGAGCAGGTCGATGCCGATGCCATGCGCGCCAAGCTGGCGCTGCAGGGCGTGGAAGCCAAAGTGTCCGAGCGCCAGTCCGAGACCGGCGTGCTGTACCGGGTCCGCGTCGGCCCCTTCTCGCAACTGGAGGCAATGAACAAGGTGCGCGGGAAATTGTCCGACAATGGAATCGATGCTGCCGTGGTGCGCGTCGCCAAGTAGCTTATTTACCAGGAGCAAAGGAAGCATATGCGTTTTATCAAACATGCACTCGCCGTACTCAGCCTGACTCTGGTCGCCGCCACCGCCGGCGCCGCACCCAGCAATCCGCAACCCGGCGTCGACTATCGCGTGCTCGACAAGCCGCAGCAGACCGACTCCGGCAAGAAGGTCGAAGTCACCGAATTCTTCTGGTACTCCTGCCCGCACTGCTTCGCGCTGGAACACGACCTGGCCGAGTGGGTGAAGAAGCAGGGCGACCACATCGTCTTCAAGCGCGTGCCGGTCGCGTTCCGCGAATCGATGGTGCCGCAGCAGAAGCTGTACTACGCGCTGGAAGCGATGGGCAAGCTGGATGAGCTGCATGAAAAGGTGTTCAACAACATCCACGTGCAGAAAAAACGCACCGATTCCGAAGCGCAGATCGTCGACTTCATCACCAGCCAGGGCATCGACAAGCAGAAGTTCCTCGACGTCTACAACTCCTTCGGCGTGCAGAGCAAGACCAGGCGCGCAACGCAACTGATGCAGGCCTACCAGGTCGATGGTGTGCCGCTGCTGGCGGTCGAAGGCCGTTACCTGACCTCGCCGTCGATCGTCGGCGCCAGCCTTGGCAACAGGCCGGAGCCGGTGCTGCATGCGGCGACGCTCCAGGTGCTGGACGCGCTGGTCGCGAAAGCGAAGCAGGGCAAGTAAGGGCGCCTGAGCACGCCGGATCGGCGATACACTGAAGTCCGCGACTCGCAAGAGCGCGGACTTTTTTGTTTTCAGCGAATCGGGCAAGACGGCTGGTTCGTATCAACAGACAGGAATCGAATGAAACGCGTATTCATCACCGGCGCTTCCAGCGGCCTTGGCACCGCGCTCGCGCGGCGTTATGCGGAGCAGGGCGCAACCCTCGGCCTGGTCGCGCGCCGCCGTGCGCTGCTGGAGCAACTGGTGCAAAGCCTGCCCGATCCCGGACGGCACCGCATCTATGCGCTCGACGTCACCGACCATGCTGCGCTCGGCGCCGCGGCAGCGGATTTCATCGCCGCGACCGGCGGAGCCGACGTCGTCATTGCCAACGCCGGTATTTCGCAGGGCACCTTGACCGAGTATGCGGAAGACCTGGCCGTGTTCGAGCGCATCGTCGCCACCAATGTCACCGCAACCGTCGCCACCTTCGCGCCCTTCATCACGGCGATGAAGAAGCAGGCGGCGTCCGGCAGCGGCGATTGCCGCCTGGTCGGCATCGCCAGCGTCGCCGGCATTCGCGGCTTGCCGGGCGCCGGGGCGTACAGCGCGTCGAAGGCTGCCGTGATCTCCTATTGCGAGTCGCTGCGGGTGGAACTGAAAAGCAGCGGCATCAAGGTCGTGACCATCGCTCCCGGTTACATCGACACGCCGATGACGCAGGTCAACAGCTATTCGATGCCCTTCCTGATGCCGGCGCCGGTGTTCGCGCAGAAAGCGGTCAACGCGATCGCCGCCGGCGCCAGCTATCGGGTGATTCCCTGGCAGATGGGGGTGGTGGCGAAACTGTTGCGGCTGCTGCCGAATCCGCTGTATGACTTCGCGTTTTCGCGGGCGCCGCACAAGGCGCGCGCGGGAACATCCGGCGTTGCGTTGCAGGGGGAAGAGAATGAGCGGATCTGATGCGATGGCGTTGACGGATGCGATTGGTACCGTCCATCGTCCGGTCGCACCACAGTCGCCGCCGCGTATCGTATCGCTGGTGCCGTCGATCACCGAACTCCTGTGCGACCTCGGTCTTGCGCCCTTGCTGGTCGGACGCACCGGCTTCTGCATTCATCCGGCACAGACCGTGCGCGCGATTCCCAAGGTCGGCGGCACCAAGGACGTGAACGTCGACAAGATCCGCACACTCCAGCCGACCCACCTGATCGTCAACATCGACGAAAACGAAAAACCGACCGTCGACCTGCTGGCGCAGTCGATCCCGCATGTGGTCGTCACCCATCCGCTGGCGCCGCGCGACAACCTTGCGCTGTACCGGTTGATGGGCGGCATCTTCGGTGCCGAAGCGCGGGCGGAAGCGCTGTGCGCGGCGTTCGAGCAGGAATATGCGGCGCTGCAGGCGGCGCCCACGGGCAGACCGCAAACCATGCTGTACTGCATCTGGAAAGATCCGTGGATGACGGTGTCGCCGGATACCTACATTGCGCGCATGATGGCGGAAATCGGCTGGCGCTGCTGGACGCCGCCCGCCTCGGCAGGCGCGCGGTATCCGGTGTTCGACTGGTCGGAGGCGTTGGTGCGCTCCATCGACGGCGTATTGCTGTCGAGCGAGCCTTACCGTTTTACCGAAACGCATGTCGACGCGCTGGAAAAACAGGTCGGCAAGCCAGTGCAGCTGGTCGATGGAGAAATGATGTCGTGGTATGGCAGCCGGGCGGTTGCCGGCCTGCGCTACCTGCGGCAACTCGCCATCTGAGGCGGCTACTTGGGCCGGTTCATGCGCACCAGCATGCGGATGAATTCGCGCGCCAGCGTCTGGTGATGCTGGTCCAGTCGTTGCAGGTCGTTGATCAGCTTGACGTCCGCCGACTCGAAACGCGCCGGCGTCGCCGCGGTATCCGGCGCATGGTTGTCGGCGCCGCCGAAGCGCAGCCACTCAGCCGGCACTCCCAGCCACTGCGCGAGCGTGCGCAGCTTTTCCTGCGTCGGAATGGCTTCGCCCACCAGCCATTTGCGGGCGGCATGGACCGTGATCGGACGGCCTTCAAAGCGGATGTTGAATTCCCGCGCCAGTTGGGTCGGGCTGTCGGGCGAGTAATCGGCATTGCGCAGGGCATGTTGCAGACGCTCGCTAAAACCTTCACGTTCGATAGATGGATTCATGACCGCGCACTATTCCATGTCAGCCATTGACAGTCAGTCTATAGATCACAGGAACCTCTTGTGACGTAATGTGTTAAGTGAATGTAACACATAACGGCAGGTCCTCTTGATCTTTATACAAGCCCCAATTGACGTCCGGGAGATAAAAATCAAGCCGGCGGCACAAGATAAAAAAACAGCGCTGAGACAGGAGATGCAGGAAATGCCGCGGCATTGCTGCGGCGGCATTCGAAAGGGAGGTGGGGAAGGGATCAGGCCGCTTTTGCGGTGCGGAAGCGCAGGACGCCGTCGTCGCCGGATTCGCGCAGCAGCACGCCGTCGAACCACAGCTTGTGCAGGTGCGCCAGCGCTTCGCCCAGTGCAAAGGTGAGCTGGTGCGCATCCAGTTCCCGGCGGAACATGATGGGCACGATGTCGGTCGCCGATTGCGGCGACGCGCAGGCCTCGATCACTTCCGCGAGCCGCTCGCGGTGGTGATCCTGCAGTTGCTGGTTCCGGGTATGCAGGCCGCGGAACGGCTTGCCGTGCGAAGGCAGCACCAGCACGTCTTCCGGCAGGTCGCGGAATTTCTGCAGCGAATCGAGGTAGAGCTGCAGCGGGTTGGATTCCGGTTCGACCGCGAACACCGACACGTTGGTCGAAATGCGCGGCAGCACCATGTCGCCGGAAATCAGCAGGTTCAGTGCCGCACAGTACAGCGACGCGTGTTCCGGCGAATGGCCGAAGCCGGTGATCACGCGCCAGTCGTGCGCGCCGATCTGCACTACCTGGCAATCCTGCAGGCGGTGGTAGCTGTCCGGCACCGACGGCGCCAGTGTCGGGTAATAGCTCTTGCGGCCCTGCAGCTTGTCCAGCGTCGCTGCATCCTTCAGTCCATGGCGCTGGAAATGCGGCAGCATTGCGGTGCCGTCGACACCCGGCAGCGACGCCGACATCATGCGTGCAAATCCATACTCGCCGGTCGTCATCCACAGCGGTGCATTCCATTTCTCGCACAGCCAGCCGGACAGGCCGACATGGTCGGGATGGCAGTGGGTGGCGATCACGCGCCGTACCGGCAAACCGTCCAGATGCGATGCGAACACGCCTTCCCAGGACGCGCGGGTATCGTCGGCGGCGATGCCGCAATCGACGATGGTCCAGCCGTCGCCGTCCCGCAGCAACCACAGGTTGATATGGTTGAGCGCGAACGGCAAGCCCATGCGCAGCCAGAACAGGCCCGGCGCAATCTCGTGCACCGCGCCGGGCGCCGGCAGGGTGTCGCCGAACGGATAGTGCAGTTGGGATTCAAGATGATTCATCGGCAAGCCTTGATGTTGTTAAACGGGTAAGTTCACATTTCCGTCGTCCGCGCCTACAATACGGTTTACGTTAACGTAAACTGGAACGCCATCCGGTGATTCTAAACACAAACCCCATTTATTGCTGACGCCCCCGACACGCCATGCCGACCTACACCATCACCGAACTGGCGCGCGAATTCGATATCACGCCGCGCGCGATCCGTTTCTATGAAGACCAGGGCCTGCTGACGCCGAAGCGGGAAGGGGCCGGCGGCCGCACTCGCGTCTACAGCGCGCGCGAACGCACCCGGCTCAAGCTGACTCTGCGCGGCAAGCGCCTCGGCCTGTCGCTGCTGGAGATCAAGGCGCTGGTCGACATGTACGAGTCGCCCAAGGACACCACCGCGCAGCTCAAGCGTTTCCTGACGGTGCTGGCGCAGCACCGGGAGTCACTGGAACGCCAGCGCGAAGACCTGGAAGTGACGCTGGCGGAAATCGCCGCGCATGAGGATGAGTGCCGCCATCTGCTGGAAAACGGCAAGACGGAAAAACCGGCCGCTGCCGCGAAAAAGAGCGCGCCGCGGCGGCTGAAGGATGCCGCCTGAGCGGCGGGCGGCCGCCGCCGGTACCGTATTTTCACTGTATTTGCTTGACGTTTACGTAAACGTCAATTGGCGGTATGATTTTGCACACTGATCCCTATAAACATGTGAGGACGACATGCTTCATTTGCCCGGCTTGACCTTTGACCATGGCGAAGACATCGCCGCGCTGCGCGAGACCGTGCAGCAATTTGCGCAGGCGGAAATCGCGCCGCGCGCCGCCGAGATCGACCGCAGCGACCAGTTCCCGATGGATCTGTGGAAAAAGATGGGCGAACTCGGCCTGCTCGGCGTCACCGTGAGCGAGGAGTACGGCGGCACCGACATGGGTTATCTGGCGCATATTGTTGCCATGGAGGAAATTTCACGTGCCTCGGCTTCGGTCGGCCTGTCCTACGGCGCGCATTCGAACCTGTGCGTGAATCAGATCAAACGCAACGGCACTGAAGAGCAAAAGAAGAAATACCTGCCGAAACTGATTTCCGGCGAACACGTCGGCGCGCTCGCGATGTCCGAGCCGAATGCCGGCTCCGACGTGGTCAGCATGAAGCTGCGCGCCGACTGGAAGGGCGACCGCTGGGTGCTCAACGGCACCAAGATGTGGATCACCAATGGCCCGGACGCCGATACGCTGGTGGTGTATGCGAAGAACGATATCGAAGCCGGCCCGCGCGGCATGACCGCGTTCCTGATCGAAAAGGGCTTCAAGGGCTTTTCGGTAGCGCAAAAACTCGACAAGCTCGGCATGCGCGGTTCGCACACCGGCGAACTGGTGTTCCAGGATTGTGAAGTGCCGGCGGAAAACGTGCTCGGCGGTCTCGGCAAGGGCGTCAACGTGCTGATGTCCGGCCTCGACTTCGAACGCACCGTGCTGTCCGGCGGACCGCTGGGCATCATGCAGGCCTGCATGGATGCGGTCGTGCCCTATGTCCATGAGCGCAAGCAGTTCGGCCAGCCGATCGGCGAGTTCCAGTTGATGCAGGGAAAACTGGCCGACATGTATTCGACCATGATGGCGTGCAAGGCGTACGTGTATGCGGTCGGCCAGGCCTGCGACCGCGCGAAGAATCCGGAAGCGGTGCGCGCGTTGCGCAAGGATGCGGCCGGCGCGATTCTATACTCCGCCGAGAAGGCGACCTGGATGGCGGGCGAGGCGATCCAGGCGCTGGGCGGGAATGGTTACATCAATGAATATCCGGTCGGACGGTTGTGGCGCGACGCCAAGCTGTACGAGATTGGCGCGGGCACGAGCGAGATTCGCCGGATGCTGATCGGGCGGGAGTTGTTTGCGGAAACGAAGTGACCTGACAAGCCTTGACTATCGGTTCCCTCCCCCTCTTAGGGGGAGGGTTAGGGAGGGGGTGTGAAGGTCGCGCC
>CBIHRJ010000079.1:0-22674 GCA_966212445.1 uncultured Noviherbaspirillum sp. | reverse complement strand
ACACGGGCCCGGCCCCCCCCCCCGCGCCGCCCCCCCTACAGGGGGGCCCGGCGAGGTGGAGGGAACGCGCCAGTTGATGCTTAACCGATTTTCCGGACGCCCTACTACGCTGCGTTCGCCACCAGCTTCGTAAAACGCCCGATGTGGTAATGCTCGATCGGCGTGCTCGTGGCGCCGGTGTGGATCAGTTCGGCCATCACGTCGCCCACGCCCGGCCCCAGCTGGAAACCTTCGCCGCAGAAACCGAACGCGTAGTACAGGCCGGGCACGCGCGCGCTCGGCCCCATGATTGGCCGGCTGTCTTCCATGTAACCCTCGATCCCGCTCCAGACGCGAATGATGTGCAAGTGCTTGAGTGCCGGCACCACGCGCGGCGCATTCTTCAGCTTTATCAGCGTTCTGTGCGGGTTGACGTAGGCGCGCCGATTCTCTATGTCCGCCAGTTCACGGCCGCCGCCGCCGATGACGATATTGCCGCGCGCAACCTGGCGGAAGTAGACGCCTTGATCGGGATCGTCCGACAGCGCGCCGGTGGTCGGCCCGATGGCGTAAGGCACCGGTTCGGTGACGCACATCTGCGGCGCTTTGGCGATCATCGGCACCGGTTCACCGAAGCTGGTGCTGATGCGATTTCCCCATGCGCCGGCGGTGATGAGCGCCACGGGCGCACGGAAGGTGCGGCCATCGGCGGCGGTCACGCGGAATTCCTCGCCCTCCTTTTCGACGCTCACGATCTCGGTGTTCTCGAACACCTGCGCGCCTTCGCGCGCGGCAGCACGGCCGATAGCCGGTGCCGCCAGCCGGGGATTCGCATGCCCCTCGTAAGGAGCATAGCAACCCGAAGTGATGTCAGGCCCCAGGTATGGGAAGCGTTCGCGCAGCGCTTTCCCGCTCATCATCTGCATGCCCAGGCCGAAGTCCTTCGCCTCCTGCGCATATGTTGCCATCCGTTCTTCGTGCGCCGGCGTGAAGCCGACGCGCAGTTGGCCGTTCAGCAAAAGCTCGACATCCTCACCGAACAATTCCTTGAACTTCAGCCAGGTCTCGCGCGAGCGGTTTGACAACGGCAATTGCTCGACGGGCCGGCCCATCCGGCGCACGTTGCCGAAGTTGACGCCGCTAGCCTGCTGGCCGATCAGTCCGCGCTCGAGCAGGATGACCGACATCCCGCGCTTGCGCAAAAAGAATGCCGAAGCGGCGCCCATGATCCCGCCGCCGACGATGATGACATCTGCTTTCTGCGCGTTCATTCCACTTCCTCCCGCACCGCGATAGAGAGCGGTTTCACCGGCGCCTGGCCACGCAGGCGCCCTACCTGTTCCACCGGCACACCGGCGGCATGCGCGATGACTTCCGCCCCCGCGTGCCCGCAATAGCGTCCTTGGCAACGGCCCATGCCGACGCGGCTGAAGGCCTTGGCGCGGTTCGCTTCCTGCGCGCCCATTTCGCACACCACGCGGCGCAGTTCGCCCGCCGTGATCGCTTCGCAGCGGCAGACGATGGTCTCGTCCGGCAATTGCGCCGCCTGCTGCGCCGGCCACGGGAAGGCTTGCGCCAGCCCCTGGCGGAAGCGATCCATGCTGGCCTGTTCAGCCCGCAGCCGTTGCAATTCCTCTTCCGATACCTTGAACTTGAAATCCTTCAGCACGGCCATGGCTGCCAGGCGGCCGCCGATCTCGGCAGCGTCAGCGCCGAGTACTTTCATGCCGTCGCCGGCCAGGTAGACGCCCGGCACGGAAGTGCGTCCGTCTTCTCCCACTTCGGGCAGCCACTGGCGCGTTTCGTGGTCGAAGCGGAAGGCGCAGCGCGCGAGGTCGGCCAGCTGGGTCTCGGGACGCAGGTGGTATCCCATCCCCACCGCGTCGCATTCGAAGGAACGCTCATTGCCGCGGCTGTCGCGAATGACCACGCCTTGCACGCCGGTCTCGGGCGAGCCCTTGATTTCGAGCGGGGTGATGCCGGTTAGCACCTGCACGCCCGCACGCTTCAGCTGTCCCACCAGCGCCAGGCCATTGCGCAGCACCGCCGGGCGCGCCAGCAGTTTCGGCAGCGCGGCCACGCGGCGCATGAAGGGCGAGGTGTCGAGCACGGCCGCCACGTTGGCGCCGGCCTTCACGTATTGCGAAGCCACCAGGTACAGCAGCGGCCCGGTGCCGAGGAAGACGATCCGGCGGCCGATCGCGCAGGCTTGCGCCTTCAACGCAATCTGCGACGCGCCGAGGCTGTAGGTGCCGGCGTAGTGCCAGCCCTTGACGGGCATCAGGCGGTCGGTGGCGCCGGAGCAGATCACCAGCGCGTCGTAGGGCAAGGCCTTCGTGCGCTGGTTGCTTGTGACGTGCACCTTGCGGTTGGCGATGTTCCAGGCCAGCGTCTCGGGCAGGTAATCGATCTTGCCGCGCAGTGCATCGAAGCTTTCGTGCAGCGATTGCGCGCGGCCGGCCTCGGTGCCGTACAGCTTGGCATAAGGACGCGTGAAGTTGTCCGGCTGGCGGCGGTAGATCTGGCCGCCGTCGCGCCGGTTTTCATCGACCACGGTCGGTCGCAGGCCGGCCGCGACCAGTGTTTCCGCGCAGCGCACGCCCGAGGGACCGGCGCCGATGATGATTACGCGAGGTTGGGCCATGTCGCCTCCGGTTGTTTGGTAACGATATGCATTCCTTCTTCCACCACGGTGGTGCAGGCACGCAGGCGCTCGCCGTCGGCGGTCCACACCCAGCAATCCTGGCAGGCGCCCATCAGGCAGAAGCCGGCGCGCTTGCCGTCGCCGAATTCCGATTCGCGCAACTGGCGGGCATTGTTGAGCACGGCCACCATCAGGGTGTCTCCCTTGAGGGCTTCAGCCGGATGGCCGTCGATGACGATACCTACCCGCACCCGGTTGGTTTCCGCCAAACGAACAAATCTCTGGCTCATGCAACATCTCCTTCGACCAGGCGCAGCGGTGTCTGTATGCTGCGCAACTCCGCTTCCGAACGATGGCAGAGGATGCTGCCGCCGTTATCGAGCGTCTGGCGCGGCGGCGGCAGGCTGTTGCAGACGCCATCCACGCGCAGCGTGCAGCGGTCGAGGAAGGAGCAGATGCCGCGCGTCTGCCCGGCCGAGGCCAGCAGCGGCAACGAAGACGGGTTACGCCCGCTCACTTCTTCCAGCCAGCCGCGGCGCAGCGCCGGCACCGACGAAATCAAGAGGTGCGAATACGGATGGAAAGGCGGCATGGCCAGCGCCTCGCGCTTGCGCGCTTCCACCTTGCGGCCGGCATACAGCACCACGATCTCGTCGCAGATGGTGCGCACCGTGTTGATGTCATGGCTGATGAACATGTAGGACACGTTCAGTTCCTTGCGCAGCTCGGCCATCAGTTCGAGAATGGCGGCGCCGACCACGGTGTCGAGCGCGGACGTGACTTCGTCGCACAGGATCAGGTCGGGCTGCGCCGCCAGTGCGCGCGCCAGGTTGATGCGCTGCTTCTGGCCGCCGGACAACTCGCCCGGCAGGCGGTCGACAACCGACGACGGCAACTTGACCAGGTCGAGCAGCTGCAGCACGCGCTTGCGCTTCGCCTCGCCCTTCATGCCGTGGTAGAACTCCAGCGGACGCCCGAGGATGCGCTCGATCGTATGCGTGGGATTGAGCGCCGTGTCGGCATTCTGGAACACGAACTGGATGCGGCGGAACTGTTCGCGCGTGCGTCCTTCCAGCGTGGGCGCCAGGCGCTTGCCGTCCAGCAGGATCTCGCCTTCCGAGGGTGCGACCATGCCGGCGATGGCGCGCGCCAGCGTGGTCTTGCCGGAACCCGATTCGCCGATCACGCCGATGGTGGCGCCGCGCGGGATGACCAGGTTGATGTCGTCCAGCACGCACTTGACCGGTACGCCGCGCCTGGCGACGCCGTAGGAGGCGTAGAGGCCGCGCACTTCCAGCAGCGGATGCTCCTGCGACGGTTTGAGCTCGAAGCTGGCGGCACTGCGCTGCTTCGGCGTGATCGCCGCCAGCAGGCTCTTGGTGTAGGGATGGGCAGGCGCGGACAGGATCTGTTCGGTGCGGCCGGTTTCGCGGATCTCGCCGTCGCGCAGTACCACGATGCGGTCGGCCATCTGCGCCACCACCGCCAGGTCGTGCGAGACATAGACCGCGGTGCTGCCGCGTTCCTGCACCACCTTCTTGAAGGCACGCAAGACTTCGATCTGCGTGGTCACGTCCAGTGCGGTGGTCGGCTCGTCCAGGATCACGAGATCCGGGTCGGTGATCATGGCCATTGCCGCCATCAGGCGCTGCAGCTGGCCGCCCGACACCTGGTGCGGATAGCGCTGGCCGATCTTTTCCGGCTCCGGCAGGGCCAGCTCGCGGAACAGCTCGACCGCCTTGGCTTCGGCGACTTCGCGCGACATCAGCTTGTGGATCATCGCGCTCTCGATCACCTGGTCCATCAAGCGCTTGGACGGGTTGAAGGAGGCGGCGGCACTTTGCGCGATGTAGGCGATCTTGCGGCCGCGCAAGCCGGCCAGCTGGCTTTCGCTCATCGACAGCACCTGGTGACCGGCGACGGTCACCGTGCCGCCGGCCAGGCGGCAGCCGGCGCGGGCATAGCCCATCAGCGCCAGCGCGATGGTGGTCTTGCCGGAACCGGACTCTCCGATCAGTGCGAGCACCTCGCCCTTTTGAATCGAAAAATCGGCGCCATGGACGATGGGCACATCCTCGCCCATGTCGTTGCGGGCGGTGACCCGCAGGCCGGATATGTTGACGATATCGTTCATGTTGTTAACCCTCGCTTCCACGGCGCTTGCGGCCCATCAGTCCATCGATGGCCATGTTGACGCCGATGGTCAAGGTCGCGATGGCGATGGCCGGCACAATCACCGCCGGTGCGCCTTCGGACAGGCCGATGATGTTCTCGCGCACCAGCGATCCCCAGTCGGCCTGCGGCGGCTGGATGCCCAGGCCGAGGAAACTCAGGCCGGAGAGCAGCAGCACGATGTACAAAAAACGCAGGCCGAAGTCGGCCAGCACGGGACGGATCATGTTCGGCAGCATCTCGAAGAGGGTGATGTAGAACAGGCCCTCGCCACGCGCCCGCGCCGCCTGCACATAGTCCATCGCCTGCACGTTCACCGCCAGCGCGCGCGCGATGCGGTAGGCGCCGGGCATGTAACCGATGCCGGCCGTCAGGACCAGCAAGGGTACCGACGAGCCGAATCCCGCCACGATGATCAGCGCCAGCAGTTTGTGGGGGATGCTGAGCATGGTGTCGACAATGCGGCTAACGATGGCGTCGAACCAGCCGCCGGCGGCGGCCGCGCACATCGCCAGCACGGTGCCGCCGATGCTGGCGATCAATACCGCGGCCAGCGCCACGCCGATGGTGTACGGCGCGCCGTGCAGGATGCGGGAGAGCATGTCGCGTCCGAGGTAGTCGGTGCCGAGCGGATGGAGCGCACTGATCGGCGCAAACACATCGTCGCCAGTCACGCCGCCCACATCGTACCGGGCGATGTACGGGCCGATCAGGGCCATCAGCAGCCAGAACGCGACGATCACGATGCCGATCACGGCCGCCACCGGCAGGCGGCGGCGCGGCTTGTGCCTGGCGGCGGGAGTAATGACAGGAGTATTCAGGGAGTTGTTCATTTCCGCAGCCTCGGATTGGAAAGAATGGCGGACAGGTCGGCCACGGTCAGCAACACCAGGTAGCCGGCGCAGAAGATCATGGCGCAGGCTTGCACCACCGGCATGTCGCGCATGGAAACGGAGTCGACCATCAGGCTGGCGATGCCCGGATAGTTGAAGATCGATTCGACGATGATGACGCCGCCGATCAGGTAGGCCAGCGACAGCGCCACCGCGTTGGCGATGGGGCCGATGGCGTTGGGCAGCGCATGGAACAGCACCATGCGGATCGGTCGTACGCCCTTCAGGCGCGCCATCTCGACGTAGGAGGAATTTAACTGGTCGATCACCGCGGCGCGGGTCATGCGCGCCATCTGCGCCACGATCACGCAGCACAGCGTCATCACCGGCATCGCATATACGCGCAGGAACTGGCCGAGGGTGTGGATGTCTTCGGTGCGCGACAGCGCCGACAGCCAGCGCAGCTTGACGGCGAACACCAGCACCGCCACGGTGGCGATCAGGAATTCCGGCACCGACACCGTCCACACCGTCGCCACGCTGACCGTGCGGTCGAACAGCGAGCCGCGGTACATCGCGGCCACGATGCCGATGGCCAGCGCGACCGGCACCGACACGGCCGTCGTCGCTGCGGCCAGCATCAGCGAGTTCGGCAGGCGTGAGCCGATCAGCTCTGCCACCGGCAAGCCGTTGGCCAGGGCAATGCCGGGGTTGCCGGTCAAGAGCCCGCCCAGCCACTGGAAATACCGGACATGGGCAGGCAGGTCCAGCCCGAACTTGGCCCGCAGGGCGGCAACCAGTTCAGGCGTGGCTTCCTGGCCGAGCAAGGCTTGCGCTGCATCGCCCGGCAACAGGTTGGTGATCGTGAAGATCACGACCGAAACGGCCAGCAGTGTCAGCACACCGACACCGAGCCGATTGATGACGAGTCGTACAGTGGTACTGTCCATGATTCATCTTTCCTTAGTGAAGCGGCCGATGCGGTGCAGACCTTGCGCCGGCATCGGCCATGCGCCATCAGGCGTCGAGCCAGACGTTCTCGGCAAACATGTAGCCCATCATGCCGCCCATCGGGTGCGGGCTCAAGCCCTTGAGCTTGTTGGTGAAGCCGTCGAGCGAGTTGTTGAACATCGGGATGCCGATGCCGCCGTGCTCATTCACCAGCACCTGCATGTCGGCATACATCTGCTTGCGCTTGGCTTCATTGGTTTCGCCGCGTGCGGCCACCAGCAACTGGTCGAACTGCTCGTTCTTCCAGCCCGATTCATTCATCGACGCATCGGACTTGAAGAACAGCGTGAACATCAGGTCGACGGTCGGGCGCGGATTGATGTTGCCGAACGAGAGAGGATGCTTGGCCCAGTGGTTCGACCAGTAGCCGTCCGGCGGCATGCGCTTGATGTCCAGGTTCAGGCCGACCTTTTGCGCCGACAGCTGCAGGAGCTGCGCGGTGTCGACCGAACCGGTGGCGGCCGTCGAACACACCAGCGGCAGCGTCATGCCGGCCATGCCGGATTTCTGCAGGTGGAACTTGGCCTTGTCGAGATCGTAGCCCCGCTGCGGCAAGCCGGCGAAGTAGTAGCGGTTGCTCGGCTGGACCGGCTGGTCGTTGCCGATGATGCCGTAACCGCGCATGGAGACCTTGCGGATCTGTTCTCGGTCCATCATGTACTTCATCGCCAGCACGAAGTCCGGGTTCTTCACCGGGCCGAGGTTGTCGCGCATGATGAGGTTGGTGTAATTGCCGGTCTTCGACTCCATCAACGAGCAGCCGGACTCGGGCGTGAAGCTCGGCGCCGAACGCGGGTTGAGCGCATTGATGAGATGCACGTCACCCGACATCAGCGCGTTCACGCGCGCGGCTTCGTCGGGGATCGAGAAGTATTCGATCTCGTCGAGGTAGGGCTTGCCCGGCTTCCAGTAGTTGTCGTTGCGCACGCTGATCGAGCGCACGCCCGGCCTGAATTCCTTGCACTTGTACGGACCGGTGCCGTTGGCGGTGCTGAAATCGGTGGCGCCATCCCTGACGATGGCGAAATGGGAAGTGCCCAGCAGTGCCGGCAGGTCGGCATTGGCCGCCGCCAGCTTGATCTGGACTTCGTTCGGGCCGGTCGCCTTCACTTCCGCAAACTCTTCGGCCACCTGCTTGACCTTGGAAGCAGTGGCGGGATTCTTGTGGCGCATCAGCGAGTACACCACGTCCGCCGAAGTGAGCGGTTTGCCGTCATGGAAACGCACATCCTTGCGCAGCTTGACGGTCCACAGCATCCCGTCCTTGGTGCTGATCGCTTCGGCCAGCTCCATCTGCGGAGCAAGCTTGGTGTCGATGGTGGTCAGGCAGTTGTAGAACATGAAGTGGCGCACATAGTCGGCGAGGTTGCCGCCCCTGGCCGGGTCCAGCGTGTCCGCGGTCGAACCGGTGCCGACGGCGACGCGGATCTTGCCGCCCTTCTTCGGAGTCTGGGCAAAGGCGGTGCCTGCATGCGTGAGCAAGCCGCCGGCGGTGGTGGCCATCATGCCTCCGGCCAGCAAGGTACGCATCACGTCGCGGCGCGTGACGCCGCGCTTGAAGTCGTCGGCGATGCGCTCGCCGATCTCGGCATGCTGCGGGTTGACGATGTCGATTTTCTTGTTGCTCATGTTTGCCTCCTCAAGAGTCTTGAATGAATGTTACGGCTGTCTTTCTCTTTGTACTACTGTCCGATTGCACCGACCAGATCTCCCTTCGATCAATGCAACCAATCCTGCAACCGATAGTAGGCGCCTACGATCGGCAAAAACCAGGGCTTGCCGAAATGACCCGGCACTGCCGGCCATTCCAGTTCCCGCCATGGATTCTGTTCGGGGCTGCCGGCCATGACATCGGCCATCACCTGCCCCATGTGCACGGACATCTGTACGCCATGTCCGCTGTATCCCGTCGAGTAGTACATTCCGCGATGCTCTCCCGCACGCGGCAGACGGTCCGCGGTCATATCGACCAGTCCGCCCCAGCAGTAATCGATACGCACGTCACGCAGCTCCGAGAAGAACTCTTCCATCGCGGCGCGCAGGATGCGCCCGCTCTTCTGGTCGGAACGCGGATTGGACATCGCAAAACGCGCGCGCCCGCCAAAGATCAAACGATTGTCGGGCGAGAGGCGGAAGTAGTTGCCGATGTTCTTCGATGTGACGTAGTTGCGGCGCTGCGGCAGCAGGCGGTCGAGCAGGGCCTTGTCCAGCGGTTCGGTACCGATGATGAAGCTGCCCACCGAGATCATGCGGCGTCGGAAATAGAAGAACGGGCCGGTGCGGGAATTCCCCGTGGCCAGCAGCACTTGTTTGGCATCGAGGGTGCCGCGAGCGCTGGTGACGCGGAAGCCGCCATCGGAACGGCGCTCCAGCCCGGTCACCGGCGCATTTTCAACAACACGCGCTCCGTTTCGGGCAGCGGCCTCTGCCAGCCCTACGCCAAACTTGCCCACGTGCAGCTGTGCACTGGCTTTCTGCAGCAGGCCGCCAAAGAATTTATCGGATCCGATTTCAGACCGGATACGGTCCGCCGGCACCATTTCGGCATGCGGGTCGACCTCGCGGCGCAGCAGTTCGCACGAGCGCGCCAGCTTGTCGTAGTGCTCCGGCTTGGCGGCCAGCTTGATCTTGCCGACACGCTTGAAGTCGCAGGCGATGTTCTCCTGCTTGACCAGCGCCTCGACAGTATGGAACGCCGCGTCGTAAGCCTGGTAGAAGGCACGCGCCTTCTCCACGCCGAGACGCCCGGCGAGCGCGCCGAAATCATGGGCCAGGCCGCTGCTGCAGTGGCCGCCATTGCGGCCGGACGCCTCACCCACGACGCGGCCCGCTTCGAGCACGACCACGGAGGCGCCGCGCCTGGCCAGCGCGAGCGCCGCCGACAACCCGGTAAAGCCCGCCCCGACCACGACGACATCGGCACGTCCTGACACCGTTTCTTGCGCACCGCCGGTGAAGGCAGGTGCGGTATCGAGCCAATAGGATTCCAGTTTCATCGCTGCGTCCTGTTATGGTGGCTTTCCGGGTTCATGTGCATCGTGCTTACAGACCAACGAGGGCCGGCAGACCGCTCAGGTCCTTCATTTCGTGGGAACCCCAGACCGGCCAGCTCGGCTCGTGGCCGCGCGCGATGAACGCTCTGTTCTTGATGCCGATGTCGTCCGCCGACAGGTGGTCGTAGCGATAGCTCGACGACACATGCAGGATGTCTTCCGGGTTGCAGCCCAACTGATCGATCATGTATTCGAAAGCCTGCAGACGCGGCTTGTAGGCTTGCGCCTGCTCCGCGGTGTAGACGCGGTAGAACGGCGCACCCAGCTTCTCGACGCTGTGGGGGATCAGATCATTCATGGAGTTGGAGAGGATCACCAGGCGGTATTCCTTGGCCAGCTTGGCCAGCGCATCCGGCACATCCGGGTGCGGGTTCCAGGTCTTCACCGCTTCGTAGAACTCCAGGCCTTCCTTGTCGCGGCACTCGACACCCCAGCGGCGGCAGGTGCGCTCAACGGAATTGCACAGGATCTCGTCGTACGGCCTGAAGTCGCCCATCACCTCATCCAGGCGATAGCGCGCGAAGTCGGTCGTGAACTGCTTCATGTTCTCGGGAGAGACGCGATCGGCGAAAAGCTCTTCCATCTTCTCTTTCATCTGGAAGTTGATCAGCGTCCCGTAGCAATCGAAGGAAATGTATTTCGGCCTCAAGTTGGTAGTCATGGTTCAGGTTCCTATGTGTGACAAATTCGTGCCTGCGGAGTCGCTGCATCCGGTCGGCGGCTCTGGTCAGGAAGCTCGTTCACGCCTGCTTTTGCGTTGCGTTTTGCACTCGTGAAAACGTTGTCTCCTGATGAGTATTACAGCACTGCTGCCCTGCATGAATGTCTTGTTTTGATGGAGTCGAAACACAGAAACCGTGGTATTTGAGGCGCCACTCAGCATAATTTGCTGCGCCCTGAATCGGTCGCGCCGGCATGGCTGTGGACGCGGAATTCCTGCCCTTTTCAAGGGCGGAAATGCATGCCGCAGCAGAGAATGCCGGAGCGCCCATCTCAGCCTTCCTGCGCGAAATCGACGAGCACACTCTTGAAGCGCAGGTTCGCTTCGTACGCCTGGCGCCCGAGGTCCTTGCCAATGCCGGAACGCTTGTAGCCGCCGGTCGGGATGACGTAATCCGAGCTGCGGCCGTAACGGTTGATCCACACCGTGCCCGCCTCTATGCCGCGCGCCATACGCAATGCACGACTGATATCGGCGGTATGGACGCCGGCCGCCAGGCCGTACTCCGGATGGTCGGCAAGCGCCAGCGCCTCATCCTCGCCATCGAAGACCTGCACCGTGATCACCGGACCGAAGATTTCCGCCTTCACCGCTTCCATGCCGCGATCGACATCGGTCAGGATGGTCGGCTGGTAGAACGCGCCTTCGTTGCCGGTTGCAATGCGGCTGCCGCCTGCAACAACGCGTCCGCCTTCTGCCACCGTGCGCTGCACGATGCCGTCGATCCGCTCCATTTCCCGCTTCGAAATGATCGGACTCAAGGTGGCGTCCGGATCCCAGGTATTGCCCGCCTTGAGCTCGGCAAAGATCGCGGAAAGGCGCTCGATGAACCGGTCCGCGATCGCACGCTGCACGATCAGGCGCGATCCGGCCACACATACCTGGCCGGCATTGAGCGTGATGGCGCGCGCGACGGTGCGCGCGGTCTTTTCCAGGTCGGGCACGTCGGCGAACACGACTTGCGGGCTCTTGCCGCCCAGTTCCAGCGTCACCGACTTGGTGCCGTTTTCCGCGCACGCGGCCATGATGGCGGCGCCAGTCCTGGTCGAGCCGGTGAAGGTCACTTTCGAAATCCGCGGATGGCGGCACAAGGCATCGCCGGTCATACGGCCGTCGCCCTGCACGATGTTGAAGATCCCCTTCGGCATGCCGGCCTCGATCGCCAGTTCGGCGATGCGCAGTATGCTGAACGGCGTCATCTCGGACGGCTTGAGGACGACGGCATTTCCTGCCGCCAGTGCCGGCGCCACCTTCCACGATCCCATCACGAGCGGCAGGTTCCACGGTGCGATCGCACCGATGACGCCGTAGGGTTCCGCGATGGTCATGCCGAGATGGTCGTTGCGCGTCGGCGCGACGTCGCCGCCGATCTTGTCCGCCCACTCCGCAAAGAAGCGGATGCCGTCCGCGGTGAACGGCACGTCCCAGTTCGTCACATCCTTGACCGGCCGCGTCGAGCCGATCGCTTCGAGCGGCGCCAGGGTCTTCACATCGGCATCGATCAGGTCCGCCCAACGACGCAGGATGCGTGCGCGGTCACGCGGTGCGCAGCGCGCCCAGTCGCTGGTCTTGAACGCGTGCCAGGAATCCTGCACCGCCTGGTCGACGAGATCGGCATTCGCCACCGGCAGGCCGGCATAGGTCTTTCCGTCGGATGGACGCTTCACGTCCATCGTGTCCGTGCTGCCCTCCACATAACGTCCGCCGATAAAATGCGCACTGCGCACTGCAACCTGATCCGGGTCGAAGCGTTCCATCACCAATCCTTTCCATGAATGCGACATGAATGCGAAGAGGACCGGCGCAAGCAATGGCAAACCGGCCCGAATGTCTCTGAATGCATTTTAAGAGCGCCCCCGAAGCATTTTCTGCGGTCTCGCCCACCGCGAACGGCACAAGCTTTCGTTCTGGCGCAGCGAACGGTTGATCATTTCGAATTGCATTTGCCCCGTCGTCAGCCGCTCTTTCATGTGGCAATATGGCGCCAATCGAAAGTGTCTCGGGGCTATCGAAACGTAATCCGGCAGGCCATGCAAAGGCAACGCCGCTTTTGTTGCCGCAGCAGGCAAGGCAGATGAGGAGCAAAGCATGAATGATCGAAAGGCAAACGGTGCCGTCCGCTACCGCAGGATGACGGCGGATGACCTGCCGGCGGCGCACAAGCTGTCGCTGGCGGCGCTGTGGCCGCACCGGCTGGATGACTGGAAGTTCATCCATGAACTGGGCGAGGGCATCGTCGCCGAAGACGCATCCGGCATTGTCGGCACAGTGATGTGCTGGCTCCACGGCGCCGACTATGCTTCGCTCGGCATGACGATCGTCGCGCCGGAACACCGGAACCAGGGCCTCGCGCGTGAACTGGTTTCCCGGATATTGAAGGTCATCGGCGACCGCATGGTCCTGCTGCATACCACCGCCAACGGCGTGCCGTTGTTTGAAAGCTTCGGCTTCGTCCAGGCCGGCCTGGTTTACCGGCACCAGGGCAGCGTCTTTCGCACCCCGTTCGTGCCGCTCGGCGCGGGCGAACGGATCCGGCCGATCAGCCCGCGGGATGAAGCCTCCCTGGCAGCCATGGCCAACCGCTCGACCGGCATGCCGCGCGCCACCGTGATCAAGCACTTGCTGACGGCAGCCGACGTCGTCGCCATCGACCGCTACGGCGAGCTGGTCGCCTTCGCGGCGCTGCGCAAATTCGGGCTCGGCTATGTCATCGGCCCGGTCGTCGCTCCCGATGCCGACCGTGCCAAGGCCCTGATCGCCCACTGGGCAGGCGCACAAGCCGGCTCGTTCGTGCGCGTCGACGTACCGGGCAGCAGCGGCTTGAGCCCCTGGCTCACCGAGATGGGCCTGGTCCAGGTCGAGGAGACGGTGATCTCGATGGCGCGAGGCGAACCGCCGCGGCCCGAGCCGTCGATCACGCGCTTTGCGCTGCTCAGCCACTCGCTAGGCTAGATCCATTGAAGTTCCATGGTGGGCACGAAGGAAGCCCGCCTCATATTCAGACACTGCTTCCCGGTGGGGCTTGCTACGTCCCTTCATCGCCGGGACAAACGACTCATAAGGAACAAGCCATGACAATCCAGACTACCAATACCGCAATCACTTGCCGCCGATTGAACGAAAACGACCTGCCCGCAGCACATGCCCTGTCGCAAGCGGTACGCTGGCCGCACCGCCTCGAAGACTGGCAGTTCGTCCATCGCCTGGGCACCGGCTTCGTTGCGGAGGAAGGCGGCACAATGATCGGCACCGGTCTGTGCTGGAAGCAGGGGGACTCGCATGCGTCGCTTGGGATGATCATCGTTTCGCCCGAACATCAGGGCAAAGGCATCGGCCGCGAGCTGATGAACCTGGTGCTGGAAGAGCTTGGCAGCCGCTGCACGCTGCTCATCGCCACGCCGGCCGGGCAGCCGCTCTATGAACGCCTTGGTTTCGTGGCGACGGGCACCATCCATCAGCACCAGGGCACGATGGCGCCAATCGCGCCCATTGCACTCGCTGCCGGGGAAAACATCCGCCTGGCTGAACCGGACGACATCGAAAAAATCATCGAACTGGCGAACCGGGCTACCGGCATGTCGCGCGACGAAGTGCTGAAACAGCTGGTCTCCGTAGCCGAGGGGGCCGTGCTTGAACGCAATGGCGAACTTGCGGGCTTCTCCATCATGCGCCGCTTCGGCCGCGGCCACGTAATCGGGCCGCTGGTGGCTCCCGATAGCGAACGTGCGAAGGCTCTGATCGCACACTGGTCGAGCGCCTACGCCGGTTCCTTCGTGCGTGCGGACATCACGGGCACAAGCGGTTTGGGTACTTGGCTCACGGAGGCGGGGCTGGTTCAGGTGGATACCGGGGTGGCAATGGCACGCAACGGCGTGCCGCTGCAGGATGAAACCGTCAAGCAGTTTGCCATCATCAATCAGGCGCTCTGCTGAACCACGGCGCAATGTGCGCCAATCCAATCAACAGTCAGGAAAAATCGAGGGTTTTGACATAAAACATGTCTCCCTCTTCCGCTTGCGGGAGAGGAGCCGAGGTTTACCCACAAATCGGTTGATGCTTGTGCATTGGCCTCTGCGTCTGCATGAGCCCTATCGAAATACCGGAATCGCCCCTGACGCCGTGCGCCGGTCTCCAGTCTTTTTTCGAGTTCGGGCGGCAGCGCGAGCCAAAACTGGAAGCCCTGGATGCGCGACATGTCATCCGGCGGCGACATTTCCTTGCCGTGGCAGACGCCGCCGCCGGCGCCCATCCATTCCACGCCACCATAGGCGATCGTGCCGGTGCCGATGGACGGATCGTAGTAGCGCGGAAGAAGGCAGTGTCGGTGATGCCGACGAAACCGAACAAGCCCTTGAGATAGCTTTCCTGATGATCCAGGAAGGCGGTCGGATGGCCTTCGCTATAGAAGCCGCCGCGCGAGGAGGCGACGATCACCCGCTTGCCTGTGACCAGTCCTTCCACGCCGGTTGCCGTGTAGCGGAAGGTCTTGCCCGCCACCGCCAGACGGTCGAGCCATGCCTTGAGCTGCGTGGGCAGTGAGAAGTTGTACATCGGCGCGCCGACGGATCGGCCTTTTTCAACGAGGCGACGATCGTCGCCGTGAGCTGTCGGCTCGCCGATTGATCACCAAAGATGCTGGAATCGATATGCAGCAGTTTCATTGTTGTACTCCTGAATGAATGAATGAATCAATCAATCAAGCCGCGCTCTGCAGGCGGCGCGCATCGAGGCTGAAACGCCCCGCTCCCGCCACGACCACTTGGAGCAAGCCACCCGCGATCGCAAAGTTCTTGACGAAGTGGATCGCCTGGTTCTGGTCGGCGAAGTTGTTGTGAAAAAGGACCGCGGCTGCCACAGTGAAGAGCGCGAGTACCGCAGCCACCGGCTTCGCCTGGAATCCGATCAGCAGGACCTCGCCCGACGGATCTGTCCTTTCCGGGCTCGACTCGTCGCGAGTCCGGCCTACATCGCCACCCATGGCGCGCCAACGACGCTGGACGATCTGGCAAATCATTCGGCAGTGCTGCAGAAGGGGCTGTCTGGCCGCTACGCGACCGAGGGAAAACCGTCACCGTGCGCCCGCCGGGTATGTTTTCCTCCCGCAAGGTGCGGATCCTGATCGACATCCTCGTCGAGCATTTCGGTGAGACGGGGCTGCCGTGAATCCAGGCGCGAATACATTAACCGTCTTCGAGGATGAATTTGGCTTTATATCGAACCGGAAGGATGCTAGATTTATCTCACCCCACCTGGAAATATGGGCACTGTCATGCTATCGAAAATGCAAGCGGCGTCGCTCTTGATTGGTACATCCTTTCTTCTTGCCGGGCCTTGTGCGTTGGCGGAAACAAAATCGGTGAAAATTGTTGTTACCGCCGCCACGACCTCGTTAAAAGGCGTACCTGTCTACGGCGAAATAGCGAACTATCTCGCGCAAAAGCTGAGGTGGAATATCAAAGTCGTGTCCAATCTGTCCTATGCCGAAGCCGACAATATGCTGGATAAAGGCATTATCCAGGTCGGTTTTGTCTGTGGATTGCCTTACATCCATAAGTTTGCGGAGGGTAAATACGAACTTCTCGCCATACCTGTCATGGCAATGAAAAAAGGTGTGTTCTCTGATGCCAATGGTTACGAGGATATCCCTGGAAAATATTATTCGTACACCATCGTGCGTAAGAATTCACCGCTCAAGACGTGGGCCGACCTCAAGGGAAAAACGTATGCCTTCAGTGAAATGGCCAGCAATTCCGGCTATAACCTGCCGCGTGCCAAATTGGTTGCGCTCGGCGCCAAAGACTGGAAGTATTTTTCAAAAGTGATCGTCAGCGGCTCCCATGAAGAATCCATTCGCCTGGTTGCCACTGGCGCTGTAGATGCCAGCTCCGTGGATTCACTGGTGCTCGATTATGACCGTTTTGTCAACGATGAAGCAGCGTTGAATGTACGCATCATCGAACATCTCGGTCCCGCCGGCATTCCGCCCGTCGTCGTCAGCAAAAAGGCTGATCCTTCCATCAAGAAAGCATTGATGGATGCCATGCTCAATATGCACAAGGATCCTGAAGGTGAAAGGATCCTGGCTAAAGCGATGGTGAAGCGTTTTGACCCGCCCAACGACCGGAACTATGACGACGTCCGCAAGGCTGAAAAAATGGCAAAGGACAGCGGTTTTGTCGATTACAAAGAAGAAAATTAAAGATCGCGAAGGCCTATAGAGCGGCTTGATGATCGCTGCAGGGGAGCCCGGGAAGCGCATGCATACGTGAAGTACGGCGAACATCGCCGGTTCGTGATTGGCCGCGGCCGGCAAGGTTCCGACACTGCTCTAAGGCAAGCACGGAGGACGCATGCGCTTATTGGTCAATAACAAGCTGAACTTGCTCGGCATCGGGAGCAAGCTCAGCCTGGGTTTTGGCATTTTGGTCGGCATTACGCTGCTGGACGTGGGTTTGGGCTTTATCGCGGGACAGAGTGCAACCCGACATATCACCGTCACCCGGGAAGTGCGGGAACCCATCTCGCTGACAACTTCGGAAGCGCAAGCCAGTCTTCTTAAAATGCAGCGGCATATGCGTGGCTACCTGGTTTCAGGCAGTCAACGCGATGCGCAAAGCTATGAGGTTTTCAAAAAAGATTTTGAAGAAAGGCTGGCCGCTCTCAAGTCCATGCTGGCAAGATCGAGCGAGAGCAAAGATGCTCAGCTTGTTGCCGAACTCGCGAAGATTTATCAGGAATGGGCCAAGCTTGCGCCTCAACTATTCACCCTGCACGATAATCCCCTCGAAAATCGTCTCGCTCTTCAGCTGGCGCGCGTGGAAGTACAGCCCTTGCAAGTGCAGATGGCCCGTGAAATTGCAGATCTCCTGAAAATCCGGGACACGCAAGGGTCATCGCCCGTGCGACAGGATCGCCGCTTGATCGCAGCAAATGATCTGGCTCGATTTCAATCTTCATTCGAAGCGAGGGTGTCCAGTCTTGCCGCGTTCGCGGCATCAGGCGAACGCAGTTTCAAACTTGCTTATAGCTCCCAGTCAGCCATCGATAGCACGAATTGGGACAGGATAGCGGCCAAACGGCCGCTTTTGTCGAATGCACAGCAGGCGAAACTGGACAGGATGGCGCAATTGCGCACAGAGATTACAGACCTGGCGCAAAAAATTTTCACCGTGATGGCCAGCGAGCGCGTACATGAAGATATTTATCTGTACCGCACCCAGGCGGTGCCGCAAGAAGAACGGATGCTGGCTTTGCTGGGAGAAGTCACTGCACATCAACAGGCCCTGCTGCGAACGGATCTCGACCAGGCGCGGCATAGTCTCGCCGTTGCGCATTTGCAGACCGTCATTGGAGGACTGATTGCCGTTGCTTTTGGCATTGTGATGGCATTGGTCTTGCGCCAACACATCGTTGGCACACTACGCCGCCTCACCCGATCGGCAGAGCAAGTAGCCGAGGGAAACCTTTCTGTACGTGCCCCGGTAGAGTCCCGGGATGAGATCAGCGTGCTGGCCAAGGCCATCAACACCATGACTCAACGTCTGGTCGAAACGATAGGCAATCTGGAGACGGTATTCTCAGAAGCACGGCATGCCAAGGAACAGGCTGAAGTGGCGAATCAGGCGAAGAGCATTTTTCTGGCCAATATGAGCCATGAACTGCGCACACCCTTGAACGGCATATTGGGCTACACGCAACTTTTGCAGCGCGATAAAACAACACTGACCGAACGCCAGTCTGCCGGCTTGCATACGATTCAAAAAAGCGGCGAACATTTACTGATGGTCATTAACGATTTGCTGGATTTTTCCAAGATCGAAGCCGGCAAGGAAGAAATTTATCTCAGCACCGTCAATCTGCCCGTTTTCATGACGGTCATCAGCGACCTCATTCGCATCAAGGCAGAGCAGAAAGATATCGCTTTCATTTATAGCGCGCCTTCCACTCTGCCCAAACTCATCCAGATGGATGAAAAGCGCTTGCGTCAGGTCTTGCTGAATTTGCTAGGCAATGCGGTGAAGTTCACCGACCAGGGCGAAGTCGAACTCAAGGTACAGCTATTGTCGATTCATGGCGCGGAGGCCTGCTTGCGCTTCGAAGTGCGGGATACCGGCGTCGGGATGAGCCCGGACCAATTCGAAACGGTCTTCCAGCCGTTTGAACAAGTGGGTGCCATGCAGCTGCGCCAGGGTGGGACCGGCCTGGGGCTGGCGATCAGCCGTGGGTTCGTCCGGTTAATGGGAAGCGACATCCATGTGCAAAGCACATTGGGGAAAGGCAGCGTCTTCTGGTTTGAATTGTCGATGCCGGTTGTCGATGATACCGATGATTCATCATTCGAAAAAGCGGCCGTGAGCGGTTACCGAGGGCAGCACCGGAAAATCCTGATCGTGGACGATGTCGATGCAAACCGTCGCATCCTGGCGGATTTGCTCTCCAGCGTCGGTTTTGAAATCTATCAGGCAGCCAATGGCCAGGAAGGCGTTGAACAAGCCAGGGCGGCCCAACCCGATCTGATCCTGATGGATATCAGGATGCCCGTCATGGATGGCTTTGAAGCGACGCGGCAGATTCGCCAGATTCCGGGCCTGGAGTCGATACCGATCATCGCCATTTCCGCCAGCGCGACACCTGCGGACAAAGCAGAAACCTTTGCCGCCGGTTCTACCGCGTTCTTGTCGAAGCCCATCGACCATGATCTCCTGTTACAACAAATCGGCCTGCATCTGGGCCTGGCTCTGGAGTACGAACAAGCAAGCGCTCAAGAGATCGAGAGTTGCGACATACTGACCATGCCGCCATGGGAAGAAATGGAAGCACTGCATCAGGTGGCCAGGCTGGGCAATATGAAAAGCATTCATCAGCATGCCGACCGTCTTGTTTCATTGGACGCACGTTATGGTCCATTTGCGGAAAAGCTGCGATCTCTCGCGAAAGACTACCAGTCCAAGGCAATTTTGGAATTGGTCGAACAATACCTGGAGAAAAGATGATTGGAAAGCAGCCTGCACTCTTGCCTGAATCACACAAGCATTGCATTCTGATTGTTGACGACACCCCTGCCAATATCGCGATTCTGGCGGAGTTCCTGGAAGGTTCCGGTTTCGATGTCATCGTGGCGCAAAGCGGCGAAGAAGGGCTGCAACGCGCACGATTTGCGCGTCCGGACTTGATCTTGCTCGACGTGATGATGCCGGGCATAGATGGACTGGAAACCTGCCGCCTGCTGAAAACAACAGAAGAAACTGCAAACACCCCCGTCATTTTCATGACCGCCTTATCCGATACCAAGGATAAGGTCGATGGTTTTGAGATGGGTGGCGTCGACTATATCGTCAAGCCTTTCCAGATCGAGGAAGTGTTTGTCCGGATCAAACTGCATCTCGCCTTGCATACCGCGCAAAAGCAAGTGCAGAGTCAAAATATTCAATTGGAAAAAGAAGTTGAAGTGCGTCGGCAAGCGGAACAGGCTTTACTCCAAAGCAACGACGAGTTGATGAAGGCGAACCAGAAACAGAAGGAACTGCATCAACAGCTCTTGCAGTCGGAAAAAATGGCCTCCATCGGCCAGCTTGCAGCCGGCATGGCGCACGAGATCAATAATCCGATTGCGTTTGTCACCTCCAATCTGGGCATCTTGCAAGATTACACCGGCCGGTTGCTAGTCATGCTGGACGTGTATGCCCAGTTGGAAGCGGCTGCAGTAGAACACCCGGAGCTACTGCAAAAAGTGCAAGAGGCCCGCGATAAACTGGAGTTGGAATATTTGCGCGAGGATTTGGCGAGCTTGCTGGCGGAGTCGCTGGATGGCGTACAGCGTGTGCGCCGGATTGTGCAAGATTTGAAGGATTTTTCCCATGCGGGAGATGTGGCACGACAATGGGCCGATCTGCATCCTGGTATCGACAGTACGCTCAACATCGTATGGAACGAAATCAAGCATAAAGCCAAGGTCATCAAGGACTACGGCAAATTACCTGAAGTCGAATGCGTCCCAGCCCAGATCAACCAGGTGTTCATGAACCTGTTGGTCAATGCTTCGCATGCAATTGAAAGCAATGGCACCATCACAATCCGCACGCGGCATGAAGGCCCTTGGGTGATGGTGGAAATTGCGGATACCGGATGCGGGATTGCACCGGACGTGCTGAACCGGATTTTTGAACCCTTTTTCACTACCAAGCCAATTGGGAAAGGCACAGGCTTAGGCTTGTCGCTATCGTACGGGATCATTGCGCAGCATGGCGGTCGGATCGACGTGCAAAGCGAGGCCGGCAATGGGACTGCATTTCGAGTATGGTTGCCGGTTACTATCCCGGCAGATGGCCAGCATGACGAATTACCAGGTTCTCAGCCCCTCCAAAAAGCCAATCAATAACCGCGCGCCACGTCGATCACACCGTCGACCGGCAGACCTTGTTCAAGCCTGGTGATTTTTTCCGCGATCTGGCGGGCGCCCTCCCTGCACAGTGTCAGCGCGGCGACGTGCGGCGTCATGTCGATACGCGGATGATTCCAGAACGGGTGTTGCGGCGGCAAGGGCTCCTGACGGAACACGTCCAGCGTGGCGGCGGCAATCTGCCCGCTGTCGAGCGCCTGCAGGAGGTCTTCCTCGACCAGGTGTGCGCCGCGCGCAATGTTGATGAGTTGCGCTCCCGGCGCCAGGCGGGCGAACAGATTCCGGTTGAGGATGTTCTCCGTGTCCACTGTCAGCGGAAGCAGGTTCACCAAACCGTTCAGTCCATCCAGGAAGCGAGGCAAATCGTCAGTCCCAGCGAAGCAGGCCACCCGGTCGACGGTTCTCGGGCTGCGGCTCCAACCCCGGACGGTAAACCCCAACTGTGCGAGGGCAATCGCGACCGGCGTGCCGAGCGCGCCCAGGCCCATGATGCCGACTACGTGCGAGGAAGGCATCCTTGCTTGCAACGGATGCCACCTGTGCTCACGATGCAGATCCGCATACTCGTCGAAGCGCCGGAAATGCCGCAGCACCGCGTGCAGCACGTACTGGACCATTTGCGGCGCCATGCCCGCATCATCCAGCTTGATCAGTAGTACGTGAGACGGCAACAGGTCCGGGTGCGATCTCAACAGTCCGAGCACGACGTCGACGCCTGCCCCCAGATTGAACACGGCCTTCAGCCGCTCGCGCCCTGCCAGGACATCCGGGGTCGGCTTCCAGACCAGCGCATAGTCGGCTGCGGCCCGGTCACCCTCCTTCCACGTGCGCACACGGGCCGCCGGAAAGATGCGGGTGAGTTCAGCTATCCAGGACGATGCATCGTCGTCCGGCATGTACAAGAGAATATCCATTCGTAACGCCTGCCTGATCTGCTGTAATTGGAAAAGAAAATTATCTCTCGGACTACCGTGCCACGGGCTTGGCTGTCCGAATTAATCGGAAGTTGATACTTGGGCGACGAGTTCGCTACAGGTTCCCCCTTCAAGGCTCAGGTTTACCCACAAACTTCGATGTGTCGCAGCAGTGTGAGCGACGCACCGTATAGTCCCTTCCTCCTGTCAGGGGGAAGGTTAGGATGGGGGTGGGGAGGTTGCGTACACGACTGCGTTGTTTCGACCTCACTACCCCCATCCCAGCCTTCCCCCTGCAAGGGGGAAGGGGCCGTTCAGTTCTCCGTCGCAAACTCGACAAATTGATCTGAATGCACTAGTAGTTCATCGACACCCCGGGTTATTGCGCCTGGCTCAACTGCTCCAGGATGGCCGGATTCTCCAGTGTCGATACGTCCTGCGTGATCTGCTCTCCCTTCGCCAGCACCCGCAGCAGACGCCGCATGATCTTGCCCGAACGCGTCTTCGGCAGGTTGTCGCCGAAACGGATTTCCTTCGGCTTCGCGATCGGCCCGATTTCCTTGCCCACCCAGTCGCGCAACTCTTTCGCGATCTGCTTCGCCTCATCCCCGGTCGGGCGCGAGCGCTTCAACACCACGAACGCGCAGATCGATTCGCCGGTGGTCTCGTCCGGCTTGCCCACCACCGCCGCTTCGGCCACGATCGGGTTGGCCACCAGCGCCGATTCGATTTCCATCGTGCCCATGCGGTGACCGGACACGTTCAGCACGTCGTCGATGCGGCCGGTGATCGTGAAATACCCGGTCTTTTCATTGCGGATCGCGCCGTCGCCGGCCAGATAGGTCTTGCCGCCCAGCTCGTCGGGGAAGTAACTCTTCTTGAACCGCTCGGGATCGCCCCAGATGGTGCGGATCATCGCCGGCCACGGCCGCTTGACCACCAGGATGC